>NZ_JAXGGH010000029.1:0-452 GCF_034105425.1 Xanthomonas sp. LF06-19 | reverse complement strand
CCATGGCCCGCTCCTGTAGCCGTGCCAGCCGCATCACGTTATGGCTGGCGACCTTCAGCCCGATCACCACCTTTGCCCGCGCCAAGCCGATGCAGCGTACGAACTTGCCGCCTTGTTGGGCCAAGCGCGCAAACGGGTGCTCGCCGAACACCCGATCCTTGGCAATTCGACGGTTCCGGCGCTTTGCTGCCTCGCTCAAGGGCTTGCGCGCATGCCCTTGATGTTGGATCGCGGGGCGGTAACCACGCCTTTTCAGGTCTGATTCCCGCGCTGCATCGGCATACCCGCTATCGGCCCATACCGTGCGGCCGGTGTTGTCCGGGTCCAGCACCTGCTCGAAGTGACGGCTGTCGTGCACGTTGGCCGCGCTCACGTCGTAACGGCGGATGAAGCCCCAGCGACGGTCCGTGCTGGCGTGCAGCTTGTAGCCGTAGAACGCCACCCCATGCTTC
>NZ_JAXGGH010000028.1:0-520 GCF_034105425.1 Xanthomonas sp. LF06-19 | reverse complement strand
GGCAGCAGATCGGCGATCCTCTGGCTCTGCTGTCACGGCATATCGACTTTGCCGGGATTGCTCACGCCGTAGACGCGAAGCTGTCCTTGGGTACTGGCAAGCGCGGTGGCCGTCCAGCTTGGCCGACGCAGGTGATGATCAAGCTGCTGCTGTTGCAGCAGTTGTACAACCTCTCCGACGATGCGCTGGAGTACCAAGTGCTGGATCGGCGCAGCTTCCAGCAATTCCTCGGACTGGAACACAGCGGCAAGGTGCCCGACGCCAAGACGATCTGGGTGTGGCGCGAACGGCTCAAGACCAAGGATCTGATGGGCGACATCAGCGCGGCGATCGGTGAGCAATTGCAACGTGCCGGGTTCGTTGCCCGCGGCGGTCAGATCATCGACGCCAGCATCGTCAGCGCTCCGATCCAGCGCAACACGCGCGAAGAGAACGCGCAGATCAAGCAGGGCGATGACGTCGGCCAGGACTGGAGCGATGCCAAGCGTGCGCAGAAGGATATGCAGGCACGTTGGACCAG
>NZ_JAXGGH010000027.1:0-545 GCF_034105425.1 Xanthomonas sp. LF06-19 | reverse complement strand
GGCGACTTCAGCGTGCGTGGCGACGCCGAACGCTTCCAGTACGACTTCCGCCTGATGGTCGAGAGCCTCAACCAGCTGATGGCCACCGCCGACGGCAACCTGCAGGCGCTGTCGTCCCTGCTGCAGTCGATCGCCGCCGGTGACCTGACTGCGCGCATGCACGGCCAGTTCCAGGGCGTGTTCGCGACCATGCGCGACGACGCCAACGCCACCACCGAACAGCTGGCCGCCATCGTCGCGCGCATCCAGACTGCCGCGGTCAGCATCAACGCCGCCGCCAGCGAGATCGCCACCGGCAACGACGACCTGTCGCGCCGCACCGAGCAGCAGGCCGCCAGCCTGGAAGAAACCGCCGCGTCGATGGAAGAGCTGACCTCCACGGTCAAGCAGAACGCCGAACACGCCCGCCAGGCCAACCAGCTCGCCACCGGCGCCGCGTCGGTCGCCTCGCAGGGTGGCACGGTGGTCGGTCAGGTGGTCGAGACCATGAGCGGGATCGAGGCCTCCTCGCGCAAGATCGCCGACATCATCTCGGTGATCGACGG
>NZ_JAXGGH010000026.1:0-660 GCF_034105425.1 Xanthomonas sp. LF06-19 | reverse complement strand
GACCAACTTCAACGGTACCAAGCTGCTGGACGGCTCCTTCTCCGGCGCACTGTTCCAGGTCGGCGCAGACGCCGGCCAGACCATCGGCATCAACAGCATCGTCAACGCCAGCGCCGCCTCGCTGGGCAAGGCCGGCTTCGCCGCCACCCAGACCACCACCAACGCCCTGGCCTCGGGTACCGCCACCGCCAGCGGCAGCTTCTCCGGCATGTCCGTCAACGGCGTCAGCATCGCCTCGGTCTCGGTGGCCGTCGGCGACGTGGACACCGATGTGGCCAAGAAGATCGCATCGGCGATCAACGACAAGCTGGCCCAGACCGGCGTGTACGCCTCGGTGGACAGCAGCAACAAGCTGAAGCTGGAATCGGTTAAGGGCGGCCAGGACTTCTCGTTCACCGCGGGCAGCGCCACCGGTGCCACCGGCATCACCTTCGACCAGAGCGGCATCGCCGCCACTGCCACTGCCGCCGCGGGTACCACCAACTTCCTGAAGGACGTGGACATCTCGACCTTCCAGGGCGCGCAGAAGGCGCTGAGCATCATCGACAACGCGCTGACCTCGGTGAACTCCTCGCGTGCGGACATGGGTGCGATCCAGAACCGCTTCACCTCCACCATCGCCAACCTGAGCTCCACCTCGGAGAACCTGTCGGCCTCGCG
>NZ_JAXGGH010000025.1:0-661 GCF_034105425.1 Xanthomonas sp. LF06-19 | reverse complement strand
GCGCGAGGCCGACAGGTTCTCCGAGGTGGAGCTCAGGTTGGCGATGGTGGAGGTGAAGCGGTTCTGGATCGCACCCATGTCGGCACGCGAGGAGTTCACCGAGGTCAGCGCGTTGTCGATGATGCTCAGCGCCTTCTGCGCGCCCTGGAAGGTCGAGATGTCCACGTCCTTCAGGAAGTTGGTGGTGCCCGCGGCGGCAGTGGCGGTGGCGGCGATGCCGCTCTGGTCGAAGGTGATGCCGGTGGCGCCGGTGGCCGAGCCCGCGGTGAACGAGAAGTCCTGGCCGCCCTTGACCGATTCCAGCTTCAGCTTGTTGCTGCTGTCCACCGAGGCGTACACGCCGGTCTGGGCCAGCTTGTCGTTGATCGCCGAGGCGATCTTCTTGGCCACGCTGGTGTCCACGTCGCCGACGGCCACCGAGACCGAGGCGATGCTGACGCCGTTGACGACCATGCCGGAGAAGCTGCCGCTGGCGGTGGCGGTGCCCGAGGCCAGGGCGTTGGTGGTGGTCTGGGTGGCGGCGAAGCCGGCCTTGCCCAGCGCGGCGGCGCTGGCGTTGACGATGCTGTTGATGCCGATGGTCTGGCCGGCGTCGGCACCGATCTGGAACAGCGCGCCGGAGAACGAGCCGTCCAGCAGTTTGGTGCCGTTGAAGTTGGTT
>NZ_JAXGGH010000024.1:0-689 GCF_034105425.1 Xanthomonas sp. LF06-19 | reverse complement strand
GTGAAGGACCTGTGCCGGCGGCACGGGTTCAGCGAGGCCTCCTACTACCTGTGGCGAAGCAAGTTCGGCGGCATGAGCGTGCCGGAGGCCAAGCGGCTCAAGGAGCTGGAGGCGGAGAACACGCGGCTGAAGAAGCTGCTGGCCGAGCAGCTGTTCGAGAACGACGTCATCAAGGACGCCCTGCGAAAAAAGTGGTGACCGCACCGGCGCGCAGGATGCTGGTGCGGCAGCTGATGGAGCGCGGGCTCACGGAGCGTCGGGCGCTGGCCGTGGTGCGGATGAGCGCCAGCGCGCTGCGCTACGTCCCGCGTCCGGATCGTAACGTCGAGCTGCGCGAGCGGATCCTGGCGCTGGCGCAGCGCTACAAGCGCTACGGCGTCGCGATGATCTATCTGAAGCTGCGGCAGGAGCAGTGGCCGGTGAACTACAAGCGGGTGGAGCGGCTGTATCAGCAAGCCAGGTTGCAGGTGCGCCGGCGCAAGCGGAAGAAGGTACTGCTAGGCGCGCGCCAGCCGTTGCTTCGGCCTGAAGCGGCCAACCAGGTCTGGTCGATGGACTTCGTGTTCGACCGCACCGCCGAGGGCCGGATGCTCAAGGCCCTGACCATCGTCGACGATGCCACGCACGAGGCGGTGGCGATCGAGGTGGAGCGGGCCATCTCCGGCCACGGCGTGGCGCGGGTGCTGGAT
>NZ_JAXGGH010000023.1:0-806 GCF_034105425.1 Xanthomonas sp. LF06-19 | reverse complement strand
CAAGGCGCGGGCGTGAAATACGCCCACACTCACTCGACCAAGGCCGACAGCACTGCCAGCGGTACCGACAGCAGCGCGATGGGGCCGGCGGCGAGTGCGTACGGCGACAGCGCGGTGGCACTGGGCAATGGCGCGGTGGCGGGCGATGCGAACGATCCGGCCGTGGTCAACGCCGTGGCACTGGGCAAGGCGGCTACGGCCAGCGGCGGCGCTGCCATCGCCGTCGGCAACAACAGCAAGGCCCAAGCTCTCAACAGCATCAGCGTCGGCAACGCGTCCGAGGCCACCGGCGACTACAGCAGCGCCATCGGCTACCAGGCCAAGGCCACCGGCGCCGCCAGCAGCGCCATCGGCACCTTGGCCGAGGCCAGCGGCGGCTACAGCAGCGCCGCTGGCTACCTGGCCAAGGCCACCAGCAGCGGCAGCAGCGCTTTCGGCACCGGCGCCAACGCCAGCGGCGTCTACAGCAGCGCTTTCGGCACCAGCGCCCAGGCTATCGCCAAAGATGCCATGGCTATGGGTGTCTCTGCCCTTGCCAGCGGCAAGGATGGTATGGCGATAGGGGCCTTCGCTAATGCTATTGGCGCCCAAAGCACCGCGGTGGGAGCGGCGGCGAACGCGTACGGCGACAGCGCGGTGGCACTGGGCAATAGGGCGGTGGCGGGCGATGCGAACGATTCGGCCGTGGCCAACGCCGTGGCGCTGGGCGCAGGCGCGGCGGCGGCGCAGGCCGGCGCCGTGGCGCTGGGCAGCGGCAGCAGCACGGCCGCGGCGGTGGCGACCACCGGCGGGACCCTCAACGGCAC
>NZ_JAXGGH010000022.1:0-959 GCF_034105425.1 Xanthomonas sp. LF06-19 | reverse complement strand
TGCGTCGTCCTTGGCGCTGTTGATGCGCAGGCCCGAGGACAGGCGCTGGATCGTCGTCGCCAGGCTGGCGCTGGTGGTGTTGAGGTTCCGCTGAGCGTTCAGCGACATTACGTTGGTATTGATGACCTGTGCCATTTTGATATCTCCTCTAAGCGATTTGTCCGGCAACCCATTGGTGCCTGGAGCCTCCGCAGGGGGCCATCAATTGGCCAGTGCCGCTGCTGGTATAAGTAACGGCAGTCGGTGCGCAACCTTTAGGGATTTACTGCCGAAAATTTGGCGTTTCGGCGATTTGCGTGACACCAGAAACGCGGCGAAAGGCTTGTTTCGGCCGCGCTTCGTCAAACTTTAGGCGTCTTGCACAAGTCGGGGAAAGAGCGGCCTGGATCGCGCCGAGGGCGATGCGCGCGATGTTCTCGATCGTGTGTCGCGTCGACGACGCGAACGCTTGACCTGCCGGTACGCAGCGCATCGCGACGCGACGGCTTGGCCATCTCTCCCTCTACCTGTCTGATCGCCTTACGGCCGTCCATGGCGATGAAGTAGAAGGAGCGTCGGTTGTCCGGCGATGTAGGCAATGCCAGCGCGCTTTCAGGTCGTGCACTGCGTTGATGACGCATGACAGGCGATCTTGAAGTGCGGCCACGGTCATCGCCAACTGCTGACCGCCATCCAGCCCACTGGTCACGTGTCGCGCGACAGCGCAGGCGGTCGGTGGCCATGGCTGTCTCCCGTCGATCCCGCATAACGGGTCGCATGCACGGGATCGCCGCGAATAGCGTGGCCACGCTGTCAGCTGGCCGTCGCCCTGCCAGTCATGGCAGCGCTCGCCTTCGGCGTCGAGGACCGGCAACGCGCGGAGATGACGCTTCCTCCGGGATGCGACGGCCCGTCGCGGGAAGAGGAAACAAAAAAAGCCCCTCCTTGCGGAGGGGCCCGGTGGTGCGTTGCGGCTGGCT
>NZ_JAXGGH010000021.1:0-1168 GCF_034105425.1 Xanthomonas sp. LF06-19 | reverse complement strand
GCGGCTGAAGCCGCTTGTGTCAAATAAGGGTCTATCGTTGTAGGTGAGAGCGGAGTGCGGCAGGCCGTTTAGCCGCAGTGCCAGCAAGCACGAGTAGGAGTCAGCGCCGCCGCACTCCGGTTCTCCTGCCTGACAAGCCCGAACAGTTGCCCGAGTGACGAGCTCGAACTCCACAAGCATGGGCATCGGCAGGAGCGCTCTCGTCCATGAGTCTACTGCGGAGAACGTCTATGCGGCGCCATGTCGGGATCGATGTATCCAAGGCTGAGCTGGTCATTCATGTCCTGCCGGACGAGCAGGCCTGGACCCAGCCCAATACGCCACAGGGGCAGCGTGCGCTGGCCCAACGTCTGGCTGGGATGGACTGCGAGCGGATCGTGCTGGAAGCCAGTGGCGGCTACGAACATGCCGTGCTGCAGGTGCTCCGAGAGGCGGACCTGCCGGCAGTGCGGATGGCCGCCGATCGTCCGCGCAAGCTCGCCCAGGCCTTGGGCCTGCATGCCAAGACCGATGCCCTGGACGCGCGCCTGCTGGCCATCGCCGCCCAGCACATCCCGACCACCCCCACGCCCGTGGTGCCCGGGCACCAGCAGTCTCTTCGCGAACTGCTGGACCTGCGTGCCACCCTGGTGGGCCAGCGCGATGCCCATCGGCGGCGCTTGGAACACATTACCAGCGCCAAGGCGCAACACCGCTGCCGAGAGGTGATCGCCCTGCTGAACCAGCAGATCCAGACGTTGACGCAGGAGATCGAGCAGCAGGGCAAGACCTGCTCGAGCCTACCCAAGGTGCCTGGGCTCGGGACGATCCTGCGCGCGGTTCTGGCCGCGCGGCTGCCAGAGCTGGGCACGCTGCCGCCACGCAAGCTCGCTGCCCTGGTCGGGCTGGCCCCGTTCAATCACGACAGCGGTTGCTGGAAAGGCCAGCGCCGCATCAAAGGCGGACGTGCCGACGTGCGGCGCGTGCTGTACATGGCCACCTGGGCCAGCATCCGCGCCAAATCCCCCTTGGCCAACACCTACGCACGTCTGCGCGCAGCGGGCAAGCCGGCCAAGGTCGCCATCGTCGCCTGCATGCACAAGTTCCTGCGCTGGCTCAATGCCATCGCGCGCGATCAGGCCCCGTACGCTCCTCCTGTCATCGCAGGTGCATGACAGTTGACTCCTAC
>NZ_JAXGGH010000020.1:0-2750 GCF_034105425.1 Xanthomonas sp. LF06-19 | reverse complement strand
CATCGCCTTCCAGACCAACATCCTGGCCTTGAATGCGGCGGTGGAAGCGGCGCGTGCCGGCGAGCAGGGCCGCGGCTTCGCCGTGGTCGCCAGCGAAGTGCGCACCCTCGCCCAGCGCTCGTCCAGTGCGGCCAAGGAGATCAAGGACCTGATCGACGACTCGGTCGGCCGCGTCGCCCAGGGCTCGGCGCTGGTCGACCAGGCTGGCAAGACCATGCACGAGATCGTGGCCTCGGTGCAGCGCGTCACCGACATCATGGGCGAGATCTCCGCCGCCTCGCAGGAACAGTCGGCCGGCATCGAGCAGGTCAACCAGACCGTGATGCAGATGGACGAAGCCACCCAGCAGAACGCCGCCCTGGTCGAAGAAGCCACCGCCGCCGCGCGTTCGATGGAAGACCAGGCCGGCCAGCTCAGCCAGGCCGTGGCCCTGTTCAAGATCGACCAGCAGGCGCCGACGGCACCGCGCAGTTCCGCACCGCCGGCCGCGCTCGTCACTGCCGGCACCAAGCGACCGGCCAAGGCGCCGGTCAAACCCGTCGCACAAGGCGCACGCACCACACCCAAGCGTGCCGTTGTCGCCGTCGGCGCCAACACCGACTGGCAAGAGTTCTGATCGGCCGGGTGGCCACGCCGACAACGGCGTGGCCACCGTATCGTCTTGCCGCACCGTCTTTGCCTCTTTGCAGCTCGGCGTTCTGCTTCACAGAACGCCCCGATGCCTGCCGACTTCGCAGGCACATGCCCCTCCACTCCAGTGTTCAAGCCTGGATCGTGCTGAAGAGCGCCCAAGCGCCGTCACTCAACGGCAAGCGGTCATTGCACCGGCATGGCGCGTAGGGCCGCACTGCGTCAAACACCCGGAGCGTCCGGCAAGGAACCCGCCAACTACGTTCGGGAAGACGCTTCTGACGCTTCTCCGCCAGGGGCAAGCGCTTCCTCGTCCCGCCGACGTCCCCACCAGCCGGTTCCGAGCATCCGCGTTCCCGCGTCCCGGCTGCCGACCGAATCGACGGACTGGGCACTGTACGCCTGTCGGTCCTGGATCAGGACATGCGGCTCGCGCCATCCGCCTCTCCCTGGCACGTCAGCCGATCCCGGCGTATTTCGATCAACCCACTCGAAAAAAAAGATCAAGTTATGTGATTCGTTGCAGATAAACGCAAAACCAAAGTCGCATTCACGTTACGTATGGCACATGACCACCCGCCCATACATGCCCCTCCCCATCTCATATCGACCTGAGGAAAGACATGACTATGCCCCGCCCCCATCGCACCAGCAGCGTCGTCACGCGCCTGATGATTGGTGTCTCTGCAATCGCGGCCCTGTGCTTCGGCATCACCGCGCTCCTGATCTACGCAAAAAGCAGCCAAGCGCTGCTGACCTCGGCCAAGGCCGGCATGACCAACGCCGCCTACCTGGAAGCCAAGCGCATCGCAGGCGACATGAACACCGCGTTTTCCGCCAACCAGGCACTGGCAAACGCCATGCTGGTACAGCGCACCCAGGACGGCAATGCGCGCGCGAACGCCAGCGAGATCATGCGCAGAGAACTGCAGCAACATCCCGATTGGACCGCCATGGGGACGATGTGGGAACCGCAGGCATTCGATGGAAAGGATGCGCAGTACGCGGGCAGCGAGGGGCATGACGCCAGCGGCCGTTACATGGTCTATTGGGCCTGGCAAGGCGACAAGCTGATCCGCCAGCCACAGCTCGACTACGCCACCCCGGGCGCTGGCGACTGGTACCTGCGCCCGAGCAAGGAACGCAGGCAGGCGCTGATCGAACCGTATTACTACGATATCGGCGGCAGCAAGGTCCTGATTACGACATTGAGCACCCCGGTGATCGAGAACGGCAAGCTGCTTGCGGTGATGAATACCGACATCGGCCTCGCCAAGCTGCAGGAACGCCTGTCGAAATTGCACCCGCTCGGCGTCGGACACGTACGTCTACTTTCGCCTGGCGGCGCGATCATCGCCGACCGCGACCCTGCACTGGTCGGCAAGAGGCTCGATGACGCCGCGAGCCGTGCCTTGCTCGCCCAGATCGCCAAGGGCGAGACCGTCGACCGCGAGACCGTCGATGCGAAGACCGGCGATACCGATGTCGAGATCTACGTGCCCTTGCAGATCGGCCAGGCGCAGGAGCATTTCGCGCTGGGTGTCGCGGTGCCGAAGGCGGTGCTGATGGCGCAGGCCCGCAACCTGCTGTGGACCATCGCCGCGGTCGGCCTGTGCGCGGCGCTGCTGCTCAGCGGCGGCCTCTACCTGCTGCTGCGCCGGCTGGTGGTCAAGCCGCTTGCCAGCGCGGTGGAAGTCTCCAGCGCAGTGGCCGCCGGCCGCCTGGACAGCCGCATCCAATACGCGCGCAACGACGAGCTGGGACAATTGCTGGGATCGCTGCAGCGCATGCAGCAGCAGCTGCGCGCGGTGCTCGACGCACAGAAGGAGATGGCCCAGCGCCACGATGCCGGCGAGATCAGCTACCGCATGGACGAGAGCAGCTTCCCCGGCGACTACGGGCGCATGGTCCACGACAGCAACGCGCTGGTCGCCTCGCATATCGCGGTGACCGAGCGTCTGGCGCAGATCATGGGCCGCTATGCCATCGGCGACCTGTCCGAGGACATGGATCGGCTGCCCGGCGAAAAGGCGGTGCTCACCGAAACCATGGACACGGTCAAGCGCAACCTGACCGCGATGAACAGCGAGATCAAGCACCTGGCCGTCGCCGCCGCGGCG
>NZ_JAXGGH010000002.1:0-716394 GCF_034105425.1 Xanthomonas sp. LF06-19 | reverse complement strand
AAGGCCACGACACATGCCGCTAAATCGCAGCGAAAGCGCGTCACCAGGGCATCCTTCAGTCGCTGTCCACCCCGAGCACGCTCAAGCGCAGCGGCGGTGCATCCGGCCCGATCGGCGCATGCGCCAGGGTTCCGGTCACCCTCACCACCTGGCCGACACCTTCTTCGCGCAGGTGTGCGGCCTGGTCCGCGGTGACCGCCAGCCGCAGCTGGCGCACCTGCTCGTAGCGCGGCTGGCGCCCATCCGCCGACGCCGCCACGCACAGCGGCTGCGGCAGGATCAGTACCTCTTCCTGGGTCGCTGCCGCACCGGCAGCGGCGTCCGGATGCGCATGCGTGTGCGGGACAGTAGGCGGGGCGGCGTCGGTGGGCGACGGCGCCAGAATACCGGACAGGGTGACCTGAGTCGGGCCATACGGCAGGCAATGCCTGGGCGCCGCCATCAGCTCGGGCGAGGTGCCGATCAGCAGCAACGGGAACAGCGACAGGGTACGGATCGGCATGGTGGCACGCGGATGGAGAGGGACCGCCGAGCATACCCAAGCGCGATGGCACGTGTGCTGCAGTCCGCGCCATCGCGTCGCGCAGCCCTACCGGCGGTCAGGATTCGCGTTCCACCACCACGTCGGTGAACCGCGGTTCCGCCGCGATCAGCGCATGCAGCCGCGCAAAGCACGGATCGTCGTCGCGCATCGCATGGCGGCCGAGCAGCCGCTCCCAGAACGAGCGCTCCTTCTCGATCTGCAGCATCCAGGTATGGTTGCCATCGACCTCTTCCTCGGCGTAGGCGCCGACCAGGTAGGTGCGCCCCTGGCATTCCGCTTCGGAGGCCCAGCCCCAGTCCTCCGGGTCCGGCTCGGACAGGACCATGGCGTCGCCCACACGCACGCGCAGCCAGTCCAGCAGCGAGCTGCCGCGGATCGGATTGATCGGATTCTCCGGCTCGGCGCTCACCTCGAGCAGGCGGGAGCGGAAATGGATGACAGGATGCATGCGGCAGCTTGACTCTCGAACGATCGGGGGGCGGACGCGCGCTTCGGCGCGGCTGCGTCATGGCGAGCAGACGCGGATGGGCGGTCCAGGAAGGTAACGCATGCACGGCCGCCCAGGTGGACAACGGTGCGGCACGTCATGCAACCCGGTGGCGGCCGGCATCGCCGTCTGCGGCACATGGGCATCTCTCGCAGCGCCCTGCCACCGGGGACCGACACCGTGGTGCAGCGACCGGCCGGACCCATTGCAGCACGGGCGCATGACAACTCATCGCATCTGTCGTAGACAGGCACGCGCGCCCAGATACGCCCAGATGCCGATTGCGACGGCAAGCCAGACGCTGGCGACCTTGCTGCAGGCCGAGGCGAAGGCCAGGTACGGAAACGAGTCGCCGGGAGGACCACCTTGCAACGACGCTGTGCCCCCGCGTTGCCAGAACGTCAGCCACGCCTCGACACCGCACCACAGCGGCAGCACCCAACCGGCGGACAGCAGCGCGATCGCGAGGGCGAGCAGGCGCTGCTTCATCGCACACCGCCAAGCGCCGACATCGCCACGCGGCAAGCAGCGTGGTCGTGCGACGGATCCGCAAGCCGGTTGAGCAGCCACAGGGCGATCGACCGTCGCGGCAGCCCTGCCGCCGTCGTGGCGACGCAGCGGCGGCACAGCCTCACGGTGTTTGCTCCGGCTCCGGCTCCGGCTCCAGATCCGGCTCGAACGGACGATCGGGCAGGCGCTGCCCGCACCACGGACAGAACTGCACACAGATCGCATCATTGAGGTACCAAGTCGGATCCTCGCCACGGAACAACTCGAAGCCGATCCGCACGATCCTGTCCGGCTTGGTCACCGCCGCGAACATGCTGCTGCAGCAGTAGCGTGCGATTCGCTCGCGCCACGCCACCCGCTCCGGGAACTGCGCGTCCATCCAGGCGGCGCTCCAGGCCTGGCATGCCGAGCACTGCGCCAGATGCGACAGCGCCGCGAGGGTTGGTGGGTCCGGGAAGTGCTCCTCTTCCACCTCGATCATGCACTCCAACGCCATCACCAGTTCGGGGCGCTCGTCGATCTGATCGCGCAAGGTCGACAGCGTGTAACGCGTGGTGAAGCAGGTGGCCGAGTGAGGCATGAGTAGGTGCAATCCGTTGCAGTCGACAGCAAGCGTAGCGCTGTGTGGCCGCTTCGGGGTTAAGTCCCCGCTGCCTGCCACAGCGCATAGCCCAACAGCCCAAAGCCCACCAGGGCAAACCCTCCCCAGAAGGCCGCCGCGTCGGCCGAGACCACGCGTGGGGCCAGGTACGCGCTGCGCTTGCCGGATTTGCTGCGCCGTTTGCTGCTCCACGGTTCGACACTGTAGTAACCGAACGAGAACGTCGGTACCACGAGCATGCCGACGACATAGCACAGACCGTAGAGGACGATCTCGACCAGCGGGCGCAGGACGACCTCGGTCAACAGGCTTGCGGGCATGGTGTCACCTGATCCAGACAGAAGTGATGTGCGGCGTTGGTCACGCCCCTGCGCCGAGGCTGCATGCGATGCTCGCCGAGCGGCCACTGGCCGTCAACGGCCCACGCCCCCGATCAGCGGCTCTCGCTCAGCAGCCGTTGCACCAGTTCGAATCCGAGCACCGACATCGACGGATAGCGCGCGTACTCGTCCACCGACAGCATCCGCACGAAGCTGTCGCCTTCGTGCAGGGCGCCGGCGATATGGAAGGTCAGCAACTCCCTGGCGTCTTGGGGCAGCAGCGCGTGGCCGACGATCTGCCATTCGCCGCTCCTGAGTTTCTGGGTGCCGGTGAACAGCAATCGGATGTCCTTGTCGCCATCGCGCACCGGCAGCGGCCGTGTCGGCGACGCGCCAAGCGTCGGTTCCGATGCCTGCTGTTCCAGCACACAGAAGCCGACCACCTTGCGATAGTCGCCCTGCGGCGCCCACAGCACTTGGCAGAGCGCGTACGTTCCAGCATCCGACGGGATCGCGAAGACATCGCCCGCCTGGTACTTCACTGCCATTCCACCACCCTCTGAAATCTGGACCGCGGCAAGGTATCCCCACGGCGTGCCTGATGGCAGCCACCTTACTGGTCGAGGTGTTCCTCGGCGTCGCTGCGGCTGGCCGGCGCGCATGGGTTACGGAGGCCACGCCACGCACCACAGCGACGGTGTCCAGCGGGCAGCATGATGTCCTAACCTACTGATTCGCTCGCCACCGGTTCACCCGGCATGCACCACACTATTGCCCCACCTCTGGAGCGACTGTGATGCACAAGACCTGGCTGCTCGCCTTTTTGGCGGTTCCCGCACTGGCCTACGCGGCGCCGGACGAGGACACGGCGATGTGCCGCAACGGCGGCTTCCCCATGAGTACGGCCGGGTTCTCGCTCGCCAAGGTCGCAGTGCCGCGCCTGTACCTGCTCAACGACGACGACGGTTGCCCGGCCAAGGGCGAGGCCGCGTGCCGGCAGCGCGCCTATGTGGTCAAGGACGACACCGTGATCCTGGCGCAGCGCCAGGGCGGCTTCGTCTGCGCGTTCTACCCCAACAAGGTCGGCGGCAGCGCCGGCTGGGTGGCGGCGTCGAGCGTGCAGCCGCTGCCGGCGACGGCCGCACCGAAGCCGCAGGCCTGGGTCGGCCAGTGGCACGACGGCGACAACGAACTGCAACTGATCGCCAACGGCGACGGCACCATCACCGCCAACGGCGATGCCTACTGGCCCAGCGCCAACCCGAGCCCAGATCAAGCGCCTGGTGGGCCGCACCTTGGCGCCGTCACCGCGCGCGGCTTTCCCGAAGGCAATCGGCTTGAACTCACCCAGGACGACTGCAAGGTCCGCCTGCAGCTGGTCGGCGATCTGCTGGTGGCCTCGGACAACCTGGAGTGCGGCGGCGCCAACGTCAGCTTCAATGGCGTGTACCGGCGCAAGACGGCGAAGCACTGAGGCGCGGCCTCTGCGGTGCTGGCGTTGCGTTTGATCCAGGCGGCGATCCAATGCCGCCTGGGTTCTCGCTAGAAGATCGCCTCCCGCGGCTTCATTCCAGTTTGCGTCACAACCCCACGCTTTGCGCGACCAGGTCCGCAAAGACCCATACATCGCCCTTGTCGTACGTCTCGGGCGCTTCCGTTCCGCCCAGCGTCGGATACGGTTGCGGGATATAGATCTGCCCGAGCTTCAACGGGCCAAGACGCGCCGCGATCGCCCGCACGTGTTCGCCGCGCAACACATACTCCTCGAAGCCCGGATCGCGCAGGATGGCCGCCTCGAACGCCGCGGTGGAGGCATGCGCGCCATACGACTTGCCGGCAGCCTTGAACGGATGCAGCACCGCGTAATCCTGGCTGGCCGGATCATGCAGAAAGAAGTGACCGAGACTCGAATAGCCGACCACCACGGTATACGCCGGAAACGCATCCGCCCACGGGCCGAGCACCTCGTGCGATTCCGGCGTGATCAGGTGATACAGCGGGACGTTCGTCGCTTCAGCGCGCTCTGCACTCTGACTCATTGGAGACCTTGCTGCGATGGCGCGCCAGGACACCAAGCCACGCGCATCCGCCTGCTGTCAGCGTGTTCACCTAGGCCTTGGCAGTGGTTCCGTAGCACTTGGCCGATCCATCCAGGAAGAACTGCACGTCGCGCGCCTGGCACCAGGCCTCCAACTCGGCCTTGAACACCGGCCACAGATCGCGCGCCCATGCAGGTGCACTCTGCGCCCAGGCATGCTCGGTGGGCACGTAGACCGTCGGCACGCCCATCGGGAAATCCAGAACGAATTCGCCGCCCGGGCCTGTGCAGACGAGTTCTTCCTTCCAGCGGGGTTGGAATTGGAATGTGGTCATGGGGGGCAGATATTTATGGATCGATGCCAACAGCGAGTTTGGTGGATCGAGGCTATCCGTGCCGATATCCTCATTTTCTAGGCAATGGGGATGTCAGCTTCCACCTCTTGAGAAGATCACGATATCGCTTGACGTGGCAATGACAAGCGTCTTGCCCGTGTACGAAAATCCAATAGCTCTCAACTCGTACGTCGCATAGATCTTATGAAAAATCGCCGGCTTTCCGTACCGGGCGCCGTAGAGAGATGAAAAAGGCTCTACGAGAATAATCTCCCTGATGGGCCAGTCGAGGGTTACCAGTTCAATATGCCAACCATCGGATGTACCAAGGGGTAGGCCTCCACCCGGCAAGCCAGATGTACGAATTTTCTTTCCTTGAAGTGGGCCAATGCCATTGGCCTCCAGGAATTCCTCCCCCTCGTAGTTCTCCTCATAGTCTCGTGCCACCTTCTGCCCGGCATGACAGTCGATGACTCCCCGGCCGGCGCTTGAAACAACAAGCAGATATTCGGATTCCATATCGAATCCGATGGAGTGCAAACCGGCGACAGCAATAGTCGCTACTTCGCGCCAAGGATGTGGCGGTTGTGCTTCCTTCAGTTCCCGTAGCTGTTCCTTCAGCGCGTCGAGATGACGGGTCGAGAGATGACTGTTTGACATGTTGTCTAGCCTTGATGCGAGCTCGTGCGGAGGACTGTCAGATTGTGGAACTGCCCGACGCCTCCCGTCCTAGTCGACATTCACCACGACCGGCTTTTCAGTGACCACCGAGTGCTCGCAGGCCGCCAACGGGTTCTTGGCACAGTAGAGGCGCCAGCCCCGGCCTTCGCCCCACTTGAGTGCGACGGATCCGCGTCGGTCTCGTCCTAGTTGCGCATTTCCTGGAGGTGGTCGTCGTGGCCGTACGTGGCCTAAATTATTGCTCGGCCTTGTGCCGCAACCGCCAGCGCAGCGCTACGGCAAACGCCACCAACACGTCATTGCTGCTCCGCGCGGTTGAAGCGGTTCATCGTGATCGCGGGTTCGCCGTTGATGTTCAACCAGACCATGGTTTCGGTCATCGTCTTGCCGTCAGGGGCGACGGTGTAGGTACGCGTCGTGCGTGGCATTCCCTTCAAGTAGAACGCGGCGACCATCACGTTCGGCGCCGGCAGCCATACGGCCGTGGTGTCGACCGTCGGGTAGCCTTTGCGTGGGGCTGCGGTTCCGTCGAGCGGATAGATGGCGACGGCGTGGATGTCATGCCCATCGCCGCCGACGATATCGGCATTCGTCTGCCACTTGCCCTTGCCCACATCGCTGTAGGTGAGAGAGGCGCTTTTCGGCCGCTGCGCGGGCGGCGCCGGCATGCTTGCGACATCGAGCACCCATTTTCCGAGCAAGGGCGACTTGGAGGATTGGGCGAGCGTGGGCGCATTACAGACAAGGCCCACGATCAGCAGCAACACGGCGAGATGCTTTTTCATACTTTCTCTCCAGCGGCTTGGGCGCATTGTTGCATAACCTTGTCGTAGCGGTTCTCAAGTCATCGGACACGATAAATTCCGAGATGACACGAATCATCTCTGCATGCGATTTCTTTCGTCGCGTAGGAACGGCTAGCGCCATGCCGAGTAAGTCGTCACATGGGTGCGTTCGAGCCTTCCCTCCGCGTCCGTGTCCATCTCGATTACGTAGCCAGACTTTCGGAGCAGCGATTCTTCGGTGGCGATGACGCATCGCCGCCGCCGGGGTGCCGTTTCCTGGCAGGCGTCGAAGAAGTAGTCGCTCGAACCTGCGACAGTCGATCCTGCAAGATGGCGGTCAAGGCCACGTTGCAGCTGCTCCGCGTCATAGGTCCGATAGGGACGGTCGAACGGCAAACCGGACGCGGCATACACCAGCTGCCATGGCGTCTCGCAGGCACACGGCATCGGCGAATAGCCGACGAGCATGAATCCGGCGACACACGCCACGATGGTCGCGGCTCCCAGGGCCTGGATACGTCGATGCATGCTGTGGGGTGCCTAGATCGGTCCGCGATGGAGTAGGAGTTAGCCTCGCCTCGCCGACCATGATTCAAGACGGGCGAACTAGATGCGTCAATGGTCCAGTTGATCCCGTCAGAGATGTCTCATTGCATCAGCAAGTCTTGCCGAGCGTCACCAACAGGTGCACTGCCCTGTCAGGGGGCGCATCATCCTGCGGTCGCGCAATCGGACTCCTGGTGCCGGCGGCGACGATGGTCTTGATCTGGCAAGCGGGAATGCCCTGCTCCAACAGATAGTCATAGACCAGTTCGGCGCGACGTGCCGACAACATCATGCACGAGGTAGGGCTGCACTCAGTTGCGTTCGCCCTCCCCATCAAGTCATAGGCGACGTTCGGATACTCCTTCATGATCGAGACATTCACCTGTAGATTCTCGAGTTGAGATCCACTCGCGTTATCCATGGAGTCCTCAAGGTTCTCCCCTACAAGCGGATGTCCTTGTTTGAAGTAGACCGTTCGCCAATCAAGCGACATCGACTGTGCCGGAACTGCCACCAGCACGGCGGCGAAGAGCGTCAAACTCTTTAGTGCGGCAATGCGGATTATTTGCATGTGTCATCCCACTAATTGAACCGAGTCGCGAAGCGATCGGCTTCGCGACTCGGCACCGATGTAAGGCGAGCTAGTCGCCACGCTTCACCCGGAGCGCATGTCGGCCAGTGCGGTGCGTTCTCCACGCTTCCTGCGTCTCGATCGATAGACCAGATGGGCCGAACCGTTGAGAAGAACCCAACACAAGGCCGGAAACCACGCACTGGAGGCGACACGCGAGGCCGCCTCCATTCCCTGCGATGTGACCGCGTCCGGTCCCAATCCATCCCGCAGGAACCAGTCGACGCAAAGCAGGCATAGGAAGGTCGTGGTCGACGTGACCACAACGTCAGGCTGGATGGGAAGACGACCACCACGACGAAGGCCGCTCCGGCACACGCAACCAGCGCCAGGAATCCGATCACAAGTGCCTGCATGCCATGCATCGCACCGCTCACCACTTCCCAAAGTAGGACGAAATGTCGAAGTAGACCTCGCGCTCCTCGCCGGAGGGCAGCACGATCGTGATGAGGTCCATGGCCGACGGCTCGAACAATAGCGACTGCGATTTGATGCGCGCGCCGGGGTAGTGCTGATCGAGCCATGTGCGTTGCGCGGCGATGCCCGCGCCTTCGCTATGCGCCGCAGACAGATCGACGGGACGGTCCGGCGATGCGCCATCCCCATGTGCGACGGCGGGCCGCGGCGACGGCGCGGAGTGGCATGCCGCAAGGCCCGCCAGCAGGATCAACGACAGCAGTCCACACTTCATATCACACCCCCTAATGTGATCGACCAGACAGCTGGATCAGAGTAGACCTGTCGGCGCACTGCGCACAATACCGCGCAGTCTGGCTAGGACTTCGCTTGATGCATCACTCGATCAACTGTGCACCTGGTCTCGCTGCCTTCTCCGCCGGACGTCGCTAGTAACACTGCCACGCAAGCGCCCACTCGTCTTCTTTTCCTGGTGCTGTTCCGCGGCCGAAGTAGCCGACGCCGCCGTCGTCCCACATCCAGCGGCCCTTGTCCGTGGAGTCGATCTGGAAGACGAACTCGGGCGATGCGGGATGGCGTTTGAAGGGCGCCCAGAAGATCTCGGCCTGGATCAGCGTCGGCCATCCCCCCAGCTTGAAGCCATCCAGGTTCCGGAAGAGATCGTGGTAGTGCGCTTCGATGTCTGCTGGCAGATCCATCGGCGCATCCTCCCAGCACGGGTAGTCGTCATGAAAGGCATGCGGCCGCATCGGAAATGCGCTGATCGGCGAATCGGTGTGCCGTGGCGTCAGCGGGATCAGTCCATCGAGGCGCTTGTAGGCCCGCAGACACCACCCTTCCCCGTTGGGCGTATCGACCGGGAGCGTATCGGGACCGATGAACACCGTAATCAGTGCGATATCCGCGAGGCGGGCCGGCCGCAGCGGCAGTTCGCTGACGTTGATCTGACATAGCGCATGCATCGGCCGTCCCGCCGTCTCCGGCCATGTCTCGCCCGGCGCGCAGACGTTCACGCGACCGAACCAACTTGCCAGGGGATCGTCGGGCGGCCGGAATCCCCCGATCTCCAGGATGACACCCGAGCGGGCGAGTTGAGCTTTGAGGTCGTCAGCTGTCGTCGTCACGTGTGCGTCTTCCGCGCTTCATCTAGGCCGAGCCGTGTTTACTGGCTTTACTTCCAGTAGAACAAGGATCAGTGGGCATTTCCAAGACAGGTGCCCTCCGATCCTGTGTCGCAACCTCTAGGCTACGCCGATACCAAGGCGCCAGGAGATCGGACTCCGAGTTTGCGCCGCCCCGCCACACTGGCCCAACCATGTGGACTAGCGGAGGATTGCCCATTGTCACTAGCACTACAGTTAAACCGCGCCACGATCTGGAGGCGGTTTGAATCAACTGTCAGGGCTCATCCTCCGGCGTCCAGTTTGTCACCGCGATGAACTGCTCCGACTCCGGGAGCTTTTCAAATGCGCTGCCTTCCGGGGCGTCCAGAAACGGAATAATGCTCGGGTCGTAGTTGGCGATCGTGTTGACGTCATAGACGGCATGGTTGGCTGGGTTGTCCATGTACGCATCGTCTTCGGAGCCTGACATGAAGCGCCAACCGCTATCGATGTCGTTGTCCGGCGCTTCGCGGTACATGAAGCGCACGGAATCACCGTCGACGGTGATCCTGTCGGTGGCAATACAGCCGCCGTAGCCTTCGGCCATTGGCTCGATCTGATCTTGCGAGAGTCGGAACTGCTTGGTCATGCGTCCTGACACCTGGATTGGGCGACACCGCGAAGCAGGGCCGGTTGAATGAATAGTTGGACGGTGGTGCCAGAGGTGGTGAAGCATCGACTGCGCTTCACCAGCACTGCCGCATGGGCGCGAGCATGCCATAGATCTCTGTCTTGGATCTTGCTGGCGTCGCTGGTCTCTGGGTGTCACCAAGACCGGTCGTCAGGCCTCAAGCCTCCGGGCTTGGTGTGCCCACTGCTACACGCCGCCGCCCAGAAACGGCAGCACGATGAAAGAGGTAATCAGGAGACTACCGACGACGACGGTCGACAAGTAAGGCGCCGAGCGAGTTGAGCGATCCGTGGCCACGGAGTACCACGCTGCCGGAACCGAGATCAGAAGCGCCAGGAACGAGCCAACCCCAAGCACGGCGAACGCAACAGGCACCACAGGGACATCGCGCAGGAGGAGGGACGCCACCGTTGAAATGACCAGACTTGCTTCAAGAACCAGCAGAGCAAGTATGGGAATCTTCGCCGGCTGCATAGACATGTTCTCGGGGCTTGGTACCTGAATTGAACCGCACCGCGCGGCGGCTTCGGGTTGCATCATCGTTAGGCGTTGGTGCCAAGGAGGTCGTGAAGCATGGACCGCGCTCCCCAGCACTACTGCCAAAAACCGAGCATGCCACAGTTCGCGATCATGAGGACGTGCCCAAAGTGGATGCCGCATCGCGCGTCCATCACTAGACTGATGCATGAAGTAGGCGGAACCACGACACGCATTCGTCTCGTGTGGATTGTTGTGCCCAGCATGTCTACTCCAGAACTGGGGTCAGAGCTAACTTTAAATGGCCTTGCATACAAGAAAAATGCACTCCGCCCCCCGTTTTCTAAGCGTCCAGCGCGCTGCCGCGCAAGGGGGCGCCGCCCACGCTGGCCAACACTTCAGGCGGCCATGCGGGCTTGCTCTTGATGTGGAAACTGGCCCAGCGGATCAGGCCGTAGAGCAGGGTCAGCGGAAAGAGCGGGATGGCGATGACCTGCCCGAGGATGGCGCCCAGGTCGGGATGCCTCCAATGCTCCGCACTGCCCGGGCCGATGAAGGGCTGGCCGAAGAAGATGCAGCGCGCCAGGCGCATCTCAAACAAGGCCTGATTGGGCCCGTCGCCTTCCACGAACAGCGGCCCTTCGTGCTCCATGAAGCGGCGGATGTGCTCCCAGGTATCGAGCAGGGGCTGCACGGCGATGGCGCTGCTGGTCAGGCCCAGGCCGAACTGGCCGACCACGCGGGTATCGCCGGGCGCAGCCAGCACGATCATCTGCAGTGCCGCGTTGTCCTGTGCGACGGTGCCGGTGAAGGTCTTGAAGCGGACGACCTGGGCGCGCACGCAGGCCCAGTCGTAGCTGAGGATCTCGTGCTGGCCGCCCCCGCCCCAGAGCGGCCACCAGCCGAAGAGACGCGTGTTGTCCTTGAAGACATGGACCTTGCCGGCGTTGCGGTCGAACAGGGTGGGTGCGTAGCGGTAGCCGATGAGGTCGAAGCGGAGCATGAACGTAGTAGCCAACAGCATGATTCCACCGAACACAGCCGAGAACGCATCGAAACTTGTGAAGAGCATTGGAATCAGCAAAGCGAGCAAAGGGCTCATGATGGCGATTGCTCCGAAAGCAAGATAGCCGACGAGCACAGTCATCATGCTTCCGTATGCTAGCCCATGCGGAAACGCCTCGATGACCGCGCCGCCGCTGTTGGGCGATCGGCTGGCCGGTACGCTGTGTGGCGGCAAGAGCACCGCCCCAGCGCCGATGCCCCTGAACACTTCGTTGTCGTGCAGCTTGAAGAACTCGTCGCAGGCCGCCTGGCCAAGCCACTCGAGATCGGCCAGGCCCAGTGGCCGGCCCGATGCCGATGGCTTGGGTCCGGAGGCAGGGTGTTTGTCGTTCTTGGTTCGGGCCATGGCCAGGGTTTATTCACGATGAGCGTGTCGAGCCCGCGGCTGACGCACTCGAAGGCAGCGGCGCAGCGGTCTATGCTACGCGGTCCGGCACCATATGACGCCAAACAGAACTGGGGTCAGAGCTAACTTTAAATTGCCTTGCATACAATAAAAATGCACTCTGACCCCTGTTTCCATTCTGACCCCTGTTTTTCGGATACAAGTCTTCGAAGGCCACCCATTTCTCCTATTACCGATAACAGGGGGTCAGAGCACACTTCTCAAAAAAATAGCATTCTGACTCCTGTTTCCCATCACAGGGATTCTTTGAGACACAGATCAAGAAGGAAGTCATATAGACGATTGAACTCCTCTTGCGAATATTTAGTTCGATTGTGATTTTGCTGGAACTTTCCAGAAACCATGCGAAAAGTAGTCGGTAGGGCAAAGGCAGCGAACTTGTACTCATTCAAGTCAATCTTGTGTATTGCGACAAGGAGAAGGTCGCGCAAGATCTGAAAATCACGAGCTTGGCCGCGGTCCCGGGTTTCGAAGCGCGGAAGCCGATCGGAAAGCTCCCGGAATATGACGTACTTGGCTTTGCCTAGGCTCTCATAGGCTGGAAGGAGCTCATCAGCATTAGCGGCCGCTCTGGCTGACTGGAAGTACTCCTGCAACTGAACGGAACGAATAAGGCTAGCGCCAGAAGTATCCGAGAAGCTGATGCCGAAATGCTCCAGGCAAGCCTCGACCAGAAACTCTTGCGTATACGCACGGAACTTACCGACATCTCTACGGGCAGGAAGGTTGCCGTAGTGCTTAAAGTTGACTCTGGCCTTGTTGAGTTCCAGCAGCTTTGGCTGCGACGGAACTCGAAATCCGGCAGCAACGATAAGCCCGATGTTGTTTGTGAACTCAGAGTTCTTCCCGACACTTATGCTCTTGGCCTTGATCAGCGTCCAGATAAATATCTCGATCGCATCCTGAAATAGGGATACGGCGACGCCGTCACTAATAGGGTCGCCAAGATCGTGCTGACGACAGCCCTCCTGATAGAGCTTTTTTGAGATTAGGAGCTGATCGATCATCTTGACGAGGGGACTGCCTGAGTTAAGCCGCGCCGCGAAGCGGCGTCGGCTTGAATGAATTCTTGCGCGTCATCAATGCGAGTTCCATCCGACTTGATGACCGTTGCGCTGCAATGGTCTCCGAAGACTATTCCTAACTGAACTGTTGCATGAAGAAACGTTCGCTCCGAGAGCTGCGCTATGTAGTTCTCGGTTGTGCTGTCAGCGGTCAATCTCATCTCAGCAATGTTCTCATGCGCGACGATAAGTTTCGCGCCGCGTTGAAGGGGGAGCGGAGAGACAATAATGCCGCCGGAGCCACCTAGATCTTGAATCCGATATGCGAGCGCAGCTAGATGCTCTTGCTTCTGACCAGACGTAGTGTGGCGACGGGCCTCAGCAACAAAGAATCCATCTGAACTTCCGGACGTAGCTTTCCCATCTATTTCCCAAGTGGCGCCGCTCTCTCCCTGCAGCGCTTGCCTCCCCTCAACAACGTCTATGCCGAGTTCGCGACGAAGGTCTGAAATGATCTCGCGAGCGACTTGCTCATATGTTTCCCAGTTTTCCGGAGTGCTCGTCATGACGCCTAACGCCCGAGTTAAGCCGCGCAACGATGTGGCGTCGGCTTGAATGAATTGTTAGACCTTAACGCCGCAAGCGATAGTCGCTATGGCTGCAAGTGCAAACCCAACCTGCGCGAGAACCAGAAAACTTTGAACTTGGACGATACCGGCGCTCATACGACCTGAGGCGGCGAAGTCTCCAGCCATGACCTTGCTGTAGCTGCGCTTTACGATCCACTTGGCCGGATAGTAAGTGCCACGCTCCATCTCACGAAACAAGACTTGGAAGTCAAGATCTATGTCTTGATCAGCCAGATCACGGCCAATCTTGTCAGCTTTTTCCGCAGCCGCAGAGCTTGCACCAACGATAGCTGCAAGCCAGCGCTGAAGTACGCCTAGAACGACTGCCGCGAGGAGCAGAAGGAGGCCTGACCGAACTGACCAAAGCGACACAAACTGCTGCACAGAAGCAAGGTTCGCAAGCACTAGGGAGTACGTTGCGCCGACGCCAACGAGCAACCATGTGCCAAATGAGCCCATATGCTCACTTACGTGGGCCGCAACTAGCGATAGGAGTCTCCCGGCGGTAACGCGCTCGTGAATTTCTGGGAACTCATTGGCCACAGAAGTGCCTCCTAAGGTCTGACACCAGAATTAAACCGATCGGCAAAGCGGGTTAGGCTTGAATGAATTGTTAGGCGGCAAGTCTAGAATAGCTGCCTGACGTATTGGAGTGCGGGCTGCCCTGACTCGCCATCCGTGCACTCGGTTGGCATGGAAGAAAATAGCCGCTGCGCAAGCCTCTTGGATGGTTCGTTGCTTGTGGACACTATAGCTTCAACATGCAGATGAGGCATTTTGGCTCGCCTGAAGCCGTTCGTTAGCTCATCGAAGGCTTTTTGGACGACGAGCTTGCCAAGCCCCCGAGAGCGGAAGCTTGGATCAACAGCGTATCCCGCGTTAAAGCACGGTGCGCCATCTATGGGGTCTGCTATGACGAAGATTGCCACGGCGATAGCTTCGCCGTTTTCAGTCAGCGCGTAGGTGAAACGCGAGACGCCCTGTGGTTGGTCCATGAGAACCAGTAGATCACTGTGAAGCTCGCCCTGTCGCGGAGCGATTTCTCCCTCGCGTAGCGCCTCCTGGAACGAAGTGAGCGCGTTCATCGGATCTGTCATTGGAATTGCCACAAATCTCTCCTATGCCACCTAATGCCTAAATTAGGCCGCCCCGTTGCAGGGGCGGCGGACAGATGCAAGCGTAGTGCAAAGCACGTGACCACGGCCACGACACGAGGCCGGCTTGAGCGAATTTTCAAGCTTCACTTGTATGAGGCAAGTACCTTCTTTACCGACGGAATCTCCGGATCGTACATAGCCAGCTCTTCGGCATATTCTTTACATTTAGCGGAGTTACCGGCATCGTTGTACACGTAGATTAGTTGTAAGAGCGCGATTTCTTTGGCAGGTTGATCGAAAAGATGAATCATTCCCTCCAAGACTCCGGCTGCGACGTCATAAGAGCCGAGGCCGCGTTGAATCGCAGATTGACCCATAAGGTTGCGGAACTCTTCTGAGCTAATGGTGATCATCCGATTTCCTCGATTGTGAAGCCTAACGCCTGAGTTAACCCGACGCACGAGACGCGTTCGGATTTAGTGAATTGTTAGGGCACGCGCGAAAGTGCGCCATTAAAGCCATTGATTTTGCAGGAATGGGGTCAAGTTGAATTTATAAATGAACCCGACCCGTCATTTACTTGATCTAGAGGACTCTTGGATTGTTTGAGTTATTAGGCACCCTTTGACTTCCGCTTTAGCTTGAAAACACCGGCCATTTCCACTTCTTCCCAGTCGGTTAATAACCCGATAAGCACCACCCCACTGATCGCAACTGCAAGCCCGGCAATGCCCGCTGTAACAGGTATAGCGGACATGCCAAGGAATCCAAACAACGTTACAGGTAGGCTTGCTCCGCCAGTGAACGGGATAAGAGGGATCGCTGCAACAACTGCGCCAATAGCCAGCGGACCGGCCTTACGTAGCCTTCTAATTGCACGCAGATGCTTAATGAGATTTTGGTCTTGAACAACAATTTCGTCCGCACTTCCACTCAATGCCGCTTTTAGCTCTTCCTTGTTGTGTATGGTAACCCCCACCACTACCGTATATTCCCCCTTACAGTTGATAAAGTCGCCTACCGCTAGAGTCCAATAGCCCGCGCGTTTTGATTCTAAAATTGAAAGGGAAATGGGTGTCAGAGTGCACTTTTTAGATTTCCAATCATGGAGAAGTGCACTCTGCCCCTATCACTCTGACCCCATTACTCAGCTTCAATGAATTTTTAGGCCCCCTGCACGTACCAGCCCGCCAACACAGTTAGCAGGGTTGCGACTGTTAGTGCCGCAGCCTCTTGGCCGGTGCAGTATGGATAGTCCCGTCCCTTCTCCAAGTAGATGGATCTGCCGCCGCGAGAAAAAAGCCGGTAGTGGCCAGCAAGAGCAAGGGGATAAAACGCGATCAGGACAAAGCTACCTGCCAAGACGGCACGTGAGTAGTTCGAAAATACTCCAGTCTTGAGCGGTAGGATAACGCAGATAGCAACGACAGAAAGCATGCTGACGACGTTAAGGATGTCAGGGACGGGCAGCCAAGTTCTGCGTCCGGCGTCGCCGACGCTAATCTCCCGATTGATTCGCCAG
This sequence comes from Xanthomonas sp. LF06-19, assembly GCF_034105425.1. NCBI lineage: Bacteria > Pseudomonadati > Pseudomonadota > Gammaproteobacteria > Lysobacterales > Lysobacteraceae > Xanthomonas > Xanthomonas sp. LF06-19. Next base: position 700,505 of record NZ_JAXGGH010000002.1, on the reverse strand, counting down.
CCGAAAGTTGCAAACTGAAGAGCCATAATTGCGGCGACCAAGTTGTTGTTGTTTATCTCAAGCAATGAGATCTCTCCCTGCGGCCTAACGCGTGAATTAAAACTATCCACGAAGCGGGTTCAGCCTGAAAGAACCGAGAACCGGGGCTAGAGTGCGCTTTCAGATTGGCAGACGCCGATAAAATACGGTCTAGCTTCGATGATGCCACTAAAAATTGTCTTTTTACCGTTAATCTCTTAGCTTAAAAACTAAGGCTTATGCCGACGGTACTGATTGTTGGTGCTTGGACTGCTATAACTACCACCCTTATGCGAAGAGCCGTGGCCCGCCGCGTAATGCCCGCCATGACTAGTCGTGTGGTGTGAACCCGCCGCACGCACACGTGCGTCCGCAGATGCAGCAGCCAGGCAAATGGCGAACCCAGCAAGTGCCGCGATGATCGAGACTTTGGTAAACATCGATTTCCCCTGAGAAAATGTGGCGTCCTAGCGTTCCCATTACAGATGGACGCTCTGCGCCGCGTATCCCCAGGCGCAACCGTCCAATCATGTCCGGTGGAAGTCCGTTCTCCCCCACAGACAACCCTGTTCTAGCACAACGTCACACTTTTTGGGGAGACAAATGTAAGCCGTCAGTCGGGGACATTCCGGGGTGAATGCGCGTCCCGCTAGGTAAGGGCGCGTCTTGATGTGGGCCCAATTAAGTCAGGGCACATCCACTGCATTGTTTCTCTGCGTCAGTTCCGCCACGTCGCCCTCGGTGACGACACGCAGCCGACCTCCCTTGGCACTCGCACCACGCGGCACCGCCAGCCGCACCTGCGCCGTCCTCGGCTCCAAATCCCGCGGCGCCTCCAACGCAGGAAACGCCGCCCGCGCCAATTCCCGCCCGCGCGCATCCTCTAGCACCACGAACCCCGCCGGCGCATCCACATGCCCCAGGCTGTGCACGGTGACTTCGATGGCATCGGCCGTCACCCGCACATCCCCACGCCCGATCCCCAGATCCGGCCGCTGTTCGACCGGCACCGCAGCCGGCGTGACCAACTCGAACTCCATCACCACCGTCTTGCCGGCCGGGAATTCCACATCCACCGCCCCACTCTTCTCGAACGCGAATTCGCGCGTGGCGGCCTTGCCGTCGATCTTCCCATCGCCGTCGCGATCCACGCCCGCCCGCATCCGCCACTGCCCAGCCGCGACATTCCACCCGGTCATCTGCGCCCGCTGCGTCTTGCCGCCGGTGTTGTAGCCGATGACGGTGAAGCGATCCTGCCGCGGCTTCGGCAGCAGCAGCGCCACCTGCACCGCGCCTTCGGGGTCGGCGAAGCGCCAGCTGACGGTGTGACCGGGGTAGGTCTGGTTGCGCTTGAGGGCGACGCCGCCGAGGCGGGCGCGCTGCAGGTTCACGGTGGGCGATTCGACGCGGTCGCTCCACCAGTGGCCTTCGGTGTTCATGTAGAAGGTCTGCAGTTTGTCGCGGGTCTCGGCGCGGTACAGGGTTTCCAGCCAGCGCGGGTCGCCGCTCTGTTCCCAGGCGACGTGGTGGGCGAAGTCCGGGGCGTCGTCGGGGTCGGCGTCGGCCGCCGCCTTGGCCAGGCTGGCGCCCCAGCTGTCGCGCTTGCCGAGCACGTCGAGGAAGTTTTCGTTGAGCAGGGACAGGCCGCCTGGGCCGGCCTTGGCCACGCGATAGTCGATGGGCTGGAGGTAGCGCGCTTCGCCGGTCCAGCGGTACACGGCCCAGAAGGTGTGCAGGGTGTCGGGGCCGCCGCTGCCGTCGAACAGGCTGCCGCCGCGGGTCTTGCCGGTGGCCCAGTTGATCTCGTTGGGCAGCGCCCACTGGCCCTTGGCGTCGGTGTAGGCATGGGCCAGGTAGCCGTCGGCCAGGCCGGTGACGATGCGGCGGCTGTTGGGGTCGGCGTTGTAGCCGCCCAGCAGCAGCGCCGGGTGCAGGATCGGGAACGAGTAGGGTTTTTGCCACTGCCAGTTCGGTTCGCGGTAGACCTTGCGCCCGCCGAACCAGTTGCTGGCGAACAGCAGGTGGCCCTGCGGGTTGACCTGGATGATGCGGTCGAACGCCTTCACCGTGCGCATCAGCCGCTCCACCGTCAGCGGGTCGCCCCAGTTGAGGTAGAGCATTTCGCTGTTGATGTTGATGCCGTCCTCGTAGGAATGCAGTTCGTCGGTCTCGATGGTGGAGAGGCCGTCGGTGAACATGCCGTTGCGGTAGTTGGCGTCGGACAGGGCGGTGAGCGAGGCGTTGAGCTTGTCCGGGTCCACGCCCATCAGGGCGACGCCGGGCCATTGCTGGGTGAGGTCGGAATCGTCGGAGATGCCGCCGCCGAAATCGCCGTAATCCACCTGTCGCTCGTCGATCCACCAGTTGATGTAGCGGCGCGTGGCCTTGAGATCTTCCAGCTGCCAGAACGCCCAGCCCGGCACGCCCTTGGGCGGCTGCGGCAACTGCACCGGCAGCGGGCCCTGGTTGCCGTAGCTGATGTCGGCCCAGTACTGGCGGCCCAGCGCGTTGTCCGGATCCACCCGCAGCAGGTCGTGGATGTCCGCATCCAGGCGCGCGTACAGGCGCTGGCGCTTGGAGGTGGTGTGTTCCTCGACCAGGAAGCCCCAGTTGTCCTTGACCTGGTTGAAGCGGTCGGCGATGTGCTCGACCTTGGCCTGCTCGCGCGGCTTGAACAGCAGGCGGATCTGCGCGCCGTCCAGCGCGCGCGCGTCGAAGCCGGGCGCGGCCGAGGCGATGCTGAGCATCAGGCTGTCGTCGGTCAGGATGCGGTCGCGCAGGTCCAGCCACAGCGTGCGCGCCTGTCCGGGTGCGACCGACACCGACACGTCGAGCATGTCGCGGCCGGGCCAGATCGGATCCTTGACGCGGAGGTTGAGCGGGATCAGGCCGTTGTGCGTGGCCGGCAGCTGCAGCGCCGGCAGGTCGATGGCGATGCCGTCCAGGCCGTCGTGCATGTTCTCCCAGCCGTACGACCAGCTGCGCATCAGCGGCTGCGCGACCGGCGCGTCGCCGAGGTTGGACGGGATGAGCACATGCACGATGGGCAGCGGCGGCACCGCGGTCTTTTCGTCGGCACGCTTGCGCGACGGCGCCTTGGTCGGCAGGGCGACCACGGTGCTGCGTTCGTCCGGCGGGTAGCGCCCGGCGATGTAGGCGCGCAGCGCGGCGAGGTTGGCGTAGTCCGGGGCGATGTCGCTGCGCACGGTGTAGCGCAGCGTGGCGCTGGGGTTGGCCGGCTCGGCCCCGGCCCTCACGTCGTAGGCCCAGATCTCCTGGATCGGGGTTTCCTGGGCGACGTTGGTGAAACGCAGGTGGCCGCCGCGGCGGCGCTCGAATTGGTCGACGCTGCGCACGGTGCCCTGGGCGCGCGAGAACAGCGGCGTGGGCTCTGCGCCATCGGCGGCATAGGTGGCCTGGCCATAGGCGGCGCCGCGCAGTTCGATGCGGTTGAACGGTTCGTCGGGCAGGGCCAGGTCCAGCGCCTTGCCGCCTTCGACGTAGACGTTCCAGTCGGGCAGCTGGAAGTAGTCGTTGCGGCCGGGCAGACGCGAGCGGTTGTACACGCCGGGCCAGGTGGTCTCGGCGATGCCGTCGGTCGCCTTCCACATCCATTCCTTGAGGTCCTTGGCGTCGGCGAACTCGACCTTGCGGATGCGCGTGGACGGGGCATCCAGCGCCGGCGGTGCGCGGCCGTGGTCCCAGCCGAAGCGGTGCAGCCAGGCGTTGCGCGCGGCACTGTCGGGCACGGTCTCGGCGCTGCGCGGTTCCTGCTGCCGGGCCAGCGCGGCGACGCCCGCGGCGTCGAGCATGCGGTCGTAGACGCGGATCTCGTCGAAATCGCTGCCGCGCAGGAAGTTGTAGCGGCTCTGCACCTGGTGCGGGGCGAGTACGCGTGCGGCCAGGCCGAGCTGGTCGAGCGCGGCGTCGAAGTCGAGCGAGCCGCCGTCGGCGCAGGCCTGGGTGCAGTCCACGCGCGCGGCCTCCTTGCCGTCCACGTAAAGGCGCACGCCGCGGGTCTCGTCCCAGGCGAAGGCCAGGTGGGTCCAGGCGCTCGGCGCGGGGAATTTGTCCAGCTTGAAGGAGACGCGGGTGCGCGCCAGGTTGGCGTCGGTCACGAAGGCATCGAAGCCGTGGCCGTTCCAGTCGATGCGCAGCCAGGCCATGTCCCAGCTGGTGTGGTCGGCGTAGCCGACGCGGAAGATCACGAACGGCGCTTCGCCCACCGGGTAGCGCGAGCGCCAGAAGAACGACAGCGTGCCGCGCTGGGTGTAGAGGTTGCCGGGGGCGTTCCAGGACAGCACGCCGTCGTCGGCCCATTCGATGGCCTGGCCGGAGACGCCGGTCGGCACCAGGGCGATCTTGTCGCGGAAGTTGGGTTGGGGGTCGCCATGGGCGACGTCGGCGTCCAGGCCTTTGTCGGCGGAGACGCGGAACAGCAGTTCAGGGGGGGCGGCTGCGGCGATCGCTGGCAACGCGAGGGCACAGAGCAGGGCGAGGCGGTGTGAGATGCGACCTGGGCTCTGCGATTTGGCGGCGTATGCAGTAGAGCCTTGCTTTGCCGAAGTGGGTAGGAACCGCGCGTCGCGGCTGACGCCGCTCCCACATGTGCGGTACTGCACTGTGGGAGCGGCGTCAGCCGCGACGCGCGATGCCGGCACATCCTGTGGCAATCGCGGAGAGCCGATGGACGCAAGCAGGTGCACCGCCTTCGCCTTCAGGCGACGCCACACCCCAGGACCGATCGCCGACACACCACCGCCGGCGCCCACCGCGCTGCCGCACATTGCCTGTTTCATCTCGCTCCTTTGCGATCGGCGCGCACCGTGGCGGCGCGCGTCGATCTCCCTCCCCGGCCCGCGAGTATGCGGGCAGCGGGGCGTTGCCGATGCCGCAGCGCGGCACCGGCGAACGCAGTCTTCAGAACTTGTAACGCACCCCGATCGCGTACTGGCGGCCGGTCTCGCTGTAGGTCAGCGGCAGCTGCGCGCCGGTGGCGCTGGTCTGCACCCACTCGTAGTACGGCACGTTGGTCAGGTTCGACCCTTCCAGGCTGATGTCGATCTTCTCGTCGATCTTGTAGGTCAGCTTGGCGTCCACAACATTGGTGCCGCGCATGCCGTGCATGTCGAAGCCGGTTTCCGTGGCCGGCACCTGGGTCAGGTAGCCGTCGCGGTGGGTCAGCGACACGCGACCGCTGAAGCGCTCGCCTTCGTAGAACAGCGTGGCGTTGTACGAGTTCTTCGACAGGCCGGTGAGGTCGGTGTTGAACGACAGCGCGCCGGTGCCGGTGACGTACTGGATCTTCGACTGCACGTAGGTGTAGTTCAGCTGGGTGCCGAAGTTGGCCCACTTGCCCGGCAGGAAGCTGAAGGGCTGGATGTAGTTGAACTCGGCGCCCTTCAGCTTGCCGCCCGGGGTGTTGAGCGGCACGCTGAAGACGAAGTCGTCGCTGGCCGCCGCGCCGGTGCCGTCGAGCAGGCTGACCGGCAAGCCGCTGCTGGAGTACGGGGCGATGGTGCGCGCGGTCTGCACGAAGCTGTCGATGTCCTTGTAGAACAGCGCCAGGCCGAGCATCGCGCCTTCCTGCAGATACCACTCGAAGCCGAGGTCGGCGGTCTTGGCGCGGATCGGATCCAGGTTCGGATTGCCGCCGCTGACCGTGCGCGCGCCGCCGGCGACGGCGACCGTCACGCCCGGGGTCAGGCTGCCCAGGCCCGGCCGCGTCATCACCTTGGCGGCGCCGAAGCGGATCAGGAAGTCCGGGGTGATCTCGGCGACCAGGTTCAGCGACGGCAGGGTGTCGTGGTAGTCGCGCTCGACCGTGGTGTTGATCAGGTTCGAACCGACCAGGGCGTAGCCGGTGGAAGACTGGTTGGTCTTCACGTAGCGCACGCCGATGTTGCCGGAGAACGGGATCGCGCCGATGTCGAAGGCGAAGTCGCCCATCAACCAGGCGCCGCGGTCCTTCTCTTCCACGCTGCGGGTGTTGACCGCGCGCTCGGTCAGCGTCCAGGTGCCGGTGCCGCTGTAGATGCCCAGCGCATCGGCGATGCCGTTGAGGTCGGGCACCGCCCAGTTCGACGGCGTGCCCTCGATGCCCTTGAGCCCGGCCAGCGTCACCAGGTCGACCGGCACGATGCGGTTGCCGGTGGCGAAGGTCGGCACGCTGGTCTCGGACGCGCGACGGAACTCCTTGGTGTCGAAGCCGTAGTTCTTGGCCAGCACGCCGCCCTTGAGGGTGAAGTTGGTGCCCAGGTTCCACTCGAAGTTCAGCGAGCCGGTGTCGAAGCTGTTGTTGGCCGACTGCGGACGCATGCGCACTTCGGCCAGGGTCCAGCCATTGGCGGCGGTCGGGTCGATGCCGTAGTTGAACACCGGCGAGGTGTAGCTGTTGCGGTAGTCGTAGCTGTAACCGGCGACGTTGTTCTTGTCCATGATCACCGTGGTCTGGATCGGGTTCCGGTGCTTGGAACTGGAGGTGCCGATCTCGCCGGTGATCTTGAAGGTGTCGCTGAAACGGTGCTCGCCGTTGAGGGTGAGCTGCTTGAAGACCGTGTTCCACTCGTCGTGGCGGTTCTCCGAGCGGATGTCGGTGTTGTCGAAGCGGCCATACAGCAGCGCACCGGAGGCCGGGTCGACGTAGCCGTCGCGCACGATCATGTCCGGCTTGCCGTTCTGCGAACGGCCGCGGCTGAAGCTGATCGCCTCGATGTAGTGCTCGTCGCGCTTGGCATCGATCTTCGAGTACAGGCCGTCCAGCGAGAACTCGGTGCTGTCGTTGGGCTTCCACTGCAGCGAGCCGGTCACGCCCAGGCGGTTCTGCTCGTGCTCCATCTGCGTGTAGCGCGGGATGCGCGGGCTGAACACGTTGGCGCTGTTGGCGGCGGCGAACGGCGAGGTGGGGCTGTAGCCGTTGTTGCTCGGGCCGTTGGCCCAGCGCGTGGTGCCGCTGCCTTCCTCGAGCACCTGGCGCTCGGAATAGGCCACCGACATCAGCGCGCCGAAGGTGCCGTCGGCCCAGGTGTTGGCGACCAGCGCGGCGATGCGCGGATCGGCCTTCTGCGACATGCCGTTGTAGGTGGCCTGGCCGTTGGCGGCGAAGGTGAAGCCGTCGTAGTCGAACGGCCGCGCGGTGCGCAGGTCGACCGTGGCGCCCAGCGAGCCTTCCTCGACGTCGGCCGAGGCGGTCTTGCGCACCACCATCTGGGTGAACAGGTCCGAGGCGAACACGTTGAAGTCGAAGCCGCGGCCGCGGTTGGTGCCGCCGCTCTGGTCGCTGGCACCGACCGTGGTCAGCGCTTCCATGCCGTTGATGCGCACGCGGGTGAAGTCCGGGCCGAGGCCGCGCACGGAGATGTTGCGGCCTTCGCCGGCGTCGCGGGTGATGACCACGCCGGGGATGCGCTGCAGCGATTCGGCCAGGTTGGTGTCCGGGAACTTGCCCACGTCCTCGGCGACGATGGCGTCGACCATGCCCTTTTCGGCGCGCTTGATGTCCAGCGCCTTCTCCACGCTGGCGCGGTAACCGGTGACGACGACGGTGTCGAGCTCGGTGGTGGCATCGGCCGAGGCCGCGGCGGGCGGCGCGGACGCCGGCGCTTCCTGCGCCTGCAGGGCACCGGCCTGCAGGGCCAGGCCGATCGACAGTGCGAGCAAGGTAACCGGTGTCTTCCGGCGTTCGGTACGTGATTGCATGTCCTCCCCTCCCAAGGGTTACATGACGGCGTGGAACTGCGGGCGTTGTCGCGAATGACACCGCTGGTCAAAACCAACGTTAACAGTTGCGAAACATCCCGGCATCTTGCAGCGCAACAGAGTGCCCGGCGACCCGAGGGTCTTTGCAGTCAATGAGATAGCGCAGGATCGCGACGTCGGCCAGTGCCGAAGCGCCTGCTGCCGCACAAAAATGACACCGCTAGTCACTTTTTCTGGTCGGCGTTTGCATTTCGCGGCATGCTTGACGTCCCTTCGGCTGCCGGACCCGCTTGCCATGACCGTTTCCCGCATCGTCTGCTTCGGCGAACTGTTGCTGCGTCTGGGCGCGCCCGGCCACGAACGGCTGCTGCAGACGCCGCGGCTGGAGGTGCAGGTGGGCGGTGCCGAGGCCAACGTGGGCGTGGCGCTGGCGCATTTCGGCCACGCCGTCTCGGCGGTCAGCGTGCTGCCGGACAACCCGCTGGGCCAGGCCGCGGCCGGCGAACTGCGCCGGCATGGCGTGGACACCAGCGGGGTGCGCTTCGTACCCGGGCGCATGGGCCTGTACTTCCTCAGCACCGGCGCCGGGCACCGCCCCAGCGAGGTCACCTACGATCGCGCCGGCTCGGCCTTCGCGCTGGATGCGGGCGACCGGCACGACTGGCCGGCGCTGCTGCACGGCGCGCAGTGGCTGCACCTGTCCGGAGTGACCCCGGCGCTGGGCGAACGCGGCGCGGCCGCGGCGCTGGCGGCCGCGCAGGCGGCACGCGCGGCCGGGGTGCGGGTGTCGTTCGACGGCAACTACCGCCCCAAGCTATGGGAGGCCTGGAACGGCGATGCTCCGGGCATCCTGCGCCAGCTGCTGGCGCAGGCGGACGTGCTGTTCGCCGACTACCGCGACCTGGAGGTGGTGCTGGGCCACCGCTACCCGCAGGACAGCGTGCAGGGGCGGGTAGAAGCGGGCGCGCGCGACGCCTTCGCCGCATTCCCGCAGCTGCAGGCGATGGCCTGCACCCAGCGCGTGGCGCACAGCGTGGACCGGCACAGCCTGGGCGCGATGCTGCTGCGCCGCGACGGCAGCGTCGCGCAGGCGCCGGCCGAGGAGCTGAGCGGCATCGTCGACCGCATCGGCGGCGGCGACGCCTTCGCCGCCGGCGTGCTGCACGGGCTGAGCCGTGGCTGGGACGACACCGCCACGATCCGCTTCGGCCTGGCCGCCGGCTGCCTCAAGCACACGCTGCCGGGCGACGTGCTGGCGCTGAGCGAGGCCGAGGTGCAGGCGTGTGTGGGGGCGACGCGGTTCGATGTGAGGCGGTGAAGCCGGGAGTGGGGAATGGGGAGTGGGGAATCGTAGAAGCGCTGGCGCTTCGGGGTTTGCGTGCGGATTGGCGTTGCGATGTGGCGTTTTTTTTCTTGATGGTGTGCGGACAGTCCCGGCACCGCGGCTTCGCTTGTCGCTGCTGAAGCCCCTCCTACAGCAGATGCCGCGGGGATGGATGAGGTCTTTGTGGGAGGGACTTCAGTCCCGACGCGATTCGGTCGGCGTGCCGCCACCGCTGCCTCGCCGTCAGCGCAAAAGAAAACGGCCGACATCGCTGCCGGCCGCATGCTCTGTCCGGGATCCGGGATCGACACGACGCCCGAATCCCCACTCCCGAATCCCCGCTCCTCAGAGCTCCACGCAATCGAACTTGACGTCGGGGTCGACCTCGGCGTCGTAGTCCACGTCCTGGCGCTCGAAGCCGAACAGCTTGAGGAACTCGTGCTTGTAGCCGGCGTAGTCGGTGAGCTGGAACAGGTTCTCGGTGGTCACCTGCGGCCACAGCGCCTTGCAGGCATCCTGCACGTCGTCGCGCAGTTCCCAGTCGTCCAGGCGCAGGCGGTTCTCGTCGTCGGTGGCGGCCGGCTGGCCGTCCTCGCGGTACAGGCGTTCGCGGAACAGACGGTCGGCCTGTTCGATGGTGCCTTCATGCAGGCCCTTTTCCTTCATGATCTTGTAGACCATGGAGATGTACAACGGCATCACCGGGATCGCCGCGCTGGCCTGGGTCACCACCGATTTCAGCACCGCCACGTTGGCCGCGCCACCGTGAGCCTGCAGGCGCGCGTGCAGGCGCTGCGCGGTCTGGTCGAGGTCGACCTTGGCCTTGCCCAGCGCGCCGTGCCAGTAGATCGGCCAGGTGATCTCGGTGCCGATGTAGCTGAAGGCGACAGTGCGCGCGCCCGGGGCGAGCACGCCGGCGGCGTCCAGCGCATCGATCCACAGTTCCCAGTCCTGGCCGCCCATCACGGTGACGGTGTCCTCGATCTCCTGCTCGGTGGCCGGCTCGATCGAGGCCTCGATGATCGCGTCCTTGTTGGTGTCGATGGCGGTGGCGGTGTAGGTCTGGCCGATCGGCTTGAGCGCCGAGCGCTTCACTTCGCCGGTGCCCGGCAGCTTGCGCACCGGCGAGGCCAGCGAATACACCACCAGGTCGACCTGGCCGCCCATGTCCTGCTTGATCAGTTCGATGACCTTGGCGCGCGCCTCGTCGGAGAACGCGTCGCCGTTGATCGACTTGCTGTACAGGCCGGCGGCCTTGGCCTGCTTGTCGAAGGCGGCGGCGTTGTACCAGCCGGCGGTGCCGGCCTTCTTCTCGCTGCCGGGCTTTTCGAAGAACACGCCGAGGGTGGCGGCGCCGAAGCCGAACGCGGCGGTGATGCGCGAGGCCAGGCCGTAGCCGCTGGACGCGCCGATCACCAGCACGTTCTTTGGCCCGTCGTGGCGCACGCCGCGCGCGCGCGTGGCGGCGATCTGCTCGAGCACGTTGCGCTCGCAGCCGAGCGGATGCGTGGTGGTGCAGATGAAACCGCGGACTTTCGGATGGATGATCAACGTGAATTCCTCGTCGGCACAATGCCCGCGGCATCTTAATGTCTGCGGCGGGTGTGCAGAAGTCCCGGTGGCAGCACACGGCGGGGTATGGAGCGTACTGCGGGCGTGCGCGCGCGTTCGGATGGGTCGCGTCGCGACTGAGGTCGCTCCCACAGGGGAGGCGTCGCGGCGGCGGATGTCGTGCTGGCTGGAGGGAAACAGCTGATCGGCGAGCCGCAATCGCGCCATCGGTTGTCGCGGCTGAAGCCGCTCCTGCGGCAGGCCGCGGCACGGCACGGTGGCACCGTTGTGGGAGGGACTTCAGTCCCGCCGCGCTGCCGGTGGACGTCGCAGCGCCACCGCTGGTGCACGCATCAGATGATGCGCAAGGTGATCGCCTTGAGCACGGCACGGGTGCGGTCGCGGGTGCCGAGCTTGTCGAGGATGGTGGAAACGTAGTTCTTCACCGTGCCTTCGGCCAGGAACAGGCTGCGCGCGATCTCCTTGTTGGAGTAGCCGCCGGCGAGCAGGCGCAGGATCGCCACTTCGCGTTCGTTGAAGGTGTCGCGCGGGGCGTCCTCGTCGCGGTAGCGGTAGCGCGCACGCACCGGGTCGGTGCTGACCGGCTGCAGCAGGGTCTCGCCGGCAGCCACGCGCGCGATCGCCTCGCGCAGGTCCTCGGGCGCGGCGTCCTTGAGCAGGAAGCCCTGCGCGCCGGCGGCGGTGGCGCGCAGCAGCAGATCGGATTCGTCGAAGGTGGTGAGCAGCAGCACCGGCATGCGGTCGCCGCGCGCGCGCAACTGCTGCAGCGCCTGGATGCCGTCCATGCCGGGCATGCGGATGTCGCTGAGCACCACGTCCACCGGCGTGGCCGCCACCACGTCGAGCAAGGCCTGGCCGTCGTCGGCCTCGCAGGCGACGACGATGCCCTGGGTCTGCAACAGCGCGCGCAGGCCCGCGCGCACCAGCACCTGGTCGTCGGCCAGGGCGATCCGCAGCGCGCTCACAGCGGCAGCCTCGCGCTCAGCTGCATGCCGCCGAGCGGCGTGCGGCCCAGTTCCAGGCGTCCGTGCAGCGCGGCCAGACGCTCGCGCATGCCGGCGATGCCGTTGCCCTCGCGGATGCGCTCGGCGCGGTGGCCATCGTCCTCGATGTCCAGGCACAGCTGCTGCCGCTCCTGGCCCAGGCGCACCCGCACGTGTGCCGCGTCGGCGTGCCGGGCGGCGTTGGTCAGCGCTTCCTGCACCAGCCGCAGCAGGGTCTCGGCCAGATGCGGATCGGTGATGCGCAGCGCCGGATCGATCTGCAACTGCAGTTGCGGCCGCGGGAACGGCGCGGCCAGGGCACACAGCGCGGTCTCCAGGTCCACCCCGCGGTCGTCGCGCAGCGACTGCACCACCGCGCGGATGTCGGCCAGCAGTTCGCCGGACAGTCGCTCCACCGTCGCCATCTCCGTGCGTTGCGCCAGCGCCGGATCGGCCAGCAGCAGGCGCAACTGGATGCGCAGGGCGGTGAGCTTGTGCCCGGCCACGTCGTGCAGTTCGCGCGCCAGGCGCAGGCGCTCGGCGTCGCGGGTGCTGTCGGCGAGCAGCGCGCGGGTGGCCAGCAGGTCGGCGTTGACCCGCGCCAGCGCCTCGCGCGCCAGCTCGGCGGTGCGCGCGTAGTGCGCGCTGAGGCCGGCGAAAGCATGGAAGCCGGCGTAGATCAGCGTGGTCAGCAACGGATGCCTGATGCCGGCGGCGGACAGCGCCAGGAAGGTGCCCAGGTTGGCCAGCAGCGCCAGCGCCAGCACCGGCCGCGGCGGCCACTGCAGCGCCACCTGCGCGACCACCACCACCAGCAGCACCGGCGCGGTGCCGACGTGTGGCTCCAGCCAGACCAGGGCCATCGCCGCGGCTGCCTCGACCCACAGCGCGACATCGCGCCAGCGCCCGGGCAGGTAGTGCGCGCCGAGCAGCGGCAGCAGGAACAGCGCCGCCGCAGTCCAGCGCCAGGCCACCAGCGCATGCGGCGCGAACTGGAACGACCACAGCACGGTGGCCACGGTCAGCAACCCGGCCAGGCGCTTGGGTTCGATCAGATCGCGCAGGAATCGGTTCATGCGGCCGATGCTGACCGCGGGCCGATGCCGCGGCAATGGGGCGGGCGCAGAAAGTGACTTCCGGCAGGCGGACGGCATGACCAGCGGCCACTGCCGCGCCACCCCGATGGCGCCACACTGCGTCCATGCCCTGCCGGGTGCCGGACGATCGGCACGCAGGACGGGCCCGGTTCATCCACCCTGCCACGCAATGCGTGGTGCACGCCGCCACGAGGAACACCGTCATGCTCCTGACCCTGCGCCATCCGGATCTGCTGTTCATGCTGCTCGGCCTGGGCTGGGGCGCGTACGAGATGCTGCTCAGCCGCCGCCGTCGCGCCGCCGATGGCGGTGCGCGCGACCAGGGCACGCTGCGCCTGCTGTGGCGCGTGCTGTACGCCGCGGTGGCGCTGGGCGTGCTGCTGTCGCTGCTCGGCGTGTGGCGCTATGCGCCGCACCTGCGCGAACCGCTGCGCTGGTTGGCCTGCGCGCTGCTGGCCGGCGGGCTGGCGCTGCGGCTGTGGTCGATCCGGGTGCTGGCGCGCTGGTTCACCGTCGACGTGACCATCCAGGAAGGCCACCGCCTGGTCCGCCACGGGCCGTACCGCTATCTGCGGCATCCCTCGTACACCGGCGCGCTGCTGGCGTTCTACGGGCTGGCGCTGGGCATGGGCAACGTGCTGTCGCTGCTGGCGATCGTGCTGCCGGTGACCTGGGCGTTCCTGCGCCGCATCCGGGTCGAGGAAGCGATGCTGACCCAGGCCTTTCCAGAAGAATACCCGGACTACGCCGCGCACAGCTGGCGGCTGCTGCCGTGGGTGTGGTGAGGCCGCCGCGATGGCGCTGCGCGACCTGATCCTGGCCAGCCTGCACCACCTGGCGATGCTGCTGTTGATCGCCGCGCTGGTGGCGGAATGGATCCTGCTGCGTGCGCCGCTGGACCACCGCCAAGTGACGCGGCTGGTCCGCGTCGACGCCGGCTACGGGCTGGCCGCGCTGCTGATCCTGGCGATCGGTGCCCTGCGCGTGCGCTACGGGCTCAAGGGCACCGGTTACTACCTGCACAACCCCTGGTTCTGGGCCAAGCTCGGCACCTTCGCGGCGATCGGCCTGCTCTCGCTGGTGCCGACGCTGCGCCTGCTGGGCTGGCGCCGGCAGGCGCGGCTGCAGCCGACCTGGTCGCCGAACGCGGCACAGGTGCGCACGCTGCAGCGGTTGATCGGGGTGGAACTGGGCCTGTTGGCGGTGCTGGTGGTGCTGGCCGCGGCGATGGCACGTTACGGCATGACCTTATTGGTATTACCAATTTAGGCGGCTCGCATCGTTGCAACCATTGACGTCGCGTAATCCAAGGCGCCTAATGGTCACACCATTCGCGCCCCGCCAGTTTATTGGTATGACCAATAGTCTTAAAGCTGCCGCCACTGCCGCTGCCGCCGAGTCCCCTGCCCGGCTCAGCGACCGGGTCGCCGCGCAGTTGCGCACGCTGATCGCGCAACGCGGCCTGGCGGTCGACGCGCGCCTGCCCGCCGAGCGGGCCCTCGCCGCGGAACTGGGCGTCTCGCGCCCGGTGCTGCGCGAGGCCATCGCGCAACTCGCCAGCCAGGGGCTGCTGCGGGCCCGGGTGGGCGGCGGCACCTACGTGCAACGGCCGCCGACCCCGGAAGACCAGGTGGTGGCGCCGCTGCAGCCGTTCCTGCCGTTGCTGCATGCCGACCCGGAGTACCGCTTCGACGTGCTGGAAGCGCGCCATGCGCTGGAAGGCGCCACCGCCTGGCATGCGGCACTGCGCGCCACCGACGACGACCGCGCGCGCATCGAGGCGGCCTACGAGGCGCTGCTGCAGACCCATGCGCAGGCCGATGCGGCGGCGCAGGCGCACGCCGACGCCGATTTCCACCTGGCCATCGCCGAGGCCACCCACAACCGGGTGCTGCTGCAGGTGATGCGCGGGCTGTTCGACCTGCTGCAGGCCAACATCTCGCAGAGCCGGCAACAGCTGTTCGAATCGCCGCGCATCTTCTCCGCCCTGCTCGCCCAGCACCGCGCCCTGCGCGACGCGATCCTGGCCGGCGACCCCGAACGCGCCCGCGCCGCCGCGCACGCCCACCTGGAATTCGTGCACAGCGCGCTGCGCACCCTCGACGAGGACGATGCGCGCCGCGCCCGTGCCTCGCGCCTGCCCTCCTCTCCCTGACCGCCCTGCCCCCATGATCATTTCCGCCTCCACCGACTACCGTGCCGCCGCGCAGCGCCAGCTGCCGCCGTTCCTGTTCCACTACATCGACGGCGGCGCCTATGCCGAGCACACCCTGCGCCGCAACGTGTCCGACCTGAGCGACATCGCCCTGCGCCAGCGCGTGCTGCGCGACATGTCGGCGCTGGACCTGCACACCGAGCTGTTCGGCGAACGCCTGGCCTTGCCGGTGGCGCTGGGGCCGGTGGGCCTGACCGGCATGTACGCACGCCGCGGCGAGGTGCAGGCGGCCAGGGCGGCAGCGGCCAAGGGCGTGCCGTTCACCCTGTCCACGGTGTCGGTGTGCCCGATCGAGGAAGTGGCGCCGGCGATCGACCGGCCGATGTGGTTCCAGCTGTACGTGCTCAAGGACCGCGGCTTCATGCGCAACGCGCTGGAGCGGGCCAAGGCCGCGGGCGTCACCACCCTGGTGTTCACCGTGGACATGCCGGTGCCGGGCGCGCGCTACCGCGACGCGCATTCGGGCATGAGCGGCCCCAACGCGCCGCTGCGGCGCATGCTGCAGGCCGTCACCCATCCGCGCTGGGCCTGGGACGTGGGCCTGCGTGGGCGCCCGCACGACCTGGGCAACATCTCCACCTACCGCGGCCATCCCACCGGGCTGGCCGACTACATCGGCTGGCTCGGCGCCAACTTCGATCCGTCGATTTCGTGGAAGGACCTGGAGTGGATCCGCGAGTTCTGGACCGGGCCGATGGTGATCAAGGGCATCCTCGATCCGGACGATGCGCGCGATGCGGTGCGGTTCGGCGCCGACGGCATCGTCGTTTCCAACCATGGCGGGCGCCAGCTCGACGGCGTGCTGTCCAGCGCGCGGGCGTTGCCGGCGATCGCCGATGCGGTGAAGGGCGAGCTGAAGATCCTGGCCGACTCCGGCGTGCGCAACGGCCTGGACGTGGTGCGCATGCTGGCGCTGGGCGCCGACACCGTGCTGCTCGGCCGCGCCTTCGTCTACGCGCTGGCCGCCGCCGGCCAGGCCGGCGTGGAGCATCTGCTGAGCCTGATCGAGAAGGAGATGCAGGTGGCGATGACCCTGACCGGCGCCAAATCGATCGCGGCGATTTCGCGCGAGTCGCTGGCACAGGTGACGCGCGAGGCGATGGTCTCGGCGTAAAGCCGGTCGCGGCGACCCTGGCGCCGCCGCGACCGACCTGCTCTACCCGGCCTTGCGTCGCGCCGGGGCCTTGCGCGCAGCGGGCTTGGCCTTGGCCGCCGCTGGTTTCGGTTTGGCGCGCGTCGCCTTCTTGGCCTTGCCGGCCGCGCTCTTGGCCGGCTTGCCGCTCTTCTTCGCCGCGGTCTTGCGCACCGGCACGCGCTCGTCCTGCCTGGCCGGCGTGCGCTTCTTGGCCTCCAGGCTCTTCTGCAGCAGCGACATGAAGTCGACCACGTTGGTGGTGGCGTCCTCGCGCTGCGGCGCCTCGGCGTCCTCGTCGACCTGGGTGGTGCCCTCCTGCGCCTTGATCCGTTTCTGGATCACCGCGTGCAGCCGCTCGCGGAATTCGTCGTGGTAGGCGTCGGGATCCCAGCGCCCGGACATCGAGTCGATCAGCTGCGCCGCCATCTCGGTTTCCTTGGCGCTGATCCGGTAGTCGGCGGCCTTGCCGCTGGGCAGCGTGTAGTCGTCCAGGTCGACCAGTTCCTGCGGGTAGCGCAGCAGGATCAGCACCAGCGCATCCTGCAGCGGCATCACCGCCGACAGATACTCGCGGGTGCGGATCACCACCCGCGCGATACCGACCTTACCGGTACTGCGCAGGGTCTCGCGCAGCAGTACGTAGCCCTTCTCGGCCTTCTTGCCCGGCACCAGCACGTAGGGTTTCTCGAAATAGCGCAGGTCGATCTCGGCGGCGTCGACGAAGGCCTCCACTTCCACCGTCTCGTGGCTTTCCGGTGCGGCCGAGGCGATGTCCTGCTGCTCGACCACCACGTAGTTGCCCTTGCTGTATTCGTAGGCTTTGACGATGTCCTTCCACGGCACTTCCTCGCCGGTGTCGGCGTTGACCCGCTCGAAGCGGATCGGGCGCTTGTCGCGCGCGTCGAGCATGCGGAAGTGCAGGTCGATCCGGCGTTCGCCGGACATCAGCGACACCGGCACGTTGAGCAGGCCGAAGGACAGCGTGCCGGTCCAGATCGGGCGCGGCATCAGTGCGGCTCCACGCCGGCGGCCTGCGCCGGCAGATGATCCAGCGCCTGCCAGGCATCCTCGATCACCTGCCGCGCCTGGGTCCAGTCCAGCCGCGAGTCGCCACGCATCAGGTCCCAGTGCGCGGCCAGTTCGTCTTCGGTCTCGGCGCCGGGCCCGCGCGGCCAGCCGCGTGCATGGGTCTGCAGGGCGAAGGCGTAGGCCGGGCACAGGTCGCGCCACGGCGTGCGGTGGCGGGCGCGGCGCTGGCGGTAGTCGGCCAGGCTGTAGCGGCGGTAGTCCGGTGCGTCGTGCGGACGCAGTGCCGCACCACGGCGGCGCGGCGGCGGAGCGCTCGGCAAGGGATCCAGATGGGCGTTGAACAGCAGCGGGTCGGGGCGGTCGCTGGGGCGCATGGCAGGGCTCCGGGCGGCAACGGCGGCGGGGGGACGCGCAGCAGTAGCGCTGCCGCCGTTAGCGACCCGTGACCGATCCGTGGAGGATGCGCGATTCGCAATGGCTTCACCGCGCCGGCGGTGAACTGGACCTCCGCCATTCCCTGGAGGAACCGGACATGTCCACGCCCACCGATCCGCTGCGTCAGGCCGCGCCCGTCCCCGGCGAACAGCGCGGCAAGCGCCAGACGCAGGACCGCGAAGACCGCGGTGCCGGCGACCGCCCCGAGACCATCGTCGAACACGAACCGCGCACCGGCGAGAACCGCCCTGCCCCGCGGGACACGCCAGCGCACTCCACGCCGGACACCGCGCACGGACGGCATGCCGACGCCAACCAGGACGAAGCCCTGGAAGAGACCTTCCCCGCCAGCGATCCGGTGTCGCCGTTCGTGCCGGCGAAGGCGCCGAAGGCGTCGTAGCGCATCGAAGTCTGGCGTCCTACCAGCATCGGTGTGGGAGTGACCTCAGTGCACCTCAAGAAATCTCGACTGCAACATCAGCGGCGATGAGCGACATCATCGGCGCGTCCGACTGCACTGCAGTCGGGACTGAAGTCCCTCCCACAAGGAGGGGCCGGCGGGCAGCGCTTCCATCGATAGGATCGGAAACACGGTGCAGAGAAACGCGCTGCACCGCGGGCGTTCCGCCACTACACCTTCCCCGCCGCCTCCAGCGCGGCGTACTCGCTGTCGCTGAACAGCCGCGAGCGCACCAGGAAGCGCACGCCCTCGCCGTTCTCCAGGGAGAACATGCCGCCACGCCCAGGCACGACGTCGATAATCAACTGGGTGTGCTTCCAGTAGGCGAACTGCGACGGGCTGATGTAGAACGGCGCCTGCCCGATCTCGCCGAGCAGCACGTCGCGGTCGCCGACGATGAAGTCGTCCTGCGGATAACACATCGGCGAGGAACCGTCGCAGCAGCCGCCGGACTGGTGGAACAGCAGCGCGCCGTGCCGCGCCCGCAGCTTGGCGATCAGCTGCAGGGCCGGCAGCGTCGCCAGCACCTGCGGCGGCAGCGCGTCAGCGGGCGCGGACGCGTCCATCAGGCGGCCATGTCCAGCACGATGCGGCCTTCGATCTTGCCGGCGTGCATGCGCGCGAACACGTCGTTGACGTTGTCCAGAGTGTCGGTGGCCACGGTCGCGGCGACCTTGCCCTGCTCGGCGAATTCCAGCGATTCCTGCAGGTCCAGGCGCGTGCCGACGATCGAGCCGCGCACGGTCACGCCGTTGAGCACCATGCCGAAGATGTCCAGCGGGAACTGGCCCGGCGGCAACCCGTTGAGCGAGACGGTGCCGCCGCGGCGGACCATGCCGATGGCCTGCTCGAACGCCTTCGGCGAGACCGCGGTCACCAGCGCACCGTGCGCGCCACCGATTTCCTTCTTCAGGTACGCCACCGGGTCGGTGGTGCGCGCGTTCACCGTCACCGTCGCGCCCAGACGCGTGGCCAGCGCCAGCTTGGCGTCGTCCACGTCCACCGCGGCCACGTTCAGGCCCATCGCCTTGGCGTACTGCACGGCCATGTGGCCGAGACCGCCGATGCCGGAGATCACCACCCAGTTGCCGGGCCTGGTGTCGGTGACCTTCAGGCCCTTGTACACGGTGACGCCGGCGCACAGGATCGGCGCGACCTCGACGAAGCCGATGTTCTTCGGCAGGTGGCCGACGTAGTTGGCATTGGCCAGGGCATATTCGGCGAAGCCGCCGTTGACCGAGTAGCCGGTGTTCTGCTGCGCCTCGCACAGGGTTTCCCAGCCGCCCAGGCAATGCTCGCAATGGCCGCAGGCCGAGTACAGCCACGGAATGCCGACGCGATCGCCTTCCCTGACGTGGTCCACGCCGGCGCCGACCGCCACCACATGGCCCACGCCCTCGTGGCCGGGGATGAACGGCGGGTTCGGCTTCACCGGCCAGTCGCCCTCGGCCGCATGCAGGTCGGTATGGCACACGCCGCAGGCTTCGATCTTGACCAGGATGTCGCCGGCCTGCGGCCGCGGCACCGTCACTTCCTCGATCACCAATGGCTTGCCGAACTCACGCACCACGGCGGCTTTCATCGTCTTGTCCATCGCAACGCTCCTGAGAAAAACGGGTCCTGTCACCATCGCGCGACCGGCGACGGAGTGCCTTGATCCAGATCAGTTCGCGAGCGGACGACGGCACGCCGGCAGCGTGCCGCCGCCCTGCCCGGCGGGTCAGAAGAAGCCCAGCGCCTTCGGCGAGTAGCTGACCAGCAGGTTCTTGGTCTGCTGGTAGTGGTCGAGCATCATCTTGTGGTTCTCGCGGCCGATGCCCGACTGCTTGTAGCCGCCGAACGCGGCATGCGCCGGATAGGCGTGGTAGCAGTTGGTCCACACCCGCCCGGCCTGGATCGCCCGGCCCATGCGGTACAGCCGCGCCGCATCGCGGCTCCACACGCCGGCACCCAGGCCGTACAGCGTGTCGTTGGCGATCGCCAGCGCCTCGGCCTCGTCCTTGAAGGTGGTCACCGACACCACCGGGCCGAAGATCTCCTCCTGGAACACACGCATCCTGTTGTGGCCCTTGAACACCGTGGGCTTGACGTAGAAGCCGCCGGCCAGCTCGCCATCCAGCGCGTTGCGCTCGCCGCCGATCAGCACTTCGGCGCCTTCCTGCTTGCCGATGTCGATGTAGGACAGGATCTTCTCCAACTGCTCGCTGGAGGCCTGCGCGCCGACCATGGTGTTGGGATCGAGCGGATTGCCCTGCTTGATCGCCGCCACCCGCTTGAGCACCTTCTCCATGAAGCGCTCGTAGATCGACTCCTGGATCAGCGCGCGCGACGGACAGGTGCAGACTTCGCCCTGGTTGAAGGCGAACAGCACGAAGCCTTCCACCGCCTTGTCGAGGAAATCGTCGTCCTCGGCCATCACATCGGCGAAGAAGATGTTGGGCGACTTGCCGCCCAGCTCCAGCGTCACCGGGATCAGGTTCTGGCTGGCGTACTGCATGATCAGCCGGCCGGTGGTGGTCTCGCCGGTGAAGGCGATCTTGGCGATGCGCGGGTTGCTGGCCAGCGGCTTGCCCGCTTCCAGGCCGAAGCCGTTGACCACGTTGAGCACGCCCGGCGGCAGCAGGTCGCCGATCACTTCCATCAGCACCAGGATCGAGGCCGGGGTCTGCTCGGCGGGCTTCATCACCACGCAGTTGCCGGCGGCCAGCGCCGGCGCCAGCTTCCAGCACGCCATCAGCAGCGGGAAGTTCCACGGGATGATCTGGCCGACCACGCCGAGCGGTTCGTGGAAGTGGTAGGCGATGGTGTCGTGGTCGATCTCGGAGATGCCGCCTTCCTGGGCGCGCACCGCGCCGGCGAAGTAGCGGAAGTGGTCCACGCACAGCGGCACGTCGGCGTTGAGCGTCTCGCGCACCGGCTTGCCGTTGTCCCAGGTCTCGGCATAGGCCAGCAGCTCCAGGTTCTGCTCGATGCGGTCGGCGATCTTCAGCAGCACGTTGCTGCGCTCGGTGCTGGAGCTCTTGCCCCAGGCGTCCTTGGCGGCGTGCGCGGCGTCCAGCGCCGCCTCGATGTCCTCGGCGTTGGAGCGCGCCACCGCGGTGAACACCTTGCCGGTGATCGGCGTGCTGTTGTCGAAATACTGCCCGCTCTTCGGCTCCACCCACTTGCCGCCGATGAAGTTGCCGTAGCGCGACTTGAAGATGGACTGCGGATCGGTGGCATGCGGCTTGGCGGTGCTGACGGCATTCATCGTGGTGTCTCCTTCGGCGGTCGAGAAGGACAGGGCAGGCCCGTCCGGGTAGCTGCACAAGCGCAAGTCCGATGCCAGGTTTTGCGTGCTGCGCCGCGTCACCCGGTCGCACCGCGACACACCGACGCACCCCCTGCGGTTTTGCTGCGTCGCGTCACGTCTGTCGATTGCGCCGCGCCTGCGGATGTGCTGTTTATCGGAACACCCGTATCACCAGGTGTCGCAATCTGCGACAGCGGAGCCGGACATGGCGCAGCACCCCTCGCAACACCAACTCGGCCAGGCCCGCCGGGCCTTCTTCGAACGCGGCGGCGCGCCGGTCGGGCAGGTGCCCGACACCATCCTGCAGTCGTGGCAGCGCTGCCAGCGCCTGGGCCTGGCCGCGGACGCCAAGCCGGCGATCGAACCGCTGGAAGCCTCGCGCCTGCGCGCCCTGCGCGAGGCGCACGAGCGGCTGTGGCGGCTGGCCCGCGCCGAACTGGAAGGCCTGGCCGGCGACGCCGCGGCCACCGGCAGCATCGTGCTGCTCACCGACGAGGCCGGCTGGATCCTCGACGCCGAAGGCAGCCCGCGCTTCCTCGACAAGGCGGGCAGGGTGGCGCTGATGCCCGGCGCATGCTGGAGCGAACCCCAGGTCGGCACCAACGCCATCGGCACCGCCATCGTCGAAAGCCGTTCGGTGGAAGTGCGCGGTGGCGAACACTACTTCGCCCCGCACCAGATCCTCAGTTGCGCGGCGGTGCCGATCTTCGATCCGTACGGCGCCCTGGCCGGCGTGCTCGACATCTCCGGCGACGCCAGCGTGCAGCACATGCATGCGCTGGCACTGGCGCGGATGGCGGTGGCCAACATCGAACACCGCTATTTCGACGACGGCATTCCCGGCTGCGAACTGCTGCGCGTGCACCACGACCCGGCGCTGCTCGGCACCGCACGCGAAGCGCTGCTGGCGTTCCGCAACGGCCGCCTGGTGGCCGCCAACCAGGCCGGGTTGCGGCTGTTCGGGCTGGAGCGCCACGAACTCGGCCGCGCGCCCTACGAAGCGCTGTTCGAAGAGCCGCTGTCGCGGCTGCGCCAGCAGGGCAGCGTGTTCGACCTGCAGGGGCGGGCGCTGCACGGACGCATCGACAGCCCGGCCGACGATCGTCCGCGGCGACGCCCGCAGCAGGCGCCGATCACCGTAACCGCGTCATCGCGGCCTTCGGCGGCGGCGGCGTCCGACGCGCCGCTGTTCGACGCGGCGCAGGAACTGGCGCTGGAACGCGCGCGGCGCGTGCTCGATGCGCAACTGCCGGTGCTGGTGCAGGGCGAGACCGGCACCGGCAAGGAAGTGTTCGCGCGCGAATTGCACCGGCGCAGCGCCCGCGCCGGGCGCCCGTTCGTGGCGGTCAACTGCGCGGCGCTGCCCGAGGGGCTGATCGAAGCGGAACTGTTCGGCTACGAGGATGGCGCCTTCACCGGCGCGCGCAAGCACGGCAACCCGGGCCTGCTGCGCCAGGCTGACGGCGGCGTGCTGTTCCTGGACGAGATCGGCGACATGCCGCTGGCCTTGCAGCCGCGGCTGCTGCGCGTGCTGCAGGAACGCGAACTGCTGCCGCTGGGCGGCGGCAAGCCGGTGAAGCTGGATTTCGCCTTGGTCTGCGCCACCCACCGCGACCTGGACGCGGCGATGGCCGAGCAGCGCTTCCGGCCCGATCTGTACTACCGCATCGCCCACCACTGCGTGCAGATTCCGGCACTGCGTGCGCATCCGGACCGACGCGCGCTCGTCGCCGAGCTGTGGGCGCGGCTGGGGCAGGGCAGGCGTCTGACCGAGGCGGCCCTGGCGACGCTGAGTGCCTACGCGTGGCCGGGCAATCTGCGCCAGCTGGTGGCGTGCCTGCGCACCCTGGTGGCGTTGAGCGAAGCGGATGCGCTGGTCGATACCGACGCCTTGCCGGCCTACCTGCCCGGCGTGCGCGCGGGAGAGCAGGGCAGCAACGGCGGCACCGCGATGCCGTTGCCCGATGCCGACCTCGACAGTCTCGCGCTCGGCGCCATGCGCCAGGCCCTGGATGCCTGCAACGGCAACGTCTCGCAGGCCGCACGCCGGCTCGGCATCAGCCGCAGCACGCTGTACCGGCGGCTACAGTTGGGGACGCACTGAGGCGGCATATCGCCGGCTGCGCCTTACGCGGTCGTCGACGTCGCACGTCCCGTAGGAGCGGCTGCAGCCGCGACACGGCGTTATCGGTCATGTCAGTCGCGGCTGACGCTGCTCCTACAGCGCAGCGCGGTTTCCACCGAACCGCAGCAACGCGCGCGGCTGGAGCGCCCTTTCGCCGCGACAGCCCTCCCACAGACCCCTCATCGGTTGGAAACCGCTCTCGCATCCATGACCTCTTTCTGCCGGAACACATCGCCCACGACTGCCGCGTCCGAACACGGCGAGCATCGCGCGGTGCTGCCGGCGATGCTCCAGGCTCCTTCGCAACCATGGAGCTTCACATGCAACGCTTGCACGGCAAGATCGCGCTCATCACCGGCGCCAGTTCCGGCATCGGCCACGCCGCCGCGCACCTGTTCGCGCGCGAAGGCGCCTGCGTGGTGCTGGGCGCGCGCCGCGGTGCGCTGCTGCAGACGCTCGCCGCGCAGATCGAGGACGCCGGCGGTCACGCCGCGTGGCTGGCCGGCGACGTCCGCGAGGAGGCCTATGCGCAGGCGTTGGTGGCGCTGGCGGACACGCGCTTCGGCGGGCTGGACATCGGCTTCAACAACGCCGGCACACTGGGCACGCTGGTGCCGACCACGCAGCTGCAGGCGCAGGCCTGGCGCGACGCGCTCGATACCAATCTCAGCGGCGCATTCTTCGGCGCCAAGCATCAGATTCCGGCGATGCTGGCACGCGGCGGCGGGTCGTTGATCTTCACCTCGACCTTCGTCGGCCACACCGTCGGCTTCCCGTGCACCGCCGCCTATGCCGCCAGCAAGGCCGGCCTGATCGGCCTGACCCAGGCGCTGGCAGCGGAGTTCGGGCCGCAGGCGATCCGGGTCAACGCCTTGCTGCCGGGCGGCACGCACACACCGATGGCAGAGGCGATGAACGGCACGCCGGAAGCGCTGGCGCAGGTCGCGCAGCTGCATGCGCTCAAACGCCTGGCGCAGCCGGACGAACTGGCACGGGCCGCGCTGTTCCTGGCCTCGGACGAAGCCGCGTTCGTGACCGGCAGCGCAATGCTGGTCGACGGCGGGGTATCGATCATGCGCAGTTGACGCGGACGGCGGTCGCGATGTCGCCGCGCCCGCACGCTGCGGGGCGAGGCGCACGCTCGCCACCGCGGGCAATGCCCTGCCGCTGCCGACGTCGCGACAGCAGCGGCCGGGCATGCAATCGCTCAGTCGTAGCTGTTGTTCATGCACGGTGAGCTGACCGGCGTCAGCACACTGAAGCTGCTGGCGTACAGCGCGATGATGCAGGTCCCCGGCGCGTCGCTCTGCACGTAGTTGCATTGCTTGCTGTTGCGGCTACGCGAGCTGCCGTCGCTCATCTGGAACGACAGGTTCCAGTAGTCGTTGGAGCCGGTCTGCGCCCGCAGCGGCACGGAGGCGATCGTACCGCCCGGCGGCAGCGACGCCGAAGCGGCCGGATCCATGTAGTTGCCGCAGGTGTGCTTGACGCTGACGTTGTTGATCGTCTGGCCGGTGCAATTGACCACCGTGAAGGTGCCTTGGTACGGCGTGGCGCTGACGCCTTCGGCCAACGCGGGTTTGCTCTTGGTGCCGGCGTTGTCGCGGCTGTCGTCGGATGTGCTCATGGTGCGTCTCCTGGAGAGGCGAGGCGGTATGCGGGGGTGGCATTACGCTAGCGCCGCCGCGAAGAACGCCGCCAGCGTCCGCCGCCGGTTCGCGTAGACAGGTGCAGTGCGTTTGGTAGACGACTTGCAGGCGCGGCGCAGCGCGTAGACGCGCGGCACCTGGCGTTCGCTCAATCCAGGCGTGGCATCGCCTCCGATGATTCATACGCGGCTGCCAGGCGCCTTCTTCCGCAGTGCCGCTATCGCGTTCGCCTCGCACTGCATCTGCGCCTCGCACTTGGCGTCGTTCGACGGGTGCAGATGCTGATGGACGCATCGACCGTCATCGGCGTACAGCTGCGGCAGGCCATCGCCGAATGGTCGCCAGAACCAAGCGGGTGCGCAGCCGCCTCGCCACGCAGCCGCGAGCGAAAGCTAGCCCGACCGGCAGGCGTTCGCGGCTAGTGCGGCAAGTCCCACTGCAAGCCGACCGTGTAGCTGCGGTCGGGGCCCGGCTCGTAGTAACGGCCGTTGCCGTCGTTGACGATGACCGAGCCGATGTAGCGGCGATCGAACGCGTTGTCGATGCGCGCGAAGGTGCGCAGGGTGCCGTGCGCGGTGGTCCAGCGCCGCGCCGCTTCCAGGTTGAGCAGGGCGTAGCCGGGCGCGGCCTCGCTGGCCAGGTCGTTGACCACGGTGTCGCCGGCGGCCACGCCCTCCACCGCGAATTGCCAGGCGCGCGGCTGCCACTGCCAGCGCGCGAACAGTTGCTGCTGCGGCACGCCGGGCAGGCGCGTGCCGGCGGCCACCACCGCCGTCGGCGTCGCGCAGCCGCTGCTGGCGCAGGTCAGGTAGGCCTGGCGCACCGTCGCCTGCAGCCAGGTGTAGGCCACCTGCAGTTGCGCGCTGGCGCCCAGCGGCAGGGTCAGGCTGGTCTCGGCGCCCTGGCGGCGGGTGCGGCCGATGTTGCGGTAGGTGCTGCGGCCGTTGGTGTTGCTGGCCACCGCCAGCTCGTCCTCGGTGGTGGCGCGGAACAGCGCCGCGTCCCAACGGGCGCCGGCGGCGTTGCGCCACTTCGCGCCCAGTTCCAGGTTCTGGCTGCGCGCGGCGGCCAGGTCCAGCGCCAGACCGGCGCCGCCGTCGCGGCGGTAGCCCAGCTCGTTGAAGGTCGGGGTCTCGAACCCGCGCCCGGCCGAGGCGTAGAGCCGCAGGTCGTCGGTGACGCGGAACACCAGCCCGGCCACCGGCGTGGTCGCGGCATAGTCGGTGCGGCCGCTGTCGTCGGGATTGCGGCCGACGATGTAGGCGTCGTTCGAGCGGAACCGCACCTGGCTGTGGCGCAGCCCGGCCAGCAGCGACCAGCGCTCGGCGAACTGCCACCAGGCCTGGGCGAACTGGTCCACGTTCTCCACCCGGTCCTGCTGGTCGCGGCGCAGCCGGCCCTTCACCCCGAGCGTGCTGCCGACGAAGTTCTCGTAGCCGGTGCGGTGCTGTTGCTGGCGGTCGGCATTGGCGCCGACGGTGAACTGGAACGGGCGGCCGCCCAGTTCGCCCTGCCAGGCCCAGCGCGCGTCGAGGCCGCCGTAGTCGCCGTCCAGGTCGATCACGCCGCCGGCATTGAGCGGGTTGCTCTGCGCGCCCACCGGGACCGAGAGGTATTGGGTGACGTCGCGGCGCCCGGCATAGCCCATCAGCCGCCAGGTCTGCTGGTCCACCTGCTGGGTGAAGATCGCGCCGGCCTGCACCTGGCGGGTGGACTTGCGGGTGTCGAACTGGCCGGCGGCGGCAGTGGCCTGGCGCGGGTCGGCGGCGACCTGGGCGCGGCTCAGGCCCAGCGGATCCTGCGCATCGGGCGCCTCCAGCGCGTTGAGCAGCAGGTCCAGGCGCCGCCCGGGCGCCAGGTCGATGCCGATCTTGGCGTTGAAGGTGGTGCGCTGGGCGTGGCTGTGGTCGCGGTAGCCGTCGGTGCTGAAATGGGTGGCCGCCAGGTTGTAGTGGACGTCGCCCTGCTGGCCCAGCGCCTGCGCGCTGAGGGCGGCGGTGCCGTGGCTGCCGATCGCACTGCGCAGCCGCCACGGATCGTCCGGCTGGCCGTCGGCGCTCCACAGCTGCACCACGCCGCCGGAAGAGTTGCCGTACAGCGCCGAGAACGGCCCGCGCAGCACCTCGACGCGCTCGCTGCCGAACAGGTTGAAGTTGGATAGCTGGCCCTGGCCATCCGGCATCGTCGCCGGGATGCCGTCCAGCAGCAGGCGAACGCCGCGTACGCCGAACGCCGAGCGCGCGCCGAAGCCGCGGATCGACAGCTGGGTGTCCTGCGCATAGTTCTGGCGATCGCGCGCGAGCAGGCCGGGCACCCCGACCAGCGCCTCGGACGCCTGTATGCCGAGGCGGTCGCTGTCGCCCAGGCCGGTCGTGGTCAGCGACGCCGGCAGGTCGAAATCGGCCACGCCGCCGACGCGGGCGGCCTGGACCTGGAGCACTGGCAAGGTGGTGGCCGGATCCTCGCCGGGAGCGGCGTGGACCAGGGACGACAGCGCCAGGGCGCAGGCCCCGCAGAGCAGGGCGGAGGGCAGGGAAGATGACATGGCCCATCATCGCCCAACTGCCGCCCGGCCGCACCCGGCCAAGCGCGGCAGCGTTTGTTAGGATGAGGTGTTTGACCGCGCCGGCTCCGGTCCTTCCGGCCCCCACCTCCGCCACCGAACGAGTACCGCCGTGTCCTTCTTTGCAAACGTGGAACAGGTCCCAGGCGACCCGATCCTGGGCCTGACCGAGGCCTACAACGCCGACTCCCGCCCGACCAAGGTCAACCTGGGCGTGGGCATCTACTACGACGAAAACGGCCGCATCCCGCTGCTGCGCGCGGTGCAGCAGATCGAACAGCAATTGGCGCAGGACGCCAGACCGCGCGGCTACCTGCCGATCGACGGCCTGCCGGCCTACGACCTGGCCACGCAGAAACTGCTGTTCGGCGCCGAGTCGCCGCTGCTGGCCGCCGGCCGCGTCGCCACCTCGCAGACCGTCGGCGGCAGCGGCGCGCTGCGGGTGGGCGCGGACCTGCTGAAGAAGCTGCTGTCCACCTCGACCATCGCCATCAGCAACCCGAGCTGGGAGAACCACCGCGCGGTGTTCGGTGCCGCCGGCTTCGACGTGGTCGAGTACACCTATTTCGATCCGGCCAGCCACGGCCTGAACTTCGACGGCATGCTCGCCGACCTGCGCCAGCTCGCCCCCGGCAGCGTGGTGCTGCTGCACGCCTGCTGCCACAACCCGACCGGCGCCGACCTGAGCCAGGCGCAGTGGCGCACCGTGGCCGAGCTGCTGAAGGAACGCAACCTGTTCCCGTTCGTGGACATCGCCTACCAGGGCTTCGACAAGGGCATCGACGCCGACGCCTACGCGGTGCGCCTGCTGGCCGAGGTCGGCATCGACAACTACGTGGTCGCCAGTTCCTACTCCAAGTCGTTCTCGCTGTACGGCGAGCGCGTCGGCGCGCTGTCGGTGGTCTCGGCCAACGCCGCCGAGAGCAAGGCGGTGCAGTCGCAGGTCAAGCGCATCATCCGCACCATCTACTCCAGCCCGTCCACGCACGGCGCCGCGCTGGTCGCCGGGGTGCTCAACAGCCCCGAACTGCGCGCGATGTGGGAGCAGGAACTGACCGAGATGCGCGAGCGCATCCACGCCCTGCGCGCCGGCATGGTGCAGAAGCTGGCCGCCCTCGGCGCGCCGGAGTTCGGCTTCATCCAGCAGCAGGCCGGCATGTTCTCCTACTCGGGCCTGAGCAAGGCGCAGGTGGACCGGCTGCGCGAGGAGTTCGGCATCTACGCGGTCGGCACCGGCCGCATCTGCGTGGCCGCGCTGAGCCAGAAGAACCTGGACTACGTGACCCAGGCCGTGGCGACCGTGCACAAGGGCTGAGTCCCCGCGGTCCCGCGCCGAGCCGGAAGCGCCTGCGCTTCCGGCTTTTTTGTGCCTGCATGGCGACCGTGTCGGCCCGCGCCGGCATGGTCGCGGAACGCCGTTGATCGAAATCTACCGCGCAACCCGCGACAATGGCGGCCCCTTCTCACGCAAGGCCGTCCTGCCCATGTCGCGAACGTCGCTGACCCGCTTCCTGATCGAAGAACAGCATGCCGGGCGTATCGGCCCGGAGCTGCGCCAGCTCATCACGATCGTGTCCCGCGCCTGCAAGCGCATCTCCATCGCGGTCAGCAAGGGCGCTCTCGGCGGCGTGCTCGGCGATGCCGGCACCGGCAACGTGCAGGGCGAAGCGCAGAAGAAGCTGGACGTGCTCAGCAACGACATCCTGCTCGAAGCCAACGCCTGGGGCGGCCACCTCGCCGCCTGCGCCTCAGAAGAAATGGACCACTGCCAGCCGGTGCCCGACAATTACCCCAGCGGCGATTTCCTGCTGCTGTTCGATCCGCTGGACGGCAGCTCCAACATCGACGTCAACGTCTCGGTCGGCACCATCTTCTCGGTGCTGCGCGCGCCCCCAGGCACCGACAAGCCCGGCGACGAGCACTTCCTGCAGCCGGGCACCGCGCAGGTCGCCGCCGGCTACTGCATCTACGGCCCCAGCACGATGCTGGTGCTGACCCTGGGCCACGGCACCCACGCCTTCACCCTGGAGCGCGAGGAGGGCAGCTTCCTGCTGACCCAGGCCGACATGCGCATCCCCGAGGACACCGCCGAGTTCGCGATCAACATGTCCAACCAGCGCCATTGGGAAGCGCCGATGCAGCAGTACGTGGCCGACCTGCTGGCCGGCAGCGAAGGCGTGCGCGGCAAGAACTTCAACATGCGCTGGATCGCCAGCATGGTCGCCGACGTGCACCGCATCCTCACCCGCGGCGGCATCTTCATCTATCCCTGGGACAAGAAAGACCCGGGCAAGGCCGGCAAGCTGCGGCTGATGTACGAAGCCAACCCGATGGGCATGCTGGTGGAGCAGGCCGGCGGCGCCGCCAGCACCGGCCGCGCACGCATCCTCGGCCTGCAGCCCGAACAACTGCACCAGCGTGTGCCGGTGTTCCTGGGCTCGAAGAACGAAGTGGCCGAGGCGGTGCGGTATCACCTGGAGCACGACAGCCACCACGGCTGAGCGTGGTGGCGCGGCAGCCGCGCGTCCGGGGACCCTGGACGATGGCGGCTGTCGCCAGCGCTGTCGTATCCTCGGTGCCGCATCGCCGGCATGGTCGCGGTGGGTGCAAGGGGGAGACCGCTACAGGCGGCACATTGCGATTGGGGGGCGAGATCGTCCTGTAGCGGCGCAGTCGCTTCGGGGCGGCGTCTTGGCTCGATGATGTGCGCTCACTGCCACAGCGCCGATGGCGGTAGAAAACTCAAACAGGGGAAATGCAATGAAGCGTGTCATCGGGCTATTGCTGCTGCTCGCCTCGGGTGTGGCCTGTGCCGACACCACGCAGCAGGGGAAGATCACCCGCGTCGTGGTCGAATCCAACTACGCTTCGGTCTGGCTGGAGAACCAGCCGACCAACAACGAGTGCGCGTCCGATGGACGCTGGGTGATCGATTTTTCCGCGGACGCCATCGCCAAGGAAAAGTATTCGGCCATTCTCTCCGCCGCCACGTCCAGGACTCAGGTCGTGCTGCAGTACACGACCAGCGAGGGCTGTGGCGGTTTCGGCGCGAAGAAGATCCACTACGTCGATCTGCTGTACTGATCCCCGACGCTTGCCGCGCCCCTGGCCGGGCGCGCGGCGATGCGGCAGGATGCGCCGATCGAGACGAACAGGGAGGTTCCGATGCGCTGGTGCCTGATGCTGGTGGCAATGATGTCGAGCGGAACGCTGTCGGCCGCCGAACCCTTTCGCATGCAGAACCTCATGCTGCTGCAGCCGGAATCGGTGATGCGCGATCGCGCCGAGAGCGTCGAAGACCTGGCGGCATATGTGAAAGCGCTGAATGCCACGGCGTCGCGCGAACTGGCGCGGGTCGCCACACCCCGACCGGCCGCCGGCTTCGTGGCCGTGGCGGTCCGCCCTGGCGGCCGGTCCCGGATCTGGCTGGATGTGACACCGGCACTGCCCGATCCGGTGGCGAACACGCTGGTCTCCGCTCTGGAGCGGGTACCGCCATTCCAGGCCAAGGGCGGTGTGGTGGTGTTCGCGCTCAACGTCACGCTGTGGGACGCGCCGCCGACCGGGCGCCAAGGTCCTTCGCCAGCGGCCTGGCAGCGTGCTGCGGAAGGCGAACAGTCGCCGATCGAAATCGGCGACCTGGTCGATCGGGTCTGGCCAGCGAGTGCGGCGCACTGAGGCGCGGGAGCGTCGCTCGTCATGACGCACGACCGTGCGTCCGCTGCGACACCGCTCGTTTGCGCCGCTGGCGACGTGCCGGCGGTTGCCTGACGCCCTGGCTGCGGTAGGGTAGCGGCGTCCGGCGCCAGCAGAGCGCGTTGATCGCCGGCGGTCGTCGCGTGCACCTGGTCGTCCCGGGCGGGAGGAACCCCATGAACCAGACCCTCGTCGTGTTGTTCTTCTTCGCCACCGCACCGGTCGCGCTGATGCCCACGGTCATCGCGCTGTTCACCCGCCACCGCTGGCGGCGGCGGATCGTGCTGGTCAACCTGGCGCTGTGGACGCTGCTGTTCTTCGCCGCCCGCAGCTTCACCCTGTACAACTCCAGCCGCTTCGAGCTGCCGACCCTGCTGGCGCTGGCGGTGTGGCTGGCGCTGTTGGGCATCGCGATCCGCGGCACGCCCGGGTCATCCAAGCGCTCCTAGTCATCGAAAACGCACGCACGCCAGTCACGCACGCCAGTTCGGTGCGCGATAGGGCGATCGCGGCGGTGGACCGCTATCGACACATGCCTGATCTCGACACGCTCGGTATGCGTTTGCGGTGCCGCAGCGCTCACGACCCTTGCACGCCATCGCGACGTCGGGCCCATCGCGCCCAATCCACAGTGAGGTTTTATTGACGGAGTCGGACCATGTCCCTGCGCGCCTTCGGCCTGAACTGCTCGCTCAAGCGCGGCACTGCGCCCTCGTCCACCCAGCGCCTGCTGGATCAGATCCTGCAGGCACTGGCCGCGCACGGCATGCAGGGCGATTCGGCGCGCGTGGCCGACTTCGACGTGCGCCCCGGCGTACGTGCCGACGAAGGCGACGGCGATGCCTGGCCGCAGCTGCGCCAGCGCGTGCTGGATGCAGACATCTTCGTGCTGGCCACACCGATCTGGGTCGGCCATCCGTCGAGCCTGGCGCAGCGCGTCCTGGAGCGCATGGATGCGTTTCTCGGCGAAATCGGCGACGACGGCGTGTATCCGACCTTCAACCGCGTGGCCATGGTCGCGGTGGTGGGCAACGAGGATGGCGCGCACAAGGTCAGTGCCGATCTCTACCAGGGGCTCACCGACTTCGGTTTCAGCGTCGCCGCCGGCAGCCCGCCGTACTGGGTCGGCGAGGCGATGGGCAGCACCGACTACCAGGACCTGAAGCAGACGCCGAAGGTGCTGGCCGACACCATCAAGACCGCCGCCAGCAACGCCGCGCACCTGGCGCGCCTGCTCAAGGCCAATCCGTACCCACCGCCGCTGGCCTGAGTGTTCCGCCGCGTCGGAGCGCCAGTGGCACGGAGCCGCTGCGCTGCGGCTGCAACCCTGCGAAATCGCTGGTAAGGTCGCGCGATGTCCGACCTGCATCCCGATTTCATCGAAGTGTTCGATGGCGCCATGTCCCGCGAGGACTGCGCCGCCATCCTGCGCCGCCTGCGCGGCAGCACCCAGTTGCGGCCCGGCGAGGTCGGCAGCGGCGTGTTTCCCGAGCTCAAGCGCAGCCGCGACCTGCGCATCAGCGGCCTGGAACCGTGGCGCGACGTGGAACAGCGGCTGCAGCAGGCCGTGTTCGGCGGGCTGCTCGGCTACCTGCGCAAGTACCCGCAGACCCTGATCTCGCCGCTGATGCTGCAGGTGCCCGGCGCCGACGGCCAGCCGCACCGGCTCGGCGCCGACGATTTCGCCCTGCTCGACGACGCCGCGCTGTCCAACCTGGCGCGCACCTGCCTGCGCCCGGGCGCGATCAACCTGCAGTGGTACGAAGCGGGCGAGGGCGGCTACCCGTACTGGCACTGCGAACTGTACCCGCGCGATCCGAGTGCCGAGACCCTGCACCGGCACCTGCTGTGGACCCTGTACCTCAACGACGATTTCGACGAGGGCGAGACCGAGTTCCTGTTCCAGCAGCGCAAGATCGTCCCGCGCGCCGGCAGCCTGCTGATCGCCCCGACCGCCTTCACCCACACCCACCGCGGCAACCGCCCGCAGCGCGGCGACAAGTTCATCGCGACGAGCTGGATCCTGTTCCAGTCGGCGCAGGCGCTTTACGGCAGGGAATAGGGAATAGGGAATAGGGAATGGGGATTCGTCAAAAGCAGGGATTCGGGAGTGGGGATTGGGGATTCGTAAAAGCTGCTTTCTTGGTGGCTGAATTGCAGTGGCTGCGTCGGGCCGCCGCGACGCGCCGCTCTTGCTAATCCCCAATCCCGAATCCCCAATCCCCGCTCAAAACAGCACGCCCTGCGGCGACGGCGGGCGCGGCGGCAACGGTTTGACGAAGTGGCTGCAGTCCAGGCGTCGGCGCGGGGACTCGGCATAGCCCAGCCGCTTGTGCGCCAGCGCGAAGCGCCGTGCCAGCAGGTCGGCGTACACCCCTTCGCCGCGCATGCGCTTGCCGAAGGTGCTGTCGTAGTCCTTGCCGCCGCGCAGTTGCTGCACCGTGCTCATCACGTGCGCGGCGCGGTCGGGATGGTGCGCCTGCAGCCAGTCGCGGAACAGCGGCGCCACCTCGTGCGGCAGGCGCAGCAGCACGTAGCCGGCGGACTCGGCACCGGCCTCGCGGGCCGCCTCCAGCACCGCTTCGAGGGCGTGATCGTTGATCCACGGGATCACCGGCGCCACCATCACCCCGACCGGCACGCCGGCCTCATGCAGGGTGCGCATCGCGCGCAGCCGCGCGTGCGGCGCCGAGGCGCGCGGCTCCAGCATGGCCGACAGCCGCGGATCCAGCGAGGTCACCGAGAAGTGCACGCTGACCAGGTTGTCGCGGGCCAGCGGCGCCAGCAGGTCCAGGTCGCGCTCGACCAGCGCGTTCTTGGTGATCAGCGAAAACGGGTGGCGGGTCTCGGCGAAGACCTCGATCAGGCGCCGGGTCAGCTGCAGCTTGCGCTCGATCGGCTGGTAGGCGTCGGTGTTGATGCCCAGCGCGATCGGGCTGGGCACGTAGCCGGGCTTGGCCAGCTCACGGCGCAGCAGCTCCGGGGCATTGGTCTTGGCGAACAGGCGCGTCTCGAAATCCAGCCCCGGCGACAGGTTCAGATAGGCATGGCTGGGGCGGGCGAAGCAGTAGCTGCAGCCGTGCTCGCAGCCGCGGTACGGATTGACCGACTGCGCGAACCCCACGTCCGGCGACTGGTTGCGGCTGATGATGCTGCGCGCGGTCTCCTCGCTCACCTGGGTGCGCAGGCGCGGGGCGGCGAATTCCTCGCTGTCGTCGGGGTGCCAGCCGTCGTCCTCGGCCTGGCTGACGGTTCGTTCGAAGCGGCCCGGCAAGTGGCTGCCGGCGCCGCGGCCCTTGATGGCGGTGCTCATCGGCATAGGCTACGCGCCGACCGTCTCGGCGGATGCGACGGCGCCGACGGCGGCGCTGAATCTTTCAGGCCACGCACGCAGCGTGGCTCGCCTCCGCCCGTTGCGCACGGCGGCGCAGCAGATCGACGTTCCACGGCGGGCCGGCGGCCTGTCGCTCTTCGGCGATGACGCTGCCATTCGCCGAACCGGGGCCTCGTCGCGGGCGCCCGCGAACGCCGTCGCCTTGGCGTCACTCGGTTGCCGCGAACGCCTGCTGTCATGCACCCGCAGTGCAGCGCTGGTTCGCAGAGCGGATGGCTGCCAGCGCGCCAGACAGCAAACCCACGCGATCCGGGCGGTCGCCGTGGTGCCGGGCCTGCATCGCCTTCGCCGCAACCTCCGCGTCACCCTCTAGAATCCGCCGATGCTCGTGATCGCGACTCTGCAGAACACCTGGGACCGGCTGACCGGCATCCCACACATCGGCGCCTACCTCACCGCCGCCTACCTGCTGTACATCCTGTGGCTGAGCAGCTGGATCGTGCTGCAGAAACGCGAGCCGGCGGCGACGCTGAGCTGGGTGCTGTCGCTGGCCGCCTTGCCCTACCTGGGCTTCGTCATCTACTACCTGCTGGGCCCGCAGAAGGTGAAACGGCAGCGCCTGCGCCGCGGCCGCTCGCGCTCGGGCATGGAGCACTACAGCAGCGTCTGCCCACCCGACGCCGACTGCACCGAGCTGGCCAAGATCGCCCAGGCCACCACCGGCCTGGCGCCGAGTTCGGCCACCGCGGTGCAGTGGCTGGTCGACGGCGCCGCTACCTACGAGGCGATCCTGCGCGACATCGGCGCCGCGCAGCACCATGTGCACCTGGAGTACTACATCTTCAATCCCGACCGCACCGGCACGCGCATCCGCGACGCGCTGGTCGAGCGCGCTCGCGCCGGGGTTCGGGTGCGCCTGCTGCTGGATGCGGTCGGCTCCTCGCAGGTGCGCAAGCGCTTCCTGCGGCCACTGCTGGAGGCCGGCGCCGAGGTGGCCTGGTTCCATCCCACCCAGTTGCTGCGGCCGTTCAAGTTCAAGCGGCCCTGGGTCAACCTGCGCACCCACCGCAAGATCGTGGTGATCGACGGCCGCATCGCCTTCACCGGCGGCATCAACGTCACCGACGAGGAGAACGAGGCGCTGCGCGCCGACGCCTACCGCGACCTGCACCTGCGCTGCGAAGGCCACGTGGTGCGCAGCCTGCAGCTGGTGTTCGTGGAGGACTGGCTGTACGCCACCCGGCAGGGCCGCGATGCCTTCGACATGGCGCGGATCTGGCCCAGCGACATGCCCAGCCGCGATGCCGGCACGATCCAGGCGCAGGTGCTGGTGTCGGGGCCGGATTCGTCGTGGGAAAGCATCCATCGCCTGCAGGTGGCGGCGATCCACGAGGCGCAACGGCGGGTGTGGCTGGTCACGCCGTACTTCGTGCCGGGCGAGGCCGCGCGCATGGCGCTGACCTCGGCGGCGCTGGGCGGGCTGGACGTGCGCCTGCTGGTGCCCAAGCGCAGCGACTCGCGGCTGGTGACCTTGGCCGCGCGCTCCTACTTCGACGAACTGCTGCAGGCCGGCGTGCGGATCTACGAATACGGCCCGCGCATGCTGCACACCAAGGCGCTGATCACCGACGAGGACCTGTGCCTGGTCGGCAGCGCCAACTTCGACAACCGCAGTTTCCGGCTCAATTTCGAGGTCGCCACGCTGTTCCGCGACCGCGGGCTGACCAGGCAACTGGCCGAGCTGCTGGAAGGGGAGATGGCCGATGCGGTGCGCGTACGCGACGACCGCAAGCGCTCGCTGTGGCGCTACCGGCTGCCGGAGGCGGTGGCGCGGCTGACCTCGCCGCTGCTGTAAGCGCGGCGCCCCGGCGCCGGGAGCGGCGCGCGCCGGCCGCCACGCCACGTGGAACCGGCACGCCCGGCGGCGCTACACTGCGCCATCCTTGGGGAGATCGTCATGTATTGGCTCTTTCTGCCGCTCGCGCTGGGTGCTTTCGTTCTGGCGTTCACGACGCCGCACATGTGGTTGCTGGTGGTGAGCCTGCTGGCCGCGCTGGCCTTTCTGCTGGCCTGGGCACGCGGCTGGTACGTGGCCAAGATCGGCGATGCCAGCCAGCGCGACGCGATGCCGATGATCGACCCGGCCGAACTGCGCCGGCTGCGCGAGCAGGCCGAGGCGCGCCGCGCCGCGGCCGCCGCCAGCGACGACGCCGCGGCGCCGTAAGCGGTTCGCCGGCGATGACCAAGCTCAGCGTCAACGTCAACAAGATCGCGGTGCTGCGCAATTCGCGCGGCGGCGACCTGCCCAGCGTGCTCGACGCCGCGCGCGCCTGTCTGGATGCCGGCGCGCACGGCATCACCGTGCACCCGCGCCCGGACCGGCGCCACATCCATGCCGAGGACGTGCTGGAGCTGGCCGAGCTGACCCGCGAGGGCGACGTCGAATTCAACATCGAGGGCAACCCGTTCGCGCCGCCGCGTCCCGGCTATCCGGGACTGATCGCGCTGTGCGCGCAGACGCGCCCGGCGCAGGCCACCCTGGTGCCCGACGGCGACGGCCAGCTCACCTCCGACCACGGCTTCGACTTCGGCCGCGACAGCGACCGCCTGCGTCCGCTGATCGCCGAGCTGAAGACCCTGGGCTGCCGTGTCAGCCTGTTCGTCGATGCCGACAATCCCGCCCTGGCGGTGGCGGCCGAACTGGGCGCCGACCGCATCGAGTTGTACACCGGTCCCTATGCCGCCGCGTGGGAGCAGGGCGACAGCACCGCGGCCGCGCCGTTCGCCGCCGCCGCACGCCGCGCGCAGGCCGCCGGACTGGGCGTCAACGCCGGCCACGATCTGGCCCAGGCCAACCTCGGCGCGTTCCTGGCGACGGTCCCGGACGTGCTGGAAGTGTCGATCGGCCACGCGCTGATCGGCGAGGCGCTCTACGCCGGGCTCGACGCCACGGTGAAGGCCTATCTGGCGGTGCTGGCCGGCGCACGCTGAGCGACGCCGGCAACGCGAGGCAGGGCGCTTCGCTGGCAGACTGGCCGCTTGGCAGCCATCGCGTGCTGCAGTGCTCGCGCTCGGCGCAATCCAATCAGCGTGGGTCTTTGGCTGTCTCCCCCTGGCGGGGCGCCGTGCGGTGCCCGAGCGGGCGACGCCACCGACAACGGTGGCGTCGCATCGCCGGCTGCCTGTTACTGCACGAAACCGATGCGCTGCACGTCGGCGTTCTTGGCCGCCGCCAGCACCT
The DNA here is from genome assembly GCF_034105425.1 of Xanthomonas sp. LF06-19. Classification (NCBI taxonomy): domain Bacteria; kingdom Pseudomonadati; phylum Pseudomonadota; class Gammaproteobacteria; order Lysobacterales; family Lysobacteraceae; genus Xanthomonas; species Xanthomonas sp. LF06-19. The sequence continues at coordinate 662,639 of NZ_JAXGGH010000002.1, read as the reverse complement.
TGGCCATGGCCTCGTAGTCGGCGTCCGGGCTGGCATCGATGCGCAGCTCGGGCGGATTGCCGGCCGCCTGCGCCATCGCCTCCTGCAGCCGCGGCTGCAGATCGCGCAAGGCCAGCGGCGCGGCATTCCAGAACAACTGGCCACTGGCATCCAGGCGCAACTGGATCGGGTCCGGTGGCGGCAGGGGTCTGGAGAGCGCCGGCGTCCGCTGCGGCAGGTTCATGGTGATCGTCCGCGTCAGCATCGGCGCGGTGACGATGAAGATGATCAACAGCACCAGCATCACATCGACCAGCGGGGTGACATTGATCTCCGCCAGCGGTCCCCGATTCCCTGCAGCACTGAACGCCATGGCCAGCCTCCTGTGGGTGTGGTGTCGCGTCACCAGCCTACACCCGCACCGCGGCGATGTGGGAGGCAAGTAGACCAGCCTAACTTGCGGGTATACCTGTCAGAACGGCATAGAACGTATCGTTCATAAAAAAAGCCACCGTTTCCGGTGGCGCTTTCGTTCTAGCTGTGACTAAGATTTGCCAGTGGAGCTTACTATAAAATATTTTTGACTATGCATAACTAGTGCCTTGCATCGAAGACAGATAAGCGTCAACGGTAACCGTTATTGTAGTCCTGCCTGTATCGGTCATATTGGTCGACACTTCCGTCACCGTTCAAATCCGATAGCCCCTGAGTGTTAAGCGTATTGCTTTTCACAAGATTCTTGAGACTATCAATCAATGGATCTATTTGTCTATTTTGAGCAAAGTTATTGAAAAGAGCGGTAAGCTGAGCGTCTGTTCCATAGCCAGTCATTATAACATCTATTCCTAGTGTATTTTCCAATTCGCTCGTCACTAGCATAGAATTCAAGATCGCATTTGCTTCCCTTACTGCCCTGTAATTTTCATATTCCGCCGCGGTGGACCCGGTGAAAGAAGTTTTATCCATCGCATGTCCAACTTCGTGTGCTATCGAGCTTACAAAAACACGTGCGTGATAGTCAGCATTGCCATCGCCAAAAGATCTCAATGTCTCCGCATCGAGCTTTAGGACGCCAGGAGTATATTGAGCCTGATAAACCCCTAAACCTTCAACAACCTGAATCCTCCCATTATTCTGAAAGAACTGCAGCAGTTGCGCAGAAAGTATGCCGGAAGATGTAATTATATTTTTGAGAGCATCAGGAAGTGCATTGAAGTCATTATACTCCGAGAGCTCGTCAGCCGGCGTTCTCTGTCCGGGAGTGTCGTCGGGCTTTTCGCTATCAGTTTCATCACCGCCTTTTGATCCGCCCGAATACTCGAACGCCGAAAAAAAAGCGAAAGTCGAAGTATTGTTGCCTTGCACTTCATTAGGCTTTGGCGCGGTTACAGTGATTGTTGTCAAGGTGGTTTGCGCTTGTGCTTGAGCGATCGAGCACATTGCCAGAAACGCAATGAAGAAAGAAGAAGGCCCGCTTTTTGAGTTCATACCATCTCCATTTGGTAAATTACATAAGTCCCAACCATTCGTTCAACTAAAATCGAAGAACGAACGAAGAGTAATTGCATAGGCGGTAGATTTCCATAAAAAAAACGCCACCGTTGCCGGTGGCGTTTGCAGTCGCGTCATGACTGAGGTGTTGCGGTGAAGCGAATTGCGGTGAAGCTTATTGCTGCACGAAGCCGATCTTCTTCATGTCCGAGTTCTTGGCGGCGGCCAGCACCTTGGCCATCACTTCGTACTCGGAATCCGGATTGGCATCGATGCGCAGTTCCGGCTGGTTGGTCGGATCGCGCTGGACTTCGTTTTCCATCATCTGCGGGAGCGCACTCACCGCCACCGGGCTGTTGTTCCAGAACACCTGGTTCGACGCATCGATCCGCAGATCGATCGGCGGCGGCGGATCGCGCAACTGCGGCGGCGGGTTGATGACCCGCTGCGGCAGATCCACGTCGATCGGGTACGTCATGATCGGCGCGGTCACGATGAAGATGATCAACAGCACCAGCATCACGTCGACCAGCGGCGTGACGTTGATGTCGGCCATGGGACCACGGCCGCCTCCTGAGCTGAACGCCATGGCTCAGTTCCCCTTCTCTTTGGTCGCAACGAAGCCGACGTCCAGCATGCCCTGACTCTGCGCGATCTTGGTGATCTCGTTGATCGTGCGCATCTTGGTGGTGCGGTCGCCACGCAGGTTGAGCGGCGGCTGCGGGGTCTGCTGTGCAGCGGTCGAGAAGCGCGATTCCAGGGCTTCCTTGGAAATCGGCTCATCGTTCCAGTACAGCGACCCGTCCTCCTTGACCGCCAGGGTGATCGGATTCGAACGCTTGTCGTCCTTGTCCGGATCCTGCTTCAAGTTGGCTTGGGGCAGTTCCACCTTGACCTTGTGGGACATCAGCGGTGCCGTGATGATGAAGATGATCAGCAGCACCAGCATCACGTCCACGAGGGGCGTGACGTTGATGTCGGCCATGGGGCCGCCGCTGTTACCACTACTGAAAGCCATAACGGGCTCCGTTAACGTTGCGTGGACGACTTAGCCGGGATCAGCGAACGCGCGAACCGGTGGCGAAGAAGTCGTGCAGGTCGTGAGCGAAGGTGTCGAACTTGGCGATCACCGAGCTGTTGACCTTGCTGAAGAAGTTGAAGGCGAACACGGCCGGGATCGCGACGAACAGACCGATCGCGGTCATGATCAGCGCTTCACCGACCGGGCCGGCCACGGCGTCGATCGAGGCGGAGCCGGTGGCACCGATCTTGATCAGCGCGCCGTAGATGCCCCACACCGTACCCAGCAGACCGACGAACGGCGCGGTCGCACCGACGGTCGCCAGCAGGGTCATGCCCGACTGCAGCTTGGTGCTTTCGCGGGTCACGGCCTGACGCAGGGCGCGGTCGACGAACTCCGAACGGCTCAGGGTCTCGCCCAGGCCGGTGCCGGTGCCGGCTTCGGCGCGCTGGTGGTGAGCGGCGGCCTGCGCGGCGTCCAGGGCGATCTTCGAGAACGGCTCGGAGGCCGGCTGCTCTTCCATCGCACGGATGGCGTCCTGGGCGTTCGGGGTGTCCCAGAACAGGCTGGTGACGCGGTCGGCCTGGCTCTTCAGACGGGTGGCGCGGAAGATGTTGATGATCGTCCAGTACCAGGACGAGGCGGACATGATGATCAGGGTGATGAGCACCACCCAGGAGACGGCGAAGTCACCCGGCTTGGAGGTCATTTCGGTGATCAGGTGCTCGAAGCCCATCTGCGACAGGGCGTTCGATGCGTTGTTGCCCCCCGCAGCAGCGGCGATGAAAATTTCCTGCAGCATGACGCTTACCTTTGTTGTGTGTGGTGGTGATGAGGGTGGTGCAAAGAGTAGACAGGGTTTGCGGACCGGCGGTGCGCCGGTCCGCGCAACCTTTGTATCAGTTCAGCGCGAAGTTGACCGGGACGCGGACGCGGCCGGCGGTCTTCTGTCCATTGGCCATGGCGGCATTGAAACGCCACTTGCGCGCTGCTTCCATGGCGGCGCGGTCCAGGTCGCGGTTGCGGCTGGATTTCTCGACGGCAACGTTCGTCACGTTACCATTTGCATCGACATCGATGATCAGGATCACCTCACCCTGCGCACCCGAGCGGAATGCTGCCGGCGGATACTTCGGCGGATTCATGTTCTTCGACGAGATATCGACGCTCGCGCCAATGTCGGTCGGCTGCGACGGCGGCGCAGGCGGCGACGGCGGGGTGGCCACGTCGTTCGGGCGCGGCTCCGGCACGTCGATCACCGGGGCTTCCGGCGGCGGCGGCAGCGGGGTCGGCTTCGGCGGCGCGAGGTTCTTCACCGGCGGCGGCGGAGTTTCCGGCGGCTTCGGCGGCGGCGGCGGCGGCGGGGGCGGCGGCGGCGGTGCGTCCACCAGGGTGACCATGATGTTGCGTTCCTTCTCCGCCACCGCCTTGGGCGCAACGGCCGGAATCAGCAGCAACATCAGCGCCGCAAGATGCAGCGCGATTACGAAGGCAATACCGATGATGCGCGGCCAGCTGAGGCCGGAGGCGTCATCTTTGTCGTACTGCCGATGGATGACCAGTTGTTCCGTCATGCGCCAATGACTCAATTAAAGGGGGGCGGATTCCGCGGTGGAGCGGAACCCAAGTTCACGCGGCAATGACACCGCAGGAACCTCCAAGCTTATACCAATCCCTGTTACCTGCACTACTTTCAGCACTGGTCTTCGGGGGCTTTTTTTGCGTGCTACTTCAGGTTGATGATCTTCTTGGCGTCTTCCGGCTTTTTGACGCCCTTGGCCAGTGCCTGCTGCGCGGCCTGCTTGGCCTCGGCAACGCGGCCTTCCGAATGCAGCACCTTGGCCAGGTTGAGATAGGTTTCGCCGTCCTTGGACAGCGGCGCCGCCTTCTGCCAGTTCTCGATCGCCTGCGGCAGCTGGTCGGTGTAGTAGTACGACTGCGCCAGCGCCAGGTAGGTCTGGTAGTCCGGCTTCAGAATGCCCTTCTGCATGCCTTCGTTGATGACCGCGATGACGTCCTTTTCGTGGCCGTCGGTGTTGGCGTAGATCGAGTACAGCTGCTTGTATTCCTTCTCGTCGGTCAGCTGACCGGCGGCGCGCAGCTTGTCCATCACCGCCGCGGCCTTGTCCATCTGGTCGGCCTGCATGTACATGCTGGCCAGGTTGAGCTGGGCCTTCTTGTCGTTGGGCGACTTGGCGGCCAACGCCTCGGCGGCCTTGACCGCTTCACCGGTCTGGCCGGCTTCGGCGTAGGACGCCATCAGCAGCTGATTCCAGCTGTCCTTCGGCTCCGGCGACGCGGCGATCGCCTGCTTCAGCGCCGGGATCGCTTCCTGGTAGCGCTGCGCCTGGTACAGCGCCTGGCCCTTGAGGATCAGGTCTTCCGGGCGGGTCGACTTGGTTTCGGCGAGGAACTTGTCGAGGGTGGCCAGGCCCTCGGCGGTCTGCTCGTCCTGCAGCTGCAGCTGCGCCAGCATCAGCATCGACTGGTAGTGGCCGTTGTTGTCCAGGCCGTTGAACTGGATCGCCTGCTTCAGGTACGCCTGCGCGGCCTTGCTGTCGTCGAGGTTGTAGGCGGCCTGCGCGGCCAGCTGCGCGGCGACCGACTTGTCGTACTCGTTGGCGCCGCTGTTGGCCAGGATCTCATCGGCCTGGGCGCGCACCGCCGCGTAGTCCTCGCCCTTGTTGTAGGTGTCGATCAGCTTCTGCAGCTTGCTGCCGAGCTTGGACGACGGCTTGCCGGTCGGCTCCTTGCGCTCGGCATTGGGGAACAGCACCGCCGCCTTCTCGCTCTTCGCATTGCGCGAGGAGCGGTGGTCGGTGCGATCACTCTGCGCAGCGGCATCGGTCACCACCGCGCCACCGAGGGCGGCGGCGATCACCAGGGACAACAACGCTTGCTTGCGAATGCGGAATTTCATGGGTCACCTCGGTGGAAACCGCCCGGAGCGGCACGGAAGACGGAGCGGCCATTCCTCGGCCGAGCCAGCAAACCTATCAGAAACCTGTACGCCGTGAAAACGTTTTTGGATGCGTTTTCTGTGACAGTGCCGGCGACGGACACGGGGACGACGGACGACTCAGCCGCACTTGGGCGTCCTGCCGGCGCTGCGCGCCTGCGCATACACCGGTTCCAGCGCGGCGACGTCGCGCTGCAGCTCGCCGATGCGGGCACTGGGATCGGGGTGGGTGGACAGCCATTGCGGCGGACGTGCGCCGCCGGCGGCCATCATGTTCTTCCACAGATCCACCGCCTGCGCGGGGTCGAATCCGGCCTGCGCCATCAGGCGCTGGCCGACGACATCCGCTTCGGTTTCCTGCTGGCGCGAACCGGGCAGCAGGAACAGGGTCTGTGCGGTCATGCCGCCGACCTGGCCGACGGTGTCGGCCGCGCCCTGGCCGTAGCGGGCACCGGCCAACGCGCCAATCACGCTCAGGCCTGCCTGCGCACCGAGCTGGCGGGTAATGCGTTCTTCGTGATGACGCGAAATGACGTGGCCGATCTCGTGGCCGAGCACGGCGGCGAGCTGGTCCTGGTTCTTGGCCACGCTGAAGATGCCGCTGTTGACCCCGACCTTGCCGCCGGGCAGGGCGAACGCATTGGGTTCCTTGTCGTTGAACAGCGCGGTTTCCCAGCCGGTGCCGCGCCATTGCTCGGGCAACTGCGCGACCAGCGTGTTGACCACGCAGCGCACGTAGGCGTTGCGCTTGGGATCGGTGTCCAGCTGTTCCTTGGCCTTGGCTTCGGCGAACGCCTGCGCGCCCATCTGGTCGAGTTGTTGTTGCGAGATGCCGCCCACGACCTGGGTACGCCCGGTTGGCGATGTCGTCGTCGCACACGCTGCCAGCAGCATCGCCAGCGATGCGCCAAGTACCACTTGCTTCATACGGTCCCCCCTCCTAACACGCGTCGCAGTGTGGGGGGCCGCGTCTTAACATTTCGTCAAACAAACCTTCAGGTTGCGCCAAACCAGTAGAGTCCGGCGACCGCGATGGCGTTGTTGAGGCCATGCGCGGCGATCGACGCCCACAAGGTGCCGGTACGCTTGTACAGCCAGGCGAACGCGACGCCCATGCCGCCGTAGACCAGCCACAGTTGCGCGGTGGCGGCCAGGCTATTTCCGGTGGTCCCCGGTACTTCGTGCACCAGGGCGAAGGCGGCGCCGCTGAGCAGCATGCCCAACCGCGGCCGGCCTGCGTCCCACAGCCGCCCGAACAGCACGCGGCGGAACAGCAGTTCCTCGTAGGCCGGGGCGATCACGATCGCGAACACGCACAGGAACAGCGGCATCTGCGCCATCGCGTCCTGCATCAACGGCAGGTTGGTCGGCACCGGTTTGATGCCGATCTGCGCCGCCAGCGCGGAGATCGTCGCGCTGCCGACGAACACCCCGACCGCGACCAGCAGCACCCAGCCCCAGGTCGCGGGTGCGCGCGCCGCCAGCCACGAGGCGCGGCGCTCGGCGGCGCTGGCCGGACGCCGCAGGAAGTACAGCAGCAGCGCCGCGGAGAGCGTGCTGACCAGGGCGATCAGCAACTGCGCCAGCGCCCCCGGCTGGCCGACCTGCTGCGCGACCAGCGCGGCCAGGCGATCGGCAGGCACGCCCTGCGCCTTCAGCTCCATCGCCAGCTGGAAGCCGCGGATCACGCCCCAGACCAGGCCGCTCAGCACGCTCACCGCCAGCAGCACCACCGCCGCCAGCAGCACGTCGAGGAAGAAACCGAGGATCGGCCGGCGCGGGCGGGCCGGCGGCGCGGAAGGCAACGGCAGCGGGGTGGCGGGCAACGGCGGTGCGGTCATCGCGATCCTGTGCGGAAGCGGGCGGAAGGCACAGCGGGACGCCCGCCCCGGCGCACGCCAGGGCGGGGACCGCCAGGGTCAGATATCGAGGTTGGCGACCTTCAGCGCGTTTTCTTCGATGAAGTCGCGGCGCGGTTCGACCACGTCGCCCATCAGCGTGCTGAAGATCTGGTCGGCGGCGACCGCGTCCTCGATGCGCACCTGCAGCAGGCGACGCGTATCCGGGTTCACCGTGGTCTCCCACAGCTGCTCGGCGTTCATTTCGCCCAGGCCCTTGAAGCGCTGGATCTGGCGGCCCTTCTTGGCCTCCTCGAACAGCCAGGCGTAGGCCTGGGCGAAGCTGGTGATGGCCTGGGTCTTGTTGCCGCGCACGATCTGCGCGCCCTCGCGCACCAGCCCATGCAACTCCCGCGCGATCTCACGCAGCGGCCGCAGCTCGCCGCTCTCGAACACCGCCATCGGCACCACATAGGTGGTCTCCTCGCCCATGTGCCGGCGCTCCACCAGCAGGGTGGCCGGGCGCTGCGCGTTGGACGCCTGGAAACGCAGGCTGTAGCGCGCCGAGCCCAGGCTGCCGCGGTTGAGCACCGCCTGCAGCGCGTCCAGGCTCGGATGCGTCTCGCCCTCGCTCTCGAGCTGGGCCACGTCCAGCGGCGGCAGGTCGATCAGCGCGCTCAGCAGCGCCGGGTCGTAGCGGTGGGCATTGCGCGCCACCGCCTCGTTGGCGCTGGCGAACAGCAGCAGCAGCTTCTCCAGCGCCGCGCCGGTGATCGGTGGCTCGTTGCTGGCCGGAACCAGCGCCGCGCCTTCGACCGCGCTGCTGGCCAGGTAGGCGTTGAGCGCGTTGTCGTCCTTCAGGTACAGCTCCTGCTTGCCCTGCTTGAGCCGGTACAGCGGCGGCAGGCCGATGTAGACGTAGCCGCGCTCGATCAGCTCCGGCATCTGCCGGTAGAAGAAGGTCAGCAGCAGGGTGCGGATGTGCGCGCCGTCGACGTCGGCGTCGGTCATGATGATGATGCGGTGGTAGCGCAGCTTGTCCGGGTTGTACTCGTCGCGGCCGATGCCGGTGCCCAGCGCGGTGATCAGCGTGCCGACCTGGTCGGAGGACAGCATGCGGTCGAAGCGCGCGCGCTCGACGTTGAGGATCTTGCCGCGCAGCGGCAGCACTGCCTGGTTCTTGCGATTACGGCCTTGCTTGGCCGAGCCGCCTGCCGAGTCGCCCTCGACGATGAACAGCTCCGACAGCGCCGGATCCTTTTCCTGGCAATCGGCCAGCTTGCCGGGCAGGCCGGCGATGTCCAGCGCACCCTTGCGACGGGTGAGGTCTCTTGCCTTGCGCGCGGCCTCGCGGGCGCGGGCGGCATCGACGATCTTGCCGGCGATGGCCTTGGCCTCGTTGGGGTTCTCCTGCAGGAACTCCTCCAGGCGCGCGCCGAAGGCGTTCTCCACCGCCGGGCGCACGTCGGAGCTGACCAGCTTCTCCTTGGTCTGGCTGGAGAAGCTGGGATCCGGCACCTTCACCGACAGCACCGCAATCATGCCTTCGCGCATGTCGTCGCCGGTCAGGTTGATCTTGGCCTGCTTGGCGATGCCGTTCTGCTCGATGTAGGTATTGAGCACGCGGGTCAGCGCGCCGCGGAAGCCGGCCAGGTGGGTGCCGCCGTCCTTCTGCGGGATGTTGTTGGTGAAGCAGTACATCGTCTCCTGGTAGGAGTCGGTCCACTGCAGCGCCACGTCCACGGTGATGCCGTTGTGCTCACCGGTGACCGAGATCACGTTCGGGTGCAGCGGGGTCTTCAGCTGCGCGAGGTGCTCGACGAAGCTGCGGATGCCGCCCTCGTAGTGGAAGTCGTCGCGCCGGCCCTCGCCGCGCTCGTCGGCGAGCACGATCTTGACCCCGGAATTGAGGAAGGACAGCTCGCGCAGGCGGCGCGCCAGGATGTCGTAGTGGAATTCCACATTGTTGTGGAAGGCCACGACCGACGGCCAGAAGCGCACGGTGGTGCCGCGCTTGCTGGTCTCGCCCAGCTTCACCAGCGGCGCGACGGCCGCGCCATTGCTGAATTCCTGCTGGTAGTGGAAGCCGCCCTGGAACACGTCCAGCAACAGCTTCTCCGACAGCGCGTTGACCACGCTGACGCCCACGCCGTGCAGGCCGCCGGACACCTTGTAGCTGTTGTCGTCGAACTTGCCGCCGGCGTGCAGCACGGTCATCACCACCTCGGCGGCGGAGACCTCACGGCCGAGCTTGGCGCTCATCTGCGCGTGCTTGCCGACCGGGATGCCGCGGCCGTTGTCCGACACCGAGACCGAACCATCGGCGTGGATCGTCACCGCGACGTGGTCGGCATGCCCGGCCAGGGCTTCGTCGATGGAGTTGTCGACGACCTCGAACACCATGTGATGCAGACCGGTGCCGTCATGGACGTCGCCGATGTACATGCCGGGCCGCTTGCGGACCGCCTCCAGGCCTTCCAGGGCGGTGATGCTGTTGGCGTCGTAGTTGCCGTTGCTAGGCGGGGTGTTCTGTTCGTCGGTCATGCGGGTGCCGTAGGCTCCACGAGGCGGCGAAGACAGGCCGGGGCCGGTTCGCGCCGCTGGATAGGGGATTGGCGGAAATTATAGCAGCCCGGGCCGCCGGACCCGCGGCGACCTAGGAAACGGCCAGGATCTGCCCATGTTCCACGTGGAACCGGGCGATCGGCAGGCTGGCGTCGGCCAGCGCCTGCGGGGTCTCGGTGGCAGTGACGAAGACCTGCGCCGGCCCGGCACGCAGGCGCTCCAGCACCCGGGCCTGGTGGTGGCGGTCCAGCTCCGAGCCCAGATCGTCCAGGGCGATCACCGGCCATTCGCCGCGCTGCTCGGCGTAGTCCTCGGCCTGCGCCAGCAGGCAGGCCAGGGCGGTGAGCTTGGCCTGGCCGCGGGAGAGCGCATCACGGCCGGGAATCTCGGCAAAGCTGAGGCTCCAGTCGGCCCGGTGCGGGCCGGCGGAGGTATAGCCGAGCTGACGGTCGCGCTCCCGGTTGAGCAAAAGTGCATCGGCCAGCGAGACCTCCTGACGGCGCCAGCCGGGCGCGAACTGCAGATGCGCGATGCCCAGCGACGGGGCGAGATCCGGGGCAAGGGCGAGCAGACGCTGAAGCAGGCGGTCCAGGTAGTCCTGGCGGCGCGAGGTCAACGGCTCGCCAGACTCGGCGAGCTCGTGATCCCAGGCATCCAACGCCGCGCCGCTGCCGCCGCTCTTGAGCAACGCATTGCGCTGCTTGAGCGCGCGGGCGTAGCGCCGCCACAGGGACAGGAAGTCAGGTTCCACGTGGAACAAGCCCCAGTCGACGAAGCGGCGGCGGGGCTCGCCGCCGCCGCTGACCAGCAGATGGCTTCCTGGCTCGAAGGTGACCACTGCCAGCGCGGCGCACAGCGTACCGAGATGGGCGACGTCCTCGCCGTCGAGGCGACCACGCCATTCTTGCCCGCTGTGGCGCAGTCCGGCGCGGCGCCGACGAGTCGCGCCGGCTTCAGCCGACTGCTCCTGCCATTCGACGAAAACGTCCAGCGCGTCCTGGCCCTGGCTGACCAGCCCATCGCGCACGCGTCCGCGGAAGCTGCGGCCATACGCCATCAGGTGCATCGCCTCAAGCACCGTGGTCTTGCCGGCGCCGTTGTCGCCGGTGATCAGGTTCAATCCAGGCGCGGGCGCCAGCTCGAGCGCCGCGAACCGGCGCAGGTGGTGGAAGTCGAGGCGGGAGACGTGCATGCGGGGATAGAGGCGAAGGCGCTCGCACCGGGCGCACGCAGATCGGGGCTTGGGGTAGGGCGGCAGCATACCCAAAACGGCTGATGGGCGCTGTCAGGACGGCCGCGCTCGGGAAATTGACAGCGCTGCGTGCCAGCAACCTCCGCATCATTGGGAGGACGGACTCCCGCGGGACGGTGGAGGCGTGGGTAAGAGAGTCGGCCAGGCGATCACAGGCACGTTGTCTTGCCGCACGGTCTCCTGGCGCTTCGATAATGGTGTGATCCCGCCGAGGTGCCGGAGCCGTCTCTTTGCAGACACAGTCACGGCCGATGCGTTTTGGCCGGGTAATGCAAGGGTGCAAGCTGCGCGGGCCTCCCGTGGCAACGGATCCCTCTCAGTGCGGGAGCGTTGATCTTGGAGCCCAACAAAAAGAAAACCCGGCACGAAGGCCGGGTCGCTTTCGCACGTGTTCCACGTGGAACACGAAACGGGAAAGGTCAGAGACGCAGCGGCATCACCACATGACGCGAGCGGGCGCTGCTGGCTTCGCGCACCAGTGCCGACGAGTTGGCGTCGCGCAGCTGGATCACCACGAACTCCTCGCGCAGCGCAGACAGGGCGTCGAGCAGGTAGTTCACGTTGAAGCCGATCGCCAGGTCGCTGACCTTGGTGTCCGCTTCCACTTCTTCCTGCGCCTCTTCCTGCTCCGGGTTATGCGCACTGATCTTCAGCTGGCCCGGCGAGACTTCCACGCGCACGCCGCGGTACTTCTCGTTGGACAGGATCGCCGCACGCTGCAGCGCCGCGCGCAGGATCTCGCGATCCAGCTTGACCTCGCGGTCGGCACCGATCGGGATCACCGCTTCGTAATCGGGAAAGCGGCCGTCGATCAGCTTGGACGTGAACGTGACATCGTCGCGCTTGACCCGCACGTGCGCGCGGCCGACTTCCAGCTCGACCTCGCGCTCGCCGCCTTCCAGCAGGCGCTGCAGCTCGGTCACGCCCTTGCGCGGCACGATGATCTGGCGCTTGGCGCCGCCGGCGTTCTCCAGCTCGGTCTCGCACAGCGCCAGGCGATGGCCGTCGGTGGCCACGCAGCGCAGGGTCTGGTCGCGCAGGTCGAACAGCAGGCCGTTGAGGTAGTAGCGCACGTCCTGCTGCGCCATCGCGAACGCGGTGCGCTCGATCAGTTCCTTCAGCGCGGCTTCCGGCACCACCACGCGCTCGGTGGCTTCCACTTCGTCGACCGACGGGAAGTCGTTGGCCGGTAGCGTGGCCAGGGTGAAGCGGCTACGCCCGGCTTGCACGGTGATCTTGTCGCCGGACTGCGAGACGGTGACCTTGCTGCCGTCGGGCAGGGCACGCACGATCTCGAACAGCTTGCGCGCCGGGATCGTGGTTTCGCCGTCCTGGGCATCGTCGACCGCAATGCGCGAGACCATTTCCACTTCCAGATCGGTACCGGTCAGCGACAGCTGGCCACCCTGCACCTGCACCAGGAAGTTGGCCAGAACCGGCAAGGTCTGGCGGCGTTCGACCACATTGACGACTTGCGCCAATGGCTTGAGGAAGGCTTCGCGCTGCAGTGTGAAACGCATGTGGTTCCGTGCCCCTATGCTTTAAAAGATGTGGAATAAATCAAAAGCTTGGTGGTGATGGTAGAGCGAAATTCGGTGCAAATGTAGCTCAAACCACTGAAAACAAAAGATTTTTAGCGCCCTCAATCCCGTGTACTACTGTCCCGGAACTGGTGGGGAAACCTGTGGATAGTTTTGCCGTCGCCGCCGCGTCGCGCTTTATCCACAGTTTCTCCCGGATTTGTCGCGAAGTCATGCACCGATTTATCACGTGGCGCCAGGTGACCGCCGAACGCGCACGCTGCGCGTGCGGATCGGCGTGTCGTCCTGTCCTCTCCGGGCTCACTCGCTGAGCTTGCGGATCAGCTTGTCCCAGTCTTCGCGGAGCTTGCCGTCGGTTTCCATCAGGTGCTTGATCTGCCGGCAGGCGTGCAACACGGTGGTGTGGTCGCGCCCGGCGAACGCATCGCCGATCTCCGGCAGGCTGTGTTCGGTCAGTTCCTTGGTCAGCGCCATCGCCACCTGCCGCGGCCGCGCCAGCGAGCGCGTGCGCCGCTTGGACAGCAGATCCTTGATCTGCAGGCCGTAGTAGTCGGCCACGGTCTTCTGGATGTTGGGGATGCCGATCGCCTGCTGCTGCGCACGGAGCAGGTCGCGCAGGGTTTCCTGGGCGAACTCGGTGGTGATCGCGCGGCCGGTGAAGTTGGCGCGCGCCGCCAGCGTGTTGAGCGCGCCTTCCAGGTCGCGCACGTTCGAGCGCATCTTCTTGGCGATCAGGAACGCCACGTCGTCGGGGATCTCCGCGCCGCGCTCGCGCGCCTTGGCCAGCACGATCGCCGCGCGGGTCTCGAAATCGGGCGGATCGATCGCCACCGACAGGCCCCAGGCCAGGCGCGACTTCAGCCGCGGCTCCAGGCCCTCGACCTCGCGCGGATAGCGGTCGCAGGTCAGGATGATCTGCTGACGGCCGTCGAACAGCGCGTTGAAGGTGTGGAAGAACTCTTCCTGGGTGCGGTCCTTGCCGGCGAAGAACTGGATATCGTCGATCAGCAGCGCGTCCACCTGCTGGAACTGGCGCTTGAACTGGTCCATGGTCTTGTCCTGCAGCGCACGGATCATCGCGCTGAAGAACTGTTCCGAGCGCAGGTACATCACCCGCGCGTTCGGATTCTGCTCGCGCATGGCGTTGCCGGCGGCGAACATCAGGTGGGTCTTGCCCAGGCCGGTGCCGCCGTACAGCAGCAGCGGGTTGTGCGCGCGGTCGCCGGGCTTCTGCGCGGCCTGCACCGCCGCGGCCAGGCCGAGCTGGTTGCTGCGGCCTTCGACGAAGTTGGCGAAGGTGTAGTGCGAATCGAGGTTGCCGGCGAACGGCTCCAGCAACGGCGGCGCCGGGGTGCGTGCGGCCGCGGTCTCGCTGGGCGGGGCGGCCGCCGGTTCCGGCGCGCGCGGACGCGAGCCGACCTGCAGCAGCACCTCGCCGCTGCCGGCGAAATAGGTCAGCAGTTCGCGGATACGCGGCAGGTAGCGCTCGCGCACCTGCTCGACGATGAAGGCGTTCGGGGCGTACAGCACCATGCTGTTGTCATGGCGCTGTTCGGCTTGCAGCGGTTTCAACCAAGTGTGAACGTCCTCGGCTGGAAATTCGGCTTCCAGACGTTCCAGGCAACGGGGCCAAGCATCCATCAGATCTAAATTCGTCGATAGACCGGGCATGAAGGGCGCGCTCGGGCGCGGCGCATTCGGCCGGTGGGAGAGGAAAGCGGATGGATCAGACTACCACCGGCGCGCAGGGTCGGGAATGGTTTTCCCACGGCTATTCACAGATCCATCCACAGGCCTGGCGTGGCCAGCCATTGCCGTCGTCAATACAGGGAGTTGACCGCGGCGTAAGAGGTCCTATAGAATTTCCGGTTCTTTCCGCCCCATTCAGATCAGAGCGCCCCGATGGCCACCAAGCGCACCTTCCAGCCCAGCAACCTCAAGCGCAAGCGCGACCACGGCTTCCGTGCCCGTATGGCCACCGCCGACGGCCGCAAGATCCTGGCCCGCCGCCGCGCCAAGGGCCGCAAGCGCCTGAGCGCTTGATTGCTTCGCCGCCCCAGGCGGCGCCTGCAATCCGGACCGTGAATCATCCCGACCCGCGTAGGCGATTTCCTCGCTCTGCGCGGGTTCGCACGTCTGCGGAATACCGCGTCGTGTTCGATGCCGCGCGCCGCTGTTCCGAGCCGCTGATGAGCCTGCACTGGCGCAGTGCGCCGCACCCGGCGCGGCTGGGTCTGGCGGTGTCGCGCAAGGTCGACAAGCGCGCGGTCGTGCGCAATCGCATCAAGCGCGTGCTGCGCGACGCCACGCGGCAGCTGTTGCCGTGGCTGAAGCCCGGCGACTACGTGGTGGTGGCGCGCAGCGCCGCCGCCCAGGCCAGCGGCGAGCAGCTGCGCCAGGCCTATCTGCGCCTGCTGCGTCGCGCCGGCGCATTGCCGGCCCCGGCCGCGGACGGCACAATGCCGCCGCCCGATCGTCCTTCTTCCCCCACATCCACGTCAGAACCTGCTTCTGGCTGAGCCGAGCTTGCCTGTCCGATGAACCAGACCCGCCTTTTCCTGATTTTCGCCTGGCTGATGGTCGCGGCGCTGTTGTGGATGGAGTGGAACAAGGAACATTCGCCGAACGCCACCGCGGCGACGGTCGCGGCGGCGACCACGGTGCCGCCGGCGCAGGACGCCGATGCCGGCGCCACGCATGCGCCGGCCGTTCCGCAGGCCACGGTGCCCGGCACCGCGCCGGCCAGCACCACGCCCGAGACCGCCGCGGCCAGCGCCGCGCCGCGGGTCACCGTCACCACCGACGTGCTGCGCCTGACCCTGGACGGCCGCAGCGTGTTCGACGCCGATCTGTTGCTGTTCCCGCAGACCAAGCAGCCGGGCAGCCCGCCGGTGCAGCTGCTGACCGAGGACGCGGCGCATCCGTACACCGCCACCAGCGGCTGGGTCGGCGAGCACAACTCGCCGTCGCCGGGCCCGGGCGGCTTCCGCCCCGAACACCCGGGCCAGGAGTACGTGCTGGCCAAGGGCCAGGACAGCCTGCAGGTGCCGTTCGTGTGGAATGGCCCGGATGGCGTGACCATCCGTCGTGTGTACACCCTGCAGCGCGGCCACTACGCCGTGCAGGTGCGCGACGAGGTCGTCAACCACGGCAGCAAGCCGTGGCAGGGCTACGTGTTCCGCAAGCTGAGCCGGGTGCCGACCATCGTCAGCCGCGGCATGACCAACCCGGATTCCTTCAGCTTCAACGGCGCCACCTGGTTCAGCCCGGCCGACGGCTACCAGCGTCGTGCATTCAAGGACTACCTGGAAGACGGCCCGCTCAACCAGACCATCTCCGGCGGCTGGATCGCGCTGCTGCAGCACCACTTCTTCACCGGCTGGATTCCGCAGGCCGACCAGCAGGCGCTGTACGTGCTGTCCAACGACGGCCCGCGGCATGTGATCGAAGCGCGCGGCCCGGGCTTCACCGTGGCGCCGGGCGCCAGCGCCAGCACCGAGGCGCGGCTGTGGGTCGGCCCGAAGCTGGTCAGCCAGATCGCCAAGGAGAACGTGCGCGGCCTCGACCGCGTGGTCGACTACAGCCGCTTCTCGCTGATGGCGCTGCTCGGCCAGGGCCTGTTCTGGATCCTCAGCCACCTGCACAGCCTGCTCGGCAACTGGGGCTGGTCGATCGTCGGCCTGGTGGTGCTGCTGAAGCTGATGCTGTATCCGCTGTCGGCCGCGCAGTACAAGAGCATGGCCAAGATGCGCAAGTTCCAGCCGCGCATCCAGCAGCTCAAGGAGCGCTACGGCGACGACAAGCAGAAGTTCCAGACGGCGATGATGGAGCTGTACAAGAAGGAGAAGATCAACCCGATGGGCGGCTGCCTGCCGGTGCTGATCCAGATGCCGATCTTCTTCGCGCTGTACTGGGTGCTGGTGGAGTCGGTGGAACTGCGCCAGGCGCCGTGGTTCGCCTGGATCCAGGACCTGACCGCGCGCGATCCCTACTTCATCCTGCCGGTGATCAACGTGGCGGTGATGTGGCTGACGCAGAAGCTGACGCCGTCGCCGGGCATGGATCCGGTGCAGGCCAAGATGATGCAGTTCATGCCGCTGGTGTTCGGCGTGATGATGGCCTTCGTGCCGTCCGGTCTGGTGCTGTACTGGGTCACCAACGGTTCGCTGGGCCTGCTGCAGCAGTGGTGGATGACCAAGCGCCACGGCGAACCGGCCACTGCCGGTGGTGGCGGCAGCGGCAAGCCGCCGGCCAAGGCCAAGAAGTAAACCCGACAACGCCCGCCCTCCGGCGGGCGTTGCGCATGCGGCCGGGGAAGGCGCCGGCGTCTGCGCTGTTCCCGTAGCGCCTTGCTCGCGAGTCCGTGGTCATGCGCAAGCGCCATCGTCCGTTGTCGCCGTCCGTCGCCGTGATCGGCCTGCTCGCCTTGGCGCTGGCCGCGTGCCAGCGCACGCCTGCCGACAGCGCGGCGACGCCGTCCAAGCCCGCGACATCGGCGCCGGCGATCGCCATTCCAGGCTCTCCCGCATTGCAGGCCCAGGCGACGACGCTGCTGCAGGGCCTGCAGGCGCAGCTGGCGGCGCAGCGCAAGATCATCGTGTTGCTGGCCGACGAGGCCAAGCAGTCGCAGGCCGACCGACAGACCTCCAGCAGCGTCGGCCAGCAGCTGTTCCACGAGGGCCTGGAGCGCCGCGAGGCGCTGGCCAAGCAATTCGATGCGCTGCTGGCGCTGCCCGACCCGCAGCGCTTCGCCGCGGTCGGCAGCCTGCTGGACTACGTCGAATCGGCGCCGGACCTGTACGACGCCGACCGCCTGGCATTCCGCGAGATTCTCGCCGACTGGCAGGTGCGCATCGGCAAGGACTCCTCGCTGCCGGCGATCAAGCTGCACCAGCGCATCGGCGAAGACCTGGAAGCGCTCGACGAGATCGAACGCACCTACAACCGCGAGATCACCGCGATCTTCAGTCGCTTCGATCGCACCCGCGCGATCGTGCAGAAGCGCGAGAAGTGGGAGGACTACGTCGCCCACCTGGGCACGCTGTACACGCGCGAAGCGATCCTGCGCGACTACGGCGTGATCACCCCGTACCCGATGTCGATGAAGGACAGCGACCGCGAGGTGTTCGGCCGCGACCTGCCGCCGAAGACCGTGGTGCTGAGTTTCGACGACGGTCCGCATCGCGAGTACACCGACGAGATCGTCGCCATCCTCAAGCGCTATGACGTGCCGGCCACGTTCTTCGAAGTCGGCCGCAACCTGGGCAAGCTGGAGCCGGATGGCAAGGTCGACCTGTCGCCGCTGGCCAGCGTCAGCCGCAGCCTGATGGAGCAGGGCTACACCGTCGGCAACCACAGCCTGACCCACGCGCAGCTGTCCAAGGAAACCGGCGCCGCGCTGCGCAGCCAGATCCTCGACACCGACCGCATGCTGCGCGCGGTCGATGCCAAGCGTGCGCCGCTGTTCCGCTTTCCCTACGGCGCGCGCAACGCCGAGGGCATGCAGATCCTGGGCGAGGCCGGACTGAAGTCGGTGATGTGGAACGTGGATTCGCTGGACTGGGCCGACCCGGTGCCCGAGTCGATCGTACAGCGCGTGCTCGAGCAGGTCGGCCGCGAGCAGCGCGGCATCCTGCTGTTCCACGACATCCACGAACGCACGGTCAAGGCGCTGCCGCAGATCCTCGACCGGCTCAGCGCCGACGGCTACCAGCTCGCCGCCTGGAACGGGCGCGACTTCAGCGTGGCGCGCGCGGCCAGCAACGCCGCCGCACCGACGGTGACCAGCGGCTATGACAAGTCGTGGGCCATCGTCATCGGCATCGACGACTACGCGCACTGGCCCAAGCTGCAGTACGCGGCCAACGACGCGCAGGCCATCGCGCAGACGCTCACCGGCAGCTTCGGTTTCCCGTCGTCGCAGGTGATCGTGCTGAAGAACCAGGAGGCGACCCGCAACAACATCCTGGCCGCTTTCCACGATCGCCTCGCACACGGCGGTGTGGGCAAGAACGACCGCGTGTTCGTGTTCTTCGCCGGCCACGGCGCCACTCGCAAGCTGGCCTCCGGGCGCGACCTCGGCTACATCGTGCCCGCCGATTCGGACCCGGCGCAGTTCGCCACCGACGCGATTCCGATGACCGAGATCCAGGACATCGCCGAAAGCCTGGAAGCCAAGCACGTGCTGTTCGTGATGGACGCGTGCTACAGCGGCCTGGGCCTGACCCGCGGCGGCGGCACCAGCGCCTACCTGCGCGAGAACGCGCGGCGCATCGCCCGGCAGATGCTCACCGCCGGCGGCGCCGACCAGCAGGTCGCCGACAGCGGCCCCAATGGCCATTCGGTATTCACCTGGGTGCTGCTGCAGGCGCTGTCGGGCAAGGCCGACCTCAACGGCGACGGCCTGATCACCGGCACCGAGCTGGCCGCCTACGTGGCGCCGGCGGTGTCGAGCATCTCGCAGCAAACGCCCGCGTTCGGCAGCCTGCCCGGTTCGCAGGGCGGCGAGTTCGTGCTGCAGGTACCGGAGGGCGAGGAATTCCTCACCGCCAGCACCCAGCAACTGTCCTCGGCGGCGATCGCGATGAACGACCGCGTCGATGCGGCCGCGCCCGCGTCGACCGCGACGCCGAACGCGGGCGCCGGCAGCGCCGACGCGCCGGCCGCTCCGGCCAAGCCGGCGGTGGTGGTCAAGGATCTGCAGGGCGGCGAGCGGCCGCTGGCGGTGCCGGCCGCGGCCGGTCCGGTGTCCGACCGCCAGCGTGCGCAGCGCGCCAACGACCGCGGCCTGCAGTTGTACAAGGAGAAGCGCTACGACGAGGCCGAGGCGCAGTTCACCGAGGCGCTGAAGCTGCGCCCGGACTTCGCGCTGGCGGCCAACAACCTGGGCTTCATCTACTATCGTCAGGGCAAGTACGCGCAGGCCGTGCGCTGGCTGGAGAACACGCTGAAGATCGATCCCTCGCGCGCGGTGGCCTACGTCAACCTGGGCGACGCCTACCGCCAGCTCGGCGATGCGGCCAAGGCCAAGCGCGCCTTCCAGACCTACCTGGAGCTGCAACCCAACGGGGCGTCGGCCGCCTACGTCCGCGGCCAGTTGCAGACCCTGTGATCCACCGCGCCGCCGAACCTGTCGCCTTCGCTATGCCGTCTTCCGCCACCGAGACCATCGCCGCCATCGCCACCGCTCCCGGCGCGGGCGGTGTCGGCGTGGTCCGCGTGTCCGGTCCGGCGGCGGCGGCCATCGCCGAGGGGCTGGGCCTGGGCGCGCTGGTGCCCCGCAGCGCGCGCTACGCGCGCTTTCGCGACGCGCACGGCGAGATCGTGGACGACGGCATCGCGCTGTGGTTTCCGGCGCCGCGCAGCTTCACCGGCGAGGACGTGCTGGAACTGCAGGCGCATGGCAGCCCGGTGTTGCTGCGGCACCTGGTGGCGCGCTGCTGCGAACTCGGCGCGCGTCCGGCGCGTCCGGGCGAATTCAGCGAGCGCGCCTTCCTCAACCGCAAGCTGGACCTGGCCCAGGCCGAGGCGATCGCCGACCTGATCGCCGCCGGCGACCTGCGCGCGGCACGCGCGGCACGGCGCTCGCTGGACGGGGTGTTTTCGCGTCGCGTCGACGACCTGGCCGAACAGCTGATCCGCCTGCGCATCCACGTCGAAGCGGCGATCGATTTCGCCGACGAGGCATTGGACACGCTGGGCGGTGCGCAGGTCCGCGCCGGCCTGGCGCAGGCGCGCACGGATCTGACGCAGTTGCGTGCCGACGCCGAACGCGGCCGGCGCCTGCGCGATGGCCTGCACGCGGTGCTGGTCGGCCCGCCCAATGCCGGCAAGAGTTCGCTGCTCAACGCGCTGGTCGGTAGCGACCGCGCCATCGTCACCGACATCGCCGGCACCACCCGTGACACCTTGCACGAGACCGTGCGCCTGGACGGCGTGGAACTGACCCTGGTCGACACCGCCGGCCTGCGCGAGGGCGGCGATGCGATCGAGCGCGAGGGCATGCGCCGCGCGCGCCAGGAACTGCAGCGCGCCGACCTGGCGCTGATCGTGCTCGACGCGCGCGAGGCCGAGGCCGGCCAGGCCGCGATCGCCGATGCCATCGCGGATGTGCCGCAGCGCCTGTGGATCCACAACAAGAGCGACCTGCTCGCCGCCGTGCCCGCGGCCAGTGCCGAGCGCGTCTACGTTTCTGCGGCTACCGGCAGCGGGCTGGAGCAGTTGCACGCGCAGTTGCGCGCGATCGCCGGTGCCGCGGCCGGCGAGGGTAGCGACGGCGAGTTCTCCGCGCGCGCGCGCCACGTCGACGCGCTGCAGCGCGCCGCGACGCATGCCGACGCGGCGGCGGTCGAACTGCAGTACGAACGCCTGGAACTGGCCGCCGAAGAGCTGCGCCTGGCCCATGCCGCGCTCGGCGAGATCGTCGGCACGCTCAGTGCCGACGACCTGCTCGGGCGGATCTTCTCCAGTTTCTGTATCGGCAAATAACCCGTCGCGCTGCCGAGTGCGCTTACGGCTTCAGCCCTGCCAGTTGCGCGCGATTGTCCTGCAGCCACTGTTCGAACGGCAGCGGTGCCTGCCCGGTCAGCGCCAGGTAGTCGCCGGTGACGGTGGCGACGCGGCCGACGGCGGTGTTGGTGTCGAACGAGGCATAGATGCGCGCGACCGGCTCGGGCAGGCCGGCGCCGACCATGCCCTGCACCAGGCCTTCGACCGGTACCGGCACCACCTGGATCTGCACGTCCAGCACCTGCGCGACCAGCGCGGCGATCTCGGCGGTGGTGTAGGCGCGCGCGCCGCTGAGGGTGAGCGTGCGCTTGCCGTCGCCGCCGGCCAGGGCGACCGCGGCGGCGCGGGCCAGGTCGTCGCGCGCGATATGGGCGATCCCGCCGTCACCGGCCGCGCTGTACCAGTGGCCCGAGGCCAGCACCGACGGCAGGCTCATGAACAGATTTTCGAAGTACCAGTGGTTGCGCAGCACGGTCCAGGCGGGCAGGGCGCTGGCGGCCAGGCTGTCTTCGGTGCCGGCGTGATCCGTGGCCAGCAGCAGCGGCGAGTCGTGTGGTTCCGGGCAGGAGGTGTAGACCAGGTGGCCGACGCCGGCACGCTCGGCGGCGGCGATCGCGGCCTGGTGCTGCTGCAAGCGGTGGCCGGGGCGGTCCAGCGCGTCGGTGCTGATCAGCAGCACGCGGCCGGCGCCACGGAATGCGGTGTCGAGCGAAGCGGCGTCGTCGAAATCGCCGTGGCGCACGGCCACGCCGCGCGCGGCCCAGGCGGCCAGGCGCTCGGGCTGGCGGGTCATCGCCACCACCCGCGCCGGCGCCACCTTGAGGGTGTCGAGCAGGTGCGCGAGCACGCGCTGGCCGAACTGGCCGCCGGCGCCAGTGACGAGCAGGGAATCGGAAGATGCGGACATGACGGGTCTCCTGAGGAAGGGCGGCGTCGCAGGACGCCATGGTCTGGAAAAGGAACCTGGTCTATCCTAGAGACCTTGGCCGACCTGTAAAGACGGCACTTTTTCCGCCCCTGCTTACCCCGAGGTAACCACCATGGACACCGTCGTACCGCCGGTCGCCGCCTGCGACGCGCTGTTGAGCCAGCAGTTGCAGGACTACCAGCGTGCCGGCATGGCCATCGACCAGTGCCCGGTGCGCGACGTGCTGGCGCAGATCGGCGACAAGTGGAGCACCCTGTTCGTGATGCTGCTGGCCGAACGCCCGCACCGCTTCGGCGAACTGCGCCGCGCGGTGCCGGACATCTCCCAGCGCATGCTGACCCAGACCCTGCGCGACCTGCAGCGCGAAGGGCTGGTCGCCCGCGAGGTGCTGCCGACCGTGCCGCCCGGCGTGGAGTACCGGCTCACCCCACTGGGGCACTCGTTGAGCGTGGTGCTGGCACCGCTGGTGCGCTGGGCTGCCGATCACCACGCGCAGATCCGTGGCGCGCGCGCCGCGTTCGAGGCCGATGCACCGGCGCGGGCGGTGGGCGCTGCGTACGGTTGACGCGTCCCGTGCGAGCGGCTTTACCGAGAACGCCCGGTCGCAGCGGAAGCCGCACCTACGGACATTCCCGCATTACCCGCAACCCCGACGGCCGCAAACGCCCGAATTCGGCAACCGAGGATCAGCTCTCCGCAACCACCCGCGCGCTGTAGCTGTCGCCGTCGCGCTGCACCCGTACCGGTCCGCCGAACACCGCCGACAACGGCGCATCGGCCAGCAGTTCCTCGCGCGCGCCGTCGGCGTACACCTGGCCCTCGCGCAACAGGATCACCCGTGCGATTTCCGGCACGATCTCTTCGATGTGGTGGGTGACCAGCACCAGGGTGATGCCTTGACGGGCGAGGTCGCGCATCGTCGCCAGCAGGTGCTCGCGCGCGACCAGGTCCAGGCCGGTGCTGGGTTCGTCCAGCAGCAGTGCCTGTGGCCGATTGACCAGAGCGCGCGCGATCAGCACGCGCCGGGTCTCGCCGGCCGACAGCTCGGCATAAGGACGCCGCAGCAATGGCAGCGCGTGCGCGGCCTGCAGCGCCTCGCGCGCGCGGTCGCGCATCGCCTCGGTGACCTCGCGGTGCGGCGGCACCACATAGCTGGCGAAGAACCCCGACAGCACGGCGCTTTCCACGTCCAGCCCAGGCATGTCGGCGAGATTGACGCTGAGGTCGCCGGTGACGATGCCCAACTGACTGCGCAGTCGGTCTACCTGCCAGCGGCTCTGGCCGAGCACCCGCACCGCCGGCTCCTCGCCGGCGCGCGCCAGCGGGTACAGCTCGCGGGTGATGAGCTTGATGAACGAGGATTTGCCGCAGCCGTTCGGGCCGAGGATCGCGGTGTGCTGGCCGAGCGCGATGCGCAGGCTCAGCGAATGCAGTACCCGGACCTGGCCGCGGACGACGCTGGCGCGATCGAGTTCGATCAACGGCGCGGCCGCTGGCACGGGGGTTGCTTGGGAAGAGGCGGCTGACATGGAACCGAAACCGTTCTGTGATCGGAAGCGCTTGGCGGCTGAATACCATACGCGAGCGCCGGGTGAAGTTTGCGCCCGCAACCCCCATCATGTCGTCATCCCCTCACGCCGTCTTACGCTCTGGAGCTTCTGGCAATGTTCGACGCGATCCTCGACTTCCTCGGCAACGGCCTGCTCGGCGTCGGCTGGTGGGGCATGCTGGCCGTGCTGCTGCTGTTCACCCAGCTCACCATCTTCGCGGTGACGCTGTATCTGCACCGCAGTCAGGCGCATCGCGGCGTGGACTTCCATCCGCTGCTGTCGCACTTTTTCCGCTTCTGGACCTGGTTCACCACCTCCATGATCACCAAGGAGTGGGTGGCGATCCATCGCAAGCACCACGCCAAGGTGGAGACCGAGGAAGACCCCCACAGCCCGCAGACCAAGGGCATCGCCCGCGTGTTCTGGCGCGGCGTGGAGCTGTACCGCGAAGCGCGCACCCAGCGTGGCGACATCGAGCAGTACGGCAAGGGCGCGCCGGACGACTGGATCGAGCGGCACCTGTATACCCCGTACGCGAACCTGGGGCCGGTGGCGCTGTTCGCGGTCAACTTCGCGCTGTTCGGCCTGCCCGGCATCGCGCTGTGGGCGCTGCAGATGGCGTGGATCCCGTTCTGGGCCGCCGGCGTGATCAACGGCCTGGGCCATTGGTGGGGCTACCGCAACTTCGAGTCCGCCGACACCTCGACCAACCTGACCCCGTGGGCGCTGTGGATCGGTGGCGAAGAACTGCACAACAACCACCATGCCTTCCCGAGCTCGGCGCGTTTCTCGATGCGCCGTTGGGAACTGGACATCGGCTGGATCGCGATCCGCGCGCTGGCCGCGCTGCGCCTGGCCAAGATCCTGCGCGTGGCGCCGACCCTGGACGTGCGCCCGAACATCGCCGTGCCCGACGCCGACACCCTGCGCGCGCTGCTGTCGCATCGCTTCCAGGCGATGACCGATTACCAGCGCAACGTGTTCAAGCCCGCGCTCAAGGAAGAAGCCGCGCAGGCCGGCGCCAAGCTGCGCAAGCTGCTGCCGCGGCGCCTGCGCAAGGGCCTGGTCGACGATGGCCGCTGGCTCAAGCCCGACGCGCGCGAACAGCTGCAGCACTGGGTGGCGCAGCGGCCGCGCATGCGCACGCTGGTCGAGCATCGCACCCGCCTGGCGGCCCTGCTCGAAGCGCGCACCCACGATGCCAGCGAGCGTCTCAAGCACCTGCAGGCCTGGTGTCACGACGCCGAAGCCAGCGGCATCGCCGCGCTGCAGGCCTACGCCGCACGACTGAAGGGCTACGCCCTGGCATGAGCCGCGGCGCACCGCATATCCCGTCGCACGAACGCCGCCTTGCGCGGCGTTCGTCGTTACTGGCCGGACT
The DNA here is from genome assembly GCF_034105425.1 of Xanthomonas sp. LF06-19. Lineage (NCBI taxonomy): Bacteria > Pseudomonadati > Pseudomonadota > Gammaproteobacteria > Lysobacterales > Lysobacteraceae > Xanthomonas > Xanthomonas sp. LF06-19. The sequence continues at coordinate 637,626 of NZ_JAXGGH010000002.1, read as the reverse complement.
GACGCTGCGCATCGCCTGCGCCCTGTTTGCCGGCGGTATCGTCAGCGCCCACGCGCAGGCGATCGACAGCACCACCAGCTACCTGCAGCGCATGGACCGCGATGGCGACGGCCGCGTCAGCCTGGACGAATACCTGGCCTGGATGAGCTATGCCTTCGACGCGCGCGACCTCGATCATGACGGCGTGCTCAGCCCCGCCGAATTGCCCGGCGGCCGCGGCCCGCCGATCACCCGCGCACAGCACCTGGCCACCCTGACAGCCCGCTTCCGCAAGCAGGACACCAACGGCGACGGCTACCTCAGCGCGCGGGAGTTGGCGGCGCCGCCGCAGTAGGGGACGCCGATCCGGCGGGCGCTGTGCTCGCCGATTCCGGGGCTGGCGCTGCGGTGTCCGGAGCCGAGGCGAGTCTGCGAGCAGAAACCAGGTGCAGCAGCGCGACAGAAAGAAAGGCAATGGCGGTCGCATGCATCTGAAGGCTGACCATCACCCAGGCGAGCAAGCAATACATCGCCGCAAGCTTGCTGTGCATGGACGGCAGCATGGTGATGGCTTTTATCCGCATCAGCGCGACGTCGCCTCGCGATCCGGGATCCAAAGACATTCGCGCATCAGGTGACGCCCTCAAAGACCCAGGCCTTGCAGCGCTGGAAATTCTCTTCCCCTTTCCAGACCTCGGTATAGGTGGGTCCGCGCACGCGTTCGATCAGTTCAAGGGCTTTCTCCCGATCGCGCGCCAGGCAGGCGAAGCGGGCAAAATTCTGCAAATTCCATTCGTCCGCATAGACTTTGAGCACGTCGTCGATGCCAGCGCGCATGGTCGACCAGCGCGCCAGCGATTCGGTGAACAAGCGTTCGTCATAGATCGATTGCGAGGCGTACCAATAGATGCGTGCGTACAGTCCCTTGCCCTCACGTGCCCGCGTGCGTTCCATCGCCATTGCGGCGAAGCGTTCGATGTCGGTGGCGTTGCCTCCCCATTTGGGCGAATAGAACTCGATCGCCTGGAAATAGATCTCGTAATACGCGGGGTACCGCGCCATCGCCTCGTCGATCAGCGCCTGGAACCTGTCATCGTCCCACTGCTGTACCTTGGCGACGCCTTCCATCTCGACGTACCACTCGGGATCCAGCGACGCGATCTGCTTGTTGTCTTCAAGATACTGCCGGGTCGCTTCGATGCCAGCCTTGAACGGCGCCCAGTCCTGCGGACGGACCGTATTGGCGTAACCATTGCCGCGATGGCTCCAGGCGCGACTTGAGAGCCATGCTGCATAGGCGATTCGTGCGCTGGGAGACTTTGGATATGCCGCGATCCAACGCTTGACGACGCTCTCCTTTTCCGCCCACGCCGCCTCGCTGTATGACCCAGTGCGTAAATAGCGACCGACGCCGCTATGCAACAGGCTCAATTTCCAGACGCCACTGGAGGTCCTGGACTGCTTCGTTCGATAGACCGCCGCTTGCCGTTCGAGCGCCGCGATGTCGCCACTCTTCATGGCGGATCTTGCACCTTCGAAAATTGCGGTGCGTTCCTCCATCTCTTCAGCACAGGCGAGCGCAGAAACCGTCGCTGCAGCGAAAAACAGCAGCGCCGACAACAGGCGATACGTCATCTGGGGCATTGGATTCATTTCCTTGAAAATTGCACTTCCTTGACGGACGCGTGGGTCACGTCGGGTGGAGTTGCCGGCTACCCGCACTAGGATCAGCGCGTCCCTGCTTACAGACAAGAGCGACATCACCCTGGTGTTACAGTTTCCGAATCCCGCTATCGACTCGCCGCGACCGTACCATCATGCCCGAACTCCCCGAAGTCGAAACCACCCGGCGCGGTCTGGAGCCGCATCTGTCGGGGCGGCGCATCCATGGGGTGATCCTGCGGCGGCCGGATCTGCGTTGGCCGATTCCCCCCGAGGTGGCCGAGCAATTGCCCGGGCAACGCATCGACGGCATTCGCCGGCGGGCCAAGTATCTGTTGCTGGATACCGCGGTGGGCAGTGCGCTGCTGCATCTGGGCATGTCCGGCAGCTTGCGCGTACTGCCGGGCGACACGCCGCCGCGGGCGCACGACCACGTCGACATCAGCCTGGAAGACGGACGCGTGCTGCGCTTCAACGACCCGCGCCGGTTCGGCTGCCTGCTGTGGCAGGCGCCGGGCGAGATCCATCCGCTGCTCGCCGAACTGGGGCCGGAGCCGCTGTCCGATGCGTTCGACGGCGATCATCTGTTCCGGCTCAGCCGCGGCCGCACCGCGCCGGTCAAGACCTTCCTGATGGATCAGCGCATCGTGGTCGGGGTGGGCAACATCTACGCGGCCGAGAGCCTGTTCCAGGCCGGCATCAGTCCGCTGCGCGAGGCGGGCGAGGTCTCGCGCGCCCGGTATGCGCGCCTGGCCGAGGCGGCCAAGGCGATCCTGGGCTATGCGATCCAGCGCGGCGGCACGACCTTGCGCGATTTCATCAGCCCGGACGGGGCGCCGGGCTACTTCGAGCAGGAGCTGTCGGTCTACGGCCGCGAGGGCGAGGCCTGCAAGCGTTGCGGACGCACGCTGCGCCACGCCAGCATCGGCCAACGCGCCAGCGTCTGGTGTGGCCACTGCCAGCGCTGAGCAACGAACGCGATCGCGCTGCACGCACCGGCGAAGGCGGTCCGGGGCCCGCAGGGACACCGGCAGCACCGCGCTTCTTGCAGCGTCTCGGCACGATGGGCCGTCGCGACCGCGAACGCGCTTCAGCCGCGACGGGCCTTGCCGGTAACGCGTCGGCTCAAGCGCACATGTCGCTGGGCTTTTCAGCGGGCCTTGTCGCGTCGTTAGCGGCTCCCGAAGGCGCCTTGCCCACTCGGGCATCGCGACGCCGATGTGGTCGGGTCGGCAAAGCGTGTCTCCCGGGCCTGCCGGCCCACTCCTGCACGTCTGCGCCCGGGACGCACTCCCACGGACACCATCACCGCCACCTTCGGCGCCGCTTGTCTATGATGGGCGTCCTTTTCCGTTTCGATCCCGGCCATGCAACGACGCGATTTCCTCAAGAACGCCGCCGCCGCCTTCGCCGCCATGGGCTTGCCGGCGATGCCGATGCTCGGCCAGGCGGCCCCTGCGGTGGGCCTGCGCCGCCTGGGCAAGCCGCAACCGTTCGACTACGCCTGGCTCAAGGGCCACGCGCGGGCCATGGCCGATGCGCCGTACCAGAGCCACAAGCGGGCGCTGCCGGCGCCGGTGGAGGGCTTGACCTGGGACCAGTACCAGTCGATCCGCTACCGCCAGGATCACGCACTGTGGGCGGCCGAGCAGGGTCCGAAGTTCCAGGCCAAGTTCTTCCACCTGGGGCTGTACTTCAAGACGCCGGTGCACATGTTCGACCTGGTCGACGGGCAGGCGCAGGAACTGGCCTACGACAGCGCGGCGTTCGATTACGGCAGCAGCGGGCTGAAGGGCAAGCCGCTGCCGAAGGAACTGGGCTTTGCCGGTTTCCGCCTCAACACCAAGCAGGACACCGAGCGCGACTTCGCCGCCTTCCTCGGCGCCAGCTACTTCCGTGCGGTCGGCAAGGAGGGCCAGTACGGCCAGTCGGCGCGCGGGTTGGCGATCGATACCGGCACTGGCGGCCCGGAGGAATTCCCGGACTTCATCGCCTACTGGCTGGAGCAGCCCAAGGCCGGCTCGGACACGGTGGTGGTGTACGCGCTGCTGGATTCGCCCAGCGTGGCCGGTGCCTACCGCTTCGCGATCACCAATGGCGACGTGCTGCTGATGGACATCGACAGCGCGCTGTATCCGCGCAAGACCATCGAGCGCCTGGGCCTGGGGCCGTGCACCAGCATGTACCAGGTGGGCGAGAACGACCGCCGCATGGATTGGGACTGGCGCCCGGAGATCCACGACACCGACGGCCTGGCGATGTGGACCGGCGGCGGCGAGTGGATCTGGCGGCCGCTGTGCAATCCGCCGCACCTGCGCTTCAACATGTTCGTCGACGAGAACCCGCGCGGTTTCGGCCTGCTGCAGCGCGACCGCAACTTCGATCATTACCAGGACGACGGCGTGTTCTACGAGAAGCGCCCATGCCTGTGGGTGGAACCGAAGCAGGGCTGGGGCAAGGGCTCGGTGCAACTGGTGGAGATCCCCACCGTCGACGAGACCTTCGACAACATCGTCGCGTTCTGGAACCCACAGGACAAGCCGCAGCCCGGACAGGAGCTGCTGTTCGGATACCGCCTGTACTGGGGCGCACAGGCGCCGGCGTCCTCGCCGCTGGCGCACTGCGTGGCCACGCGTACCGGCCTGGGCGGCGTGGTCGGGCAGAAGCGGCATTACTTCTCGTGGCGCTTCGCGGTGGATTTCGTCGGCGGCGAACTGGCCAAGCTGGGCAAGGAGAAGGACGCCAAGGTCGAGGCGGTGCTGCAGCTCAATCGCGGCCGTACCGAGATCGTCTCGGCGCGGCCGTTGCACGAGATTTCCGGCTACCGCGCGATGTTCGACGTGGTGCCGCCGGACGACGGCACCGAGCAGATCGACATTCGCCTGTACCTGCGCAGCGGCGAGCGCCCGCTGACCGAGACCTGGCTTTACCAGTGGACGCCGCCGCCGGCGGCCGAGCGCAAGTTGTACTGAGCCGCGAAGCGCTCGGCGCCGGCCGGCATCGGGCGCTCGTTGGATGGGGCGGTTGCGCGGGTGTTTAAGTCCCGACGCAGTCGGGGGTGCGAGTGCGGTGCGCCTCGCGCGTCGCGGCTGAGCCACTCCCACAGGGGCGCACAGGCCCGGCACTGAGCTGCTGTGGGAGGGACTTCAGTCCCGACGCGGGAATGGCTCCGCGTTCAGTGCTTGCCCGGCTCCTGCGGCGGCGTTGGCGGTGCGCCTTCCGTGCTGATGTCCTCGACATCGCCGATGTCGACCCGGCCCGGGGTGCGGCCGTCCCACACCTGGTCCTGCAGCTTCCAGTACGCGCTCGGTTCCCAGAACTGCTTGGCGTAGAACACCTCCGGATCGATGCTGCCGCCACGCGGGCCGTTGATCGACAGCGGGCCGGCCGCGCCGGAGTGGCCGAGCAGGCCGCCGGTGCTGCGCATCGCTTCGCGCCGCAGGACCGCTTCCTGGCGCGGCTTGGCGACCTGATCGCCGTAGTCGGCGAGCATCGACTTGTCGAGCTTGGCCGCGCGCTTGCGCTCGTCCGGAGTCAGCTGGTTCCAGTACTCCATCTTGCGCGCGCCGAACTGGTCGTAGCCGCGCTCGGCGGCCAGCGCCATCCACAGGAAGCCCATCGTATGGTCGGCGGCGCCGCCCTGGCCTTCCCAGTACATCTCGCCCAACCGCGCCTGCGACGGCTTGTCGGCATAGCGTGCGGCCAGTTGGTACTGCTTCCTGGCCTCGGCGTACTCGCCCTTCTTGTCGGCGCGGATACCGGCGCGGCGATAGAACAGGTCCAGGTGCGCCTCAAGGAAGCCGTCGGTGAGCACCTGCGCCGGGATGTCCTGGAAGGTGTGGTCGCCCGGGGCCGCAGCGGCGGGGCCAGGCAGGGCGAGCAGCAGGGCACAGGCCAGTGCGGTGCCGCTGCCGGCAAAAAATCCTTTGAACGAAAGCATGTTCCTCATCCCATGAGTGCGATCGGCGCGATTCTAGGCATGCCGCCTGGGCGCGCTCCATAGACTGATGGCATAGGCACGGGCGCCTGCGCGGCAATCGTCAGCGGCGGTTCATCGCGGTCCGATCCGACGCACCAGTGCGGTGCGTCGCGCGTTGCATGCGAGTTACAGCGGCAGTGCGATCTGCAGCGGATCGATGCGCCCTTCGCCGCGCATGATCTTCTTGAACTCGGGGCGGCTGACCGACACGTAGCGCTCGTTGCCGCCGATCTCCACCTGCGGGCCGTCCTGCACCGCGTGGCCGTTCTCGTCGACGCGCACGGTCATCGTCGCCTTGCTGCCGGTGTGGCAGATGGTCTTGATCTCCTGCAGTTCGTCGGCCCAGGCCAGCAGGTATTGGCTGCCTTCGAACAGCTCGCCGCGGAAATCGGTGCGCAGGCCGTAGCACAGCACCGGGATGCGCAGCCGGTCGACCACTTCGCTGAGTTGCCAGACCTGCGCGCGGCTGAGGAACTGCGCTTCGTCCACCAGCACGCAATGCAGCGGCCCGTGGCTGGCGATGTCGGCCTCGAGGGTGGCCAGCAGGTCGGTGTCGGCGACGAAGGGCATGCCGTCGGCGCGCAGACCGATGCGCGAGGCGACCACGCCGCTGCCGGCGCGGTGGTCCAGCCGCGGCGTCAGGATCGCCGTGCGCATGCCGCGCTCGCGGTAGTTGTGCGCCGACTGCAGCAGCGTGGTGGTCTTGCCGGCGTTCATCGCCGAATAGTAGAAATACAGTTTCGCCATGCCGCCGATTCTAGCGCGGCGGCCGCGCGCCCCGGCCGCCGGACGGTTCGCGAACCGGTTCAGCGCCGGCGCGGCGGTGGGGCGTCGGCGCCGGCCAGTGCCCGTTACAATGCGCGGCCAAGGGAAGTCTTCATGCACGGTCTCAATCCTCCCCAACGCGCCGCGGTCCTGCATTGCGAGGGTCCGTTGCTGGTGCTGGCCGGCGCCGGCAGCGGCAAGACCCGCGTGATCGTGGAAAAGATCGCGCACCTGATCGCCAGCGGCCGTTACCCGGCCAAGCGCATCGCCGCGATCACCTTCACCAACAAGTCGGCCAAGGAAATGCGCGAGCGCGTGGCCAAGCGCATCCGCAGCGAGGCCGCCGACGGCCTGACCATCTGCACCTTCCACGCCCTGGGGCTGAAGTTCCTGCAGATCGAACACGCGGCGGTGGGCCTGAAGCGCGGCTTCTCGATCTTCGACGCCGACGATGCCGCCGCGCAGATCAAGGACCTGATGCCCGGCGCCAAGCCCGATGCCATCGAGGACGCCAAGAACCTGATCTCGCGCGCCAAGAACGCCGGGCTGTCGCCGGAGCAGGCGATGGCGGCGGCGCGCAGCAACCGCGAGCAGGAAGCGGCCAGCCTGTACGAGCGCTACCAGGCGCGGTTGAGCACCTTCAACGCGGTGGACTTCGATGACCTGATCCGCCTGCCGGTGCAGGTGCTGGAGGAGAACGAGGACATCGTGATGGCCTGGCGCGAACGCATCGGCTACCTGCTGGTGGACGAGAGCCAGGACACCAACGACGCGCAGTACCGGTTGCTGAAGATGCTGGCCGGCCCGCGCGGCAACTTCACCTGCGTGGGCGACGACGACCAGAGCATCTACGCCTGGCGCGGCGCCAACCCGGAAAACCTGATGCAGATGGGCCGCGACTACCCGGCCCTGCAGATCATCAAGCTGGAGCAGAACTACCGCTGCTCCAACCGCGTGCTGCGCGCGGCCAATGCCCTGATCGCGCACAACCCGCATGAGCATCTGAAGACGCTGTGGAGCGATCAGGCCGATGGCGAGCGCATCCGCGTGTGGGAGTGCCGCGACAGCGAGCACGAGGCGGAGAAGGTGGCCGCCGAGATCGCCTATCTGGGCACCGCCAAGCAGGTGCCGTGGAGCGATTTCTGCATCCTGTTCCGCGGCAATTTCCAGTCGCGGCCGCTGGAAAAGGCGCTGCAGATGGCCAGCGTGCCGTACCACATCACCGGCGGCACCGCGTTCCTGGAGCGGCAGGAGGTCAAGGACGTGCTGTCCTGGCTGCGCCTGCTGGTCAATCCCGACGACGACGCGGCGTTCCTGCGCGCGGTGCAGGCGCCCAAGCGCGAGGTCGGTGCGACCTCGCTGGCCAAGCTGGCCGAACTGGCCTCGGCCAAGCACCTGCCGATGTCGCGCGCGGCCGAGTCGGTGGGCGCGCTGCAGCAGTTGCCGCCGCGCGCGGCCAACGGCCTGAGCGACTTCGTCGACATCCTGCACGAACTGCGCGCGGCCTCGACCACGCTGTCCTCGGCCGACGTGGTGCGCCAGCTCGCCGAGCAGTCGGGGCTGATCCGCGAGCTGCGCAGCCAGTGCAAGGACGAAGCGAGTTTCCAGCGCCGCCGCGGCAACCTGGAGGAACTGGCCAAGTGGTTCGAGGGCGGACCGCGCGGCGCCACCGTCGGCGACCTGGCCGCGCAGCTGGCGCTGCTGTCGCGCAACGACAAGGACGACGGCGGCAACCAGGTGCGGATGATGACCATGCACGCGTCCAAGGGCCTGGAGTTCCGCTACGTGTTCATCGTGGGCTGCGAGGACGGCGTGCTGCCGCACGAGGTCAGCCTGGAAGAGGGCAACCTGCAGGAAGAGCGGCGCCTGCTGTACGTGGGCATCACCCGCGCCAAGGAGCAGCTGTGGATGAGCTACAGCAAGCTCACCCGCAAGTTCGGCGAGCATATCCGGCTCAAGCCCAGCCGCTTCTTCGACGAGATCCCGGCCGAGGAAATGCAGCGCGACGGCGCCGACCCGGTGGCCGACGCAGCGCGCAAGAAGGAACGCGCGAATGCAGGGTTGGCGGCGATCCAGGCGTTGTTTGATTGAAGGCCGGGATTGGGGAGTCGGGATTGGGGATTCGTAATGGCGGGGTGCGTTGTGCGCGCCGTGGCTGGGAGGGGACGTGCGGATGTGCGCAGGGCCTTGCCAGCTGTTCCTTCTCCCTGCGGGACCACGGCCCCCTTTTGGGGGAAGGTGCCCCGCAGGGGCGGATGAGGGTGCGGGCGAAGCCTCGTGTCCTCAATCTCTGCATGTCGCTTCGCGCCGGACCCTCACCCCAACCCCTCTCCCGGAGGGAGAGGGGCTAGTCGGCTGTTCCTTCTCCCTTCGGGACCACGGCCCCCTTTTGGGGGAAGGTGTCCCGAAGGGGCGGATGAGGGTCCGGTGAAGCCTCGTGTCCCCAATCTCTGCGGGTCGCTTCGCGCCGTACCCTCACCCCAACCCCTCTCCCGAGGGGAGAGGGGCTTAGGGCGGGCGCTTGCACACGTTGTTGTGAAGGACGCAAGCGAACGCGCCTTCAGGGCGTGCGGGCAGCAGGGAGCTTGCACTGTGGGAGGGACTTCAGTCCCGACGCATTGCGGTGTGCCGAAGCCATTGGCGCCGCGCATTGCCGCGGGAGTTCTACCTGAAAAACGAGAACGGGCCGCGCAAGGCGGCCCGTCTCTGGTTCGACGCTTCTGCTGCTTACGCCGACAGGTGCTCGATCGCCGCGACGCTGCCGAGGCGGTCGCCCAGGCGCTTGAGCAGGGCCAGGCGGTTGCGGCGCAGTGCCGGGTCGTCGGCGTTGACCATCACGCCGTCGAAGAACGCGTCCACCTGCGGGCGCAGCCGCGCCAGGAAGTTCAGCACGGTCACGTAGTCGTGCTGGCGCAGCGCGCCGTCGGTCTCGGCGATCGCCGCTTCCACCGCTTCGGCCAGCGCGCGCTCGGCCGGCTCGCGCAGCAGGCCCGCGTCGACCTGCGCCGGAATCTCGCCCTCGGCCTTGCGCAGGATGTTGCGGATGCGCTTGTTGGCCGCGGCCAGCGCCTCGGCCTCCGGCAACGCGGCGAAGGTGCCGATCGCGTCGATGCGGCGGTCGAAGTCGTACAGGGAGGCCGGCTTCAGTTCCGCCACCGCGTTGAACTGCGTCGCCGGCACGCCCTTGTCGGCGTAGTAGCCCCGCAGGCGGTCGAGGATGAAGTCGAAGACTTCATCGAGTTCGGCAAGCGAGGTACCACCCGCCTGCGGAACAGCGTGAGCGTCCGCGCCCGCGGCTCGCGCCTTCGCTGCGGCACTTTCGGCTTGTTTGGTCTTTTGCTCAGTCTTCTCGAAAGCAACCGCATCCTGTGCTTTATCGAGCAGCTTGCGCAGATCCACATCAAACCCACTCTCAATCACCGTCCGCGCCAACCCCAGCGCATTGCGCCGCAGCGCGAACGGATCCTTGTTGCCCGTGGGCTTCAACCCCGCGGCGAACCCGCCGGCCAGCGTGTCCAGGCGTTCGGCGATCGCCACCACCTTGCCCAGCGGCGACAGCGCGATGTCGTCGCCGGCGAAGCGCGGCTGGTAGGCCTCGTCGATCGCCAGGGCGATCTCGCTGGGCTCGCCCGCGGCGAGCGCGTAGTGGCGGCCGGCGATGCCCTGCAGTTCCGGGAATTCGTTGACCATGCGCGATTGCAGGTCGTTCTTGCTCAGTTCGGCGGCGCGGCGCGCCTGCGCCGGGTCTACGCCGACCTGCGCGGCAATCGCCTCGGCCAGCGCGGCCACGCGCTGCACCTTGTCGGCGATGCTGCCGAGCTTGGCCTGATAGGTGACGCTGGCCAGGCCGGCGCCCATCGCCTCCAGGCCCTGCTTGAGGTCTTCGTCGAAGAAGAACTTGGCATCGGCGAAGCGCGGGCGGATCACCCGCTCGTAGCCCTTGGCCACTTCGGCCACATCGCGCGAGACGATGTTGGCGATGCCGATGAAGTGCTCGGTGAGCTTGCCGCCGTCGTCCAGCACCGGGAAGAACTTCTGGTTGCTCTCCATGGTCTCGATCAGCGCTTCCTGCGGCACCGCCAGGAACGCCGGCTCGAACCTGCACAGCACCGCCGACGGCCATTCGACCAGGTTCACCACCTGCTCCAGGTTGTCCTCGGCGATGCGCGCGCTGCCGCCGGCCTCACGCGCGGCCTGCTCGACCTCGGCGACGATGCGCGCGCGGCGCACGTCCGGGTCCACCAGCACCTGCGCGGCCTGCAGTGCGGCCACGTAGTCGCCCGGCTGCGCCAGCGGCACCGGCGCGTCGTGCAGGAAGCGGTGGCCGCGGCTGTCGCGGCCGGCCTCCACGCCGAACAACGGCATCGGCACCACCTCGCTGCCGAACAGCAGCACCAGCCACTGCACCGGCCGGGCGAAACCGTAGTCGTGGTCGCCCCAGCGCATCGGCTTGGGGATCGGCATCGCCGCGATCGCTTCGCGCAGGATCTCCGGCAGCAGCGTGGCGGTGCGCGCGCCCGGGTTCACCGCACGGTGCACGAAGCGCTCGCCCTTGGCGTCGCTGGTGCGCTCCAGCGCGGTCCAGTCGATCCCGGCCTTGGCGGCGAAACCCTGCAGCGCCTTGGTCGGCTGGCCGTCCGCGTCCAGCGCGATGTTGAGGTAGGGGCCGAGCACTTCCGCGCGCTGCTCCGGCTGCTCGACGGCCACGCCCGGCAGCAGCACCGCCAGCCGGCGCGGCGTGGACAGCGGCTTGGCGTCGCCGCGCTCGACCGCGATGCCGCGCTTCTCCAGCCCGGCGATCACGCCGTCGAACAGCGCCTGGGCCAGGCCCGGCAATGCCTTGACCGGCAGTTCCTCGGTGCCCAGTTCGATCAGCAGGGGAAGGTGTTGGCTCATGTGTCGGACCTTGCTAGCGGTTTTTCCCTTCTCCCTGTGGGAGAAGGTGCCCCGAAGGGGCGGATGAGGGTGCGGGCGCCTGGGGAGTCGGAGCAGCCGGCCGTGCGTGCCGGCGTACCCTCACCCCAACCCCTCTCTCCCGCGGGGACTTCCTTCGGTCGCCGGGGGGGAGAGGGGCTTGCATCACTTCTTGACGCCGGGGAAGCCCAGCTTCTCGCGCTGCGCGTAGTAGGCCTTGGCCACCGCCTGCGCCAGCGCGCGCACGCGCAGGATGTAGCGCTGGCGTTCGGTCACCGAGATCGCGCGGCGTGCGTCGAGCAGGTTGAAGGCGTGGCTGGCCTTGGTCACCTGCTCGTACGCCGGCAGCGGCAGCCCGACCTCGACCAGCGCCTGCGCTTCCTGCTCGCACGCGTCGAAACGGTGGAACAGTTCGGCCACATTGGCGTGCTCGAAGTTGTACGCGCTCTGCTCCACCTCGTTCTGGTGGTAGACGTCGCCGTAGGTGACCGGGCTGCCATCGGGGCCGTAGGTCCACACCAGGTCGTAGACGTTGTCGCAGTTCTGCAGATACATGCACAGCCGCTCGAGACCGTAGGTGATCTCGCCCAGCACCGGCTTGCACTCCAGGCCGCCGGCCTGCTGGAAGTAGGTGAACTGGGTGACTTCCATGCCGTTGAGCCACACCTCCCAGCCCAGGCCCCAGGCGCCGAGCGTCGGCGATTCCCAGTTGTCCTCGACGAAGCGCAGGTCGTGCACCAGCGGATCAATGCCCAGCGCCTTGAGCGAATCCAGGTACAGCTGCTGGATGTTGTCCGGGTTCGGCTTCATCGCCACCTGGTACTGGTAGTAGCGCTGCAGGCGGTTCGGGTTCTCGCCGTAGCGGCCGTCGGTGGGGCGCCGGCTCGGTTGCACGTAGGCCGCGTTCCACGGCTCCGGCCCGAGCGCGCGCAGGAAGGTGGCCGGATGGAAGGTGCCGGCGCCCACTTCCAGGTCCAACGGTTGGATCAGCACGCAGCCGTGCTGCGCCCAGAACTGGTTGAGGGTCTGGATCAGACCCTGGAACGTGATCGGAACGGACCGGGAAACGGACATCTCGCAGGGGGCCGGTTGAGGGGTGCGCTAGTATAGCGACCGACTCGCGGGGACTTCCGCGTACCGGACCTGGACCATGGATTCGCGCCCTGCCGCGCCGCCCGCGTCGTCGCCCGCCGAGCCCACCGTGGCGTTGCCGCCGGGCCGGTTGAGCTTCGAGCGCGTGGCCGCCGCATTGCTCGCCGACGGTCTGGTCGCGTCGGCCGAACGCGGCCGCGTGCAGTTCTCGGCGCAGACCGCACGCACCGTCAGCGACGTGCATCCGCTGGTGCTGCTGTCCAACCTGAAACTGGCCGCCACCCGCCCGCCCGGCAGCGAACTGAGCCTGGAACGGCTGACCGAGTGGCTGGCGCAGCGCTGCGGCCTGCGTTACCTGCGCATCGATCCGACCCGGGTCGACGTGGCCGCGGTCACCGGCGTGGTCTCGCACGCCTATGCGCGCCGCCACCGGATCCTGCCGCTGGCGTTGCAGCCCGAGCGCCTGCTGGTGGCGACCAGCGAACCGCTGGCGCTGGACTGGCTCGGCGACGTGCAGCACCTGGCGCGGCGCCGCATCGAGGTCGTGGTGGTCAACCCGCTGGACCTGCATCGCTACACGATGGAGTTCTTCGGCGTGACCCGCTCGGTGCGTGGCGCCAAGGACGGGCGCACCGAGCAGAGCAGCGGCCTGCCCAGCTTCGAGCAACTGGTGGAACTGGGCCGCGGCGGCGACGTCAACGCCGACGACCATCACATCGTGCACATCGTCGACTGGCTGCTGCAGTACGCCTACGAGCAGCGCGCCAGCGACATCCACCTGGAGCCGCGGCGCGAGGCCGGGCGCATGCGCTTCCGCATCGACGGCGTGCTGCACAAGGTGCTGGAAGTGCCGCCGGCGGTGATGACCGCCATCGTCAGCCGCATCAAGGTGCTCGGGCGCATGGATCTGGCCGAGCGGCGGCGCCCGCAGGATGGGCGCATCAAGACCCGCTCGCCCGGCGGGCGCGAGACCGAGATGCGCCTGTCGACCATGCCCACCGCCTTCGGCGAGAAGTGCGTGATGCGCATCTTCGACCCGGATGCCGCGTTCAAGAGCGTGGACCAGCTCGGTTTCAGCCCGCAGGAAGCGGCCGGCTGGAACGCGCTGGTGGAGCGCCCGCACGGCATCGTGCTGGTCACCGGCCCCACCGGCTCGGGCAAGACCACCACGCTGTACTCCACGCTCAAGCGCCTGGCCACGCCGGACGTGAACGTGTGCAGCGTGGAGGACCCGATCGAAATGATCGCCACCGAGTTCAACCAGATGCAGGTGCAGACCAACATCGACCTGGACTTCGCCAGCGGCGTGCGCACCCTGCTGCGGCAGGACCCGGACATCATCATGATCGGCGAAATCCGCGACCTGGAAACCGCGCAGATGGCGGTGCAGGCCTCGCTGACCGGGCACCTGGTGCTGTCGACCCTGCACACCAACGATGCGCCCTCGGCGATCACCCGCCTGCTCGACCTGGGCGTGCCGCATTACCTGGTCGCCTCCACCCTCAACGGCGTGCTGGCGCAGCGCCTGGTGCGCACCCTGTGCGGCCACTGCAAGCGCCCGCACACGCTGGAAGCACACGAATGGGACGCGCTGCGCGAACCGGGCGAGGCCTTGCCCGAGGCGCTGCAACCCTACGCCCCGGTCGGCTGCCTGGAGTGCCGCCGCACCGGCTACCTGGGCCGCGTGGGCCTGTACGAACTGCTGCCGGTGACCCCGCGCCTGCGCACCCTGATCCGCGCCGACATGGACCTGGCCGGCTTCAGCCGCGCCGCCCAAGACGAGGGTGTGCGCACGCTGCGCCGCGCCGGCCTGGAAAAGGTGGCCGCCGGCCTGACCACCATCGAAGAAGTGCTGTCGGTGCTGCCGCCGCGGGAGTGAAGCGCGGGGCGCTTCCCTGCCTCATGATCGCCAGTTATATGGCTATGCCGCCACCGCCGCGCGGCCTTGAACAATCCACGACGACGGCGTCTAGAATCCCACCATGCCGTTCGCTTCTCCCGTCCGTCGCCGTGCTGCGCCCTTCCTGATCCTCGAAACCGGTGAGCCGGTGGCGACGATGCGCCGCTACGGACGCTTCCCGCACTGGATCCGCGTCGCCGCCGGCCTGGCCGAGCGCGAGACGGTGGTGACGAACGTCGTCGCCGGCGAGGCGTTGCCGGCAAGGGGCGACTTCGCTGGGGTGATCGTCACCGGCTCGGCGGCGTTCGTCACCGACCGGGCCGAGTGGAGCGAACGCTCGGCGGCCTGGTTGCGCGAAGCCGCCGAGGACGGCACGCCGATGCTGGGCATCTGCTACGGGCACCAGCTGCTGGCGCACGCGCTGGGCGGGGAGGTCGCCTACAACCCGGCCGGGCGCGAATCGGGCACGGTGGACATCGAACTGCACCCGCCTGCCGCCGAGGATCCGCTGTTCGCCGGCCTGCCGCCTCGCTTCCCCGCACATGCCACGCATCTGCAGACGGTGCTGCGCGCGCCGTCCGGCGCCACGGTGCTGGCGCACTCGGCGCAGGACCAGTGCCACGCGTTCCGCTGGGGCGAGGCGACCTGGGGCGTGCAGTTCCATCCGGAGTTCGCCACCCACCACATGCGCGGCTACGTGCAGGCGCGTGCCGACTGTCTACGCAGCGCCGGACGCTGCGCCCGTACCATCGCCCGCGAGGTCAGCGCCGCACCGCTGGCACGCAAACTGTTGCGGCGCTTCGTTCAGCACGCACGCGGGCAGCACAGCAGCGGCCAGGCAAAACCGCGATAATCTGTGCAGTCGCCGCCGCTGTACGGCGTCCCCCACTTCGGATTGGCAATGATCGAGATTCGCAAGCTGCCGGCCTCGGCCGGCGCGGAATGGCTGTTGGCCGGCATGTCCCTGCTGCGGCGGGCGCCGTGGGCGTTGGGCCGGCTCGGACTGATCTGGGGCCTGGCGGCGCTGATCGCCCTGTTCCTGGGCGTGCTCAACCCGACCCTGGGCATGCTGGCGCAACTGCTGATGGGGCTGGCCGGGCCATTGCTGTTCGGCGGGCTGGTGTGGGCCGTGCGCGAGGTCGACCAGGGCCGCAGCGCCGAGCCGGCGCACCTGCTGCAGGGCCTGCATGGCGGTCGCACGCCGAACCTGCTGGTGGCGTTGCTGCCGCAGGTGGTGGTCGGGCTGGCGCTGGCGCTGCTGGCGGTGGTGGTGATCGGTCCGGACGGGTGGATGCAGCTGACCACGGTGATGAACAAGCTCAACGAGCTGGGCCAGTCCGGCGCGCAGCCGGATCCGCTGCAGGTGGAGCAACTGGTCGCGACCCTGCCGGCGCTGCGCATCCTGCTGTGGCTGATGCTGGTGGCGGTCGGGTTCGTGGCGGTGGCGCTGACCCTGTTCCTGTTCGCGCCGCAGGTGATGTTCGACGGCCGCAACGGTATCGCCGCCATCGGGCACGGCCTGCGCGCCTGCCTGCACAACCTGCCGGCGATGCTGGTGTTCTTCGTCCTCGCCTTCCTGGCCATGTTCGCGTTCTATTTCGCGCTGACCGTGGTGATGCTGGTGCTGCAGCTCCTCGTCGGCACCGCCGTGGCCGCGCTGGTCGCGCAGTTGCTGCTGATGGCGCTGCTGATGCCGGTCCTGGCCGGGATCGTGTACGCGGCCTGGAAGCAGATGTTCGTGCACGCCGGCGATGCGGCGCCGGCGGTGCCGCCGCCGCCCTCCAACGTCTTTGTGGCGTAGCGCCGGGATTGGGGAATCGGGAGTCGGGAGTCGGGAATCGTAAGAGCCACAGCAACAGCAAAACGGCCCCTCGGGGCCGTTTTGCTGTGTGCGGCAGATTGCCGTCAAGCCGCGTGGTAATGGTGGGTATGCAGCGAACCGCTGTTCCGATTCCCTATTCCCGTGCCTCGATTCCCGGCTTCTTGGTCACCGCCGCTGCGGCGATGATGCCCAGCTCATAGAGCAGGCACATCGGGATCGCCAGCATCAGTTGCGAGACCACGTCCGGCGGGGTCAGCACGGCGGCCAGCACGAAGATGCCGACGACTGCGTAGCCGCGGCCCTCGCGCAGTTGCTGCGGGGTCACCCAGCCGAGCAGGGCCAGGATCACCAGCGCCACCGGCAGTTCGAAGCTGGCGCCGAAGGCGAAGAAGATCGCCAGCACGAAGTCCAGGTACGCGCCGGCATCGGGGGTGAGCTGGATCACGTCCGGTTTGAACGTGGTCAGGAAGTGGAACACCGCCGGCAGGACCAGGAAGTAGGCGAAGCCGCAGCCGAGGTAGAACAGCAGCACTGCCGAGGCCAGCAGCGGCAGCGCCAGGCGCTTCTCGCGCTGGTACAGGCCGGGGGCGACGAAGGCCCAGGCCTGGTACAGCAGCCAGGGGGCGGACACGAACAGGGCCAGGAAGAACGCCAGCTTCAGCGGCGCGATGACCGCGCCGGCCGGGTGCGTGGCAATGACGCTCTGGCCCACCGGCAACTGCGCCAGCATCGGCTCCGCCAGCCAGGAGTACAGGCGCTTGGAGAAGGGCAGCAGCGCCACCACCACCACGCCCAGGCCGATCAGCGCGCGCATCAGCCGCGCGCGCAGTTCGATCAGGTGTTCGATCAGGCTGCTCTCGGCTTCCACGTTCATCGCGGCGCCTCCGGATCAATGGAGGGCGGCTGGCCGGTGTGCGCCGTGGCGGTGGACGCCGGATGCGGTGCGGCGGCACCGCGCGCGGCGGCGGGCACCGTCGCGGCAGAGTGCGTGGGCAGGGGCGTGTCCGTCTCGGGAGCGTGCGCAGTCGGGGCGTCGATTGCGGCGGCTGTCGCTGGCGGCACGGTAGACGGCGCGCTGTCGGCAGGCGGCACCGGCGGGTTCGGATCGATCTCGCGGCGCAGCGCCTCGGTCTGCCGCTGCAGCTCCTCGCTGCCATCGCGAAACTGGGTCTCGGCCTGGCGCAGCGAGCTCTGCACGTCGTGCAGGCTGCGCTTGAGTTCCTCGGCTTCCAGTTCGCGTTCCAGTTCCTGCTTCACCGAGTCCCACTGCGCGCGGGCGCGGCGCACCCACAATCCGGCGAAGCGCGCCGCCTTGGGCAGGCGCTCGGGACCGAGCACCACCAGGGCCACCACCGCGATCACCAGCAGTTCGCTGAATCCGATATCGAACACGCCGGCGGGGTCCCGTCAGTGCGCGTCGCGGTCGCGCTCGGCCTGGGTCTGGCGGGACGGCTCGCTGCTGCTGCGCGTCTCGTCGCCGAGCTGGCCGGCGGGCTTGTCGTCGTCGCGCATGCCTTTCTTGAATTCCTTGACCGCGTTGCCCAGATCCTTGGCGCCGCTCGTCAGCCGCTTGGTGCCGAACACCAGCAGCACGATCACCAGCACCACCAGCCAGTGCCAGATGCTAAGACTGCCCATGATCCGCTCGCAGAAAAGTCGTAAGGAACCCGCAGGATAACGCACCGCGCCGCGCCGCGTTACCTCTCCCGGCCGTGCAGGCAGGCCTGCACGGCGCGATGGACAGGTGGCGTTGGGAACCGCGCTCAGCGATCGCCGTCGAGCTTCTCGGTGCGGATCTCGCCGTCGGACACCGGCTGGAAGCCCTGCTGCGCCGGTTGCGCCTGGCCCTGCAGGGGGACGGTGCTGGCAGCGGCGTCGGGCGCGGCGGTCGGTTCGGGCGTGGCCTGCGGCGCCGGCATGGCCGCCGGTGCCGGAGCGGCGCCCGGGCTGCCGTTGCTGTCGGTGCCTCGGCTCTGCCGCGCGGCGTAGGTGGCTTCCTCGAGCTTGTCGCGGAAGGCGACGATGTCGTTGGACGGCCGGTTGGTGGTGCGGCCTTCGAAGATCATCCGCGGGGTGGTGTTGCTGCCGTAGGCGTTGAGGTCGGCGGCATCGTCGATCTGGAGCGCGGCGCCATCCAGGGCGACGCCGGCGAACAGGCCACGGGCGCGCGACCACGACCAGATCTCGGCCTTGAGCTGGCCGTCGGTGGCCGCGGCGGCGTTGCGCCCGACCGGGCCGGCGGCGACGCCGGCATCGGCGCCGAGGGTGAACTTGCCGTTGACGATGTTGTCCAGGCTGCGGTCGTTGCGGAACACCAGCACCACGTCGGAGGACTGCACGCCGACCTGGAAGCCGATGCTGCCGCCGGTGAGCTTGACGAACACCGGGTTGGACCAGGTGCCGTCGGGGCGCTTGACCGACATCAGGCCGTGGCCGCGACGCCCGCCGATCACCAGGCCGGCCTTGAGCGTATCCGGGATCACCACGATGGCGCGGCCCTCGTCGAGCAGCTTGTCGGGGATGGCCTGCTCGGGAATCTTCTGGATGTCGGTCAGCACGCGCAGCGCGTTGCGGGCGCGCTCGTCCTCTTCCGGTCCGGCCACGGCGTGGCCGACGAACAACAGGGTGCTCAACAACAGGGCGAGGCGCGGCAGGAGGGGCATGGCGGGCTCCGAAGTAGGTCCGCAGCAAGATACTGCAAGTACTTGAACTTAGTCACAGGGCAATGAATCGGCAATGAGTGGTGCCGGCACCGCATGCAGGCGCCGTCGATCGCCGCGATCGAGCGTATCGACACGCCGCAACGCGCGCGCTCTGCCACAATGTGCGCATGTCCGACGCACCCGAGACCGCCATCCTGGTGGTGAATCTAGGCACGCCCGAGGCGCCGACCGCGCCTGCGGTCGCCCGTTATCTGGCCGAGTTCCTTGGCGACAAGCGCGTGGTCGCGATCCCGCGGCTGTTCTGGTGGCCGCTGCTGCACTGGGTGATCCTGCCGCGGCGCTCGCCCAAGTCGGCCGAGAAGTATGCGCAGGTCTGGCTGGCCGACGGCTCGCCGCTGGCGGTGTATACCCGCCGCCTGGCCGAAGGCATGCAGCGCGAACTGCCCGGGCACCGCGTGGCCTGGGCGATGCGCTACGGCGCGCCGGCGCTGGCGCCGGCCCTGGACGCGCTGCGCGATGCCGGCGTGCGCCGGATCGTGGTGCTGCCGCTGTACCCGCAGTATTCGACCACCACCACCGCCTCGATCGAGGACGTGGTGCAGGCCTGGCAGGCGCGCCATCCGCAGCTGCCGGTGCACCTGATCGAGGACTACCCGACCGACCCGGCCTGGGTCGCCGCGGTCGCCGACAGCGTGCGCGCGCACTGGGCGCAGCACGGCCGCGGCGAGCGCCTGTTCTTCTCCTTCCACGGCCTGCCGCAGCGCGTGGCCAACAACGGCGACCCCTACCCGCAGCGCTGCGAAGCCAGTGCGCAGGCAATCGCCGATGCGCTGGGCCTGGAGGCCGGGCAGTGGGAGCTCGGCTACCAGTCGCGCTTCGGCGCCGAGCGCTGGCTGCGCCCGTACGCCGAGCCGCGGCTGTGGGAGCTTGCCGGGCAGGGGGTCAAGCAGGTGGACGTACTCTGTCCCGGCTTCGCCACCGACTGCCTGGAAACCCTGGAAGAAGTGGCGATGGGCTTCGTCGAGACCTGCGCCGAACGCGGCATGCAGGTGCGCTACATCCCCTGTCTCAACGACGCCCCGGCGCACGCGCGTGCCCTGGCGCAGCTGGCGGCCCGCGCGGCATGAGTTTGCGTGCTTTTGCCTGCCCGTCGCGGGTGGGCGCGCTGGCCGGACTGCGCAGCGGCGACCCGGAGGGGCCCAAGGCGCTGGCCTTGCACGGCTGGCTCGACAACGCCGCCAGCTTCGTGCCGCTGAGCCGGCATCTGCCGCAGCTGGACCTGGTGATGCTGGACCTGCCCGGCCATGGCCACAGCAGCGACCTGCCCGATGGTGCCGAGTACCTGCTGGCCAGCGCCTTGCACCCGGTGCTGGACGCGGCCGATGCGCTGGGCTGGGAGCGCTTCGTGCTGATCGGCCACTCGATGGGCGCGGCCATCGCCAGCCTGCTGGCCGCCGCGGCGCCGCAACGCATCGAGAAGTTCGTGGCGATCGAGATGCTGGGCGGCCTGGCCGAGAGCGAGGCGGGCGCGGTGGAACGGCTGCGCAACAGCGTCGCCAGTACCCGCCGTGCCACCGCCACGCCGTTGCGCGTCTTTCCCGATCTGGCCGCGCCGGTGCGGGCGCGGATGCTGGCCAACCAGCTCAGCGAGCCGGCCGCGCGGCTGCTGGTGGAACGCGGCGTGCGCGCGGTGGACGGCGGCTACGTGTGGCGCAGCGACCGCCGGCTGACCCTGCCCACCGCGATCCGCCCGACCGAGCCGCAGATGCAGGCGCTGCTGGCCGGCATCGAGTGCCCGACCGCGGTGGTGTTCGCCGATCCGGCGCAGGACATCCTGCCCGAGTCGCTGCGCCTGACGCGCGCGGCGTGCCTGCGCGACGGCCGCGTGCACACGCTGCCCGGCACCCACCATCTGCACATGGAACAACCGGCGGCGGTGGCCGCGTTGCTGCACGGCTTCCTCTGACGCAGACGCGGCGCTGACCGCGTCGCCATGCGTCTGCGCCGCCGCGACCATCGCATCCGGGCATCGCGCACGCACACTGCGACGCAGTGGGCGCCGGTGCTGCGCAGGCCGCCGCAATTGTTCCTTTCGCGGCGTCACAGTTCGACATGTTGTCGCCGTGCCGTCGCGGTTCGGAAAACTTCGGCGCACAGCGTAGCGCGCACCTTTCGCCCTGACGCCGCGCTTCCATGATCCGCCTCCTTCGCCGCTACCGGGTCGGCCCACGCCTGACCTTCGCCTTCGCTGCCCTGCTGTTGATCTGCGGCGCCCTGATCGTGGCCAGCCTCGCGTCGATGGCGCTGGCGCGCCAGCAGCTCGACGACATCGCCCTGGACAAGATGGAGAAGATCCGCCTGTCCAACGCCATGGTCGCGGCGCAGGCGCGGCTGGAGATCGGCCTGCTCAACGACGTCATCCTGACCAACCCCGACGAGAAGCAGGCGGTGGTGCGCGCGATCGGCCAGGCCCAGCGCGACTACGCGCAGGCACGGCGCAAGCTGTTCGCGCTGCGCCTGGACCCGGCCGACCGCACCGGCGCGCAGCTGCGCGCGGCGATCGACAAGGCCTATGTGCAGGTGCAGCCGTTCCAGTCGCAGGTGCTGGCGATGGCCGCCGACAACCAGAACCTGGATGCGCAGACCTTGCACCTGTACACCTTGCAGCCGCTGCTGGCGCAGTGGCAGCAGGCGATCCAGCGCAACGCCGCGCACCTGCGCACGCTCAGCGACGGCTCCTATGCGCAGGCGGTGACCACCATGGCCCGCGCGCGCTGGTTGCTGCTGCTCGGCGGCGGCCTGCTGCTGGCGGTCAGTGCGTGGCTGGGCTGGTGCATCACCCAGAGCCTGGTGCGGCCGCTGCGCGAAGGCACCCGCGTGGCCGCGGCGATCGCCGCCGGCCAACTCGACGCGGTGTTGCCGGCACAGGGCAACGACGAGGCCGCCGAGCTGCTGCGCAGCATGCAGACCATGCAGACCCAACTGCGCGCGGTGCTGGCCGAGCAGCGGCGGATGGCGCAACGACATGCGGACGGCGCCATCGCCTGCCGCGGCGATGCGGCCGCCTTCCCGGGCGACTACGGTCAATTGCTGCGTGACGCCAATGCGCTGGTCGACCTGCACGTGGGCACCGCGCAGTCGATGGTGGCGCTGATGCGGCGCTACGCCATCGGCGATCTCAGCGAGGACATGCCGCGCCTGCCCGGCGAGCAGGCCGCGATCTCCGAGGCGATGGATGCGATCAAGGCCAACCTTGGTACGCTCAGCCGCGACATCTGGCATCTGGCCGAGGCCGCCGCGGCCGGCGACTTCAGCGCGCGTGCCGATCTCGGCGCGCACCAGCACGATTTCCGCATCATGCTCGAGAGTCTCAACCAGCTGATGGCGACGGTGGACGGCAACCTGGGCGAGTTGTCCGGGCTGTTGCGCGCCATCGCCAGCGGCGACCTCGGCGTGCGCATGCACGGCGATTTCCATGGCGTGTTCGCTGACATGCGCGACGACGCCAACGCCAGTGCAGACCAGCTCGCGGCGATCGTGGCCGGCATCCAGCATGCGGCCGCGGCGATCGATGCCGAGGCCGGCGCCATCGCCGGCGGCCACCAGGACCTGTCGCAGCGCAGCGCCGAACAGGCCGGCACGCTGGAGCGCACCGCCCGTGCGGCGGCGCGCCTGACCGACACCGTGCGCCAGAACGCCACCCATGCGCACCATGCCAACCAGCTGGCCGACGCCGCGGCGACCGTGGCCGGCCAGGGCGGTGCTTCGATCGATGCGGCGGTCGGTGCGATGCAGGGCGTGGAAGCGGCCTCGCGCAAGATCGGCGAGATCATCGCGGTGATCGACGGCATCGCCTTCCAGACCAATATCCTGGCGCTCAATGCCGCGGTGGAGGCCGCGCGTGCCGGCGAGCAGGGCCGCGGCTTCGCGGTGGTCGCCAGCGAGGTGCGTGCGCTGGCGCAGCGCTCGGCCGATGCGGCCAAGGAGATCAAGCGCCTGATCGAGGCCTCGGTGGACCAGGTCGCGGTGGCCTCGGCGCAGGTGCACGACGCCGGCCGCACCATGGGGCGCGTGCTGGCCTCGGTGGACGAGGTCAATGCCCTCATGGCGGGCATTGCGGCGGCCTCGCAGGAGCAGGCCGCCGGCATCGACGAAGTCGGACAGGCGATGGCGCAGATGGACCGCAGCACCCAGCAGAACCTGGCGTTGGTGGAGCAGGCCACGGCCGCATCGCGCGCCTTGGAGCAGCAGGCCGGCAGTCTGAGCGAGGCGGTGGCGGTGTTCCGGCTGGCCGATGCGGCACCGTCGGTCCCGCCGGCGGAGCAGGCGTTGCCGGTGCTGGCGATCCAGCCTGCGCCAGCCGGCTTCGACTATGCGCGCAGCGCCTGATGCGGAAGCGTTCGCAGGAGCGGGGCGCCGCGGGCAGTGCGGTTGACGACCGCTACGGCGTCCATCGCCAGGCCGAACGCACCCACGTCGGGGACACGCGGACAGGTCTGTAGGTGTGTTCCCTACACACCCATCGTGAAGCTTGTGTGTAAAAGAATTTTCGCTTAAGTTGCGCCCGCGCCTGCCGTCAACAGGCGTAGACGCGATACGTCCTGTGTACGCGGCTCGATCCCGGCGTCCTGACATGCCGGCGTAGTGCCGCACGGACCGTACCGCCTCGCTGGCGCCGGAGGTCGCGCCTGATTCGCGGTAGGCGGGAGGAGAGGGGGCCTGCCGGGCGCTGCATGGAGTTCTGCTTCCGCAGCGCTGGGCCAACACACCGCGATGCGACCGCATCGGCGCGCCCACCCACCTGCTCATTCCCCTTGTTCGCATCCCTGTTTGCGCCATGTCGTGCCGCAGCGCAGCATGCGTGCCCGATTCGCCGCCCGACCGCAGCCTCGCCGCGGCCGTCGATCGCGCCGCGATGTTCGGTGTTCAGCCGCGGTCCGGGCGCACCCGCCGCAGCGTCTTCGAGCGCTTCGACGAACGCGCTCTCGCCCAAGCCGATCTGTCGGATGCAGCCTGTCCTTCAGGAGCGGCTTCCGCCGCGATGCGCTTTGCCGAGAACGCGCATCGCGGCGAAAGCTGCTTCTACGGAGCGTTTCCCACCGTTCGTGGATGGACCCTTCAGTCGCGATCCGGCCGCAGCAGCCAGCGCAGATGCGCCTTGAGCTGGCGGCCATGCTGGTGGAACCAGGTGCGCTCGGCGCGCCAGTCGGGGAAGCGCGCTTCCACTTCGTGCCAGAACGCCGGCGAATGATTGGCCTGGATCAGGTGGCAGAGCTCGTGCACCAGCACGTACTCGAACGCCGAGGGGCGTCCCAGCACCAGCGCCAGATCCAGCGCCATGCTGCCGTCGGGCGCCAGCGAGCCCCACTGCGAGGACATGACCTTGTAGCGCACCGCACGCGGCGCGCGCGGCAGCGACGGCAGGTACTGCGGCAGCCAGCGGCCGACGTCGGCGCGGGCCTGGGCTTCGTAGAAATCGCGCAGCGCGCGGCGCAGTGCCGCGTCGCCGCCGCGTGGCGGCAGGTGCAGGTGCGCCACGCCGTCGGCGACCTCGATGCGCGCGTAGCGGGCGTCGTGCCAGGCCACCGGCAGCGACTGCCCGCGCAGCGGCAGTTCGCCGGCCTCGCCCGGGCGCAGCGGCGTCAGCGTCTCGGCGGCGACATAGCGCGAGAGTTGCTGCGCCAGCCACTGGCGGTTCTCCAGCAGGAAGCGCTCGCCGGCGATCAGGCTGGCCCGCAGGGGCAGGGTCAGGCGTGCGCCGCGTTCGTCCACGCTGAGCTTGATGCGCCGCGCGCGCGGGTCGCGCACGCGCAGCACCTCGACCTCGCGCTCGTCCAGGCGGAAGCGGACGAGGTCGCGTTCGACGGCCGCCGGGGGCGGCGCGATCAGGCGACGGAGCAGATCGGGCATGGGCACAGCATACCGCCGGCACGGGTGCGCACGGTGACAGCCGCGTGCACCCGCTTGCGCCGCAGCATCAGTCGGCCTTGCTCAGCTTCAGCGCCTCTTCCAGCAACAGGAACAGGCGCCGCACTTCGGCGCTCATCAGCGCGAAGCGCGCGTCCAGTTCGGCGCGCACGCCGTCCTGGTCGGCATGCTCGAGCTGGTCCAGCGCACCGTCGAGGAACTTCAGCTTGCGGATCACCAGATCGTCGCCGAGCACGAAGGACACGTGGTCGTCGAGCACCAGCGCCAGCTTGGTGACCTGCTTGCCGGCTTCCAGGTGCTTGTCGATCTCGTCGCAGCGCAGCTCCTGGTGCTGGCACTTGACCACCGCGCCGCCTTCGATCGGATCCTTCATCTCGCATTCTTCGCCCAGGCTCAGGCCTTCGGGCAGCGGCTCGCCGGCGATCCAGCCGGTGAGGATCGAGCGCGGCGCCACTTCGGCGTTGAGCGGCAGCGCCGGGAAGCTGCCGAGCAGGCCGCGGATCTCCGACATCACGTTCTCGCCGGTCTTGCGGCTGGAGGTGTCCACGGCGACGTAGCCGTGCTGCAGGTCGAGCATGGCGTCGGTGCGCGAGGATTTGACGAAGGCACGCGGCAGCAGCTCGTGGATCAGGTCGTCCTTGAGCCGCTTGCGCGCGCGGCCGCCGGGGCGCCGGCCTTCCTTCTCCTCGATCTCGGCGACCTTGCGCGCGAGCAGGTCGTTGACCACCGAGCCGGGCAGGATCTTGTCCTCGCCACCGACGGTCAGCCACAGGAAATCGGCGATGCGGTGCGACAGCGCTTCCTGCTCGTCGCGGCCGAAGGGGGAGATGAAGCCGCGCGAACTCATTTCCAGCGGGCCGACCGACTTGAGCTGGGCCTCCGGCAGGAGCGTTTCGACCTCGGAGAAATCGAGCGTGGTGGGGAAGCGGAACAGGGTCAGATTGCGAAAGAACATCGAGCATCCAGCGGAAGGAAACGGAACGGTCCGGCGGCGTGCGCCGGGGAGCGGTGGCCATTGTCGCATCGCGCCCGCCCCGGCACCGCATCGGGCGGTTCAGCGAGATGGATCAGCCCGGCGGGTCGTCCGCCCAGGCGCCGGCCGTGGCCGCGCCGCCGAGCGCGGCGAAGTCGAACAGCGCGCGGTCGGCCAGCTGCGCCGGATGCACGTTGCCCAGCGCGCGGGCGATCTGCTCCACCCGCCCCGGATGCTCCCGGTCCCACTGCTGCAGCAATTGGCCGACCTGGCGGCGCTGCAGCGTCTCCTGGCTGCCGCACAGCGTGCAAGGGATCAGCGGGAAGGCCTGTGCCTGCGCGTAGGCGGCGATATCGTCCTCGCGCACGTAGGCCAGCGGCCGGATCACCACGTGGCGGCCATCGTCGCTGCGCAGCACCGGCGCCATCGCCGCCAGCTTGGCGTGGAAGAACAGGTTCATGAAGAACGTGGCGACGATGTCGTCGCGGTGGTGGCCCAGCGCGATCTTGGTGATGCCGTTCTCCGCCGCGTAGCGGTACAGCGCGCCGCGGCGCAGCCGCGAGCACAGCGAACACAGCGTTTTGCCTTCCGGCACCACCCGGGTGACCACCGAATAGGTGTCCTGTTCGATCACATGCCAGGGCACGCCGCGCTGGCGCAGGTAGCTCGGCAGCACGTCGGCGGGAAAGCCCGGCTGCTTCTGGTCCAGGTTCACCGCCACCAGCTCGAACGGTACCGGCGCCTTGCGCTGCAACTGCAGCAGGATGTCCAGCAGGGTGTAGCTGTCCTTGCCGCCGGACAGGCACACCATGACCTTGTCGCCGGCGCCGATCATGCCGAAATCGGCGATGGCCTGGCCGACCTGCCGGCACAGGCGCTTGCCCAGCGCCGCGGCGTTGCGGGCGGCAGGCGGTGCGGGATCGGCGAGCGGGTGCAGCGGCGGCAGGGGCAGGGGCGAGGTCATCGGCGGTAGTGTAGTCGGCAGCTCGGACCGCCGTGATTGTGAAGCTGACGTTGAGGCTGAGCTTTATCGGCCCTGTTGCCTGCGAGGATCGGGACAAGCGCCACGCCCCGTCTACCGATCCTCCTCGGCCATGCCGCCAGGAGACCAAGGCCGTACACTCGCCGCTGGTCACGGACGCAGCGGTCGCCCCATGTTCAAGAACCTCATTCCCAAGATCTTCTACGCGCGCATGCAGGACGGGCTGGACTTCTTCGTCGGCGGCCTGGGATTCCAGGTGCTGTACCAGGACGCCACGATGGCGGTGATCGCGCGCGACGGCGCCAAGGCCTACCTGGTGGAAAACGCCGAGTGGGCGGCGAAGGACCGGCCGGAACTGGGCATCGAAACCGACAGCATCGACACGATCTATGCCGAGTTGTCCGCACGTGCGCCGCAGTGGCTGCATCCGAATTGCCGTACCGTCGCGCTCAAGCCCTGGGGCGCACGCGAGTTCGCGATGCTGGACCCGACCACGGTCTGTGTGGTGTTTCGCGAGTGGCCGGCGCAGGAGTGAGGGCGCGCAGGCGGATGCCATGTGCGTCCGGTCCGTTCATCGTATCGGCGCATGGTAGACCTCGGACAGGGAGGCCTTGTACTCGGCGATCGGCGGCAGGCCCATCGTCGCGCGGCGCGCATCCAGGTCGTCGATGTCCTGGGTCCTGTCCAGGACCATCGTGCCGTCCGGCTCGGTTTTGAACTGCGTACCGTAAAGCTGCGGCTTGCCCTGGTGCAGCAGCACGCGATCCTGCAGCATCGCCACGTCGGAAGGATCCGCCTCCTTCTGCGCCAGGGCGGACTGCATCAACGCGAGGACCTGCTCCTGGAAGGCGGGGTCCAGGGTTGCGTGCTGGGCGATCAGGAACGCGGCCTTGGCCCCGTCTTCGCCCACCGATGTGCGCGTAGGCCATCCCTTCTTCGCCACCATTGCCTTCAGCCAGGCGGTGTTGTCCTGATCCACCGCCACCGTCTGTTGCCATGATGCGGGGGTGTTTCCCTCGTCGATGGCCTTCTGTCGGACGACCTGATCCTTCTCCACACGCGCCAGTAATGCCTGCCGCAGTGGCTGGTCGAGGCGCGCCTGGCGTGCGGCATCGAGCGTCTCGGCACGGGCGAGTAGCGCTGGCCACGCCTGCGAGGCGCGCAGCCGGTTCAGGCCGGGTCGATCCTTGTGCATCAGTTCCGGCACATCGATGCGGCCTTGCGCCAACCGCGCGTCGAGTACCGCCACGGCCGCATCTGTTCTCCCGGCAGCGGCCAGGCATTCGACGTAGAACAGATCCGCTCCGCTCGGTAGGCCGGCCGGCGCTGCGTCGATGCGCGCCAAGGTATCGGCACAAGTGCCGTAGTCCTTCGCATCGTAGGCCGCAAGCGCATCGTCCAACCGCGCAGGCTCCGAAGCGGAGACAGGCGCCGCGCTCGCGGCCAGCAATGCGACAAACAGCGCGTATCCCTGGTGCATAAACGATCCACTCTGGCGGGGCCGCGCGGCGCGTAGCCTGGGCGGACAGTAGCGCAGTCCGGTGTCATCGGCAGCACGCGGTCACGACTGCGCCTGGGCCGCGGCGGGAGTGTCCCGTCGGGGAGCTGGCGGGGCACACTATGCACACGCCGGTTGCGGGCCCCGGCCGCGCCGGTCCGTCCCACATCGCCGCAGGATCGCGCATGCACAAGAAACAGGATCTGCCGGAAAAGCCCTGCCTGCATTGCGGCCGGCCGTTCCGCTGGCGCAAGAAATGGGAGAAGGTCTGGGACGAGGTGAAGTATTGTTCCGACCGCTGTCGTGGCGAGCGCAAGCGCGTGCGCGCGCCGGAGGCGCCGTGAGCTGCCGGGCCGTGCGCTGGCCCACCGCATGCCAGCAGGCGTGCCGCGCTGCATGAGTCCGCTGCCATCCACCGCCCACACCCTGCGCCTGGTCCTGGGCGACCAGCTCGATCCCGAACACGCCTGGTTCGACGTGCGCGATCCCGGCGTGGTGTATGTGTTGATGGAAGTGCGGCAGGAGACCGACTACGTCCTGCACCATGCGCAGAAGATCCTGGCGGTGTTCGCCGCGATGCGCGACTTCGCCCGGCACCTGCGCAGCGCCGGCCACCGCGTGCGCTATGTGGCGATCGACGATGCCAGCAATCGCCAGTCCATCCCCGCCAATCTCGAGGCGCTGATGGCGCACTACGGTGCGCAGCGCCTGCAGTACCAGGATCCGGACGAATGGCGTCTGGACCAGCAGCTGCGCCAGTGGAGCGCGGCGCAGGCCTTCGTCGTCGAGGCGGTGGACAGCACGCACTTCTACACGCGCCGCGGCGAGCTGGCGGACTTTTTCCGCGGGCGTGGGCAGTGGCTGATGGAGCACTTCTACCGGCACATGCGCAAGCGCCACCGGATTCTGCTGGCGGATGACGGCACGCCTGAGGGCGGGCAGTGGAACTACGACCACGACAATCGCCAGCCCTGGCATGGCGAGCCGCCGCCACCGCCCGATGCGCGCCCGACCCACGATCACCGCGCGCTGTGGGCCAGCATCCAGGCCGCCGGCGTGGACAGTTTCGGTCAGCCGCAGGCGGAGGCGGTGCGCTGGCCATTGAACCGGGCCGAGGCGCTGGCCTGCCTCGATCGGTTCATCGTCGACGCCCTGCCGCATTTCGGCCGCTACGAGGATGCGATGAGCACGCGCAGTCCGCGCCTGTTCCATTCGCAGCTTTCCTTCGCCCTCAACACCAAGATGCTGCGGCCGCAGGACGTGGTGCAGCGCGCGCTGGCGGCCTATGGTGCCGGCGCCGCGCCGCTGGCGGCGGTGGAAGGTTTCGTGCGGCAGATCCTCGGCTGGCGCGAGTACGTGCGCGGCATCTACTGGGCGCACATGCCGGACTATGAAGCGCGCAACGCGCTCGGCCACGACACGCCGCTGCCGGCCTGGTTCTGGACCGGCGAGACGCACATGCGCTGCCTGCAGCACGCCATCGGCCAATCGCTGCAGGATGCGTACGCGCACCATATCCAGCGGCTGATGGTGATCGGCAACTTCGCCCTGCTGGCCGGACTGGATCCGGCGGCGGTGCATCGCTGGTACCTGGGCGTCTACATCGACGCGTTCGAATGGGTCGAACTGCCCAACACCGTCGGCATGAGCCAGTTCGCCGACGGCGGCCTGCTCGCGACCAAGCCCTACGTCAGCAGCGCGGCCTACATCGACCGCATGAGCGACTACTGCCAGGGCTGCCGTTACGACCGCAAGCAGAAGACCGGCGCGCGTGCGTGTCCCTACAACGCGCTGTACTGGGACTTCTTCGCACGGCACCAGGACACGCTGGGGCGCAATCGTCGCCTGGACATGGTCTACCGCCAGTTGGGCAAGCTGCCGGCCACGCAACTGCAGGCCTTGCGCGCACAGGCGCAGCAGTTGCGCGAAGGTCTGGACGCGCTGTAGCGCGGGCCAGGCGACTCGTGCGCATCCGCAGCGGCCGGATGCGATGCGGGAACGTGCCCTGCGACGCACCCAAAGCGTGCCGCGCGCCGCGTATCGGCACACTGTCGCATCGGCGGACCGTGCAATCGCGCGATGTGCTACCTGCGTTCTGGCCGATCGACACGCGCTTGAGCACCCTATGCCGCCGGTCGGTTCAGGCCGCCGGTTGCACTCGAGGTGTCAGCGACGTGGATGACAGTTGGATGACTGTCGCGCGTCGTGTTGTTCCCCCGCAACCCTATCGAGCATGATCATGACCACGACGCTATACCTCACCACCAGCGCACGCGCGCTGGGTGTCCTCGCTCTCATGACCGCCGCCACGGCGATCGCCGCCGTCCCCGCGGCGCCGCAATGCAGCGTGCCGCAGGCCTGGGCGCTGCCGACCGCGACCACCGTGGTCGGCACCGGCACGCAGGCCAGTTGCACCGCCAGCGCGCTGGCCACCGCCGCGGCGCAGGGCGGCTACATCACCTTCAACTGCGGCACCAAGCCGACCAGCATCGCCGTCACGCGTTCGATCACCATCGCGGCGACGACGCCCACGGTGATCGACGGCCAGGGCAAGATCACCCTGGACGGCCGCCAGTCCGCCCGGATCCTGCTGGTCAATGCCGGCAGCGCGCTATCGGTGCGCAACCTGAAACTGCAGAACGGCAGCTCCGTGCAGCCGGCATCGAACCAGGCCTACGACCCGGGCACCTGGGGCGGCGGCGCAATCAAGGTCGGCTACCGCGGCAAGCTGGAAGTCATCAACAGCCAGTTCCTGGCCAACCGCAGCAGCATCGGCGGCGGCGCCATCTTCGCCGGCAGCGACGCCGAGGTGACCATCGTCCGCAGCGGCTTCTACAAGAACAGCTCCTGGCTCGGCGGCGCGCTGTACACCCAGCTCAGTCGGCTGACCATCGTCGGCTCGGAATTCGCCAACAACCAGGCGATCAATGCGCCGCAGGGCTTCCCCGATGCCGGCAACTTCGGCGGTGGCGGGGCGATCGACACCGACGGCGCATCGCTGGCCGGCTATCTCAAGGGTGGCGTCGGCAGCGGCGGCACGCTGGCGGTATGCGGCACCGTGGTCCGCAACAACGTCGCCGCCAACGGCTCCGGCGGTGCCACGTTGTGGGCGTACGCGCCGGACACCATCGACGTGAAGTACTCCACCTTCGCCAACAACGTCGCCACCGGCGGCCCCGGCGGCGGCGCGCGCATCAGCATGGGCTTCACCGACACCTCGCATGCCGGCACCG
Source organism: Xanthomonas sp. LF06-19 (assembly GCF_034105425.1). NCBI lineage: Bacteria > Pseudomonadati > Pseudomonadota > Gammaproteobacteria > Lysobacterales > Lysobacteraceae > Xanthomonas > Xanthomonas sp. LF06-19. The sequence continues at coordinate 606,236 of NZ_JAXGGH010000002.1, read as the reverse complement.
CCATCACCACGCCGGGCACCATCAACGTCGCCGAGACCAGCTTCCTGTCCAACAAGGCCGAACAGGGCAACGCCGGCGCGCTGTACCTGGATTGCTACGGCGCCTGCGACGTCAGCAACAGCACCTTCTACGGCAACTATGCGAAAGGCGTGGGCGCGGCCATCCAGCATGTCGGCTGGCAGCCGGCCAACGGCGACCAAGGCAGCCCCAGCGTGCGCTTCAACAACGTCACCTTCGCCGAGAACACGCCGTGGGTGACCCTGTTCGGCGACAGGTTCGACCTCCGCAACAGCATCCTGTATTCCAAGACCGAGCGCGTGTTCTGCAATAACCAGAGCAACACCGGCAACAACCTGATCGAATACTCGGCAAAGGGCGCGGTGTGGCCGAATGCCTGCCTGGCCGCGGGCACCGTGAAAGCGGCCGATCCGCTGCTGTCGGCCCCGGCCAGCAACGGCGGACCGACGCTCACCCAGTTGCCCGCGGCCAACAGCCCGGCGTTGAATGCCGGCAGCAACTGCGCCGCCATCGACCAGCGCGGCAATCCCCGCAATACCGCCGTGTGCGATCTCGGCGCGGTGGAGGTCAAGTAGGTCGATCGGCCTTCGTTCGCTGCACGAAAGCGTGCGGTCGCGCCGGCCTGGCCGGTGCGGCCACGCGTATTGATCCGATCGTCAGCAACGCCGCGGGATGGCCCTGCTACAGTGCGCGCGGCATGCGCCGAAGACCGCAGGAGCGACCATGAACGAATCCGACGCCTACGTGTACGACGAGATCCGCAAATGGGTCTGGTCCGGGTTCTACTCCCAGGACGAGATCCAGGAGATGCTCGAGGACATCCTCGAAGACGACTGCGACGAGGCCATGTTGCGCGCCTCGGTCGCCAGCCAGTGGCAGGCCAAGCAGCAGGCGGAACAGACCTGGCCGGCGCAGACCGATTGCGACCGGCTCGAGGCGCTGTTCGAGCGGCTGCACGACGCCGGCATCTGCGCGCTGGCCAATGCCGGCTACACCATGTCCGACGGTCACGTCGAAGTGAACCAGGCGGTGGCCGACACGCCGGACCGGCGCTACCACGGCTACTGCTTCTATCACGGCCAGGACATGGAGCGCGCGATCGACGGCGGCGGGCTGATGCTGGCATTCGGCGATCTGGAGGGGCGCGAAGAGGCAGACCTGGTGGTCGGCCAGCAGGTCGCCGCGGCGTTGCGTGCGGCGGGCTTCACCGTGGACTGGGACGGCACGCCGCGCAAGCGTATCGATCTGCCCGGCTTCGTCTGGCAGCGTCGCGCCGACTGGGAGTGACGTTCCAGCGCGGCGTGGGCAGCGGCAGGCTGCGAGACGCCGATGCCCTGGCTACAATCGCGTGCTCATGTCTGACCGCGCCACGATGCGTGGAAGACGTTTGACGGAGAGGCGTTTCATGGAGCGGATGCTGTATCGCAATCGCCGCGGGTCGCGGCACGTCGCCGGCAGGCGCCTGGCGCCGCGCGCGGCCCTGCTGCTGGCCACCGCGCTGCTGGCCGCCTGTGCCGGTGCGCATTCCTCTTCCCCCTCGATCACCCCTGCACACACGGAGCGGACCATGTCGGAGATGACGCCAGAGCACCTGGCACAAGGCGTAGTACGGTTGATCCTGGCGATCGGCGGCAGGCAGGATCTGGTCGCCGCGCAGGTCGCGGCGCAGACCGGGCTGCAGGTCGAGGATGAGGGCGGGCATGCGTTCAGCGCGTCCGGCACGCTCGCCGGCGGTGGCGGCTACACGCTGGAATCGGTCGCCGATGCCGACGATGCCCCGCCGTCGCGGCTGGACCTGCGCTTCACCCCCGCGCCGGGCGCGGCGCCGGCGCGGTGCACGCAATCGTTGGACGCGTATCGCCAGGCACTGGTCGCGGCCGGCTTCGTGCCGCGCTGGATTGCGCCGCCGCGCCAGGGCAGCGCCGGCCGCTGGCATTTCGAACGCGGCGCGGTCGCCGTGTACGCCTTCGTCGGCAAGGACGCTGGCGAACACGACGCGCAGGCGTGCGTGGAGATGCTGCAGATCCTGGTCGACGCGTAAGGAGAGCGGAGATGGCACACGACGACGAACGCCTGAAGGGCATGGTCGACACCTTCGCGCAGGCGCATCCGAAGGAAGGCCAGGCGCTGCGGCAGATGCTGGACAACACGCCGGAACTGCGCACGCGCGTGGAGCAGGCGATCGGGCAACAGCAGCTGTCCGGCTTCGCGCCCAGCCCCGAGGCGGGTACCGGGTCGTACAGCCCGCGCACCGGACAGATCGAGTTGCCGATGGACGTGCTGGCCACGGCGAAGATGAACGCACCGCGCGACGATTCGGCCAACACCGCCCGCATCGTGCTGGGCCACGAGATCGGCCATGCCATCAACAAGGCCGCCATCGACCGCAGCGATGCCGCGTTCGCCGCCAAGGTCGACGGCATCGCCGCCTCGCCCTCGCCGCACGACTACACCGCCACGCTCAAGGCCTACGGGCAGGAACAGCGCACCCGCGAGGCCAAGGACGAGATCGCCGGGGTCAACACGCTGGCCGACTACGTCACCCGCACCAATCCCAAGGCCACGCTCAAGGACCTGTACAACGCCAGCAGCGAGATGGCGAGCTACATCGACAAGCAGGGCGTAGGCAGCAAGGCCACCTACACCGCCAAGGATGGGTTGAGCTTCGGCAAGGACCTGAAGATCGATGCCGACAATCCGCGCAACGTGGAGGCGATGGGCAAGCTGTTCTACGACGCGCGCGGCTATCCGCAGAACTATGGCGAGCGCGCGCTGGCGCAGATCGCCGATGCCGAGGACCGGGCGCAGGCGCAGCACCCCGAGCGCACGCCGCCGGCGGTGCATGCCGACCTGAAGGCGGTCGGCATCGACGCCGCGCAGGTGCCGCGCGATGTGCTGCCGGCGGGATTCCGCGATGGCTCCGCACCGGCGCCGACACCCGAACCGCCTGCGCCGCGCGCCAGCGAGCCGACCGCCGCGCCGGGTGCCGCCGACCGCGCCCTGCACGAGCGGGTCCGCAGCGGCGTGGCCCAGGCCGAACAGGCGATCGGCAAGGGCTGGGACGACAACAGCGAGCGCATGACCGCCAGCCTGACCCTGTTGGCCAAGCAGAACGGCTTCAGCGAGCGCGACCAGCTGGCGGTGGGCTTCAACCGGCCCACCGCCGCGCACCAGGGCGGCGAACTGGCGTTCGTGTACCGCAACGGCGGCGACGTTTCGCCCGATCCCTACGCCAACCGCGCGCACATGCCGACCAGCGAGGCGATCGCACGGCCGGCGCAGGAGACCTACCAGCAGCTGCAGCAACTGGGCGCGCAGCAGGGGCAGGCGCAGCGCCAGGCACAGGGGCAGGAACAGGCGCTGCAGGCCTCGCAACAGGGCCCGACGCGGACCGATCCGCCGCAGGTGCTGAGCCGCTGAGCGCAGTGGCCGGCGGGATGCGCCCAGCGCCCGCTGCCCTTGCGTCGCGCCATGGTCGCGGCAGGTCGCGGCCATGGCATGCGCTTCGCGCCGCCTCCGCCGAGGCGGAAGCGCGGCGCCATGACGCGTGGAGTCGCGCCGGGATTACGGCTGCCAGACCAGGTTCTGGGTCTTCGGATCGGCGGTGACCTTCTCGACCTTGCCGGCGCCGTCGAAGGACACCTGGAACTCGTTGAAGCTGTCGAGCCAGTAGCGCCATAGCGGCGCGTCCAGGCTCGGGTTCTCGCTGGTGATCGGATAGCCCAGCGCCATCAGCACCTGCTCGCGGGTCATGCCCTTGGTCACGCGGTTGGCGGCGATCGCCTCGCGGATCTTCGGCAGGTAGGCCGCCAGCTTCGCCGTGGGATCCTGCGCGACCACGTAGCGCTGGGCGAAGGCCTCGTTGCCCAGGTCGCGGCTGTAGTCGTCGCCGATCGACTGCTTCTTGCCGTCGATCAGCACATTGACCCGGTAGCGGCCGTAGCCGGTCACCTGCACCGGCGTGCCGGCCGGGATCACCCGCTTGCCGTCTTCGGCGTAGTTGCTGTCGCTGATCCAGCTGCCGTCGCTGCGCATGTTGCAGCACAGGAAGCCGGAGAACTTGGCATCGGCCGCCGCGGCCAGCTGCGGCAGGGCCGCCGTCAGGGCGAGGGCGAGAACGAAAGGGAACGGAACGAACGCATGGCTGACTCCTTTCGGCGCGGCGATCCTGCCGCGGGTGGCACGAGGGTGGGAGGGCACCGTCTCCGCCGCGGCGTCCGCGCGCATTGTGCCGGCTGGCCTGCACCCGGCATGGCGGCGCGTTGCACGGTGACGGCGGACCGGTGGCCTGTGTATGCTCGAACCTCGTGGACACCCTGACGCCCGCCGAGATCTCCCTGCGCATCGACGCCCTGCGTCGGGAGCACCGCGCGCTCGACGAACAGTTGCAGCGCATCCCGGCCAATCTGGACGACGAGCTGGAAGCCAAGCGGCTGAAGAAGCGCAAGCTGCAACTGAAGGACTGCATCCTGCGCCTGGAGCATCTGCTGATCCCCGACGAACCGGCGTGAGCGCGGCGACCTTCTTCAGCGTCGGCCATTCCACGCGCAGCCTGGAGACCTTCCTGCAGATCCTGCGGGGCGCCGGCGTCACCCGGCTCGCCGACGTGCGCGCGTTTCCGTATTCGCGGCGGTTCCCACAGTTCGACGGCAGCGCGCTGGCGCCGGCGCTGGCCGCCGCGGGGATCGCCTACCGGCACTTCCGCGCCCTGGGCGGACGCCGCGGCAAGCAGCCGGGGGTCGATCCGCAGCGCAACGGTCACTGGCGCAGCGTCAGCTTCCACAACTACGCCGACTACGCGCTGGGCGACGAATTCGCCGAGGCGCTGGCCGAGTTGCAGGCCTTCGGCGAGGACGGCGCGTGCGCGGTCATGTGCGCCGAGGCCTACTGGCGGCAGTGCCACCGTCAGATCGTCTGCGACCACCTGCTGCACCACGGCCACCCGGTGGTGCACCTGATCGACGTCGCCCGCCAGGAACCGGCCACGCTCAACCCGGCTGCGCGCAGCGACGCGCAGGGGCAGTTGGTCTATCCGCCCGATGCGGCGGCTGCGGGGCCGCGCACCGGAGATCTGTTCGACGCCTGAGCGGTGCTGTCGTCGCCGCAGGCCGCCAGCGCGGCGGCTGCGTCGCCACGCGCCAGCGGCGGCGTCAGGCTCAATGCGTTGGTACCGACGGCACCGTGACCGCATTGCTCCGCGGCGTATCGTCGGTACCGACGAGGGCGGCGGTGCTCTGCTCAGGCGTACCGTCCTCGGAGGTGGTGAGCAGGCGCAACGGCTGGCCGTGGTAACGGTATTCCAGCGCCTGCTGCAGCTGATCCAGCCGCGCCACCCGCGCGCACAGCGCCTGCGCCTTGGTTTCGATGCCCTTGCTGCGCGCATCCAGGCGGGCCTCGAGGGCGGCGTCCATGCGGTTGGCGCGCTTGTCGATGGCATCGGCGCGGCCCGTGACGATCTGCCAGAGCAGGTGGCGGGCGATGCTGCCTGAGAAACTCTCGGCCTGGGTCTGCACGTAGCGCTCGAAATTGCTGTCGAACGCGGTCTGGTCCCAGCGTCCCCTGCCGAGCGTGCCGTCGACGTATGCGTTGGCCTGCGTGCGTAGCCGCTCGATCTTGCGCGCATTGCCCGCATTGCCGGTCAGCACTTCGACGACGACGCCGAGCACGTCGTAACTGAGGTCGACCGTTTCGTGCGAGAGATCCGTCACCTCCGGCATCAGCGCGCGGGTCTCGCGCTCCATGTCCAGCAATCGCTGCGCATCCGCTGCGCCGATCTGCTGCACCTGGTGATCCACGCTCAGTTCGCCGGCATGGAAGAAGATCTCGCGTGGTCCCTCGCCGTCGCGGGTGAGCCAGATGCCGCCGCTGTCGGCCAGCACGTTGAACGGCGTGCTCAGGCCGCACTGGCGCGAGGACACCTGCGGCCGATGGTCGTGCTTGCCAGCGTCGTCGCCTTGGTCGGCCCACGCCGGCCCGCTGGAGGCGGCAAGCAGCAACAGAGCGAAAAGAGGAGCTGTGCGCATCGCCGGAACCCGCAGCAGGGAGTTCAAGCATGCTCGGGCCGCACCGGCCCCTGGGTCGCGTGTCGGAAGTCACTGTGCCGCGCGGCAGTGATAGCGGGGCGCCTTTATGCACGGCGCGTCGCCACGCGTCGCGCCGCAGTGATACCAGCGCGCCCTTGTGTTTGGCGCGTCGCCACGCGCCAGGATCTCACCGCATCACGACTGCAGGTGCGGCGACTGCCGCTTCAATCCTGCGGAACCGGCGGCTCCTCGACCTTGGCCGCTTCCGGGCTGACCCGTTCGATGGTGTGGCGCAGCTCGCGACCAAGGATGAACTTGGCATCCTTTGCCCACGCATCCAGCCGTTCGTCGAACACCAGCTTGCTGTTCTCGTCCGGCCACACCAGCTTCAGTTCGCGCAGTTTCTGGATGAAGCCGCGGAACAGGGTCTTGTCGAAGAACTCCGGCGCCGCCGGTGCGTACAGCAGGCTCAGGCGTTGCGCGGCCTGCTGGCACAGGCTCTCCAGTTCGCCGGCGCCGAGCTTGCCCGGGCCGTTCTTCACCAGGACCGAGATGGCGATGTAATAGCGCTCGAACGCCTGTTGCAGCGAGTGGCCGATCGCGCGCAGGCGGAACACCTCGTCGGTCTGGCCGGTGTTGCGCGCCAGCACGCTGCCGTCGTCCTCGGCGAGCTGCAGCAGCAGGCCTTCGCGCACGAACACCTCGATGGTGCGTTCGATGCGCTCGGCGAACTGGTCCTCGCTCCACGGCAGGAACAGCTCCGCCTGCAGGAACGGGTACACGGTGCGGCCCAGCCGCAGCAGGCCGGCGCGGCTCATGCGGCGGTTGTTCTGGAAACAGCACGCCACCCACGAGGAGGCGGTGAACAGGTGCAGCACGTTGTTGCGGAAGTAGCTCAGCAGCACCGCGTTGTCGCCGTTGACGCTAAGCACGTCGCCGAGCGGATGCGGCGTGCGGGTGAGCACGTTGATCTCTTCGGCGTGGGCGATGATGCGCTCGGGCGAATGCGGGGTCACCGTGACCCGGTCCGAGTACGGCAGTTCCGCCAGCAGCTTCTTGCACAGTTCGATCTGCGCGATCAGGTCGGCCTCGCCCATGGCGTGCTTGGGCGTGGACAACAGCGCCAGCGCCAGCAGGTTGACCGGGTTGACGTCGGCGGCGGCGTTGATGTGCACCTGGATCTGCTGCGCCAGCGCATCGACGGTGCCGTTCAACCAGGCCGGTTTCTCGTCCTCGCCCAGCGGCTGGCCGTCCCATTCCGGCGCGCGCTGCGCCAGCACCTGGCTCAACGGAATCGGCTCGCCGAAGTTCACCACCACCTGGCCGTAGTTCTGCTTGAGCACCTTGGGGATGCCCCACAGCAGCGCCCAGATCGATTCCTTCTCCTTGGGCCGGCCGCTGAGTTCGTCGAGGTAGCTGTTGCCCTCCATCAGCTTCTCGTAGCCGACGTAGATCGGCTGGAACAGCACCGGCTTGCGCGGCTGGCGCAGGAACGCGCGCAGGGTCATCGCGATCATGCCGCCCTTGGGCTGCAGCAGGCGGCCGGTGCGCGAGCGTCCGCCTTCGACGAAGTACTCGATCGAGTAGCCGCCGGCGACCAGTTGCGCCACGTACTCGCTGAGCACCGCCGAGTACAACGCGTTGCCCTTGATCGAGCGGCGGATGAAGAACGCGCCGCCCTTGCGCAGCAGGGTGCCGACCACCGGCAGGTTGAGGTTGATGCCGGCCACGATGTGCGGCGGCACGATGCCGCGTTCGTACAGCAGGTAGGACAGCAGCAGGTAGTCCATGTGGCTGCGGTGGCTGGGCACGTAGATCACTTCGTGCCCGGGCGCTGCGTCCTTGAGCTTGTCCAGGTGGTGGACCAGCACGCCGGCGTAGATGCGGTTCCAGACGTGGGTCAGCAGAAAGCTGGCCGAGCGCACCACCGGGCTGGAATAGTCGGCGGCGATCTCCCAGGCGTAGGCGTGCGCCTTGCGCCAGGCGTCCACCGGCTTGCTGTTGTCGCGCTTGGCCTGTGCGGCGATCGCCTCGCGCACCGGCTCGGCGGCCAGCACCTGGTCCACCAGCAGGCGCCGGGTCGACAGGTCGGGGCCGATCACCGCCTCGCGGATGCGCCGGAAGTGGGTGCGCAGCACGCGCTGCAGCTTGCGCACGGTGCGCTCGGGCGGCAGCCCTTCCTCCACCGTCTGCCGCATCGACACCGGCGGGGCGAAGCGCACGATGGTGCTGCGGCCGTTGAGCAGCACGCCGAGCAGGCGCCGGAAGCTGCCCACCAGCGCCCAGTTTTCCGAGAACAGCACGGCGAACCAGCCGCTCTGCTTGTCCGGGGCGCGGCCGACGAAGATCGACACCGGCACCAGGTGGATGTCCAGGTCCGGGCGCTCGCGGTGCGCCTGCAGCAGCTTGGCCAGCGAATCGGAGTGGGTCTTGGCGCCGCGCTGCTCCGGCAGCAGCGCGTGGTTGCTGCTGCGCCGGGACAGCGCCAGGTAGGCGCGCTTGCGCCCCAGCGGGTCGCCGGGCAGCGGCACCAGCGGCGAGGGCAGGCCGGATTCGCGGCAGGCCTTGTCCAGGATCAGCGCGTTGGACAGGCCGTAGTCCTCCAGCACGTACACCACCGGGCGGCCGTCGTTGTACTGGCCCGGCTCGGCCGGTTCGATCTTCAGGCCCAGCCAGGGATCGGCCAGGCGGCCGAGCAGGCGCGCCCACAGCGGCCCCTTGGCCTGGCGCGCGGCGGTCGCGGCCACCGGCAGGGTGGAGGGAGCGGCGGTCGAGGAAAGAGACGCGCCGGGGTCGGCCGGGGAGGCGTCGGCGGGCGCACGTGCCGTGTCGGCCGCGCGTGCGGCCGCGGCGTCGTCGGGGAACGGGAGGGGATTCTGTTCTGGCATCGGGGCCATTATCGCTTAGCCGGCGGGACGGGGTCGGCGGCGGGCGCCGCGGCCGCGGCGGCGGTGCCGGCGCTGGCCGCCAGCAGCGCGTCCACCTCGCTGAGGGTGTCGCGCAGGTACCAGTGCCCGTCACGGCGCACCAGCACCGCGGTGGTGTCGATCTGTTCGCCGTCCAGCGGGTACTGGATGCGCACCACCGCCTGGTCGCCCTGCTGGTTGACCAGGCCGGTGCGCAGCGCGCCGGCGCTGGCGTCCAGGTCCAGGCCGTAGTCGGCCAGCACCGCCTTGAGGTCGGCCACGAACGGGCCCAGCCGGCGCAGGCTCTCGTCCATGCCCAGGGTGCGCAGGTCGGCATCGTTGCGCACGCCGGTGCGGCGCGCGCCCGCGCACAGCCGCGCGAGCGCTGCCTGCGCACGCTTGCGCTCGGACAGCGGCGCGCGCGCGGCCCAGGCGCTCAGCGCCTGCACCAGTTGCACGTAATGGCCGCGCTGCTCGGGCGTGTAGTGGCCCTGGTTGCGCAGGAACTGCACGCCGAACAGGCCCAGCGAGTGCGCCGCCTGCTTCAGGCTCGCCGCCTGGCCGCCGAACTGCGCGTCGAAGGCGCGCTGCAGCTGGCGCTCGGCGTCCGGCGCGGCGAGGGTGTCGAGCACCTCGGGCAGGCGTTCGGCCAGCGGCAGCTCGGTCAGCGGCCAGCGGCTGCGGTCCTCGCTCCAGGCCTGTTGCAGGCGCTGGTACTGGGCCGGCGGCACCGCGGCGCGGGCGTAACCGAGCAGGTCGTTGCGCTGCAGCGCGTGCGCCAGCGTGCGCACCGCGGCGGCCGGCTCGGCGCTGGCGCCGGGCAGTTCGGCGGGCGTGCGCTTGCATCCGCCCACGGCCAGGGCGAGCATCGCCAACAGCAGGACGCACAGCGCGCGCGAGGAGATGACCCGGGTCGGGCAGGACGACATACGATGCGGGCTCGTTCCCCAAAACGTCCCGCATCTTGCTGGGCGCGGGCGATTCCGGCAAGCCGGGCGGGGCGGCGGTGCGGGGACGACCGGCAGGCAGCCAGGGGGCTGGGCTTGTCGCGGCGGGACATTTCATGACCCGGTGTTGGGCTGTCGGGACAGGCATGTCGGCAGATGGCCAGATGTGCCAGTGGATTGCGGATGTTGCAACGCATCATGTAACCGCTTGCAGTTGCTGCTAACGTCCGCCCACCTCGATTGAGGCGGTGCTGGCCGGGGGACCCAGTGCGATATTCGTCAGAGATCATCCGAGTGCTCGGTCACGGTGGCGCGCGCCGCTGCGCCTGGGTGTTGTCCGCAGTCCTGTACGGACTTGCGATGACGGCCCCGGTGCAGGCGCAGGACGGCCGCCTGCCGCCGCGTGCGCAATGGCAGGCGTCCAGTTCCTCCAAGCAGGTCAAGGCGCAGGCGATCGGCTATCTGATCGACGGCGACGCCAGCACCCGCACCGCCGGCGCCTTCAGTCCCGGCCACTGGTTCCAGATCGACCTGGGCCGCGCCGCGCAGGTCGGCGGCGTGCGCCTGCAATGGGACACCTCCAATCCGGAAGGCTTCCTGCTGCAGACCTCGCGCGATGGCCAGCATTGGGACACGGTCTACACGATGGCCGATTCGCTGGGCGGCACCGAGACCGTGTTCTTTGCGCCGCAGCTGGCCCGCTACCTGCGCCTGGCTGCGCCCGCGCGCAGCGCCGACTGGGGCGTGTCGATCTACGAGATGGAGCCGCTGGGTGCCGGCGCCGCGCAATTGCGTGGCGTGTCCGCAGCCGACGCCGCGGCGCTGTGGCAGGGCGGTGCCGCGGTGGCGATGCCGGGCACCGGCGCGCAGGCGCGGCAACTGGATATCGCTTTCCCGCGCGCGTTCGACAGCGCCGGCCTGATCGTCGAGTTCGCCGGTGCGCATGGCGCGGCGCAGCTGCAGGCGCAGGACGCCGCGGGCCGCTGGCGCACGCTGGCCGACGATCCGCAGGCCGGCGACAGCGAGAGCGCCTACCTGGCCGGCACCGCGCCGCTGCCGGTGCGCGCGCTGCGCCTGCGCGTCGACGCCGCGCCCGGTGGCGTCGCGCCGACCCTGGCGCGCCTGCGCCTGCTGGGGCCGAAGGCGGTGATGACGCCGATGAAGCGCTACCAGGTCGCCGCGCAGCGCGGCGCCACCCGCGCGTTGTTCCCGGCCTCGCTGCACATGCAGCAGACCTACTGGACCGCGGTCGGCATCCACGCCGGCCGGCAGAAATCGATCTTCGACGAGTACGGCAACCTGGAGGCGTGGAAGGGCGCGCCGCTGGTGCAGCCGCTGTGGCGCGACGCCTCCGGCACCGCCGCCGGCGCCGACGGCCATGCGCTCACCCACGCCTTGCGCGACGGTTGGAAGCCGATGCCGTCGGTGCGCTGGTCGCCGCAGCCGGGGCTGGAACTGCGCAGCGAGACCTTCGCGATCGAACGCGACGGCCAGCCGGTGACGCTGCTGCGCCATCGCCTGCGCAACACCGGCACCACCCCGGTCAGCGGCACCCTGTCGCTGCTGGTGCGGCCGATGCAGATGAATCCGCCGTGGCAGAACGGCGGCCTGTCGCCGATCCACGACGTCGCCGTCGACGGCAACGTCGTGCAGGTCGACGGCCGCGCGCTGCTGACCTCGCTGAGCGCGCCCAGCGGCGGCGGCGCCGAAGCGTTCGGCGCGAACGGCGCCACCGAGATCACCCGCCACGTCGCCGCCGGCACGCTGCCGGCGCAGCGCCAGGCCCGCGACGCCGACGGCTTGGCCGCGGCGATGCTGAACTACACGGTGCGCCTGGTGCCGGGTGCGCAACAGGACGTGGTGCTGGCGTTTCCGCTGGGCACCGCAAGCGCCGACGCCCAGGGCCGCCTGCCGCCGGCGCCGCCGCTGGACCGCGACGCCCTGCTCGCCGCCGGCCGCGGCGATGCGGGCCGCAGCTTCGACGCGCTGGCCGAGCAGGTTTCCGCGGACTGGCAGCAGCGCCTGGGCAACGTCGGCCTGCGCCTGCCCGACGCCAGCCTGGTGGACATGCTGCGCGCGCAGGCCGCGTACATGCTGATCAACCAGACCGGCCCGGCGATGCAGCCGGGGCCGCGCAACTACAACCGCTCCTTCATCCGCGACGGTATGGCCACCTCGGCGATCCTGCTGCGCATGGGCCAGGCGCAGGTCGCGCGCGACTACCTGCAGTGGTACAGCGACCACGCGGTGCACCCGAACGGGCTGGTCTCGCCGATCCTCAACGACGACGGCAGCGTCAACGATGGCTTCGGCTCGGACCTGGAGTACGACAGCCAGGGCGAATACATCACCCTGGTCGCCGACGTCGCGCGGCTGGACGGCGGCCCGGAAAGCGTGCGCGCCTACCTGCCGAAGGTGAAGCTGGCGATGCAGTTCCTGCAGGAACTGCGCGAGCGCACCCTGGTGCCCGGCTACATGGCCGAGCAGCCGGCGCCGGAACGCTTCCGCGGCATCCTCGCCCCGTCGATCAGCCACGAAGGCTATTCCAGCCCCACCCACAGCTACTGGGACGACTACTGGGCGCTGAAGGGCTGGCACGACGGCGCCTGGCTGGCCGAATCGCTGGGCGATGCCGCCACCGCCGCCTGGGCGCGCGAACAGTACGCGGCGCTGCGCACCTCGCTGGCCGCTTCCATCCGCGCCACCATGGCGTGGAAGGGCGCGGACTACATTCCCGCTGCGGCCGACCTGGGCGACGGCGATCCGACCAGCGTCTCGATCGCGCTGGATCCCACCGGCCAGCAGGACCTGCTGCCGGAGGCGGCGCTGCGCACCACCTTCGCGCGCTATCTGGAAGACGTGCGCCAGCGCAAGCAACCCAATGCGCTGTGGGCCTACACCCCGTACGAGATGCGCAACGTGCTGACCTACGTGCATCTTGACCAGCCGCAGGTGGCCGACGAACTGCTGCAGGACCTGCTGCGCGACCGCCGCCCGTTCGAATGGCAGGTGCTGGCCGAGGTGGTGCAATCGCGGCTGCGCTTCCCGCGCTACCTGGGCGACATGCCGCATACCTGGATCGGCGCCGAGTACGCGCGCACCCTGTTCGGCATGCTCATGCACGAGGGCGACGACGCGCTGGTGCTGCTGCCCGGCGTGCCGCCAGCCTGGCTCGCCGACGATGGCCTGGCCGTGCAGCGCCTGCCCACCGCCTACGGCACGCTCGGCCTGCGCGCGCGCCAGCGCGACGGGCGGCTGCGCGTCGAACTCGACAGCGGCCTGCGCGCCGGCACCGGCGTGCGCGTGGTCTGGCCGACGCGCACGCGGCCGACCCAGGTGCGCGTGGACGGCCGCCGGATCGACCGATACGACGCCGGCGGCGTGACCCTGTCCAAGCCTTTCCGGACCCTGGAGGCACGCTGGTGAGCCCGCCCCCCGTCATGGCGCCGGACCAGCGCGCCAACATCACCATCAAGGACGTGGCGCGCCTGGCCAACGTCTCGGTGGCCACCGTGTCGCGCACCATGAACGGCCACCAGCACGTAGCCGAGTCGGTGCGCGCGCGCGTGCTGGAAGCCGCGCGCACCCTGCACTACGTGCCGCACCACGCCGCGCGCAGCCTGAGCAGCCGCCGCACCCACACCATCGGCGTGGTGCTGCCGGACCTGCACGGCGAGTTCTTCTCCGAACTGATCCGCGGCATCGACACGGTGGCGCGCGAGCGCGGCCTGCACCTGCTGGTGTCCAGCTACCACGGCGAGCCGGAACAGCAGCGGCTGGCGGTGCGGCGCATGCCCGGACGCGTCGACGGACTGCTGATCATGTCGCCGTCCATGGCCAGCGATGCCGAGGACCCGGCCGACATGCTGCCCGGCACGCTGCCGGCGGTGCTGATGAACTGCGCCGAGCGCATCGGCGAGGCGCAGGTGCTCAACGTCGACAACTACGGCGGCGCGCGTGCGATGACCCGCCACCTGCTGGACGTGGGCCATCGCCGCATCGCCTTCATCGCCGGGCCGGACGACAACTTCGATGCGCGCGAACGCCTGCGCGGCTACCGCGACGAACTGCGCGAGCGCTGCCCGCAGGTGGCACCGCTGGTGCTGCCCGGCGCCTTCGACGAGGCCTCCGGGTACCGCGCCGGCGAAGCCCTGCTGCAGGGCCAGCGCCCGGACGTGGTGTTCGCCGCCAACGACATGATGGCGCTGGGCTGCCTGTTCGCCTTCACCCATGCCGGGCTGCGCGTGCCCGAGGACATCGCCCTGGCCGGCTTCGACGACGTGCCGATGGCACGCTACGTGCATCCGGCCCTGACGACCATGCGCGTGGACATCGCCGGCTTCGGCGCCCGCGCCATGCAACTGCTGCTCGGTGCGCTGGAGCCGCATGCCGCTCCGGGGGCGTCGGCGGCAGCGGCCAATGCGATCGCTCCGCAACTGATCGTTCGTGCTTCCAGTGCCCAGCGAGGGACCGCCATGGACTGACACCGACGCATGCAGCACCGATGTCGTTTTTTGCACCACCTAGAAGAACACAACAATGATCCCGTTGACCGCCCTGGGAGGGCTTTAGTCATGAAGAAATCGCGTTCCGCCTCCAACCTGCCCGCACGCAGCCTGCTGTGCTGCGCGCTGGCCACCTGCCTGTTCGCCACGATGCCGGCGATGGCCCAGTCCAGCAGCGCGACCCTGCGCGGCCAGGTCGCCGCCGCCCAGGCCGGCACCGAAGTCACCGTCACCAACGTCGCCACCGGCTCGGTGCGTCGCGCGCCGATCGCCGCCAACGGCAACTACACCGTGGTCGGCCTGCCGCCGGGCACCTACAAGGTCGAGGCCAACGGCGTCACCAAGACGGTGACCCTGCAGGTCGCGTCCTCGTCCACCGTCGATCTCGACGCCGGTACCACCGCCGCCGGCGGCAACGCGACCACCCTGGACACCGTCACCGTCAGCGCGCCGCTGCTGAAGGACGTCAAGACCTCGGAAGTGGGCAACGTGGTGTCGCTGCACCAGATCCAGCAGCTGCCGCAGGCCACCCGCAACTTCCTGGAGTTCGCCGACACCGTGCCGGGCATGGTGTTCCAGATCGACGGCAACGGAAACACCAAGCTGCGCGGCGGTGCATCCAATGCCAGCGCCGGCAACCTGTACATCGACGGCGTCGGCCAGAAGAGCTACGTCAAGGGCGGCGGCATCGCCGGCCAGAGCGACACCCAGGGCAACCCGTTCCCGCAGTTGGCGATCGGCGAGTACAAGGTCATCACCTCCAACTACAAGGCGGAGTACGGCCAGATCAGCGGCGCGGCGATCACCGCGGCCACCAAGTCCGGCACCAACGAGTTCCACGGCGAAGCCTTCTACCGTTACACCGACCAGGATCTGCGCGACAAGCGTCCCGACGAAGCGAACGGCAAGATCGATTCGCAGACCAAGGAATACGGCTTCGCCCTGGGCGGCCCGATCATCCAGGACCGCATGCACTTCTTCGTCGCCTACGAAGGCAAGGAGAACGTGGTGCCCAAGAGCGTGCAGGCGGACAGCACCGCGCAGCCTTACGTCGGCCTGCTGCCGTCCAACCTGTCCAGCCAGTTCGGCGCGGCCAACATGCCGTTCACCGAGGATCTGTACTTCGGCAAGATCGATTTCGAGCCGACCGATCGCGACCGCATCGAACTGAGCGGCCAGTACCGCGACGAGACCCAGACCGGCAACGTCGGCGGCACCAGCACGCCGGAGCACGGCACCAACAAGATCAACAAGGACAAGCGCGCCAACATCCGTTGGCAGCACAGCGCCGACAACTGGTTCAACGAGCTGATCGTCGGCACCGAGGATTCGGAGAACAACCCGAATCCGAAGAGCATCGGCAATGGCGTCGTCTACAAGTACCTCAACTACAACGATCCCAACGTCGGCGAATACACCTTCCTGGAAACCGGCTCCGCCGGCGGTCTGAACGTGCAGCGCAAGAGCCAGAAGGGCTGGTTCCTGCAGAACGACCTGACCTTCACCAGCTTCCAGTGGCATGGCGAGCACACCATCAAGATGGGCGTCAGCTACAAGGACATCAAGCTGACCTCGCAGGATGCCGCTGCGCTCAACCCGCAGTTCAGCTATGCGGTCAACAACAACGGCGTCGCCGCCACGCCGTATCGCGTGGACTACGTCGCGCCGTACAACACCCCCGGCCAGAAGGCCACGGTGGAGTCGCCGTCCAAGCAGTACGGCATCTACATCCAGGACGACTGGGCGGCGACCGACAAGCTGATGATCAACGTCGGCGTGCGTTGGGACTACGAGGACAGCCCGGCCTACACCGACTTCGTCACCTCGCAGGCCTTCGTCAACGCGCTGTACTCCAATGATCCGGCCAACCCGGGCCAGCCCTGGGCCAACCGCCTGCTGCCCAGCGGCATCAACGCCGCCGACTACATCAGCACCGGTCGCAACCGCAAGAACTTCAAGGATGGCTGGGCACCGCGCCTGGGCTTCTCCTACGACTTCTTCGGCGACGAGAGCTCGGTGCTGCACGGCGGTGCCGGCCGCTCCTACGATCGCAACCTGTTCGAACAGCTGGCGCTGGAAACCAGCAAGGCCGCGCTGTCGCCGGTCGCGGTGTACTTCCAGAACCCGGCTACCGGCCAGTGCTACCGTGGCGACCGCGTCTGCACCGCGTGGGATCCGCGCTACCTCAATGGCGTGGACCAGTTGAACACCATCCCCGGCGTCAGTGGCAGCGCCGAACTGTTCATGTTCAACAACCACCTGAAGACGCCGTACAGCGACCAGTACAGCATCGGCATCACCAACCAGGTCGGCGACTGGCAGACCGACGTGACCTTCCAGCGCGTGCTCAGCTACGACGGCTTCGCGATGTCGCTGATCAACCGCTACCCGGATGGTTCCTACTTCCAGAACGGCAGCGCCCCGTGGGGCCAGCCGGTGCCGGGCTACCAGAACACGATCCTGGGCATGAATGGCCTGGAGCAGCGCAGCAGCCAGGTGCTGCTGTCGGCCGACAAGCCGTACACCAAGGAATCGGGCTGGGGTCTGACCCTGTCGTACACCCACACCAGCGCGCGTCAGAACCGCAACATCGACGAGCCGTACGCGTTCGACAAGGCGACCATCCACGACTATCCGTTCGTGAAGTCCGATGCCGTGTCGGCGCACCGCTTCGTCGCCTCCGGCTCGATCGACGGTCCGTGGGGCCTGACCTTCGGTGCCAAGGTGGTGCTGGCCACGCCGGAGCCGATCAACACCATCGCGTGCTATGGCAAGACCGATCCCGATGGCGCGACCTGCCAGCAGGTGGCGGCGGTGCCGCCGGGCAGCGGCAAGTTCCTGGTCGGCGGCAAGATCTGGGGCTACCGCACGGTCGATTTCCAGGCGACCAAGGACTTCACCGTGTACAACGACTTCAAGTTGACGGCGCGCGTGAACCTGCTCAACGCCTTCAACTTCAAGAACTACGCGTCGTACTCGTACAACGATTTCGGCTCCAATGGCCGTTTCGATCCGAACATCACCATCAACAAGACCGGCGACATCATGTACGTGCCGCGGACGGTGACCTTCGAGATCGGCGCCAAGTTCTGATCCACCGTATGACCCACGCGCGTGCCCGACCGGCGCGCGTGGGGTTTCAACGGACGGGGCCGTGTGGCCCCGTCCGCGTTTGCGGTCGCCTCTTTCCTCGGTACAGGACCCTGCACGCATGATCGCCGCCCCTCTCCGCAACCTGGTCATCGTCGGCGGCGGCACCGCTGGCTGGATGGCCGCTGCCGCGCTGGCGCGTGTGCTGGGCCCCGACTACCGCATCACCTTGATCGAGTCCGAGCAGATCGGCATCGTCGGCGTCGGCGAGGCCACCGTGCCGCACATCAAGGCCTTCAACAATCTGCTCGGCATCAACGAGGCCGAGTTCGTACGCCACACCCAGGGCAGCTTCAAGCTCGGCATCGAATTCGCCGACTGGCAGCGCCCCGGCATGTCCTACGTGCACGGCTTCGGCACCGAGATCGGGCATCCGCTCGGGCTGCTGCCGTTCCAGCAGTACTGGTTCAAGCAGGCGCTGGCCGGCAAGGCGAAGCCGCTGGGCGCCTATACGCTCAACACCGTCGCCGCCAAGCGCGACCGGTTCATGACCTCGGCCACGGATGTGCCGCCGAACTCGCCGCTGGCCAACATCGCCTACGCCTATCATTTCGATGCGGCGTTATACGCGGGCTTCCTGCGCCGCTACGCCGAACAGCGCGGGGTGACCCGGCGCGAGGGCATCGTCGAGGAGGTGCAGCTGCATCCGGAATCGGGCGACGTGCTTTCGGTGCGGCTTGCATCGGGCGAGGCGATCGCCGGCGACCTGTTCATCGATTGCTCCGGCTTCCGCGGCCTGCTGATCGAGCAGGCGCTGCACACCGGCTACCACGATTTCAGCCACTGGCTGCCGTGCGACCGTGCGCTGGCGGTGCCTTGCGCCAAGGTCGGCCCGCCCACGCCGTACACCCGCGCCACCGCGCGCGCGGCCGGCTGGCAGTGGCGTATCCCGCTGCAGCACCGCACCGGCAACGGCTACGTGTACTGCAGTGCGCACATCAGCGACGACGAGGCCGCGGCCACGCTGCTGGCCAACCTCGACGGCCCGGCGCTGGCCGATCCGCGGCCGCTGCGCTTCGTCACCGGCCGCCGCAAGCAGGTGTGGAACCGCAACGTGATCGCGCTGGGCCTGGCCAGCGGCTTCATGGAGCCGCTGGAATCGACCAGCATCCACCTGGTCCAGTCCGGCATCTCCAAGCTGCTGGAGTTGTTCCCGCGCGAGGGCATCAGCCCGGTACTGGTGCGGCGCTACAACGAGCGCATCGCCTTCGAGTTCGACCGCATCCGCGACTTCCTGCTGCTGCACTACCACGCCACCGAGCGCGACGACAGCGCGTTCTGGCGGCACTGCCGCAGTATGCCGATCACCCCGGAGCTGCAGGAGACGCTGGCGCTGTTCCGCGACAGCGGCCGCTTCTACCGCAACGGCGACGAGATGTTCGCCGAGATCAGCTGGGTGCAGGTGATGGTGGGGCAGGGCATCCTGCCGCGCGCCTACCATCCGCTGGTGGACCAGGTGCCGCAGGCCGATCTGGAGCGCTTCATGGCCAGCGTCGAGCAGACCATCGGCCATTGCGCCGACGCGATGCCGCCGCACCAGGCCTTCATCGACCGCTATTGCGCGGCCAGGCCTGTGTGAGCACGGCCCGCGCCGCGCGGGCACAAAAAAAGAGGCCACGCGCACCAGGCGCGGGCCTCTTCAAATCCGACCGAAGCCGGAGAACGGTATGGCACATCTCCGGCAACGCCGGACGCTGGGCATGCTACCGGCATGCCGGAGCTAAAGCAATGCTTTAGAAGTTGTCGGTTAAGTCATTGATTTAAAATCAACTGACGGCGCCGCCGGCCAACGTCAGCGCGATCTCCCGCTGGATCGCCTCGGCGGCAGCACGCGGATCGGCCGCCTGGCGGATCGGCCGGCCGACCACGATCGCATCGGCGCCGTCGGCGAAGGCCTGGGCCACGCCGACGGTGCGCTGCTGGTCGTCGCCGACCGGGCCGCCCGGGCGGATGCCGGGGCAGACGATGGAGAAGCCGGCGCCGGTGGCGCGGCGGATCGGCGCCGCTTCCTGGCCGGACGCGATCACGCCGTCGATGCCGGCCGCCTGCGCGGCCAGCGCGCGCTCCACCACCACGTCTTCCGGCGCGCGGTCGATGCCCATCGACGCCAGGTCGGCGCGGCCCATCGAGGTCAGCACGGTCACCGCCAGCAGGCGCATGTCGCTGCCGTTGGCCTCGGCCGCGGCCTGCATCATCGGCGGGTGCCAGCCGTGGATGGTGCAGTAGTCCACCGGCCACTGCGACAGCCGCCGGATCACCCCGCCCACCGTGGCCGGGATGTCGAAGAACTTCAGGTCCACGAACACCCGCTTGCCGCGCCCGGCCAGCGTGTCCAGCACGTCGAAGTATTCGCCCGAGGCCAGCAGTTCCATGCCGATCTTGTAGAACGCCACCGCCTCGCCGAGCCGCTCGATCCACTCCAGCGCCTCGCTGCGCCCGGGCACGTCGAGGGCGAAGATCAGGCGCTCGTGCGGCGCCAGCGCCAGCGGCGCGCGACTCACTGCGCCAGCTCCAGCGCCTGCACCTTGGCCTGGTGGCGTGCGGCGCGCGACTGGGTGAAGTCGTTGTTGAACAGCGCCGGCTCCCAGGAGCCGTAGCTGGGGTTGGGCAGCATCCACCAGCGTTCGCCGAACCAGTCGTGGTACTGCTGCAGCAACTGCGCGCGGCCTTCCGGGGTGTTGGCCACGACCTGCGCGAAGTCGCCGAGCTGGTCGCCGAACTGCATCAGCACGCGGTACTGCTGGCCGACCAGCTTGCGCCGGCAGTTCTTCTCCGAGCCGTTCTGCTCGCAGTCCTTGACCACCGTGCCCAGGCCCAGCAGCACGCTGTTGTCGGCCACCGGCAGGCCGGCGCTGCGCAGGTTGGCCAGGGTCGCGTCGGTCAGGTGCACCGCGCGGTTGGTCACGTACAGCACGGTGATGCCCTTGGCGGTGGCGGCCTTGGCGAAATCGACCACGCCGGGAATCGGCTTGGCCTTCTTCTCGGCGACCCACTGGTCCCAGGTGACCTCGTCGTATTCCTTGCCGTTGCGGATCAGCCGCGCCTGGTACGGCGAGTTGTCCAGCACGGTTTCGTCCACGTCCATCACCACCGCTGGCTTCAACCCGGCGGCGGCGTTGCCGCGTTCCTCCGGCACCAGCGCGTCCCAGTTCGGTTCCTTCAGCGCCGCATCCAGGCGGTCGGCGGCGGCGCGATAGGTCTGCTCGGCCAGGGCCTGGTACTCGGCCGAGCGCTGCATCCACAGCACCGCGTTGAGGTTGTCGTCGGCGGCGCCCGGGTTGGCGGCGGACGCGGTCGACGCGGCAGTGGCGGTGGCAGCCGGCTTGGCGGCGGGGTCGGCGACCTGCGCCTGCGGCTTGCAGGCGGACAGGGCGAGCACGGCGCAGGCCAGTGCGGTGCGGGCGATCGGCGTCATCGGGCGTGGGAACCTGGGCAAATGAACCGCGGATTTTAGCCGGTTGCGATGACAGGCGCGGCGCGCGGTGGCGCAGGCGGGCTGCCGCGCTCAGGGCGCGAACGTCAGTTCGTGCAGGTCCGGGGCGAGCACCGCCTCGACGGGATCGGCATCGTCGTGGCCGGCATAGGCGCTGAAGCGGATGCGCAGGCGCCCATCGCGCACGGCGTAGGGCGTGAGGTCGTCGAGGCCGGGTGCATCCAGATCGATGTTGTCCAGGCAACTGGACACCGGCACCCGGGCCAGGATCGAAGGCGCCCCGTGCAGGTCGACCACGGTCAGCGCCATCTCCGCCCCGGCGCCACAGTAGCCATGTCCGTCCCCGGGCGAGGAACGGCGCACCGACAGGTACAGCAGGCGGTCGCGCGCCAGATACGGCTGCAACCGGGTCGGCAGCAGGCGGATGGCGCGCGCGCTGCCGATCAGCTCCGGTGCGTAGGCGCGCGGGATGGTTTCCAGCTCGGTCGGTGCGCGCCCTGGCATCTGCAGCACGACGCGGCCGGCGCGATAGGCCAGATGCAGGACGCCGCGGCGTGGATCGCAGACCTCGGTCTCGGCCAGCGCGGCCGATGCCGCGCCGCAGTCCGTCGGCGTCGGGGGCGCGGCGGTGTGGGTTGGCAAGGCGCCGGGCGCAGCGGGCGCGGCCAGGGCCAGCAGGAGGGTGAGCGGGAGCATGCGGGGCCTTCGCGGTGTGAGCCGAGAGTGTGGCAGCCGCTGTGGATCGCGCGCCAGTTGTGACGTGCATCCTCCATGAAAGTGACGCAATTCACTTAAGTGCCTGTTTTGCAGGGAATTTCCCGACAGCGTGTCGGGAGCCTCCGGATGCCGCGACGTTGTGGTTTGCACCACACTTCGCAGTACGGAAAACCGCGCGACGCGGCGCCTGGTGCGCTGCAGCGCGATCGCGCCTGTACCTGCAGGCAAATGCGGGAAGCGTCACAGGGGACGTTGCAGTGGATCGCTGGAGAAAAGGAGCTTCTCGCATTGTGCTGGCTGCGTGCCTGCTTGCCGGCGCGCCCATGGCGCAGGCGCAGGAACCGCCGAGCACGCTCGACCGCCAGGAACAGCTGCGCCAGGCCGAGCAGGTGCAGCGGCAGCAGGAGCAGGATCGGCAGGCGCCGTTCGTGGGCCCGCGCGAGGCCGAAGCGCCGGCGGACATGCGCAGCACCAGCCTGCCGACCGAAGCCCTGTGCTTCCCGATCCAGCGCGTCCGCCTCAACGGCGGCGGCCCGGATGCGGCGCGTTTTTCCTGGCTGTGGCAGTCGCTGCGTCGCTACGAGGGCCGCTGCATCGGCACGGCCGGCATCGACCTGATCCGCCGCCGCGCGCTGGACCAACTGGTCGCGCGCGGCTTCGTCACCACTCGCCTCGGCGTGCCCGCGCAGGATCTGTCCCGCGGTGAGTTGCGCTTCGAACTGCTGCCCGGGCGCCTGCGCCAGGTGCGGGTGCAGTCGGCCGATGGCCGCGTGTTCTGGCGCGGCGCGCTGCCGCTGCGGCCGGGCGACGTGCTCGACCTGCGCGCGATCGAGCAGGGCGTGGAGCAGTTCAAGCGGGTGCCGTCGCAGGACGCCAAGATCGACATCGCCCCGGGCGAGCAGCCCGGCGAGTCGGACCTGCTGATCACCGTGCAGCGCAGCAAGCGCTGGCGCGCGGTGCTCAACGCCGACGACTCCGGCGTGCAGGCGACCGGCCGTTACCAGGGCGGCATCGATTTCGCCCTGGATGCGCCGCTGGGCATCAACGACCTGCTCTCGATCGGCTACAACCACGACCTGGTCGACGACGGCGCCGCCCGCGGCACCCGCGGCAACAGCCTGTCCTACAGCGTGCCCTGGGGCTGGTGGACGTTCTCCCTGTCGCTGTCGTCGTATCGCTACCACCAGCAGGTGGACGGCTTCCGCCAGAGTTTCCAGTCCAGCGGCAGCTCCGACAGCGCGCAACTGGATCTGCAGCGGGTGATCCACCGCACCGGCACCAGCAAGACCACGCTGGGCATGGTGGTGGCCAAGCGCGCCGCACGCAGCTACCTGGACGGCGTAGAGATCGGCATCCAGCGCCGCCACACCACCAGCGCCGAGCTCTACCTCAGCCATCGCCACTACCTGGGCAAGCTGCAGCTGGACACGCGCCTTGGGCACCGCCGCGGCACCCCGTGGTTCGACGGGCAATGGACCGGCTACGACCCGGCGGTGGGCTTCCCCGGCTACCGCTACGGCGTCACCACGCTGGATGTCAGCGCCGGTCTGCCGTTCGCGCTGGGCCAGGTGGCGATGAGCTGGGACAGCAGCCTGCATGCGCAGACGTCCTCGCAACTGCTGCTGGGTTCGGAATTCATCACCCTGGGCGGGCGCTACAGCGTGCGCGGCTTCGACGGCGAACGCACCCTCGGCGCCGAGCGCGGCGCGTACTGGCGCAACAGCCTCAACCTGCCGGTGCAGCGCCTGGGCATCACCCCGTACCTGGGCGTGGATGCCGGTCGCATCGCCGGACCCAGCGCCGCCGCGCAAGCCGGGCGCAGCCTGGTCGGCGGTTTCGTCGGCGTGCGCGGCGCGTACGGCGGGCTCAGTTGGGATGGCTTCGCCGGCTGGGACCTGCACGCGCCGCGCGACTTCCACAGCGCGCAGCCGGCCTACGGCGTGCGCCTGATCTACCAGTTCTGACACGTCCTGCCGCCGGCCGGCGGCAGGCAACGCGATGGGTTTTGCCGCGGTGCGCGGCACGAGAGAGACGACGATGCACATGGACCGTACCGACGACCGCCGCCACCGCCTGCTCGAGCCGCTCAAGCGCGGCCTGGCCGCGCTGTTGTGCTGCACCGTCACCTGGACCTCGCTGCCGCTGTACGCGCAGGTCGCACCGGTCGCCAATCCGGACGGACGCCAGCCCGGCCAGCAGGCCGCCGCCAACGGCGTGCCGGTGGTCGACATCGTCGCCCCCAACGCACGCGGCGTCTCGCACAACCGCTATTCGCGCTTCGACGTCGGCAGCAACGGCCTGATCCTCAACAACAGCGCGCAGATCTCCAAGACCGAACTCGGCGGCTACATCGCCGGCAACGACAACCTGAAGAACAGCGGCGCGGCCACGCTGATCCTCAACGAAGTCACCTCCACCACCAGCCGCCTGCAGGGCTATACCGAAATCGCCGGGGCCAAGGCGCAGTTGGTGATCGCCAATCCCAACGGCATCGTCTGCGACGGCTGCGGCTTCCTCAACACCTCGCGCGTCACCCTGGCCACCGGCACCCCGCTGCTCGGCGCCGATGGCGCCTTGAACGGGTTTTCCATCACCGGCGGCGCGCTGAGCGTCGGCAGCAACGGCCTGGACGCGTACAACGTGGACCGCCTGGATCTGCTGTCGCGGCAGTTGAGCGTGAACGGCTCGGTGTGGGCCAAGGATCTGCTGGCCAGTGCCGGTGCACAGCGTATCGGCTACGACGGCATGCTGCTGGAGGTGCTGCCGGGCAGCGACGGCGCACCGCCGGCGATCGGCATCGACGTGGCGTACCTGGGCGGCATGTACGCCGACCGCATCCGCCTGATCGCCACCGAAGCCGGTGTCGGTGTGGTCAGCCGCGGCACCCTGTCCGCGCAGAGCGGCAGCCTGCAGATCGACAGCGCCGGCCAGCTCAGCCTGGCCGGCACCGCGGTGGCCCGCGACGACGTCGACCTGCGCGCGGCCGGCGCGCTGAGCCAGCAAGGCGTCCTCGGCTCGCAGCAGGCCGGCGTGCGCCTGCGCGCCGCGCAACTGGCGCTGAGCGGCGACACCATCGCCCATGGCCTGCTCGATGCCGCGGCCAGCGGCGCGCTGGCGCACAGCGGGCGCAGCAGCGCCGGCGCCATCAGCTTGTTCGGTTCGGAGCTGGATGCCGGCGGCAGCCTGTACAGCGGCGGCGATCTGGCGCTGAGTGCCAGCGGCGAGTTGCGCAGCAGCGGCAGCGCCTACGCCGGGGGCGCTGCGCAGCTGCAGGCCGGCGCAGCCTGGCTGCAGCAGGGCGGCACCGTGCAGAGCGCCGGCAGCCTGGCGGTGCAGGCGGCGCGGATCGATGCGGCCGGCGTGCTCGACGCCGGCGCGGGCCTGCGCCTGCGCAGCGACGCCGACATGCGCCTGTCCGGCCTCGCGCAGTCCTGGCAGGACGCGAGTGTGCAGGCCGGTGGACGCCTGGACACGCTCGGCCAGCTCAGCGCCGGCGGGCGCCTGGACCTGGGCGCGGCGGCGATCGGCAATGCGGCCGGTGCGGTGGTCTCGGCCGGTGGCGACATCGCGCTGGCGACGCCGGGCGCGCTGGACAACGCCGGCACCCTGTATGCCGGACGCGACCTGCGCATCGACGCGGCCAGCGTCGGCAACTCCGGCGGCAGCTACGCCGGGCGCAACGCCACGCTCGCCAGCACGGCGGCGCTGAACAACAGCGGCAGCCTGGTGGCCGGCGCGGCGCTGAGCGTGGACGCGGCGCAACTGCGCAGCAGCGGCGAACTCGGCAGCCAGGGCGGCAATGTCGCCCTGCGCAGTCGCGGCGACCTGGCCCTGGCCGGGCAGGTGGCGGCAAAGGGCGCGCTGACCGCGCAGGCCGGCGGCGCCTTGCTGCAATCGGGCACCCTGGGCGCGGGCAGCGCGCAACTGCGGGCGGCCGGCGACGCCACGCTGGACGGTGTGGTCCGCACCGATGGCGATCTGCAGTTGAGTGCCGATGGCCAGTTGCGCAGCAGCGCCACCCTGGCGGCTGGCGGCAATGCCACGCTGCATGCGCAGGGCGCGTTGCTGCAGAGTGGGCAGGTGCAGACCGGCGGCGCACTCGCGCTGGACGGCGCCAGTATCGCCCAGGCCGGTGTGCTGGATGCAGGCACGAGCCTGGCGCTGCGCAGCGCCGGCGACCTGTCGCTGGCCGGCACCGTGCAGTCGCGTGGCGACCTCGCGCTGAGCAGCGCCGCGGCGCTGCAGAACCAGGCCCAGGTCGTGGCCGGCGGCGCGCTCAGCGCCGACGCCAGCAGTCTCAGCAACGCCGCCGGCGCCAGCCTGTCGGCCCTGGGCGATGCCAGCCTGAGCGGCGCGACCGTGCTGTCCAACGACGGCCACCTGTACGCCGGCGGCGCGCTGGGCCTGCGCGCCGCCAGCCTTACGCAGACCGGCTCGGCCAATGCCGGCACGACGCTGACGTTGAGCGTCGATGGTGCCGTTGCCAACCAGGGCGACCTGGTCGGCGGCGGCGACGTGCAGCTCGATGCCGGCAGCCTTGCCAGCAGCGGCCAGCTCGGCAGCCAGCGCGGCCAGGTCGTGTTGAACAGCCGCGGCGACGTGCAACTCGATGGCGTGGTCGTGGCTGCCGGCGCCTTGAACGCGCAGGCGCTGGGCGATCTGCAGCAGCGCGGCAGCCTGCGTGCGGCCGGCGTGCAGCTCGCTGCCGCGGGCAGCCTGGGCGTGGCCGGCACGGTGCAGAGCACCGACACCCTGCAACTGCAGGCGCAACGTGCGCTGCGCGTGGACGGCCAGGCCAGCGCGAGCGGCGCGGTCGGCGTCAACGCCGCCAGCGTCGCGTTGGGGAACAGCGCCATCATGCAGAGCGCCACCGCGCTGCAGGTGGACACCGCCGCGCTGGACAGCCAGGGCGCGTTGGACGCGGGCACCGATCTGCGCCTGCACAGCACGGGCGATATCCATCTGGCCGGCATCGCCCAGGCCGGGCGCGACGTCGCGGTGCTGGCCGGCGGCACCCTCGACAACCAGGCCAAGGTGTTCGCCGGACGCGCGCTGCAGCTCACCGCCGCCAGCGCCCGCAACCAGGCGCAAGGCCAGTGGCTCGCGCAGACGACGCTCGACGCCAGCGTGCAGGGCAACGTCGACAACGCCGGTCTGGTACAGGCCGGCCAGGCCGCGAAATTGACCGTCGGCAGCCTGCAACAGACGGGCCGCAGCTATGCCGGCGATACGTTGACCGTGCAGGCGGCCACCGCACTGACCAACAGCGGCGACCTAATCGGCAAGCACGATGTGGCGATCAGCGCCGGCAGCGTGGCCAGCAGCGGCCAGCTCGGCAGCCAGGACGGACAGCTCGGCGTCGTCAGCGCCGGCGATCTGCAAGTGACCGGCACCCAGATCGCCGGCACCGCGCTGCATCTGCAGGCGGCGGGCGATCTGCTCCACGGCGGTACCAGCAAGGCGCAGTCCGTGCAGCTGGAGGCGGGGCGCGATCTGAGCATGGCCGGCACGGTGCAAAGTGCGTCGACCCTGCAGGCGCAGGCGCTGCGCGCGCTGCAACTGGACGGGCAGGCGCTGGCCGGCGGCAACGTGCAGCTGCGCGGCGCCAGCGTCGGCACCGGCAGCGCCGCGGTGCTGCAGAGCACCGCGGCCATCGCCGTGGACGGCGGCAGCATCGACAGCCAGGGCGCGCTCGACGCCGGCAGCGACCTGGCCCTGCACAGCCAGGACGCGTTGCGCCTGGCCGGCATCGCCCAGGGCGGCAACGATGTGCTGCTGACCGCCGCCGGTGCGTTCGACAACAGCGCCCGCGTGGTGGCCGGGCGCGATCTGCAGGTGCAAGCGGCGAGCGCGGTCAACCGCGCTGCCGGCACGCTGGCCGCCGGCCGCGGGCTGGATCTGCACATCGATGGACTGCTCGACAACGCCGGCCTGCTGCGCGGCGAGCAGGCGCTGACCCTGCAGGCGGGCAGCCTGCAGCACAGCGGCACGCTCTCCACCGGCCGGGCGCTGACGCTGCGCAGCAGCGGCGCGATGGACAACCGCGGCAACGTGATCGCCGGCGGCGACCTGCTGGTGGACGTGGGCAGCCTCAGCAACAGCGGCCA
Source organism: Xanthomonas sp. LF06-19 (assembly GCF_034105425.1). Classification (NCBI taxonomy): domain Bacteria; kingdom Pseudomonadati; phylum Pseudomonadota; class Gammaproteobacteria; order Lysobacterales; family Lysobacteraceae; genus Xanthomonas; species Xanthomonas sp. LF06-19. The sequence goes on along the minus strand of NZ_JAXGGH010000002.1, from coordinate 578,430 downwards.
GCTCGGCAGCCAGAACGGTCAGGTCACGCTCACCAGCCAGGGCGACCTGCAGCTGGGCGGCAGCGTGATCGCCGCGCAGGCCTTGAACGCCACTGCGCTGGGCGACCTGCGCCTGGACGGCGTGGCCAAGGCGCGCGCGATCGCCCTGAGCGGGCGCGATGTGGGCGTTGCCGGTGCGTTGCAGAGCGCCACCGGCGCGACGCTGCAGGCGCAGCGCGCGCTCAGCGTCGATGGCCAGGCATTGGCCACCGGCGACCTGCAACTGCAGGGTGCCAGCGTGACCACCGGCAACGCGGCGGTGCTGCAGAGCGCGGCCGGTGCCATCACCCTGCAAGGCGGCAGCCTCGACAGCCGCGGCACGCTCGACGCCGCCACCGATCTGGCCTTGCGCAGCGATGGCGCCCTAACCGTGGCCGGCGTCGCCCAGGCCGGGCGCGATGTCGCGCTCGCCGCAGGCACCCAACTGACCAATGCCGCGCAGGTGCTGGCCGGCCGCGACCTCAGCGTCGCCGCCACCGGCATCGCCAATACCCAAGGCGGCAGCCTCGCCGCGAAGGGCGCGCTGGCCCTGACCACCGCCGGCACCCTCGCCAACGCCGGCACCTTGCAGTCCGGCCAGGCCATGACCCTGCAGGTCGGCGACCTGCAGCACAGCGGCCAGGCCTACGCCGGCGACACGCTGAGCCTGCGCGCCAGCGGCGCCATCGACAGCCAGGGCGAGCTGATCGCCAAGCGCGACCTGCAGCTCGACGCCGCGCGCATCGCCAGCACAGGCCAGCTCGGCAGCCAGAGCGGCCAGGTGACGCTGACCAGCCAGGGTGATCTGACATTGGGCGGCACCGTCGCCGCCGCCACCGCACTCAGCGCGCAGGCGCAGGGCGATCTGCTGCAGACCGGCACGCTCAGCGCGCAGGCGCTGGACCTGCGTGCGGGGCGCGACCTGACCCTTGGCGGCCAGCTCGCCACGACCCAGGGACTGCAAGCGCAGGCGCAGCGCGATCTGCAGGTGAACGGCAGCGTCAGCGCCGGCCAGAGTGCCACCCTGCAGGCCGGCGGCACCCTGCGCAGCGGCAGCCAGAGCGTGCTGCACAGCGCCGGCGCGCTGCAATTGAACGGCGCGGCCATCGACAGCCAGGGCACCGTCGACGCCGGCACCACGCTGGCGATGACCAGCACCGGCGACCTCACCCTCGGTGGCCTGGTGCAGTCCGCTTCGACGCTCGACCTGCGCGCCACCGGCGCGCTCGACAACGCCGCCCAGGTCGTCGCCGGTAGCGACCTGACGCTCACCGCCGCCAGCGCCACCAACAGCAGCAGCGGCCTGCTCGCCGCGCTGGGCAACGGCACCTTCACCGTGAGCGGCCTGCTCAGCAACGCCGGCGCGCTGCGTGCGCGCCAGCGCCTGCAACTGGATGTCGGTTCGCTGCAGCAGACCGGGCGCAGCTACGGCGTGCAGCGTCTGGCGCTGACCGCCAATGGGGCGGTCGACAACCGCGGCGATCTGATCGCCGGCAGCGCCTTGCGTGTGCAGGCGGCCAGCGTCGCCAGCAGCGGCCAGCTCGGCAGCGAAACCGGCGACGTGGCCCTGGTCAGCCAGGGCGATCTGAACCTGGGCGGCACCCTGGCCTCGGCCGGCGGGTTCAGCGCACAGGCCGGCGGCGCGCTCAACCAGAGCGGCGCCTTGAGCGCGGCGACCACGCTGCAACTGCAGGCGCACGGCGACCTGACCGTGACCGGCACCCTCAACGCCAACCAGGTCCTGCTCGGCAGCGACGCCAGCGTGCTCCAGCACGGCACCGTCAGTGGCGCGGACGTCGCGCTGCAGGGCCAGCGCATCGACAACGCCGGGCAGACCCTGTCCAGCGGCAACCTGCGCCTGAGTGGCGGCAACGTCGCCATCGGCGGCGTGGCCGCGGCCGGCGTGCGCGCCGATGGCAGCCTCGGCAACAGCGGCGTGTTGACCCTGCATGCCGATGGCACGCTCAGCGCCAGCGGCCGCCTGGTCGCCGCCGGCAACCTCGCCGCCGATGCCGCGCAACTCGCGCTGGCCGGCAGCACCGCCCGCGTCGGCGGCAACGCCACGCTGACCGCAAGCGGCGACGTCGACCATCGCGGCGCCGACCTGCTGGCCGGCGGCCTGCTCACCGTGCGCGCCGGTGGCGCGCTGGACAACAGCGCGCTCAACGGCGTCGGCGGCACGCTGCAGGCGGCGGGCCTGGACCTGGGCGCGGCGACGCTGCGCAACGGCAGCGGCAGCCTGGTGCAGAGCGGCAGCGGCACCACCCGCATCGCGGTCACCGGCGCGTTCGACAACGGCGGCGGCCGCCTGGTCAGCAACGGCGGCGACCTGCAGCTGGGCGCGGCGTCGATCAACAACGCACAAGGGCGCATCGAACACGCCGGTGGCGGCACGCTGATGGTCAGCAGCAGCGGCGCCCTCGGCAATGCCGGCGGGCGCATCCTCACCCAGGGCCAGCTGCAGCTCAGTACCGGCAACACGCTGGACAACCAGGGCGGCGCCATCGCCGCGGCCGGCGATGCCAGCGTCACCGCGGCCGGCCTGGGCAATATCGGCGGCAGCGTGTCCGGACGCGGCTTGAATGTGCAACTGGGCAGCGGCGCGCTCGACAACCGCCTCGGCGTGGTGCAGGCCACCGGCGGCAGCCTGGTGCTGCGCGCCGACAGCCTCGAAAACCGCGGCGGCACCATGCAGGCGCTGAGCAGCGGCGGTGCGGGTGGCGACCTGCGCGTGGATCTGGCGCATACGTTGAACAACGACGCGGGCGTGATCGGCGCCAGCACCGATCTGACGCTGAACGCGGAGAACGCGAGCAACAGCGGCGGGACCCTGCAGGCCGGGCGCGACCTGGCGTTGACCGCGCGCGGCCAGCTCGACAATCACCAGAGCGGCCGCATCGGCGCCGCCCGCGACCTCAGCGTCGCCGTCACCGGCGCGCTGCTCAATAGCGGCGGCCAGCTCGACAGCGGCAACGCCATGACCCTGTCCGGCGGCCGCATCGACAACAGCCAGGGCAGCGTCGTCAACAACGGCGGCGGCCTGACCCGGCTCACCACCGGCGGCGAGTTGCGCAACGTCGGCGGCAGCCTGGGCGGGCGCGGCAGCGTGGTGCTCGACGCCGTCAGCATCGCCAACGGCAGCGGGCAACTGGTGGCCGGCGGCGACCTGATCGCCAACACCAATGCGCTCGACAACCAGGGCGGCAGCGTCTACGCCGGCGCCAGCATGCTGTTGCAGCGGAGCGGCGCCACGCTCGACAACCGCAACGGCAGGATCAAGGCCGAGCAGGCGGTGCGCCTGACCCTGCAGAGCCTGAGCAACAGCGGCGGCCAGATCGGCGCCGGCAGCAGCGCCGGCGGCGCGGGCGACGTAGTCATCGACACCGTCGGCTTCGACGGCGGCGGCAGCATCCTCGGCCAGAACCTGCTCGACCTGACCATCCGCAGCGACTACACCCATCGCGCCGGTGCCGACATCACCAGCAACGGCGACTTCCGCCTGGCGGTGGGCGGCAACTTCGTCAACGCATCGGCGCTGCAGGCCGGGCGCAGCCTGGGCATCAACGCCAGCAACATCAGCAATCTCGCCGGCGCCAGCATGCGCTCGGGCAACGTGCAGTTGAACACCGGCGGCAGCGTCAGCAACGCCGGCGACATCTCCGCCAGCGGCAACCTGCAGGTCACCTCGGGGTCGGTGTCCAACACCGGCAGCCTGGTCGGCGGCAACGTGCTGGTGGACACCGGCACCCTGGTCAACGGCGCCGACCTGGGCAGCGCCACTGACAACGCCGCCTACGGCAGTGCGCTGATCGGCGCCACCAGCGGCATGACCCTGCTGGTGCGCGACCAACTGGTCAACCGCGACGCGAAGATCTTCAGCCTCGGCAACATCGCCATCGGCGCCGCGCGCGACGGCAACGGCACGCTCACCGCGCGCACCGGCACGCTGGACAACGTCTCCGGCAGCATCGAGGCCGATGGCAGCATCCTGGTCGCGGCCAATCAGATCAACAATCGGCGGCGCGTGGTCAATGCCCAAACCACACCGCTGTCAGACGCAGAGCGCGACGCGATCAATGCCACGACACCTCCCGAAGTGTTGTACGTCGGTCAGCCGATGCCTGAGCAGAATGGCCCGAACGTTGGCGATAGAGTCGGCCTGGGCGCCACGCGGACCTACGATGTCATCAGTCGCGATAAGCTCATCTCCGCCAGTGTCGAAGGACGCATCGTCGCTGGAGGGAATATCTCCATGTCAGGCGGCGTCAATAACTATGCGTCAACGATCGCTGCCGCCGGTCTGCTCTCTGTCAATCGTCGTGGCACGAGCGGTTTGAGTGATGGACTCATCAGCGGACAAGAGGTCGTAAGCAACAACGCGTTGGCACTGAGCCAGCGCACGAAGTACACCGATGTCGAACAGGTGGCGGTTCTGCAGGATGGCGATTGCGCACGCGGCTATCGGGCGGATGGCTGTACCTATGAGGTGCAGGAAAACGAAACCGGCTCCGGCATTCTGGACAACAGCTACATCGCCCTCGCCGCCAACATGACCGGCGGACAGGGCGTTTCGATCAGTGGCGCCACCATCCGCAACGGCGCGGTCGGCAGCGATGGTCGCAGCATCGGCGGCGCCTCCTTCAACGCCACCCAGGGCGGGGCCCTGAACCGGTACGGCACGATGAGCGCCGACGGCGCCGGCGGTATCGCCGTGCAGGCGCAGACCGCTGCGACGCCGACCAAGGCCAACGTCGGCAACCGCATCGCCACCGCCAGCCTGGGTGCCATCCGCATCGACGACGGCCAGGCCACGCTGGCCAACGGCAGCAGCGCCACTGCGCCCCAGGTCCAGGCCAGCGGCGTGCAGGTCCAGCTCGGCGGCGCCGGCAGTGGCAGCCGCAGCCAGGTCCAGGCCGGCACGGCGCAGGCGGTGCTGACCGCCGGCAGCGTGCCCGGCCAGTACCAGCAGATCGACCCAGGTACCGGCCAAGTGCCGCAGGTGGTCGGCGGCGTCGGCGCGCCGCTGGGCAACATCGTGCTGCCGATGGGCGGGCTGTACCGCCTGGTCGGCAGCAACGGCGCCAGCGTCAACACGCTGGGTCGCGCCGCCAACGGCCTGGGCGGGGTCAAGGCCAGCAACAGCGCCCCCGGCCGCCGCTACCTGATCGAGACCGATCCGCGCTTCGTCGACTACAACAACTTCATCAGCAGCGACTACCTGCTCGACAAGCTCGGCGTGGATCCGCAGTGGACCCAGACCCGCCTGGGCGATGGCTTCTACGAACAGCGCCTGGTGCTGGACCAGATCACCCAGCTCACCGGCCGCCGCTACCTGGGCAACTATGCCGACGGCGTGGCCCAGTACCGCGCACTGCTCGATGGCGGCGTCGCCGAGGCCGGCACCCTGCACCTGAGCGTGGGCGTGGCGCTGACCGCCGACCAGGTCGCCGCGCTGACCCACGACATCGTGTGGATGGTGGAACAGGAGTATCAGGGCCAGAAGGTGCTGGTGCCGGTGGTGTACCTGTCGTCGAAGACCGCGCTGACCCTGCGCAGCGACGGCGCATTGCTGGCCAGCGACAACGGCGACGTCTCGCTCAACGCCACGGCCGGTCTGAGCAACACCGGCACCATCGGCGGCGCCAATGTCAGCGCCAACGTTGGCAACCTGCTCAACCAGGGCCGCATCGTGTCCAGCGGCGCGGTGGCGTTGCAGGCCAATCAGGACCTGCTCAACCTCGGCGGCCAGATCGCCGGCCGCGACGTGCTGCTCAGTGCCGGTCGCGACCTCACCAGCACCACCCGCGACGCCCTCGCCGGCGGCGATCTGCGTTCGGGCATCACTGCCGGCAACAACCTGCTGCTGCAGGCCGGCCGCGACCTCAGCCTCACCGGCACCACCCTACAGGCCGGCAACAATGCCGCGTTGCAAGCAGGCAACAACCTGCTGCTGCAACCCACAGCGCTGCGTGACGAATCCGGCTTGATGCGCGGTGGCGATACATCCAGCCTGACGGTCGGCGGCAATCTGCAACTGGCCGCCGGCAACGATCTGATCATCCGCCAGGCGCAGGTGAAGGCCGGCGGCGACCTGATGGCCGCAGCTGGACACGACCTCGACGTGACCTCGGTGCTGGGAGACAGCCACACCACCACCGACGAGACTCGCCAAGGCAAGACCAAGGTCGTCACGGCCAGCAACATCCAAGTCATCGACCAGCAAGCTCTCACGGCCGGCGGCAACCTGGTGCTCAGCGCCGGCCACGACGTCAATCTGACCGCGGCCAAGCTCGATGCCGGTAAGGGTTTGACGGTGGTCGCAGGCAACGACCTCAACAGCACCACCCTGACCACGGTCGATACAAGTACCACCGTAGAAACGCGCAATCGCTTCAAGCAGACCACCAGCACCCGCGACGAGACCGTCCACGGCAGCGAGTTCACCGCTGGCGGCGACATCGCCCTGCAGTCCGGCCACGACGTGAACCTGACTGCGGCCAACCTGTTCACCGACAAGGGCGCGCTGGCGGTGTCCGCCGGCAACGACGTCAACCTGCTCACCGAGCAGGAGCAGCACGACGCCGTGCAGGACATGCAGAAGAAGAAAACCGGCTTCCTGTCCAGCAAGACCACCACCACGCACGACGAGTGGCACGACAGCACCGCCGTGGCGACCACGCTCAGCGGCGACACCGTGCAGATCGCGGCCGGCCACGACCTGCTGTCGCAGGGCGCGCAGGTCGCCGGCACCGGCAACGTGGTGGTGGCCGCCGGCAACGATCTGACGCTGGAGACGGCGCAGAACACGCATAGCGAGGAGCACGACAAGAAGGTCAAGAAGACCGGTCTGTACAGCGGCGGCGGCTTCAGCGTCACCCTGGGTGCGAGCAAGCAGACCAACACGCTCGACACCACCGAGGTGAGCCAGAGCGGCAGCCTGGTGGGCAGCACCGATGGCTCCGTCACCCTCACCGGCGGCAATGCCGTGGCGATCACCGGCAGCGACGTGCTGAGCAAGACCGGCACCGCCATCGTCGGCAAGGACGTGACCATCGCCGCGGTCGAGAACCGCGTGGACACGGTGCAGACGTCCAAGCAGCAGAGTGCGGGGATCACCCTTGGATTGACCGGTGGCTTGGTCGATGCGGCGCAAACCGCGTATGGGGCGGTCAAGCGTGGCTCGGACGTAGACGACGATCGGCTCAAGGCGCTTTACGCGGCGAAGGCCGGATACGCGATCGGCGATGCGGCTGGTCTGGCCAGCAACGGCCTGAAGGGCTACAACGGCGAAGCAGTTGCCGGCAACATGACGAGAACCGGTGAGGCGTCAGCCGATGGTGCCCAGGGAGCGGCCAATGCCACCGGCGTGAGCCTGCGCATCGGCATCGGTGCCAGCAGCTCGTCCAGCAAGACGACGACCCACGAAGAGACCACCGGCGGCAGCCGCATCCTCAGCGACGGCAATGTGACCATCGCGGCCACGGGCGGCGATCTCAACGTCATCGGCAGCAAGATCGCCGGCGACAACGTCGCATTGGCGGCGGCGAACAACCTCAACCTGCTGAGTCAGCAGGAAACCAACACGACCAAGTCGGAAAACAAGAACGCCGGCGGCGAGATCGGTGTCAGCGTCGGCGCAACGACCGGCTACTACCTGACCGTGTCGGCCGGCAAGGGCGACGCCAAGGGCAACAGCAACCTCCACACCGAGAGCGTGGTCACGGCCAACGACACGCTGACCTTGGCCAGCGGCAACGACACCACGATCAAGGGCGCGCAGGCGATCGGCGACACCGTGCTGGCCAAGGTCGGTGGCGACCTGCTGATCCAGAGCGAGCAGGACACCAACGACTACAAGAGCAAGCAGCAGCAGGCCAGCCTGACCCTGGCGACTGGCTCCGGGAGCGGTGGCAGCTACAGCCAGCAGAAGGTCAACAGCAACTACATCAGCGTCAAGGAACAGAGCGGCATCCAGGCGGGCAACGGTGGATTCGATATCACCGTCGGCGGCGACACCCATCTCATTGGCGGCGCCATTGCCAGCACCGCCGACGCTGAGAAGAACCGTCTGTCCACCAACGGCTTGACGGTGGACGACCTGCAGAACAAGGCCGAGTACAAGAGCAGTGGCGTGTCGGTCGGCGGTGGGACCGGAAGCAGCATGGTCAGTGTTGCCGCGCGAACCGGGCTGAGCATGCTGGGTAACAGCAGCGACAGCAGCAGTAGCACTACCAAGAGCGACATCGCCGCTGGCACGGTGGAGGTGCGCAACGGCGATACCGCGGCGCTGTCGGGCCTGGACCGCAAGACCACCGAGTTGCAGCAGTCGGGCCTGAAGGAAATCTTCGACGAGAAGAAGCTGGCAGAGCAGAAGGAGTTGGCCGCCGTGGCGGGCGAGGTCGGGTTCCGTGTTGCTGGCGATGTTGCCTCGGCGATGCAACTTAAGGCACAGCAGGACTTGATCAATGCCCCGGACGAGGAGACTCGAAAAGCAGCACAAGCCCGTCTTGAGTCGTGGAGCGATGGGGGAGCGAACAAGACACTGCTGCATGGCCTGACGGGCGCCGCCGTGGCCGCACTGGGCGGTGACGGCGCGCTGCAAGGTGCTGCAGCCGCTGCTGGCGCTGAAGCTGCCAAGAGCGCGATGTCGGATTATTTGGTCGCCCACGGGGTGACGGACAAGGAAACGTACAACGCCCTGATGGAGTTGGGCAGCGCGGCGATCGGCGGTGTGTTGGGCGGACAGGACGGAGCCAACACGGCGCTATCGGGCGATAGATTCAACCGGCAGTTGCATCCGGAAGAGGTGACCTGGATCCGCCAGAACGCCGCGACATTCGCTTTGCAGGAAGGAATTAGCGAAGAGGAAGCAACGCGTCGCCTAACCGTGGAAGCAGCAGCGCGCGTGGATGCAAAGATCAATGGACTTATTGGGAACACCAAAGTTGATGAGAGTGCGCAAGCATTCCTGAGTACCAATACCAACGATTATGCTGGGGAGCGTGCGTTCCAGGCGACCGACGCCGAATACAACAACTTTCATCTGTATGGAAACGAGTTGGCGTCCAGTCCTGACAATTTCCTCACTGTTTACAACAGCCTCTATCAGGCGGGTATTCACAAGGACACCCTGCAGGCGAACTACAGCCCGGAATTGCTGACGTTTGCGGATACGCAGATCGGGTCCTCCGGTCGGGGTGTGCTGGCGGTACCTGCCGCAGGCCTTGTACTTGGTGGTGGAGCTGCAGTCGGCGTCGTGGCGACCCCGGCTGCTATAACGGCATGTTTTGGAAATCCAATTGCCTGCAATGCGCTAGCAGTTGGGGCAGCAGATGTTGTCCTTGGCGATGCTACGGGTGGTCACAGCATCGGTACTGCCGCGAGCGTCGCAGAGCGGAAGGCTGCACAAGTTATTGCAGACGCGACGGAAAAGGTGGCCCTCAAAGAAGGGGCTAAGTTGGAAGGTGCTCCGCTAGAATTGGCACTAACAAGTGATGCTGCACGATCGGCAAAGTTACTGGAGAAAGATGCGGAAATAGCTAAAGCCGGTAACGGAGAGGGCTTGTTTCTCAAAGAAAACATTGGCCCTTACGAGCCGCCAAGTAAAGTTATGGGGCAGTCAACTGAAATTTCCTGTGTCGCAGCAAGTTGTCGAATGGCTGCAAATCTCGAAGACATTCCAGAGTTCTATGTGCGGGGCGCTATTAACACCGATCATAGTGGCGCCTGGCTTTCAGATGTGCCAAATGGGTTGCGCGATCTTGGCTTTAAAGGCTCTGCGGAATATTTGTCAGGTGCAAGTATTGATAGAATAGCCGAGGCGGCAAATGGGAGTTCTTCAGTTATCGTAAATGTTAGAACTTCTGGTGGCGGCCTCCATGCTATCGTTGTTGATTCCATCGATAGCGGACGTGCGTACATTCGAGATCCATGGCCTCTAGGCACTGGTTCTTCCTACTCTGTTCCTGTAAACGATCTGAGGGACGTTCTGGGTAAAGCTTCTAAAACTGGCGAGAAGTTAGGAAGTATCGTAATAATTACGCCGGAGGTAAAAAAATGACCATTATAAGAAATAGATTTAATTGTGATTTATTTAGTTTTGAGGTGGTGACATCGGAAAGACTCAAGCTGATAGGGATATACGATAAAGATTTTAGGTACAAGGAAGGTGGTTTTCAGGGATACTTTGGAGTTAAAATTGAAAGAATTAATTTGGTCAGAATTCTGATCGATTTGCGATCTCTTGGCATCAACTGTTTCAGTGTTCCCCACTGTTATAAAGAGAAGAGATTGCTTGGTAAATCAGAATGTTTACGCTTCGCAAAAAAATACGCTTCTTCTATCGGTGCGAGCGTTGCAGAAGAAGGGATCTTATTATCTCCTGGCCTCCCTCTTTATCAAACATTTAATATTGTCGATAGTTGTCAAGAGAAGGCTGGAGGGGTTGTTCGAGTGGATAGATTGGATGGGCACATTTGGACATTGCTGGAATTTGAAGAGTACATGTACGACTTCAATGGGTTGCTTATCTGACTTTATCAGCTCAACCACGGCCGCATCGTCTCCGACGGTACCGTGGCGTTGCAAGCCAGTCAGGATCTGCTGAACTCAGGCGGCCAGATCGCTCGCCGCGACGAGCTGCTCAGTGCAGGGCGCGACTTCACCAGCACCACTCGCAACGCCTCGCCGGCAACAACCTGCTGCTACAGGCCAGCCGCGACCTCAGCCTCACCGGCACCACCGTGAAGGCCAGCAACAGTGCCGCGCTGCTGGCGGGCAACAATCTCAGGCTGCAGCCGACCGCGTTGCGCGATGAGTCCGGCCTGACCCGCGGCGGCGATGGCACCAGCCTGACCGTCGGCAACAACCTGTCCCTGCAGGCCGGCAACGATCTGCAACTGCACGGCGTGGCGATCGCCGCCGGCGGCGACGCCGCCCTGCAGGCCGGGCACGACCTGTCGCTGACCCCGGTCACCGACGCCAACGGCAAGGCGACGGTGCGCACCAGCATCGATACTGGCGGCAGCCTGCAACTGGCCGCCGGCAACGACCTCACCATCCGCCAGGCGCAGGTCAAGGCCGATGGCAACCTGATCGCCGCGGCCGGGCACGATCTCAATGTCACGTCGGTGCTGGGCGATAGCCGCACCGTCACCGACCAGACCCGCCAGGGCAAGACCAGGGTCGTCACCACCACGACCACCCAGGACATCGACCAGCAGGCACTCACCGCTGGCGGCAACCTGGTGCTCAGCGCCGGCCACGACGTCAACCTGACCGCCGTCAAGCTCGACGCCGGCAACGGCCTGGCCGTGGTCGCCGGCAACGACCTCAACAGCACCACGCTGACCACGGTCGACAGCAGCACCACCCTGGAGACGCGCAAGCGCTTCAAGCAGACCACCAGCACCCGCGACGAGACCGTCCACGGCACCGAGTTCACCGCCGGCGGCGACATCGCCCTGCAGTCCGGCCACGACGTGAACCTGACCGCGGCCAAGGCGTTCACCGACAAGGGCGCGCTGGCCGTGTCCGCCGGCAACGACGTCAACCTGCTCGCCGCACAGGAGCAGCACGACGCCGTGCAGGACATGCAGAAGAAGAAAAAGGGCTTCCTGTCCAGCAAGACCACCACCACGCATGACGAGTGGCACGACAGCACCGCGGTGGCGACCACGCTCAGCGGCGACACCGTGCAGATCGCCGCCGGCCACGACCTGCTGTCGCAGGGCGCACAGGTCGCCGGCACCGGCAACGTGGTGGTGGCCGCCGGCAACGATCTGACGCTGGAGACGGCGCAGAACACGCACAGCGAGGAGCACGAGAAGAAGACGAAGAAGTCCGGCATGTTCGGCAGCGGCGGGATCGGCGTGACCTTCGGCACGCAGAAGATCCAGAACAATGCCGACACCGCCGATGTGACGCATGTGGGCAGCACGGTCGGTAGCGTGGAGGGCGACGTCACGCTGGTTGCGGGCAATCGTTACGCGCAGACCGGCGGCGACGTGCTGGCCAATGCCGGCGACATCACGGTGAAGGCAAAGGACATCGCCATCACCGAGGTCCACGACACCACCGATGCCGAGCAGCGCAGCAAGTTCAGCCAAGGCGGCTTGTCGATCACGCTCAGTTCCGCAGCACTGAACCTGGCCCAGTCCGCTTACGATACGGCCAAGGCTGGCTCCAAAGTCAGTGGCGATGCGCGCATGCAGGCGCTGGCGGCGGGGTCCGCGGCCTACAGCGCCTATGGCGCCGCCAGCTCGCTGAGTCAGACCGGAAGCGCACTGGCCAGCGGCAGCGCCGCAAGCGCTGCGCAAGGCGCGAACATCAGCATCGCCGTGACGGTGGGTGGCAGCAAGAGCGAGAGCAAGAGTACCCAGTCGGCCGACCAGGCCAAGGGTTCCAAGCTACAGGCAGGCGGCGACGTCAATCTGATCGCTACTGGCGGCGGCGATGCGAGCAACCTGCTGGTACGCGGCAGCGACGTCACCGCTGGTCACGACCTGCTGCTGGCCGCCGATCACGATGTCACCATCGAGGCCGCGAAGAACACGGCCGAACAGCACAGCACGAGTAAGAGCAGCAGCGCTGCGGTCGGCGTTGCGATCACCTACGGCGCTGATGGGTTCGCGGCGGGCGTGACGTTGAGCGCCAGTGGGGCGCGTGGCAAGGCCAATGGCGAGGATGTCAGCTACACCAACAGCCATGTGGCTGCGGGCAACAACGCCACGATCATCAGCGGCAACGACACCACGCTCAAGGGCGCACAGGTCTCCGCGGACAAGGTGATCGCCGATGTCGGCGGCAACCTCAACATCGAGAGCCTGCAGGACAGCAGCAGCTACGCCAGCAAGGACAAGTCGATCGGTGGCAACGTCACGTTCGGCATCGGGTTCAGTGCCAGCGCCAGCTACAGCAGCAACAAGGTCAATGGCGACTACGCCAGCGTCACCGAGCAGAGCGGCATCCAGGCCGGCAAGGGCGGGTTCGACATCACCGTGGGCGGCAACACCGACCTGAAGGGCGCGGTGATCGCCAGCAGCCAGGATGCGATCGACCAAGGCAAGAACCGCCTGAGCACCGGCACGCTGACGTACAGCGACATCGCCAACACCAGCAGCTATGACGCCAAGGGCATCAGCCTGTCGGGCGGCTACAGCGTCGGCACCGACGACGATAAGGCCAAGGGCAGTGAGGGCCAGACACCTTCCACCACCAACAATGGCAGCAAGTGGTCCTGGCAGAACTACAACACCGGCGCCAACGGCAGTGCGGCCGGCTATGGCCATGAGAGTGGGAACTCGCAATCCACCACGCACAGCGGCATCAGTGGCGGGGCGCTGGTCATCACCGACGAAGCGGGGCAGCAAGCCAAGACCGGCAAGAGCGTAGCGGACGCGCTGGCGGGCCTGAAGCGCGATGTCGTTACGGGCGATGACGCCAATGGCCTGACCAAGCAATGGGATGGGCAGAAGCTGCAGGAGCAGGTGGCGGCGCAGGCGCAGATCACGGCGACGTTTGGGCAGCAGGCCACGCATGTGATTGGCGACTACGCCGAGAAGAAGATGACGGAGGCGGCAGACCTACGTCGGCAGGCCAATGACACGACCGAACCTGACCAGAAGGCGCAACTGACCGCACAGGCCGACCAACTGGAAAGCCAGTGGGGCGATAACGGCAGCTTGCGCGTGCTGGCGCACACCGTGGTCGGGGGACTCACGGGCGGGCTAGAGGGTGCGACGGGCGCCGCTGCAGGAACGCTTGCCGCGCCCGCTGTGGCAACCGCGCTGCGGGAGGCAGGCGTCACCGGGCCATTGGCGGACACGTTGACCGCCTTGGCATCGACAGCGGCGGGTGCGATGGCGGGCGGCACTGCGGGTGCTGCGACGGCCAGCAATGAGGTGGTGAACAACTATCTCAGTCATCCGCAACGCGATGAAAAGGCGCGTGAACTCAGCAAGTGCACGACGGAAGAATGCCGAGAGAATGTAGAGCGAAAGTGGGATGACGTCAGTCTTGCGCAAAGCCGTGAGATGAAGGATCGGTACTTCGACTACCTGACTCCGGAGCAGCAAGCAGCGCTGCTGAGTCTTAAGCCAGGCACCCAGGAATATGAAGCGATACTTGCGGCAGGCGTAGCACAAGCTGCCTCAAAAAGCACAATCGGCGTTGGATCGTCTTACAGCCTCGACTATCAGCTGCTGACGGAGAGGGATTGGAATGGGCAGCAAGTTAAAGCGCTGATCGGCGGGGGTTCGCTTGAAGACAGGAATCGTCTAGATACAGCAGTCTTGGGTATCTTTGGTTCTCCAGCGAGATTGACAGCTCTCTTTGGCGGTAGCCCGGAGCAAGTCGCTGCGGCAAATCAATTTGGTGCAAGCATGTACGATGTTGCGGGTGCCGTTGAGGTCTTGGCTCCGCGTAGTACGCGGTCCGGTGATGGGCCGCCCGCATTTGAGCTTTTGGTAAAAAAAGACAAGGTGGTGGAAGTTGGCTTCAATAAGGGTGAGGTCCAGACCTTAGACGTGATTAACGTTGTGGCTGATAAGCCAAAGCCTAACTCGGTTGACGTGACGGAGACATTTAGTTATTCATCAAGATATCCTGCTCCAGATGACTATTCTGTTCCAATTTTAAAGAAACAACTGACAGCGAGTTTTGAGCAGCTTCGTGACAAGTTTAAACATGCAGTTGATTTTGGTATTATTGAAGCAAGAAAAAACCCTCAAACAGTCGAGCAGTTTAGATTGGCGTTAGAGAGGCACATGAATTCCCCGGATACAGTGGAAAATGGAACTTATGGTTTTTCAAAAGGCTCGAGGGTTTTTTTCAATGCGCAGACAAACAACGTGGTTGTTGTTGACGACCAAGGGAGCTTTGTAACAGGATTTAAGCTATACCCCGGGAGCCGACAGTTTGAAAATTTCATTAAAAATGGTGTTCTTAGATGAGTATTGTTCTTTTTGATTTCGCAAAGTCTTTCGCATTAGGTAGATTGGATGCGCACGTTTTTTCTGAGGCGTACATAGAGCTTTGGAGAATAGAGCGCGACAGAGGGATTATGATTAAAGACGTGGCTTTGTTGAGTGAGTGTTTGTCTAGCATTTTTTGTTCTGCGGATATGTATAACGAGGATGCGAATACAAGGAGATCCTTCGAATTGGATGAGGCGGGCTTACTTAGCAAAGTATGCGATGAAATAAATAGGTTTGAAAAAGCCAATGTCTGATCATTTTTAATACTGCCTGATGGTGCAGGCATCAGCCTAACCGTCGACAACACAATAGTCTTTACAGGCCGGCCACGTCCTGTCGCTGATCCCGGTCACCGACGCCAACGGCAAGGCCACGGTGCGCACCAGCATCGCCACCGGCGGCAGCCTGCAACTGGCCGCCGGCAACGACCTCACCATCCGCCAGGCGCAGGTCAAGGCCGATGGCAACCTGATCGCCGCGGCCGGGCACGATCTCAATGTCACGTCGGTGCTGGGCGACAGCCGCACCGTCACCGACCAGAGCCGCCAGGGCAAGACCAAGGTCGTCACCACCACGACCACACAGGACATCGACCAGCAGGCGCTCACCGCCGGCGGCAACCTGGTGCTCAGCGCCGGCCACGACGTCAACCTGACCGCCGCCAAGCTCGATGCCGGCAACGGCCTGGCCGTGGTCGCCGGCAACGACCTCAACAGCACTACCCTGACCACGGTCGACAGCAGCAGCACCCTGGAGACGCGCAAGCGCTTCAAGCAGACCACCAGCACCCGCGACGAGACCGTCCACGGCAGCGAGTTCACCGCTGGCGGCGACATCGCCCTGCAGTCCGGCCACGACGTGAACCTGACTGCGGCCAACCTGTTCACCGACAAGGGCGCGCTGGCCGTGTCCGCCGGCAACGACGTCAACCTGCTCGCCGCGCAGGAGCAGCACGACGCCGTGCAGGACATGCAGAAGAAGAAAAAGGGCTTCCTGTCCAGCAAGACCACGACCACGCATGACGAGTGGCACGACAGCCTGGCCGTCGGCACCTCGCTGGACGCAGGCAGCGTGCAGATCAAGGCAGGCAACGACATCGCCGTGGTCGGGTCGACCGTGCTGGCCCAGCAGGACGCGCGCCTGGTGGCCGGCAACGATGTGGCCATCGTCTCGGCGCAGGACCAGAGCAGCGAGGCGCACAGCAGCGCCCAGAAGAAGTCCGGCTTCAGCGCCAGCTTCTCCGGCGGCGTGGCAAGCCTCGGCTACGGCAAGTCGCGCAGCAGCAGCGACAGCAGCACCGAGAGCACCACCCAGGTGGCCTCGGCGGTCGGTGCCAAGAACGGCAATCTGCTGATCAGTGCCGGCGATCAACTGACCATCGGCGCCTCCGACGTGGCCGCGGGCAAGGACCTGACCCTGGCGGCCAAGGACATCGCGCTGCTCGCGGCACAGGACACGGTGGACAACCAGTCCAATCAGTCGAGCAAGTCCAGCGGCTTCTCCATCGGGGTGACCTACGACCCGGCCGCGGCGTATCGCAGCGCACGCGATTCGGCGACCAGCAACATGCCCGACAGCGGCTCGACCATGGGCAAGCTCAGCCGGCGCGCCGAGGGCGATACGGCCGGCACCGCGGCCGCGCTGACGCCGGTGGTGATCCAGGCCGGTTCGCACCGCTCCAACGCCAACCAGAACGACAGCACCAGCACCGCGCGGGTGAGCCAAGTCAGCGCCGGCGGCAACCTGACCCTGCTCGCCAGCGACGGCTCGATCACCAGCCAGGGCACGCAACTGTCGGCCGAGGGCAACGCGCTGTTGCTGGCGAGCCAGAACATCGACCTGGGCGTGGCGCATACCACCGAGTCCAGCGGCAACGACAGCCGCGGCAAGGGCTGGAGCTTCAACAATGCGGCGGGCCTGCCGTTCGGTAACTACAACCAGAAGGGCAACGGCACCGGCCAGACCGACACCATCACTGGCACGCAACTGTCGGTGGGCGGTAACGCCAGCCTGAGCACGACCCAGGGCGACATCACCCTGACCGCCAGCAATATCGCGGCACAGGGCGATGTGACCATGCACGCCGCCGGCGACCTGACCATCCAGAGCGGGCAGGACACCGCCGGCAACGCCAACGTCTCGGACAACAAGGCCATCGGCACGGTGGTCATCTCCGACACCGAGCGCTTCTCCGGCTATCACACCGAGAAGCACCGCGACGACAACGCCACGGTGACGCAGGTGGCCAGCAGCGTCGGCAGCCTGGGTGGCAACGTCAATCTGAGTGCGGGCGGCACCTACACGCAGAGCGCCAGCAACGTGGTCGCGGCCAAAGACGTGGACGTGACTGCCGCGTCCATCCAGTTGCTCACCGCCAACGACAGCCACGCCGCGTCCTCGCAGGACGACACGCTCAAGATCGGTGCGTTCGCGCGGGTGAAATCGCCACTGATCGACCTGATCAACAACGTCGATGCGGCGCGCAACTCCGACGGCAGGCTGTCGGCGATGCAGGGCATGGCGGCAGTGGCCAACGGCTATCAAGCGGCCAGTGCCATCAGCAGCATGGCCGGCGGCGCCGGCAGCGGCGCGCTGGTCAGCGTGGAAGCGGGCGTGGGCTACGCCACCAGTACGGAGAAGTACAAGGCCGGCAGCCAGACCGCGCAAGGTTCGACCATCAGCGGCGGCGGCAACGTCAGCCTGACCAGCACCAGCGGCGACCTGCACGTGGTGCAGGGCAACCTGAAGGCCGGCGACACCCTGAGCCTGGACGCAGCACGCGACCTCGTGCTGGAAGCAGGCAAGTCCTCGGGCTCGGAACAGAGCAAGGGCAGCAACGCCGGATTGGAGGTGGGCGTGGGCGCCTCGGTCGGCGCGCAGACCGGCGTCTATGCCTATGTGCAGGCCAGCGTCGGCAGCCACTCCTCCAACGCCGACAGCGCGACATGGAAGAACACGGAGCTGGCCGCGCAGAACATCTCCCTCACCTCGAAGGGCGATACCACGCTGCGCGGTGCGGCGGCCAAGGCCGACCGCATCGACGTGCAGACCGGCGGCGACCTGACCATCGAGTCGCTGCAGGACACCTCGAACATCCAGTCCAAGGAGAGCGGCTATGGCGGCCGCATCCAGGTGTCCTTCGGCACCGCCTGGGACGCCAGCGGCTACGCCAGCACGGCCAAGGCCAACGGCAACTCCTCCGGCGTGACCGAACAGTCGGGCCTGTTCGCCGGCAAGGGCGGCTACCACGTCGATGCGGGCAACGTGAACCTGATCGGCGGCGCCATCGCCAGCACGAATGCGGACAACAGCGACCTGACTGCCACCTCGCTGACCTTCAGCGACCTGCAGAACCGAATGGGCTACTCGGCCAGCTCCGGTAGTCTCGCTGGCGGGTTCGGCTACAGCGGCACGCCGGCCACCGATGCCAATGGCAACCCGGTGGCAGTGAGCGCGGGCGACCAGGCCAAGAACATCGGCAGCAATATCGCCAATGGGAACTATGGCGCAGCCAACAGCGGCGGGCTGGGCGGCGGACTGCCGATGTCCCAGAGCGGCAACGACAGCACGACCACGCGCGCCACGCTGACCGAAGGCAACATCACGATCGGCGGCAAGCGCACCACGGCAGCGGAGACGGGTATCAACACCGATGCCAGCAAGGCGAACGAAGCGCTGGCGACGCTGCCGGACGTGCGCAAGGTGCTGGCCGAGCAGCAGGCGATGGGCGCGGCCGCCGGGACGGTGCTGGAGACCAGTCGGCAGGTGGCTGGCGACATCGCGGCCAGTGCAGCGAAGAAGACCGCCGAGGCGCGCGATGCCTACCTGAAAGGGCTGAACGGCGATCAGCAAGCGGCGTTCGCGAAACTGGATCCAACTCAGCAACAGGATCTGTTGCTGAGCCAGAGTGCAGCCTACCGAGATGCCTATACCAGCCAAACCCAATGGGGTACCGGCGGTGAGTACAGCCGTGCGTTGCAGGCGGTGACCACTGCGCTGGTGGGTGGTGTGTCCGGGCAGAGCGGCACACAGGTGGCGAGTAACGCGCTGGCACCGTATGCGGCGCAACTGATCGGGCGGACCTTCGATGGCGACCACGGCAGCGACCCGAATGCGGCCGCGCAATTGCTCTCGCATGCACTGCTGGGCGCAGTGCTGGCCGAGGCCAACGGCAGTTCGGCCGCAGGCGGTGCACTGGTCGGCGCCGGTGGTGAGCTGGCGGCCCGGTACCTGACCAAGACGCTCTACGGCGCCGACGCCAAGCCCAGCGATCTATCCGAGCAAGACAAGCAGACGATCCTGGCGCTGTCGCAAGCGGTAGGCGCGCTGGTGGGCGGGATGACAGGCGGCAGTCTGAGCGACGTCGCCGTCGGCAGTGCGATTGCACGAAATGCGGTCGAAAACAACCGCATGCCGACGGATACAGAAATTAACCGGATCAAGGAACTAAGCAAGGGCGATGTCCAACTGCAGGCGGACCTCACTGCTGCTGCGTGCGCACGAGTGAGATGCTCAGCACAATTTGCTGATGGAACTCCAGAAAAAGCATTCTGGGGTGCACTCGAAGCGAAGGGAGCGAGCGATGAGTACAAGCAGCTAGGCGACTTGCTCGCGGAGCAAATTTACAAGGACTACAGTTCCTATACTGCCGCGAAAACAGGGATCCCATCTGAAAAACAGCTTTTTGATTACGACTTAGGGGATGCCGCAAAAGATGGTGTAATCAAATGGGATAACAGTAACGGGCATCCCTTGGCTCGCTTGGGCGGCGTGCTGCAAACTGCAGCGGGCTCGGCGGCCATTTCGACAGGTGCAGCAGGATGTGCAGAGACGGGCATTTCATGTTTGCTCATACCTTGGGGGGCCGATCAGGCTGTTGCCGGCGCTAGAACCGTAGCGACGGGCGAGACAACGTCTACGTTAGGCGGGATGTTGCTGAGCAAAACAGGGTTGCCAACGCCTTACGCAGAAGCGCTCTATTCCCTGGTTGGATTTGTTCCGTCCGGTGTGGTTCCCGGTCTGGGAAGGTCAGCCACGACGTTGCCTATCACAACCCTTGAGCCGGTCAATGCTTTGAAGCCGGTAGGTCAGGTTTCTGAAGCGGCTGGTAGTACGGCAGGAAGGACGGTTCTGCGCTGGGGTGACGACGTCTCGGCGTCGAACATCGCGTCTGATGTGCCGAGAGGCAACGCGATCTATACCTCGGCCTTGAGCGGTTTTCCGGAGCTTCCTCCAGGCTATCGCAACATGAACTCGGCTGGGGCAGCAGCTAATGAGACTGGCGGGCTCCCGCAGGGATTTAGGCGGGTATATAATTCTGAAGGTGATCTGGTCATCCAGGGACCAGTTGGCGAAATCTATGCGTCCGAGGAGGCCCTGGAAGCTGCAAGAAAGGGAACGGATCTTGCCGGAGACTTTATTCCGCCAGGCATGAATCGTCCCTTCCGATCTGTTAATCCAGACTTTCCACCGGACAAGTCGGTTGTTGATGCTATGGGAAGCCCGAGTATTAAAAACATGACTGCATGTGAACATGTGGATTGTTCAGAAATTGCCGACAAATTATTTAACGTTGCGGGTGGTAAAGGTAAAGTCATTGAAGTTAGACCGAGGCAACCTGGCAATTTGACGCTGTTTGAGAATGGTGCGGAGGAGTCAGGTCAGTTCTACCATCAGGTCTACACAGATGGTCGTTATGTATATGATCCTCGATTGTCACCTAATCCGATCCCAAAAGGGGATTGGGAGCGTCATATCAGAGGTATGAATCCCAGAGGCGTGACTATTTCAGATAAGTTGAGAGGATTAAATGGACGTTAAAAAAATTGAAGCGCCTGAGGGATGGTTGCTGAACTTTCTATATGAAATAAGTCCTTTGGAGTGGAGGAGATATCAGCAGCGACAGCCAAACGTTTGGTTTGGCGATCATTTTGAGAAGGTGGATCGAAGTGAATACCCGCCATATATTGCATTTAGATTTGAAAATGAGTGTGAGGCAATCATAAATAGGATTAAAGTTGCAGTAGAAAATTATTGTGGGAGGGTTCGCTGGATGTTGCATGAGCACAAGCGGGAGGGCTTGCCTGGGAAAAATTGGACAATAGGGCCAAGCAGATTGTGGGAAGTACAAGAGCAGGCATTAAAGTTGGGTCTCTCCTCGAGCCAATATTTAGCCGCATATGAGCCAGGGTTTGGTCCTATCGCTTATGATGACTTGGAGGGCCTCAACAAACACATCCAGAGTGCATTCCCTGAAGTGTCAAGTCATATCCTTAAGCATTAACGTCAGCGCTAACGCCGGTAACCTGCTCAACCAGCGCCGCATAGTGTCCAGCGGCACGGTGGCGCCGCAGGCCAACCTGCTCAACCTCGGCGGCCAGATCGCCGGCCGCGACCTGACCAACCCCACCCGCGACGCCATCGCCTGCGACCTACAGCTGCCAGACCGACACCATCACCGGCACGCAACTGTCGGTGGGCGGTAACGCCAGCCTGAGCACGACCCAGGGCGACATCACCCTGACCGCGAGCAACATCGCGGCAAAGGGCGATGTGAACATGCACGCCGCTGGCGACCTGACCATCCAGAGCGGGCAGGACACCGCTGGCAACGCCAATGTCTCGGACAACAAGGCGATCGGTACGGTAGTCATCTCCGACACCGAGCGCTTCTCCGGCTATCACACCGAGAAGCACCGCGACGACAACGCCACGGTGACGCAGGTGGCCAGCAGCGTCGGCAGCCTGGGCGGCAACGTCAATCTGAGTGCGGGCGGCACCTACACACAGAGCGCCAGCAACGTGGTCGCGGCCAAGGACGTGGACGTGACTGCCGCGTCCATCCAGTTGCTCACCGCCAACGACAGCCACGCCGCGTCCTCGCAGGACGACACGCTGAAAATCGGCGCGTTCGCGCGGGTGAAATCGCCACTGATCGACCTGATCAACAACGTCGATGCGGCGCGCAACTCCGACGGCAGGCTCTCGGCGATGCAGGGCATGGCGGCAGTGGCCAACGGCTATCAGACGGCCAGTACCATCAGCACAATGGCCGGCAACGCCGGCATATGCACCCTAATGATGTTCCTATTGCATAGCGGCCAGTGAGGACGCTTGTACAGGATAAGTCTGGCCGCTACTGGCTGCAAAGCTCGACGGGAAATAGAATAACGTCATCCGGCTCCTATGATTTTGTAACTATGCCGAATGGAAGCACTCGGGTTGCCAGACCAAATGTGAATCAGGATTTTTCAACACACCTTGGGTTGAGTGGTGGCGGGGAGGTTAAGTATGCAGGCTCTGTACGTTTTGGAAATAATGGTGACCCAAGTCGAGGAAAAATAACCAGGTGGACTAATGACTCTGAGCATTATAAGCCGCCCGCCACGTTAAACGGTAATGCCGGCTTGCCGCAAGATTCATTTAATTCGAAGTAGGTTGAAAAATGAATGAAAAACAGAGCATTCTATGTATGCAGCTTGCAAAGATGGATTCCGAGCAGGCTGCTGACTGGCTAATGGAAAAATACCCGATAGGGTCGATGGATTATGGTGAAGCTCTGCTGTTGATTCCCCATCGTTCTTGGAAAAGATCCGACCAGAAGCGACTAGCACGGTACTACTTCAGGAAGTTACCTTTCGCTAGCGCGAGAGGGTATGAGGCATTTGCTTCATTCATGTCAACAGGACATCTTCTGGATTGTGTCAAAGAACGTTTACCGATGAGCGATTCTAATACGGATTTGCTGCTGTATCATATGATTCCCGTCCTTAATAGGTTCGCAAAAAACGATTCTGACCGCAAAATCATTGCGGAGTTTATTGATGAACTAAACTTAAGTTACTTCAGATAGTCGCCATCGTGGCCTATGCCAAATCACTTTGGCGAGATGCGGACGAGACTCCATCCAATTTAGTGGATTGTTAGAGGTGGAGGTGGCTAATTTTTCATGCAAATGCTTCTATATTATTAGCCTCGCTAATTCTCCGGGAGCTTGGACAAAGCAAGGGCAGCAACACGGGCCTTGAAGTGGGCGTGGGCGCCTCGGTCGGCGCGCAGACTGGCGTCTTGTCTATGCCCAGGCCAGCGTCGGCAGTCACTCCTCCAACGCCGACAACCACCTTGAAGAACACGGAGCTGGCCAAGTAGAACATCGCCCTCACTCGAAGGGCGACACCACGTTGCGCGGCAAAGCTCGACCGATCGCGAATAGAGTAGCGCCATCAGGGTCATATGGGCGATACCTGGATAATTTTATATATAACTTAATAAATTTCTGGAGTTTAAGGTGGCCAAATTCTCATGCAAATGCTCCTATGTAATTAGCCTTACTAACTCTCCGGCTCCGGAACAATTAACTGTCGTTCCAAACGCGCTGCTATATGAATTGGCAGAATTGATCGATAAGGGTAAGATTTCTTTTGATAAATTCTTTAATCGGATAGACGCAGTTAGTCATGACGCTATTGCTTGCCCCGCATGTGGTCGAATCTGGATAAAGAAATCGGACGGTTCGGAGTATTGGTCATACATCGCAGGAAATTAATAAATCTAAGATGACGGTGGTCTACTGAAGTTGGCTATTAAGCCGCTAGATCGACATACTCCACACCTTCAGCCCGGACGCAGAGCGCAATTTGGTACTGGAAGCAGGTAAGTCCTCGGATTCGGAATAGAGCAAGGGCAGCAACGCCGTATTGGAAGTAGGCGTGGGCGCCGCGGTCGTCGCACAGATTTGCGTCTATGCCTATGTGCAGGCCAGTGTCGGCAGCCGTTTCTCCAATGCTGACAGTGCGACATGGAAGAACACGGAGCTGGCCTCGCAGAACATCGCCTTCGCCATCCGGTCTACCAGGATCTTGGGGCGAAGAAAGCTACTAAAAATCTCATGGGGTAAGAAATGATCACTGAAGACCTGAAGACAGCCAACGAGATTTTTTCAATTATAGATTCTGGCATAGTCGATGGCTATGATTCCTTCGTTTTTGAGGTTAAAGTGGGTGACGGTTATATCGACACGCAGTTGATAGTTGAAAGTGAGGGGCGCGCGACAACTGAAGCTAAGACAGATATCAATGATGCGGCATTATATGTCCTAGTAAAGCGCCTTAGAGAAAGCGCTTTGCAACGTGGAGAATGTTGGACTTCCTTTGTTTTTTCTTACAGATTGGGTGGGCAGGTAAGAGTGGAATTTAAATATAATGAATAATAGTGGCCGCAGAAAACAACTGGTATTTTACGGTGTGCGGGCATGGTGCTTAACGCCGCGGCCGGCCTGAGCAAAGTGTCCGTATTAGCCAAGGGTCCCGCTAAGAAGTTAAAGCGCTCATCTTAGTTTCTATGCCGAGTTGCGCTGTAGGGTGGGTTCAACTCACAACGTCTATTCGAGGCGAAATGGTAAAGCGATGCCTGCATGAAAGAACTGTTCGATCAGCCAGACGATGAATCAGATCCGTATTGGATTATTAAATCCTATTTCAATAGAATGTACGCTGACGGCTTCCTCTTGGAGGCATTGGGGTATTTAGTGAATAAGTGGGGATTCAGTACAGATGGCGCGTACTGTAATTTCGCAGATAGAAATAGCTTTTTTGATGAAGATCATTTTGATGGTGTTGAGTTCTCTTATGGATATCCTCCCGGGATTGAGAATACTGTTGTTGTGAGTGAAGAGGCTTGCTCTAACTGCATTAAACTAGCATGCGAAAAATATCTTCAGTGTCACCCCGAGGATTTCGATAAAGTAAAAATAATTTTAGATTTACTTTCTTTTCAAGCCATGTAGAATTTTAGGATTTCTTTATTGTTTCAGTTAAGGCGCCAGGGAATTTATAAGGTCGCATGCCAGTGAACATTGGTCAGAATATTGTTCTGGAACCCTGCCATGCCGAATCACCGCTTTCCAGCGGTATGCTTCGCCCCTGACCAGCAAGCAGTCCATACGATGACCGACACCGCCGCCGTTCCCGTTCTCTCCGCCATCGAAGCCCGCGCCCTCGGCTGCCTGATCGAAAAGGAGGCGACCACGCCGGATGCGTATCCGCTCACGGTCAATGCGACGGTGGTGGCGGCCAATCAGAAGACCTCGCGCGAGCCGGTGATGACGTTGAGTCCGGGCGATGTGCAACACGCGCTGCGGCAACTGGAGGGGCGCGGGTTGGTAAGGCAGCAGTTCTCTTCGCGCGCCGAGCGCTACGAGCATCGGTTGGCGTCGGCGCTGGATCTGACCCAGCAACAGGTGGCCCTGCTCGGCCTGCTGCTGTTGCGCGGTCCGCAGACCGCCAACGAGTTGCTGACGCGGGCCGAGCGCATGGCGCGCTTCGCCGATGCGGACGATGTCCGCCATCAGTTGGAACGGCTGGCGCAGCGTCAGTTGGCGGTGCAGTTGCCGCGTGCCAGCGGGCAGCGCGAGGACCGTTACATGCACTTGCTTGCCGGTCCGGTGGACGCGGAGGCACTGGCCGCCACGTTCAAGGCGCGGCCGACCGCCTCGGGCAACGATGAGTTGGAAGGGCGGTTGCAGGCGCTGGAGGCCGAGGTGGCGGAGTTGCGTGAGATCGTGGCGCAGTTGCAGGCGCAGCTCGCGCACGGGTGACGCTGCGTGGATGGGCTTCTAAACGAAGCCTCTGGTTAATCAAAGAAGCTCACTTGTGGGAGCGGCGGCAGACCCACCGCAAAACCGCGGCAAGGCGCGTTACTACAGGTACCCTAAACATCAAGGCACGCACCAAGCGCAGCGCCCCGCGATCGCAGGATCACCCCATCTCCACCTGCGGAATCACCGCCAGCAGATCGGTGACACCGACATCGGCACCCGCCTGGCTGAGCAGGGTGGTGGCCTGGCCGCGATGGTGGGTCTGGTGGTTGAAGAAGTGCAGCAGCAGGTCGCCGAAGCGCCGGCCGTGCGATTCGCCACGGGTGTTGCGATAGCGCAGCGCCACGTCGAGGTCGTCGGCATGCAGTTGCGACATCCACTCGGCGATCGTCGCATCCAGGGACTCGCGTTGCGTCCGCAGGTCTGCCAGGCAGTCGGCCTGCGGCGCATCCAGGGCGGTGGGGACCGGAGTGGCGGCGATGGCCTGCAGCGCCGGGTGCCGTGCCGGATGCTGGGCGAAGCGCTGCAGCCAGATCGTATCGGCCACCACCAAGTGGTTGAGCGTACCCAACAGCGACCCGAAGAAGGCGCCGCGCGGCTCGGTGATCGCGGCGTCCGGCAGGGTTGCGGCCGCGGCGTAGAGACGCTGGTTCATCCATTGGCTGTAGTTGGCGAACAGCCGCAGTGTGTGCAAGGTGTCCATGCTCAGGCGTGCTCCTCGGGTGCATCCAACTCGCAATGATACAGTTCGACCTCGGCCGCCTCCGGACTCAGGCGTACCCGCCCCTGGGCGACGAAGCCCAGCGCGGCGAGCAGCCGCAGCGAGCGCGCATTGCCCGGAGCCACGATGGCGTAGACGCGCGGCAGCGCGAGCACGGTGCGCGCGTAATCCAGCACCGCGCGCGCCGCCTCGCTGGCGTAGCCCTGGCCCGCATAGGGTTGCAGCAGGGCATAGCCCAGATCAGGGGCGGGCAGGGTCGGACGCAGCACCAGCCCCGCCACACCAAGCCAGGCGCCGTCGTCGCGACGTTCCACGGCATACAGGCCGAAGCCGTGCTCGGCGTAGCTGCGCACCGAGCCGTCGGCGAGGTAGCGGCTGGCCTGCGCTTCGTCGCGCACGCCGCGGTCGCCGATGTGCGCCAGGAAGCCGGGGTCGTTGAGCAGGGCCAGCATCGGCGCGGCGTCGCTTTCGGGGTCCAGTCGGCGCAGTACGAGGCGCGCGGTGGCGATCACGGTGGACATGCGGCGTTCCTGCGGGTCGAGGCGTCAGCGTGGCGCCGTCGCCGTGGCTTGGCAAGGGCGCAGGCGCAGCGCGGTTCCCGGCGTAGACGCTCCGAATGCCGTGACTCCGGAAAGCACGGATGTCCCTGCGCAAATGCCTTACACCCGACATCCCGGTCACATGTAACAAACGTCTAGTTAACAGCTTCACATGGGGTGCCGGTATTCTGACGCCCATGCGACCCATCCCCCGTCTCGCCACCTTCCTGTCCCTGCTCTCCCTGGCCGGCCTCGCCGAGGCCCGTGGCGTCATCGAAAAGGTGCAGATCCAGGGCCTGAACAAGGACGAGGACGCGGCGATGATCGAGAACATCCAGGTCTCGCTGTCGCTGTACGATGCCATCGGCAAGGACCAGGGCGAGTCGCGCCTGGAGTACCTGCTGAGCCAGGCCGAACGGCAGACCCGGCAGGCGCTGGAGCCGTTCGGCTACTTCACTCCCAAGATCACCGTCGACGCGCCACGCCAGGACGACAAGCTGACCGTGGTGGTGCACGTGGACAAGGGCGAGCCGGTGCGGGTGCGCAATTTCCAGGTGGGCATCACTGGCCCGGCCGAGGACGACCGCTACCTGGGCGAGGACCTGAAGAACTTCCGGCCGCGCAAGGGCGACATCTTCGTCAGCAGCGTCTACGAGACCAGCAAGGTCACCATCACCCGGCGCCTGGCCGAGCGCGGCTACTTCGATGCCGACTTCACCCAGCGCAAGGTCGAGGTGACCCGCGCCGACCACGCCGCCGACATTGACCTGAGCTGGGACAGCGGCCGCCGCTACAACATGGGCCCGATCCGCTTCCACCAGGACTACTTCAACCAGAAGCTGTTCGATCCGCTGGTGTACTGGAAGGAAGGCAGCTACTACCACGAGGGCAAGCTCGACCGCCTGCGCGAGTCGCTGGTCAAGCTCGACTACTTCAGCGTCATCGACATCCAGCCCAAGCCGGAAGAGGCCGACGCCAACGGCGACGTGCCGGTGGACGTCAACCTCACCCGCGCCAAGCGCAGCATCTACACCGCCGGCCTCAGCTACGGCAGCGAGAGCGGCGCCGGCGTGCGCCTGGGCGTGGACCGCCGCTACGTCAACGCGCGCGGGCACAAGCTCAGCACGCAGCTGGACTACGCGCAGAAGCGCAAGAGCTTCATCACCAGCTACCGGATCCCGGCGTTCCGCTGGCTCGACGGTTGGTACACCACCTCGCTGCGCGTCTACGACGAGCAGACCGACTACATCGATCTGCGCAACGTCAAGCTCACCGGCAGCCGCAGCGGCCAGATCAACGAGCACTGGACCGCCATCGCCTCGATCAACGCGCTGCGCGAGCGCTGGCGCTACGCCACCGATGAGGTCTTCGACGGCGCGCTGTACCAGACCTCGACGCTGTTCTATCCGCAGATCGAAGCCGACTACGTCGGCGTCGACGACAAGGTGTTCCCGCGCAAGGGCTTCAGCGGCAACATCAGCCTGCGCGGTGGCGCCGAGGGTGTGGGCTCGGATGCCAGCTTCGTGCAGGCGCACATGCGGGTGAACTGGTTCCACGGCATCGGCGACAACGACCGCCTGATCCTGCGCGGCGAAGCCGGCAGTACCTGGACCGACGCACTGGTGGCGATGCCGCCGAGCCTGCGGTTCTTCGCCGGCGGCGACAACAGCATCCGCGGCTATGCGTTCCGCGAAGTCGGCCCCCGCACGCCGCGGCCGGACCGTTTCGCGCTCGGCGCCAAGCACATCCTCACCGGTAGCGCCGAGTACGAGCATTACTTCAAGGGCGGGCCCTGGGGCGGCGCGGTGTTCGTCGACAGCGGCAGTGCCTTCGACGACACGCCGGACTGGCACACCGGCGTCGGCTTCGGCCTGCGCTGGCGCTCGCCGGTCGGGCCGGTGCGGGTGGACATCGCCCACGGCCTCAACGATCCCGACTCGCAGTTCCAGCTCTACCTCAACATCGGAGCCAATCTGTGAGCGCGCCGATCGAGCCGACGTCGCCCGCCGCGCCGCCGCCGCGGCGCCCGCGCTTCTACCGGCGCAAGCGCTTCTGGTGGGGCTCGGCGCTGACCATTGCCGGCCTGGTGCTGCTGGCGGCGATCGCGCTGTACTGGCTGCTGCAGACCGTGGCCGGGCGCGATGTGCTGCTGGCGCAGGTGGTGGCACGGCTGCCGGCCGGTTCGACGCTCACCTGGGAACGCGCCGAAGGGCCGCTGGCCGGTCCGCTGACCCTGCATCACCTGGATTTCCGCTACAACGAGATCCACTTCACCGCTGAGCGCGCCTACCTGGATCCGGACATCCGCCCGCTGCTCGGGCGCAAGCTGCAACTGGATGCGCTGGAACTAACCAACGCCACGCTCAACCTGGCCAAGAGCGACGAACCGTTCGAACTGCCGCGCTGGCCGCAGTCGCTGCCGCAGATCGAAGTGCCGTTGGCGCTGCAGGCCGACCGCATCGCCATCGACGGCCTGCGCATCACCCAGGCGCAGCAGCCGATGATCGACATCCGCACGCTGCGCGGCGGCGTGGAAGTGGCCAACGGTGAGTTCCGTGCCACCCAGGTGGTGGTGAACAGCGACCGCGGCGATTTCCGTATCAATGGCGATTACCTGCCGGGCCAGGACTACAAGGCCGACCTCACCGCCAGCGCCGTGCTGCCGGCCGCGCGCGGGCGCACCCCGGCGCGCCTGGGCCTGGTCGCGCGCGGCGATCTGGACAAGATGGAAGTGGCCATCGCCGGCAACGCACCGGCGCCGCTGCGCGCCACGCTGGTGTTCACCGGCCGCACCGATCCGGTGTGGGAATTCGCCGCCAGCAGCAAGGCGCTGGATCCGTCGCTGTTGGTGCCGCCGGCCGACGATGCGCCGGCGTCCGTGCCGCTGGCCTTCGACCTGCGCGCCAAGGGCAAGGGCGGCAATGCCGACCTGCAGGGCGAACTGTCGCGCGACGGGCAGAAAATTGTTCTTGATCCCTCGCGCCTGAGCCTGGACAACCAGGTGCTCACCGTCGCGCCGCTGCAACTGCGCGCGTTCGACGGGCAACTGCGCCTGCGCGGCACCGCCGATCTGCGCGACCCGAACAATGCGCAGTTGCGCTTTGCGGTCAACGCCAGCGGCATGAGCTTCGCCACCGCGCCGGATCCGTCCACCCCGGACGCACCGGCAGTGCCGATCAAGCTGGTCGAGGCCAACCTGGGCGTGGCCGGCACGATGAAACAGTGGGCCACCTACGGCGAAGCCACCGTCGCCCGCGGCAAGGACAGCGCCAAGTTGCAGTTGGACGTGCGCGGCGACGATCGCCAGGCGCAGCTGAAGCAGGTGCGCGCGACCATGCCCAGCGGCACCCTCGACCTGGGCGGCAAGGTGGCCTGGGTGCCGGAGTTGAACTGGGACGTGCAAGGCACGCTGGCCGGGTTCGATCCCGGCTACTTCGCACCGGGCTGGGACGGCAAGCTGTCCGGCACCTTCGCCTCGCAGGGCAAGCAGTTGCCGGCGCGGCCGGACGGCAGCGCCGCCGGCTACCAGGCCACGCTCGACATCCCG
Source organism: Xanthomonas sp. LF06-19 (assembly GCF_034105425.1). Classification (NCBI taxonomy): domain Bacteria; kingdom Pseudomonadati; phylum Pseudomonadota; class Gammaproteobacteria; order Lysobacterales; family Lysobacteraceae; genus Xanthomonas; species Xanthomonas sp. LF06-19. The sequence continues at coordinate 548,036 of NZ_JAXGGH010000002.1, read as the reverse complement.
CGCTTGAACGGACGCCTGCGCAGCCGCCCGCTCGATGCCAACGCCAAGCTCGCCCTGCAGGGCAGCCAGGGCGAGGGCAAGCTGCAGTTGAGCCTGGGCGACAGCCGCCTGCAGGCGCAGGGCAAGGTCGGCGACCAGCTCGACGTGGACGCGCAACTGCAGCCGCTGCAACTGGCCGACTTGCTGCCTGGCGGCGCCGGCAGCCTGCGCGGCAGCGTGCAGGTCAAGGGCCGCCGCGACGCGCCCGATCTCACCGCCGACCTCACCGGCAACGGCGTGAAGTGGGACAGCTACAGTGCCGACAGCCTCAGCCTGCGCGGTCGCCTGCCCTGGCGCGGCAATGGCGGCGAACTCGCCCTGCGCGGCAGTGCGATCAATGCCGGCGTGCTGCTGCAGACGCTGAGCGTGGATGCGCGCGGCGCGGTCGAGAACCTGCAACTCGACGCCAAGACCGAGAACGACATGGGCGCGCTGGCCCTGGCCGGGCAGGTGCGCCGCGACGGCGCGCGCTGGCAGGGCGCCTTGAACACGCTGCGCATCGCCCCGGCCAAGGGCGAACCGTGGCAACTGCGGCAGCCTGCCAATTTCAGCGTGGCCGGCAGCGCCTTCAGCCTCTCCGAGAGCTGCCTGGCCCCGGGCAGCGGCGGTGCGTTGTGCGTGTCCGCCGATTGGCCGAAGCAGGGCCTGACCCTGCGCGGTGATGCGCTGCCGCTGGCCTTGGTGCAGCCGTGGCTGCCGCCGAGCAACGGCCGCAAGATGTATCTGCGCGGTGACCTGTCCATCGACGGCAGCTTCAAGCCGGCCGGCAACGCCTGGCAGGGTTCGCTGCGCCTGGCCTCGCGCGAAGGCGGCCTGCGCCTGGGCGACAACGCCCGCGGCGAACTGCTGCGCTACGACCAGTTCAGTTTCGTCACCGACTTCAGCGCGCAGCACATCCACTCCAAGCTCGGCATCGGCTTCCAGGGCGACGGCTTCGTCGACGCCACTGTCGATACCGGCTGGGATGCGTATGCGCCGCTGACCGGCGAGATCTACATGAACATGGCGCGGCTGTACTGGCTGGAGCTGTTCTCGCCCGATCTGGTCCGGCCCAAGGGCCTGGTCGAAGGCCACGTCAGCCTGCGCGGCACCCGCTCGCAGCCGGCGATGGGCGGCGACGCCACGTTGAGCAACTTCACCGGCGAACTGCCGGCGCTGGGCCTGACCCTGAGCGAGGGCAAGGGCCGCTTCGACGCGCAGCCGGACGGCTCGGCGCGCATCGTCGCCTCGGTGAAGTCCGGCGAAGGCACGCTCAACGTCGATGGCGGCCTGTCCTGGTACGGCGACCGCACGCCGCTGCAGTTGAACATCCGCGGTACCAACGTGCTGGTCTCCAACACCGCCGAACTGCGCGCGGTGGCCAATCCCGACCTGCAGTTCGGCATCGCCAACAAGACCATGATGCTGAGCGGCCAGGTCACCGTGCCCTCGGCCGACATCGACCTGGAGCGGCTGGACCGCGGCACCTCGCTGTCCGAGGACGTGGTGGTGCTGGACCCGGCCGACCCCGAGGCCACGCCGACCTCGCCGCTGGAGATGGACCTGCGCGTGACCCTGGGCGACCAGGTGAAGATGGCCGGCTTCGGCCTCAAGGGTGCGCTGACCGGCGCCATGCAGGTGCGCTCGCGGCCGGGCCGCGAAACCACCGCCACCGGCGGGCTGGACGTCAGCGGCAAGTACAAGGCGTACGGCCAGGACCTGACCATCACCCGCGGCCAGCTCACCTGGAGCAACAACATCGTCTCCGACCCGCGCATCAACATCCGCGCGCAGCGCCAGGTCGGCGACGTCACCGCCGGCATCGACGTCACCGGCCGCGCCACCGCCCCGCATGCGGACGTGTGGTCGGACCCGTCGATGTCGCAATCGGAGGCGATGTCCTACCTGGTGCTGGGCCGCAGCCTCAGCAACACCAGCAGCGCCGAAGCCGACCAGGTCACCGCCGCGGCCAGCGCCCTGTCGGCCGGCAGCGGCCTGCTCGCCTCGCAGCTCGGCGCCAGGCTCGGTTTCGACGACGCCGGCGTCAGCCAGTCGCGCACCCTCGGCGGCTCGGTGGTGGGCTTCGGCAAATATCTCTCGCCGAAACTCTACGTCAGCTACGGCGTGTCGCTGATCGGCAGCGGCTCGGTCTTGACGCTGAAATATCTGCTGGGCCGCGGCTTCGACGCCGAGGTGGAATCGAGCACGGTGGAGAACCGTGGGTCGGTGAATTGGCGGAAGGAGAAGTAGTGCGCGGCCCTGCGACGATGAAACTGCCTTGACAAATTCCGGCGGTACTGTGTAATTGACAGTGCTGCCAGCGTCGCGTTGGCACGTCTACAGGGGCAATCAATGTTCACTCAGCGGCAGGGATGGCGCATCGTCGTCCTATTCGTGTGTCTGTCCGTATCTGGTCTGCAGAGCGCTCTGGCGGTCACGCCGGAAGACGAGTTCGATAAGCGCATTCGGACATCTCGTGAGATACAGCCCCTGGGTGACAAGCCTTTTGGCGAAGAAATCAGCCTTTACAACGGCGCACTGACCTTCAGGCAGGTGGATATCGATCAGCCTGGTATTGGGTTGCCGATTCAACTGATACGTACGTTCGATCCGTCCGACTCAAGCTCAAGGGAAGGAACGGCACGGGCCTTTGCCGATTGGCGGCTGGAACTTCCTAGTATTCAAACGCTGACCACGAACGAAAATCAATTCTTTCGTGGTGATCGTTGCACGAATTTTGCCAAAGCGCCTGCAGTGGTGCTCAATGTCGGCCGTCAAGCACCGGTTATCTATACTGCCGAGCAATGGTGGGGCGGCTACCAGCTCATTATTCCCGGAATGGGGCGCCAGGATCTGCTGCGCCGAGATAGTTCAAATACGCTTTCGCCGCGGATGAAAGATGCCAGCGGCAATCAAATGTCATTCCCGATCGTCACGCGACAACATTGGATGGTCACTTGCCTTGCGCAGACTTCCAATGGGCAAGGCGGGCAGGGATTCCTGGTGGTTTCGCCCGATGGTACCAAATACTGGATGGATTGGCTGATCTACCGAGGCTACGACAATGTCGGATTCGCGCAACCCGGATTCGGGGGCGTTGCCCGCCAGATGGCGATGATGATGACGTCCCGCATTGAGGACCGCTTTGGTAACAGCCTTTCTTATCAGTACGACGCTAACGGAAATCTCGTAAAGATCCAGTCGAGTGATGGGCGTTCGCTGATCCTGAATTATGAAACGTGGACCGGAAATAATACGTCTGATGTAGGAAGCAGAATAACCACCGCGACACTTCAGGCCTCTGACGCTCCGTCCAGAACCTGGAGTTACTCGTATGCCACGCTTTCTGACTCCAAGGTGCACTTGACCAGTGCGATCCTCCCGGATGGCAGCTCTTGGGCGATGGACGTCTCTGGGCTCGCGAGGTTTAGTGATCTTTCAACCATCACTTATGATGCTTATGACGGGTGTTCTTCGTTCAGTTATCGTCAAAGTGGGGGCTCCGCAAACATCTCGCTGAAACATCCTTCCGGATTGATAGGGAACTTTAGTGTTGGAACTTTGATCCGTGGGCGCTCTTATGTTCCGTTTTTATGTGACTCTAGCTCTCCTGGAAAGTTGACCCTCGAAATCCCCAATATTACAAAGGGTATCAACATTCTGTCTGAGCGCATTTCCGGTCCCGGTGTGTCAGAGCAGACTTGGACATATAGCTACTCAGCCCCCCAGGGGAGCTGGGCCAAGGACTGCGCATCTGGCTGCGCTACCACTGTCTGGACAGATCTTAAGTCGCCAACAGGAGCGGCAAGCCGGTATACCTTCAGTAATCGTTACGACTCTACAGAAAGTCAACTGTTGAGCACCGAAATTTATGACGGTGCAGTTGGATCAACACTGCTGCGTCGCGAAGACTCGACATATGCATCGCCTTCGGCAGGCCCGTGGCCCAAGGTGATAGGAAGTGTGCTACTCGACAATATCAATAACGCTCAGGTCGGCACGATTTCTCCGGTTTCAGGTCGAGCCATCACTGAATCTGGTTCTTCCTATAATTATAAAGCGACTAGTTTCGACGTCTTTGGCCGGATGTCGGCTGCTAATCGCTACAGCCCTTGGCACCAGCGATCCGATCGTTTGGATTACAGCGATAACTACGAGAAGTGGATCCTGGGCCAGGTAGCCAAGCGCACTAATAGTGACACTGGGTTAGTGGAGTCGCAGGTCGACTACGATCCGGTAACCGGTCTGCCTGCAATTTCCTATGAGTATGGAAAGTTACGGCAGAAGTTCTATTACAACTCTGATGGAACACTCTCCTCTTCCGTTGACGGGGCTAACAATTCCACAAGCTTTTCGAATTGGAAACGGGGGGTGCCTACATCTATCCGCTTCGCTGATGGAGCGGCGATCAGCGCGAATGTAAACGACTATGGCTGGATCACATCCGTTACCGATGAGTCCGGCGCGACGACAGGCTATAGCTACGACGTGATGGGGCGCCTGACGAGCGTCACCTATCCGACAGGGGATAGTCAGAACTGGAACACGACAACGGCGACCTTCGAGCAAGTTGGGTCGTCGGAATATGGCTTGCCTGCCGGCCACTGGCGGCAAACAACCGCTACTGGAAATGCGCGCAAGGTCCTGTATTTCGATGGATTTCTGCGGCCGATTGTTACATATGAATATGACGCCGGTAATCCAGGAGCAACTGGGCGCTATCAACGTTTCTCTTATGACTATAAGGGTCGAGTGGCCTTTGCGTCATTCGCGGGAACCACTGATGCGCTCAGTACCGGTACTAGAACCCAGTACGACACGTTAGGTCGGACGACGTCAGTGTCTCTGGATTCAGAGCTGGGCACGCTGACAACGTTGACCGAGTACCTAGCGGGAAATCAGACGCGCGTAACCGATCCACGTGGCAACAGGACCGTGGCTGGCTACCAAGTGTTCGATCAGCCTGATTACAAGACGCCAGTCTGGATCCAGCACCCTGAAGGTGCCACCACTGAGATCAACCGAGATATTTTTGGTAAGCCGCTGTCCATCCGCCGCCACGACGCCAACGGCACCGTGGCGGTCACCCGCAGCTACGTCTACGACACCTACCAGCAGCTGTGCAAGACGGTGGAACCGGAAACCGGTGCCACCGCCAACGGCTACGACGCTGCGGGCAATCTCGTCTGGAGTGCGGCGGGCCTGTCGCTGCCCAGCACCACCTCATGCGATGCGGATTCCGCCTTTGCCTCCGGCCGCCGGGTCGATCGCAGCTACGACGTGCGCAACCGGATCAAGGCGCTGAGCTTCCCGGATGGCAACGGCAACCAGGCCTGGAGCTATTGGCCGGATGGGGCGGTCAAGCAGATCACCACCACCAACAACGGCGTTGCCACCTACAACAGCTACGCCTATAACAAGCGCCGCTTGCTGATTGCGGAGAGCCAGGGCCAGGCCGATGGCGAGACCTGGGCGCTGGGCTATGCCTACGATGCCAACGGCAACCTTGCTGCGCACCGCTATCCATCGGGACAGACGGTGGACTACGCCCCCAATGCCTTGGGCCAACCGACCCAGGCGGGCAGCTATGCCACCGGTGTGAGCTATTACCCGAACGGTGCGATCAAGCAGTTCACCTACGGCAACGGCATCGTCCACACCCTGACGCAGAACGCGCGCCAATTGCCGGACACCAGCCAGGATGCCTACGGCGGCACGGCGTTCCTCAGCGACGGCTACGATTACGATGCCAATGGCAACGTGGCGGCCATCAGCGACGGCGCCACCGGGCGCAATCAGCGCGGCAACCGCACCATGACCTATGACGGCCTGGACCGGCTGACCAAGGCCGAGTCGCCGATGTTCGGCACCGCCACCTACAGCTATGACGTGCTCGATAACCTGACTCACGTCGTCGCGCCCGGCCGCGACCATTACTACTGCTACGACGCCAACTGGCAGCTCACCAACGTCAAGACCGGCAGTTGCGGCGGCAGCACGGTCATTGGCATGAGCTACGACCCGCAGGGCAACCTCAGCAACAAGAACGGTCAGGCCTTCGTGTTCGACTACGGCAACCGCCTGCGCCAGGCGACCGGCAAGGAGACCTACCGCTACGACGGCAACGGCCGCCGCACGCTGGCGCTGCAGAGCGCCGGCAACATCGGCTCGCTGTACGACCAGTCCGGCGCACTGCGCTTCCAGAAGAACCAGCGCCAGTCCAAATCCACCGACTACATCCTGCTGGGCGGCAGCCTGGTCGCCGAAGCCGACTGGCCGCTGGGCCAGCTCGCGTCGGTCAAGGACTACGTGAACTGGAACCCTGTCTCCGGCGCGACCCGCTATGTGGTGGAAGAGAGCGTGGATGGTGTCACCTGGACCTCTGTGTACGAAGGCAGCCAGGGCAACTGGACCTCGTTGGCCAGGCCGGCAGGGACCTATTCGTATCGCGTGACTGCATGCACGGCAGACGGCAACTGCACCGCTGTTTCGAACGTGACGCACGACCAGCGGCCTGCGGTGGATATTGTGCCGTTGCTGTATCAGCTGCTGCTGAATGACTAAGTCCGCTGAGGACTGGTGGAATACCTGACTGTCGCGGTTCGAAGACACAGAGACAGTAAACGACCGCGATCAACAACGGATTAAAAAAGGCGGGTGTGAGATGAATTTGAAGATGGGAATGTCGCTGGCGATCGCAGCATCATGCTTTTCCTACCAGGCGCAAGCCATCACAGTGGTCGGGGCGGGTAAAATTACCGTTATTGAAAACGGCTGGTTCGGTGAAGGTATGGCTATTCATACTTCCAACGATGGCCCATCCGGGTGTTCGGCTCCCCTGAACGACTTCGCGATCGACAAGAATCATCCGTCTTACCAAGAACTTACCGCGATGGCACTCGTCGCATACACCAAGAATTTAGATGTCGAAGTCTTGGTCGATCCGGGTGTATGCATTTTCGGCGATCGCACCAAAGTCATTTCCATACGGCTGAAGAAGTAAGGATCTGGAGGGCGTCGCGCTTTTTTGCACGGCGCAGATTGATCCATTTTCAAGAAGAGAAGAAATATGAAATATAAAATGGGCCTGCCGTTGATGCTCGCTTTGCTGAGTTGGCAAGCATCGGCAAACGAATCGATGCAGAACCTCGACGTCGTGCAGTTGGGAACGTATCAAGCCCACACCGATCATTTTGTCTGGCTGTCGGACACGCCAGCGGAATGCAAGGCCACATCTGGCAACCACGTCCTGCATTTTCAAGACGACCAGCCCGGCGGTAAGGCGCTGCTGGCGGTCTTGATGACGGCATTGGTGAACAAGCGCAAGATCGATGTGCAGACCAATGGCTGCGACATCGTCGAGATCTACTTGAAGTAAGCCTGCTCTGGCGGAGTCTGCTCCGTAGATTCCGTTGAGTACGTTGCACCGAAATGTTGCTAGGGGAAGCGTTGTCGATCCGACGTACATGAGAAAAGTCGAATCTACATCGCGTATCGATGGTTCCAACTCGCAAGGACGAGTGATGTCAAATTTCCAGGGGATTCATGTGGTAATGCGCCTGATGGCTGCTACCGTTCTTTCATTGCTCGTCGCTTTTGGCGCCTCGGCGCAGACGGTCCGCTATATCCATACCGATGGTCTAGGATCAGTGGTATTGATCACGGACAAGGATCGGAACTCTGTTGAGCGGAGCGAGTATGAACCATATGGTAGTTTGTTGAATCATCCGATTAAGGATGGGCCTGGCTATACAGGGCATATCATGGATGTTGCGACCAAACTTACATACATGCAGCAGCGCTATTACGACCCGGATATTGGTAGGTTCCCTTCCGTTGATCCTGTTGGACCTAATCCGAACACGGGCGTAAACTTCAATCGTTACAAGTATGCCAGTAATAACCCTTTTCGGTTTACTGATCCTGATGGGCGATATGACTGCACAGCGTCTGCCGGTGGACCTTGCAGTGTGAAGCAGTCAGAGCAAGTTGACCGCTTCGTGACTGGAATTAGCAGTGCGATGAAGAATCTCAACCCTAATTCTGATAAATACAAGAAGCTCGATGCTGTATCAAATTACCTTGGAAAGGTTGGGGATAAGAATGGAGTAACTATCACTCCTTCATCGCTTGCGAAGAACACGCTGGCCAGTGCAGGGCCTAATGGAAACATCAAAATTGATCTAAAGCAGATTGCGAGTTTTTCGTCGGCGTTCTTGACTGCAAATCCGGGAAAATCTGCCGGTGATATAGGCAATGCGAGAGGTTCGGCAGCACTGGCTCATGAGGGGCGCCACGAGCTCGACTATCAGAGAATTGGGTACCCGAACTCTAGGGCGACGGAATATAGGACTGAAATGAATGCTTATCAGACTCAGGCCGCTGTTGGGCAGGGTTTAGGCATGAATCTCGGGCTTTCTACTCCGCAAGAAATTGCTGCTGGTGCTGCTGCTTCGACCGATACATGGTGTAAAGGAAATCCTGCATGCAACTGAATCGACTCCTTGCTCTTGCTTTCAGTCTTGCTGTCCAGATTGAATTGTCATCAATCGCAGTGGCAAGTAAACTGGAGCCTCTTTCTGGACATTCTGGCGACGCCATTTCTTCAATTTGCGAGTTGACACAGAGAGGGAAGGAGGCCGGCGGAGCACAAGTGCGAGTCCGAGCGATTTTTACCAGTGATCTGCTAGAGCGAAGCGTAATCACTGATCCAAAATGTCCCTCAGTGGTTGTCATCCCATTTGACGCTGAAGAGTCAAAATTGGATGTGGAGAGTATTCGGCGCTTCGATGCTGCTGTGGCCGGAAAACTTTCAGATCATACGATTAGAGTTTTTTCGGTTGATGTTTCAGGGACATATGTTTGGCGTGGCGACGAGCAGCCAGCCGGCGCGTTATACATCGAAAAGGTGTGGTATTTTAAGAGGCGGAAGGCCGACTAAAGAGCTCAGTGGATTATCTCGGCAAGCTAACGCAAGGCCCGCATCGCTGCGGGCCTTATTATTTTTACGGGTTGTCTTGTGTAGCTACCGATGTGCAGCGATGACCGAATCGAGCGGTAACGGGGGCAGGTTCACCTAATCAATAGAAGGCATCTACGGATACGGTCAGAGGAAGTAAGTTGACTCTGCGCTCTTTTTATCGAAAGCATTCTGCATCTTTCTTTGTAAAGATCACCTCCATCGATGAATGGATCGGCGTCTTGGTTGCTGCGATCGCACTGGCCGGCTAAGGTCGCGGTTACGTTCTTTGCCTCGATTTCCGCATGCCCTTGCCCAACTCCCTTGCAGCCTCTCTCACACTAAGCCTCGCCCTGACCGCCACCGCCACCGCCCGCGCCGACGAAGGCATGTGGATGCCATCGCAGCTGCCGGAGTTGGCCAAGCCGCTACGCGAGGCCGGGTTCCAGGGCGATCCGCAGGCTCTGGCCGAGGTCACGCAGCCGCCGTTAAGTGCGGTGGTGAAGGTCGGAGGCGGGACCGGGGCGTTCGTGTCCGGGGATGGGTTGCTGTTGACCAATCACCATGTCGCCTACGGGGTGATCCAGTACAACACCTCGGCGAAGGAGAACCTGATTGAGAACGGGTTTATCGCGCGGGACCGCGCCGACGAGCGCGCGGCCAATCCGGATTTCCGGGTGCTGGTGACCGTGGGCTTCGACAAGGTTACCGAGCAGGTGCTGGGGCCGGCCAAGGGCAAGACCGGGCGCGCCTATTACGATGCGGTGGATGCGGCGAGCAAGCGCATCGTCGCCGATTGCGAGCGCGAGGCCGGGGTGCGTTGCAGTGTCGCCAACATGTACTACGGCACCGATTTCTACCGGATCCGCCAGCTGGAACTGCGTGACGTGCGCCTGGTGTATGCGCCGCCGCGGGCGATCGGCAACTACGGCGACGAGATCGACAACTTCATGTGGCCGCGGCACAGCGGTGATTTCACCTTGCTGCGCGCTTACGTCGGCAAGGACGGCAAGCCGGCGGACTACAGCGCCGACAACGTGCCCTATCAGCCGCCAGCGCATCTGCAGATCGCCACCGATGGGCTGAAGGCCGGCGATTTCGCGATGCTGGCCGGCTACCCCGGCATCACCTACCGGCATCGCACGGCGACCGAGTTCGCCGAGCAGGTGGAGGCGACGCTGCCGCAGCGGGTGGCGGTGCTGGACCAGTTGATCGGGGTGATCGAGGCAGCGGGCAAGGCCGATGCGGAGGCGCGCACGCGCTACGCCTCGCAGCTGCAATCGCTGAAGAACAACCGCAAGCGGGCCGCCGGCGAATTGGAAGGGCTGCAGCGCAGCGATGCGGTGCGGCTGCGCGCGGAGGACGAGCGCGGTATGCTCGCGGCCACGCATGGCACCGACGCGCGCGACATCGCGGCGCTGCAGAAGCTGCTCGGCCAGGCCTCGGCGCTGCGCGAGCGCGATCTGCTGCTGGGGTTGATCGCCACGCAGACGCAGGTGCTGCGTTCGGCGCTGACCCTGGAACGGCTGCGACTGGAGGCGGCCAAGCCGGACGATCGGCGCGAGAGCGGCTATCAACAGCGCGATCTGGCGCTGATCGAGGGCATGCTCAAGCAGGTGCAGCGTCGTTATTCGCCCACCGTGGAGAAGGCACTGCTGACGACGCTGCTGACCCGCTACCAGCAGCTGCCGGAGGCGCAGCGGGTGCCGGAGTTCGATGCGGCGTTCGGGCGGACCCCGGCGCAATTGCAGGCGGTGCTGGACAAGGCCTATGCCGGCACGGCGCTGGGCACCGAGGCCGAGCGCCTGTCGCGCTTCGCCGCCGCGCGCGAGGGCAAGGCGCCTGCGGCCGATCCGTTGCTGGCGCTGGCCGCCACGCTGGTGCCGGCGCAGCTGCGGCTGGACGACGAGCGCAAGGCGCGCGAGGGCGAGCAGTTACGGTTGCGCCCGGCCTACATGCGTGCGCTGTTCGCCTGGCGCAAGCAGCAGGGGCGTGCGGTGTATCCGGACGCCAACAGCACGCTGCGGATCAGCTATGGCCGCGTCGAGCCGCTGGCGCCGCGCGATGCGGTCAGCTTCGCGCCGTTGACAACGGTGGCCGGCATCGTCGAGAAGAACACCGGCAAGGAGCCGTTCGATGCGCCCAAGCCGCTGTTGGCGGCGATCGCCAGGGGCGATTTCGGCAGCACGGTCGATCCGCAGTCGAAGACGCAGCCGGTGAACTTCCTGACCAATCTGGACACCACCGGCGGCAACTCCGGCTCGCCGGTGCTCAATGCGCGCGGCGAATTGATCGGGCTGAACTTCGACAGCAACTGGGAGGCGGTCAGCGCGAGCTGGTGGTACGACCCGCGCTACAAACGCGCCATCCATGTGGACATGCGCTATCTGCGCTGGTTGATGGCCAAGGTGTATCCGGCGCCGCAATTGCTGAAGGAGTTGAACGTTCCGCAGGAGTGAGTGGGGCAGGTTGGGGATGCGGGCGTCGTTTGGCGTTGCTTCGAGCAGAATCGGGCAGGGCATGTGATGTGCCCTGTGCCCTGTGCCCTGATGCGGCTGCGGCATGGCCTGGTCGCCGTCACAGCGACGAACATGCTCTGTACCCGCGCTGATGCCTCGATACAGGACCGCCGCCGCTCACCGCGATGCGCTGCCGCGATCGGGGGACCAGGACAATGATCCTGGTCCTGGAGACTCCATGCGTCGGGACTGAAGTCCCTCCCACAAGCTGCAGCATGCGGTGCGGTCGGCGAGATGGCGTGTTCGATTGAGACCGTGGAGATGCGGATGCACCGGTGGTGGCTCACGACCCGACCTCGTTGCAGGGCTTAGACTGACCGCATGGAGTTGCTTGTCGCCAAGCCCTTGCCGCGTGCGTTCTATGCGCGCGATGCCCGCGTGGTGGCGCCGGAGCTGTTGAACAAGCTGCTCATCGCTGCCGACGGTCGTTGCGGGCGCATTGTCGAGGTGGAGGCCTACCGTGGTGCAGAGGATCCGGCGGCGCACTCGTTCCGCGGCATGACCCCGCGCACGCGGGTGATGTTCGGCCCGCCCGGGCATCTGTACGTGTACTTCATCTACGGCATGCATTGGGCGCTCAATGCGGTATGCGGTGGCGCGCCGGGGCATGCGGTGCTGATCCGCGCCTTGGCGCCTGTGGCCGGGATCGAGGCGATGCAGTCGGCACGCGGTGCCGCGCGCGCCGCCGATCTCACCCGTGGGCCGGGGCGCCTGGCCAAGGCGCTGGGTGTTACGGGTGCGGACAACGGGCTGGACCTGACCACGCGGCGGTCGCACCTGTGGCTGGGGCAGGATGGGACGCCGCCGCCGACCACGCCGGTCGTCACCACAAGGATCGGCATCAGCAAGGCGATGGACGCGCCGTGGCGCTGGCATGTGCCCGACGAGCCGAACGTGTCGCGCTTCGTGGTGGGGCGGGTGAGGCGGCGTGGGTAGCGTGGCGCTTGTAGGCATCGTCGCACTACACGCTGCAAGAGGGTCGGCGCCTCGCCCGCCGTCACGAGTGAAAGGTCGCAATGCGGTCGTGACGGAAGGCGCTTTGGCCCGGAGACGAACGCATTTCCTCAGGGACCTTCGCTTCGTTCGTCGCGGCTGACGCCGTTCCTACGGTGGGCAACCTGCGTCACCACCGCCACAAACGGACGCATGGCTGAGGGTATGCCGACAAGGCACACGCTAGGCGATCGCGGCGCTTGCATCCAGTTGCGCGATGGCATCGGCCACGACTGTGGGGAACGGTGCGTCCACGTCCACCGAGATCACGTCTGCCTCGTCCAGCGGCAGTTCCAGCGTGTCGACTTGGCTTTGCAGCAGCGCCGGTGGCATGAAGTGGCCATGCCGCGCGGCCAGGCGTTCGGCGATGACATGCGCGGCCGCGTGCAGGAACACGAAACGCATTGGCACGCCTGTCTCGCGCAGTTGTTGCCGATGCGCCTTGCGCAGGCCGGAGAAGGCCAGCACGACACTCTGCCCGGCATCGACCGATGCGCGCAGGCGCTGCGCCAGGGCCGCGACCCAGGGTGCGCGCTGCGCGTCGCTGAGCGGAATGCCGTGCGCCATCTGCGCCTTGGCGGCGGCGCTGTGGAAGTCGTCGGCGTCCAGGAAGGTGAGTCCGTAGTGGGCCGCCAGCGCCTGGGCGACGCTGGTCTTGCCGCTGCCGGACACGCCCATCACGACGATGGCTTCGGCGCGTTGCGGCGGGGATGAGGGGATGTGAGTCACGCGCTGCGGTCCCGTGGGGTCGCCCGCATGATGCCAGCGTGGGCGTCGTGTGGACGTCAGCGCTTCTGTACGGGGTCTTGCGCTGTTGTTGAGATGTGCGCCGTGGCAAATGGGTTCTGTGTGGATCCTGGCGTCGGGGCTGAAGCCCCTCCCACAGGGACTCCAGCCGGCACTCCTGGTTCCGCACCCCGTGCTTGCATCTTCCCGCAAGGCGTCTACATCGTCGCGTTCGCCGTCTCGACCAGGTCGTCCCACTGCAGTCGCGTGCCGGACGCATCGTCGCTGTGCTGCAAGGTGCGGCGAACGGCGCGACGCATCGCGCGGCTGATCCAGTTCTGCAGGTCGCGACCGGACTGGCCTTCGCTGCGCTCGGCGATCCAGGCCGCCGCGGCGTCGGCGTCGAGGTCCAGGGGCTTGCCGCGCAGCAGGCGCGCGACGATGGCGACGCGCGCCGCGTGGTTGGGCAGGGCGATGACGATCTGCCGATCCAGCCGCGACAGCAATGCCGGGTCGATCGCGGCGGCATGGTTGCTGGCGGCCAGCAGGAACACCTGGCCCGCGTGGCTGGCGACGCCGTCCAGTTCCTGCAGCAGTTGGCCGACGATCTCGCGGGTGAAGGCGTCGTCGCCGTCGGCACCGCGCGCCGGCGCGACGATGTCCAGTTCGTCGACGAACACGATGCACGGCGCCTGCGTCCGCGCGCGCTCGAACGCCGACTGCACGCGCTGGCCGGATTGCCCAAGGTAGCCGGCCTTGAGGTCGGCGCTGCTCAGGGCGATGAAGGCCAGCCCGGACTGGCTGGCGAGAATCCGCGCGACCTGGGTCTTGCCGGTGCCCGGCGGGCCGACCATCAGGATCCCGCGCGGCACCGGCACGCCGAGCGTGGCCAGGGTCTCGGCATTGCGCAGTTCCTTGCCCAGGCCGACGAACTCCTCGACGGTGGCCGCCGGCAGCACGATGTCGTCCCAGCCGAGCGTGGCGACGGCAGTGGAGCCTTTGCCGCGCAGCGCGCGCAGGTGCGCGAGCAGGGTGGCGTTGTCCAGCGTGCCGTCCACGCACTCGGCGGCGACGCGCGCGACCAGCGTGTGCAGGTCGCGACCGGACAGGCCGGTGCTGTCGGCGATCGCCTGCGCGTCCGGCTCCAGCGCGAAACCGGCACCCCGCAGTTCGGCGCCGAGAATGCGCGCGCGCGCCGCGGCGTCGGGCAGGCCGATGCCGATGCTGGCGGTGAAGCGCGACAGGATCGCATCGTCCAGCAGCGCCGGGCGGTTGGTCGCGCCAATCACCAGCACCTGGCCGTGCGCGGCATGGAAGCCGTCCCATTCGGCAAGAAAGGTCTGCACCAGTTCGGCGCCGAAGCTGTCGCTGTCGGTGCCGCCGCGGCGCGCGAACACGCTTTCGCACTCGTCGATGAACAGGATCGCCGGCGCCTGCGCGCGGCAGCGCTGCCAGATCGCCTGCACCTTGGGGCCGGTGTGGCCGACGTGCGCGGCCTTCAGGTCGGCCACGCCGAGCGCCTCGAAATGGCAGCCGGCGTGGCGCGCGAGCTTGCGCGCGATCAGGGTCTTGCCGGTGCCCGGCGGCCCGTGCAGGAGCATGCCTTTCGGTGCCGGCTGGCGCCCGGACACGAACAGGTCCACCAGTTTCAGGATCTGGTCGAGCGTGGCGTCGGGCAGGGCGACGTCGGCCCAGTGCCGTTGCACCGCATCCAGGCTCTGCAGCCGCTGCTGCAGCGCGCGTTGCTGGCCGCGCGCGACCTCCCAGGCCTGCACGTGGTCGTGCAGCGCGGCGATCGGTGCGACATCGACGGCGGCGTCTTCGGCCAGTGCCAGCGCCAGCGATTGCAGCGACGGCGGAGCGTCGGCGGCCAGGTCGGCGTCGAGCAGGATCAGGGCCGCTGCATGGCGGGCATCGGGCAGCACGATCAGCGCCTGCAGCCGCGGGTCCTCGCTGCCGTCGTGCAAGGCCAGCAGCCGCGCACCGGACAGGTCGCCCTGTGTGGCGGGAATGGACCAGCGCCCGTGCAGGGCGCGCTGCGGCCATGGCGCGCGGGTCACCGGATACGTCGTCCCCGCATCGCGCGACCCAGCATCGGCCACCTGCACCAGCGCCAGCGGCAGGCGTGCGAACGCCTGCAGTGCGCGCCGTTCGGCATGGCTGTGGTGCCACGCCAGCAACTGCGCGCCGGCGACGACCAGCAGACCGTACGCCAGCAGCGAGGGCAGCAGGCTTTGCAGCAGCAGGCCGCCATCGCCGTGCAGGCCGACCTGGCGCCACCAGACGAGGAAGCTGCGCGTCTCGCCCAGCCAGTGTGCGCTCGTCCACGGCAGGACCAGCACCAGCATGCCGATCAAGGCCGCGCGCCAGCGCCAATCCGGCAGCAGCGGCCGCAGCAGCAGCGCCGGTCCCCAGGCGCGGCGGCGCTCGCGCCGTACCGCCGCCCGCGCCGCGATCCTGGCGTGCGCAGCGAACCGGCGCCGGATCGCGGCCACGGCCTGCTCCACCGCCGGCAGATGCCGCTCGATATCCGCATCGGCCTGCGCCTGGCGCGACTGCGCCTGCTGCACCTGCGTAAGCAGGCGCTGCGTCTGCTGTTGCAGCGACGGCGGGGGCGTCGGCACGGCGGCCGGGATGCCGGACATCAGCGGGAGCGGGCGCAGGTGGTCACCGCGCGCATCTTAGCCCGAGCGCCGGTGGGGCTGCTGTGGCTGGTTGCAGGTTGGATTGCCCTTGCTGGTGCGGTTGCTTTGGTTGTTGCCTTTGCCTTATCGGGTTCCCTTCCGAAGCGGCGGCCAGCGTGGGGAAAAACCCCGAAGGGGCGGCGCACATGGACGTGCGCCGTCCGCGGCAGGGGCAGGATGCCCCTTCCGCGGATCCCCGGGCTGGACGCGGACCCGGAGCGCGTTAGCGCGGAGGGCGCGAGGCAGGGTGTGCTTTCTTTTGGTTACTTTTCTTTGCACAAGCAAAGAAAAGTAACTCGCCGCAAGGCGAAAGCTCTGCCTTGCCGTGGCTGCAGCGCTAAAAGGGCCCTACAAATCAACAGCAGAAGCAGAAGCAGAGCCAGCGGCATGCCTGCGTCTGCCGCGGACATTGGATGCCGCACCGCTACCGAGCGGTGATTCTGCTTAACTGGGCTGCGTGCAAAGGGGGCGCAGGAAAAGAGGCGAGAAGCGCCGTGCTCGCCGTTGGGGAGAGCGCTTGCGTGTAGGCGCAGCCGCCTCACCTGCCTCGCGGCGCCCAACCCGGTGCACGCGCAGCCCAAGCGAGACGCAGCGAGTCCAGAACTCCCGACTACGCCGAAACGCATCCCACCCTCTAGACTGCACGCATCGTCGTGGGGGCTCGCCTTTGGTTTCCAGTTGGATCCTGCTGCTGGTGTCGGTCGGCTATGCGGCGCTGCTGTTCGCGGTGGCGTGGTGGGGCGATCGCCGTCCGCTGTACCCGGAGCGGCCGTGGCTGCGGCCGGCGGTGTACAGCCTGGCGCTGGCCGTGTACTGCTCGTCGTGGACGTTCTACGGCGCGGTCGGCAGCGCGGTGCGCAACGGCGCCGGCTACCTGCCGATCTACCTGGGTCCACTGCTGATGCTGCTGTTCGGCTGGCGCATCGTCGAGCGCCTGGCGCTGATCGCGCGTAGCGAGAACACCGTGTCCATCGCCGATTTCATTTCCTCGCGCTACGGCCGCTCGCGGCGCCTGGCCGCGCTGGTGGCGGTGATCGCGCTGGTCGGCGTGGTGCCGTACCTGGCGCTGCAGTACAAGGCGGTGGCGATGAGCCTGCAGGTGCTCAGCGGCCAGTCCAGCGCCGGTGCGCCGTTCTATGCCGATCCGGCGCTGTACGTGGCCTTGGGCATGGCGCTGTTCGCCACGCTGTTCGGCACCCGCCAGGTCGATGCCACCGAGCACCACCACGGCATGATGCTGGCGATCGCGCTGGAGTCGGTGGTGAAGCTGCTGGCGATGGTGGCGGTGGGCGTGTTCGCCTACGTGTGGCTGTCCGTGCGCGACGGCGGCCAGGTGATGGCGTCGGCACGCACGCTGTTCCAGAACACCCCGCCGGTGGGCTTCATCTCGCAGACGCTGCTCAGCTTCCTGGCGCTGGTGTGCCTGCCGCGGCAGTTCCACGTGGCGGTGGTGGAGTGCAGTGACGTTGGCGACATCCGCAAGGCGCGCTGGCTGTTCGGCCTGTACCTGGTGCTGATCTCGGCGATGGTGGTGCCGATCGCCGCCGCCGGCATCGCCCTGTTCGGCGGCGGCGACGTGGCCGACGACAGCATCGTGCTGGCGCTGCCGTTGGCCGAAAGCCGCACCGCGCTGGCGTTGGTCGCCTACGTGGGTGGGTTCTCCGCCGCCACCGGCATGGTCATCGTCTCCAGCATCGCGCTGGCGACGATGATCAGCAACGACCTGGTGATGCCGGTGCTGCTGCGGCGCCGCGGGCACCAGGCGGCCGGTGCCGACGTGGCCTCGAAGGTGCTGTGGATCCGCCGCCTTGCGATCCTGCTGCTGGCGCTGATCGCCTACGGCTATTACCGCAGCAGCAGCAACGACACGACGCTGGCGTCCTACGGCCTGATGGCCTTCGCCGCAGTGGCGCAGTTCGCGCCGGGCGTGATCGGCGGGCTTTACTGGCGCGGCGCCAGCCGCAAGGGCGTGGAGACCGGCATGGTGCTGGGCTTCGCCACCTGGATTTACACGCTGCTGCTACCGGCGCTGACCCAGGCCGGCTGGCTGGCGCCGGCCTGGCTGCTGGATGGGCCGTTCGGCATCTCCTGGCTGCGCCCGCAGCAGTTGTTCGGCATGAGCGGCTGGGATCCGCTGGCGCACGGCACGTTCTGGTCGCTGCTGGTCAACGTCGGCACGATGATGCTGGTGTCGGCGCGCTGGCGACCGGGCCTGGACGAGCGCCTGCGCGCCGCGCCGTTCCTGGAGCCGTACTCGCAGCGCCCGGCGGTGGCCGGCGACTGGCTCGGGCAGGTGCGCGTGGTCGATCTGCAGGCGCTGGCCGAGCGCATGGTCGGCGAGCGCCATGCCCGCCGCGCCTTCGCCGAACAGGCGCAACTGCTCGGCCGCGAACCGCAGCCCACTGCGGTGGCCGACCGCGTCTGGGTGCAGTTCACCGAACGCCTGCTTGCCGCCTCGATCGGCGCGGCCTCCGCGCGTCTGGTGCTGACCAGCCTGTTGCGCGGCTCGGGCATGGACCTGGGCGAGGTGGTGGCGGTGCTCGACGAGGCCGGGCAGGAGCTGCGCTTCAACCGCGAGATCCTGTCCACCACGCTGGAGAACATCAGCGCCGGGGTCAGCGTGGTGGATCCGGCGATGCGCCTGACCGCATGGAACCGCCGCTACCAGCAGATGTTCGGCTATCCCGACGGCATGCTCTACGTCGGCCGGCCGGTCGCCGACCTGATCCGCTACAACGCCGAGCGCGGCGAACTCGGCGGCGGCCAGGTGGAGGATCAGATCGCCCGCCGCATCGCGCACATGCGCGCCGGCACCCCGCACGTGTTCGAACGCACCCGCAGCGACGGCAAGGTGATCGAGATGCGCGGCCAGCCGCTGCCCGGCGGCGGCTACGTCACCAGCTACAACGACATCACCGACTACAAGCGCGCCGAGCAGGCGCTGCTCGAAGCCAACGAGACCCTGGAGCAGCGCGTGGCCGAGCGCTCGCGCGAGGCCGAACTGGCGCAGCAATCCAAGACCCGCTTCCTGGCCGCGATCAGCCACGACGTGCTGCAGCCGCTCAACGCCGCACGCCTGTTCGCCTCGGCCCTGCGCGATGCGCACCAGAACGAGGAGCAGCGGCATCTGGCCGAGCGCGTGGACGCCTCGCTGCGCGCGGCCGAGGAACTGCTCGACGGCCTGCTCGACGTGTCGCGGCTGGATGCCGGCGGCCTGCGCCCGACCATCGAGGACGTCGATGCCGGCCTGCTGCTGCGCGAACTGGCCGCGCAGTACAGCCCGATCGCCGCCGGCCGCGGCCTGCGCCTGCACGTGTACGCGCGGCCGCTGTGGGTGCGCAGCGATCGCCGGCTGCTGCGCCGGGTGCTGCAGAACTTCCTCGCCAACGCGCTGCGCTACACCCGCCAGGGCCGCATCGTGCTGGGCATGCGCCGCCGCGGCGCGGCGCTGGAACTGCAGGTCTGGGACACCGGCCCCGGCATTCCGCCGCACCACATGCAGCAGATCTTCGACGAGTTCCAGCGCTACCAGCAGCCGTTCGACTGGGGCGAGCAGGGGCTGGGCCTGGGCCTGTCGATCTGCCAGCGCATCTCGCGCCTGCTCGGCCACGACCTGGATGCGCGCAGCCGCGTCGGCCACGGCAGCATGTTCTCCATCACCGTGCCGCGGGCGGCGCCACCGCCGCAGGCGCTGCAACGCGCGCCACGCGCAGCGGCCGCGGCCGACTCGCTGGCCGGGCTGCGCGTGCTGTGTGTGGACAACGATCAGGAAATCCTCGACGGCATGCGCGCGCTGCTCGGCCGTTGGCAGGTGGAGGTGATCTGCGCCAGCACCGTCGACGAGGCGCTGGCGCAGGCCGCGTGCGCGCCGCACGTGATGCTGGTCGATTACCACCTGCACGACCGGCTCGACGGCCTGGAGACCCTGGATGCGCTGCGCGCGGCGATGCCCGGACCGGTGGCCGGCGCGCTGCTCACCGCCGACGGCCGCGACGAACTGAAGCTGCAGGCCCGCGAGCGCGGCTACCGGCTGCTGACCAAGCCGGTCAAGCCGGCCTCGCTGCGCGCCTTCCTCACCGCCTACCACGACCCGATCTAGGAGCGGTCGCGCGCCTTCGTAACGGCAATGTATGGGTTGTGTGGCAGCCGTCGGCGCGACCGGCATGGCGCACGGCGCGGGCGGGCGGCTAAGGTGGAGGGCCGCCCACGACCCGCCTGCGCATGACCTCCCTGGACGACGCCGCGATCCCCCCGCTCCCGGACCTGCTGGCGGCGCTGGAGGCCGGCCAGGCGCAGACCCTCGAACGCGGCGCCCGCGCCTACCTGCGGCAGCGCCCCGACGATGTCCTGGCCAGCAGTCTGCTGGCGATGAGCCTGCAGATGCAGGGCCAGCCGGCGCCGGCCGCCGCCGTGTACCGCAGGCTGGCCGAGCGCGAGCCGCACGAGGTGGCGCACTGGAACAACCTCGGCACGGCGCTGCGCGAGGCCGGCGACCCCGGCCCGGCCGGCGAGGCCTATCTGCGCGCCCGCGCGCTGGCGCCGGACGATCCGCTGCCGCACCACAACCTCGGCCTGCTGGCGATGGACGCCGGCGATTACGCCGCGGCCCGCGAACACCTGCTCGATGCCCACGCGCTGGCGCCGCAGGCGCCGCCGCTGTGCGTGCACGCGGCGATGGCCTGCCATGAGTGCGGCGACTTCCAGCGCGTGCAGGCGCTGATCGCCGACTGGCGGCAGTGGCCGCCGCTGGATCCGGACACCACCGTGGAACTGGCCTGGCTGTTGTCGCAGGGCGGCGAGACCGACACGGCCGGCGACCTGCTGCGCGCCTGTGCCAAGGGGCCGATGGCGCAGCCGGCGCGGGCCTGGTCGCGGCTGGTGCTGGTGCTCGAGCGCGCCAACCGCCTGCCGCAGGCGCGCGAGGCCGCCGCGCAGCTGCCGCCGCCGGAGCGCATCGATGACCCGGACGTGCGCCAGGACGCCAGCAATGCGCTGGCGGTGCTGGCCATGCGCGAGGGCCACTGGCAGCAGGCGCATGCGCTGCTGCGCGGGCTGTTGGCCGATGGCAGTGCGGTCGACCGGCGCAAACAGAGCAACCTGTTCTTCGCGCTGGCGCGGGTCTGCGACCGCCTCGGCCTTCACGACGAAGCGCTGCATGCCTGCGCGCAGGGCCATGCCGGCCAGGTCGAGGGCCTGGCCGCGCTGGTGCCGGAGCTGGCGGCGGCGGACGCACCGCCATTGCCGGTCGCGCAGGCCCGCTGGGATCCGGCACGCCATGCCGCGGCGTGGCCGGTGACCGCGCCGGCCATGGCCGACTCGCCGATCTTCGTGGTCGGCTTCCCGCGCTCGGGCACCACCTTGCTGGAACAGATGCTCGACGCCCACCCGCAGTTGGTGGCGATGGACGAGCGGCCGTTCCTGCAGGGACTGGCCGACCGCCTGGAGGCGCGCGGCGTGGCCTGGCCGGACGGACTGGGCGAGCTCGACGATGCCGCCTGTGACGCGCTGCGCGCCGAGTACTGGCAGGCGGTGCGCGGGGTGGTGCAGCTGCAGCCGGGCCAGCGCCTGGTCGACAAGAACCCGTTGAACCTGCTGCGCCTGCCGCTGATCCGGCGCCTGTTCCCGGAGGCGCCGGTGATCCTGGCGCTGCGCCATCCCTGCGACGTGCTGCTGAGCTGCTACATGCAGGCGTTCCGCTCGCCGGCATTCGCCCTGCTGTGTGCCAGCCTGCCGCGGCTGGCGCGCGGCTATGCCGACGCGATGGAGTTCTGGCTCTACCACGCCGCCCTGCTGCAGCCACGCACGCTGGAGTTGCGCTACGAGGACCTGGTGGCCGATCCGCAGGCGCAGGTGGCGCGTCTGGGGCAGTTCCTGCAGCTGCAGCAGCCGGAGCGGCTGCTGGACTTCCAGCGCCACGCGCGCGCCAAGGGCTTCATCAGCACGCCCAGCTACGCGCAGGTGGTGGAGGGCATCAACCGCAAGGCCCTGGACCGCTGGCACGCCTATCGCAACGCCTTCGCACCGGTACTGCCGGTGCTGCAGCCGTTCCTGCGACGCTGGGACTACCGCGTCGACTGAGCGTTGCGTGTTGTCTGAACCGTTCCCGTCTGCTGGTTGAACGGCAAAAACGCAGCGTGCGCTGTACCGCGCTTGAAGCGGTGTTTTTGTCAGGGGATGGCGCACGTTGGCACACCGAAACAACACCCTTCTTATAAAAAACTAACAAGTGCCTGACGGTCCTGTAATGGACCGCTGGCCCGAGGCATCCATTTCACCCGCCGCGCGTTTCCGCGCCCGGGATGGTTCGCGCCTGCGTGCAGCCGGCGCTTGTCGCACATCACATGAGGTCTTCCCGATGTCCGTAGCAAAGAACAGACTCGCTCACGCCGTTTGCCTGGCCATGGCGACGCTTCCCGCCACGCTCTATGCGCAGAGCGCCACGCCGGCGGCGTCCGCGTCCGGCGACGCGCCGGTGACCCTGGACAAGCTCACCGTCACCGGTTCGCTGGTGCGCCGCGTGGATGTGGAGACCGCCAGCCCGGTCGCCGTGGTCGATCGCCAGCAGATCCAGCAGAGCGGCAAGCAGACCCTGGGCGATCTGCTGCAGGCGCTGCCCGGCATCGCCGGCGCCGCGACCAACCCGCAGGTCAACAACGGCGGCGGCGACGGCGCCTCGACCATCTCGCTGCGCGGCCTCGGCGACGAGCGCACGCTGATCCTGATCGACGGCCACCGCATCCAGAACAACGACGTCAACTCGATCCCGGCCAACATGATCGACCATGTCGAAGTGCTGAAGGTCGGCGCCTCGGCGATGTACGGCTCCGACGCCATCGGCGGCGTGGTCAACTTCATCCTGCGCAAGAACTTCGAAGGCGGCGAAGTCTCCGCCAACTACGGCCAGACCAGCCGCGGCGACGGCGCGCGCCAGGGCGGCAGCTTCACCTTCGGCAAGACCTGGGACCGCGGCAACGTGGTGGTCGGCCTGGACTACAACAAGCAGAAGGAAGTCTCCACCGCCAACCGCGCGTTCTCCAAGTACGCGATGTACCTGTCCAGCGGCAGCGTCTACAAGGGCGGTTCCGCACGGACCCCGACCGGCTACTACAAGCTGCCGGCAGCGACTCTGGCGGCCAACGGTTGCAAGCCCGATGGCGCGCTGACCGGCAACGGCAACGGCGGCTACAAGTGCTACAGCTCCTCGGCTGATTCGTACAACTACGAGGCACAGAACCTGCTGCTGACGCCGCAACAGCGCGTCGGTGGCTTCGTGCTCGGCAGCTTCAACATCACCGACTCGATGCAGGCGTACGTCAACGCCTACCACAACCACACCATGTCCAACTTCGCGATCGCGCCGCTGCCGCTCGACGCGCAGAACGACGGCATCACCGTCGCCGCCAACAATCCGTACAACCCGTTCGGCGTGGAGTTCGGCCCCAACGGCTACGAGTATCAGACGCGCTTCACCTCGCTCGGCCAGCGCGAAGGCTTCTACGACACGGCCACCGATCAGGATGTGATCGGCCTGAAGGGCGGCATCGGCGACAGTAGCTGGGTGTGGGACGCCAACTTCAACTACGGCCACTACCGCCAGCGCAACTGGAGCCACGGCTACGTCGATTACGCCGCGTTGCAGAACGCGATCAACAGTGGGCAGGTCAACATCCTGGATCAGGGCAGCCCGGCCACGGTCGCCTGGCTGAACAGCAACGAATCGATTCCGCGCCAGGAAACCACCACCATCATGCGGCAGTGGGAAGCTAGCGCCAACGGCAGTCTGTGGGAGATGCCGGCCGGTGCCGCGCAGCTGGCAGTCGGTGCGCTGTACCGCAAGGAGAGCCTGAGTTCCAGCGTGTCGGCCAACGCGCTGATCAACAGCGACAACACTTGCGCGGTTTCCTCCGAAGCCTGTGCTTCTCCGCTGAGCGGCAGCTTCAACGTCAAGGAGGCCTATGCACAGCTGTTCATGCCGGTGCTGGAGCAGTCCTCGCCGATCGGCGCGCTCAACCTGACCCTGAGCGACCGCTACTCCGACTACAGCAGCGTGCGCTCGGGCAATAACAGCGCCTCGTTCCAGGTGGAGTGGCGGCCGATCCACGACCTGCTGGTGCGCGGCACGGCGGCGCAGGTGTTCCGCGCGCCGACCATCACCGACATCTACCAGGGCCCGACCGCCGACGCGCCGAACTTCATCGACCCCTGCGTCGGCTACAGCGGCAGCGGCCACGCCACTGCCTGCGCCGGTGTGCCGGCCGGCTGGAGCGGCACAGGCCTGTCGCAGACCAACGCGATCAAGTCCGGCGCCACCTACGTGGGCTACCAGCTCAAGCCGGAGAAGGGCACCTCGTTCGACTACGGCCTGGTGTACAGCCCCGAGTACGTACCGGGCCTGTCGGTCAACCTCGACTGGTGGAAGGTCAAGCTCGACGACCTGATCCAGCCGATCTCCGCGCAGACCGTAGCCGACCTCTGCTACAACGATGACAACAGCCCGTACTGCAGCTACCTCCACCGCTACGCCGCCGGCACCCCAAGCGCCGGCAACATCGACCACATCCAGACGCCGGTGGTCAACATCGGCAAGCTCAACACCCAGGGCATCGACCTCGGCGCGAGCTACGCGCTGCCCGCTACCGACTACGGCAAGTTCACCGTGACCGTGGACAGCACCTACCTGCACCGCTACGACATCGACACCGGAGACACGGTGGTGCACATGGCCGGGCGCTACAACTCGTCCTATGGCAACTACGCGCATTGGCGCGCGCATGCGCTGTTCGGCTGGAAGCTGGGCAACTGGGATGCGAGCTGGACCACCCGCTGGGTCGGCAAGATGCAGGTCGGCAGCGGCGACCTGAGCCAGAACATGTCCGCCGACGGGCATGACAAGGGTGTGGTGCTGAACTACGGCAGCTACATGTACCACGCGCTGCAGGTGGGCTACGACATGGCCGGGGCCAACCTGCGCCTGGATCTGGGCGTGGACAACCTGACCAACAAGCAGCCGCCGATGATGTACCAGAACAACGTGTTGAACGCGAACACCGACGTGAGCACCTACGACACGCTCGGCCGCTACTACTGGATGCGTGCTACGTACAAGTTCTAATGCGTAAGGGTTTGTTGTAAGGGAAATGGCGTTGGCGCCCCTTGATGGGGCGCCGATTCCAGGCGTGGTGTTTTGTTGTCTGCTTTTTGCTTGTGGGGATTTCCTCGGTACTTTCTTTAATTTCAACGGCAAGGATTTAGCTCATGAAATTTGCATATGGTCTGTTGGGAGTAGTTCTGTCCGCCGCATCGTTCGGCGCAAGCGCCACCGTCGTCACCGACAGGGTCGATGAAATCTTCATTCAATGCGCCGACTGCGCTGTGGCGAAAAATACGGACGCCGTGCTGGGCTACGTGAAGATCGCGCTTAGTGCCTACGCATCCGCAGCAAGCAGTAACGGTTGGGGGCCGGTCAAGGTCGGCAATCAAGTCCAGATCGAGAAGTACACGCAGACACCTGGTGGCTATCTCCTTGTCGACCACTACTACACGATCAAGAATCTTCCGGTCACCTCTTTCAATGACTTGATCGATGGGGGTGTCGAGCGGGATTCGGATGTCAGAGCCGTTCCTGCGAGGGCGCAGGCGGAAGCGTCAATGAAAGGCGATGTTGCCAGCTTCGTCGAAAGTTTCGCGGACTCTGGTGGCGTAACGACGATTTATGGATTCTTCCCGCAGAACTGATGAATGTTGATTGCGCCGCGCCACCCAATTCCATGGGGGGCGCGGCGCAATGCCATTGCACTGGCGGCGGCGTGGACTCGCCAATGAAGCATGCTCACGCTCGATGCCTGGTACTACGCCGGAGCGCCTGCTGATCTTTCCGCCGTACTGGATGTTCCTGCACGCGTGGCTACCGCCGTGCAGCGGCGACAAGTACATCCTGTCCACCTATCTCGAATTCACCGCCAAGCCGGCCTGACCCAAGGCGCCGTCAGTGTGGGATGGGCGCGCACGTCGCCGCACATCCCCAATCCTGAATCCCCAATCCCGGCCGCACCAGCGCCCCGTCGATCAACCTGCACCATGCAGATGCTCGAACAGGATGGTGCTGCCGATCGCGATCAGCAGCGCGCCGCCGACGATCTCCGCGCGCTTGCCGGCGAGCGCGCCGAGCGCGCGGCCGAGCATGATGCCCAGGGTGACCATGGTCAGCGTGCACAGGCCGATGATCGCCGCGACCTCGACGATGTTCACGTCGAGGAAGGCCAGGCCGACGCCGACCGCCATCGCGTCGATGCTGGTGGCAAAGCCGGTGGCGGCCAGGTTCCAGAAGCCGTGGCGCTTGGGCGCGGCCTCCTCGGGCGTGTCGGACTCCGGCTTGAGGCCGGCGACGATCATGTGCACGCCCAGTGCGCCGAGCAGGCCGAAGGCGATCCAGTGGTCGAAGGCGACCACGTACTTGGACGCGGCCTGGCCGAGTACCCAGCCCAGCGCCGGGGTCAGTGCCTCGATGCAGCCGAAGATCAGGCCGGCACGCAGCGCGTCGGCCCAGCGTGGGCGTTGCATCGCCGCGCCCTTGCCGACGGCGGCGGCGAACGCGTCGGTCGACATGGCGATGCCGAGCAGGAGAATCGAAAGAAACGACATGGGGGACCGTACCGGGACAGGCGACAACGACGAGCGCGCGCGCCCGGCCTTCGCCTTGCGCACTCGCCGCTGGTCTCGCCAACCGAACTGGCTGCCCGTACCACGGCGCATCGGCCGAGTCTGTTGATACGGGCGCTGTCCGCGCAGGGCGGACAGCAGGCTACTCCCCAAGGGGACGCGCAGTCTAACAGCGCCCAACTGCGGCGAACATCCCTGGAACGCACGCGAACCTGCAGCTTATCTTGATAGCTGCGGCTATATCGACGGTGGCTCTGCGGCGGTACGGCACGCGTGTGTGCGTGATAGGTCGAGGATGCCCACTCCCTGCGCATGTGGCTCTCGCCGTGGCACTCAGCCATAGAGCGTGAGGTGCGAATGTGTGCGCCACTTCAGGACAGCGCCACGGACGCGTCCTCATTTCCCGGATGCAGCAATCGACGCATCGCCGCCGCGTGGGGTGGCTTCCGTCGCGCCGAAGAGTGCGACTGGCGCTCAGCGTTCAGCACGTCGGGACTGAAGTCCCTCCCACAAGGAGGCGCCCAGCGTGCCGCGTGCGCAAGGCCAACGTGCGCGCACGCGCCGCATCCGCACCGCTTGCGCCTTCGCCAGGCGTCGCCGCGGCTCAGTCCTCTTCCGGCGGCAGCACGATGGCGTCGCTGTCGATGGCCAGCTTGCCGGCCAGCAGCACCGCCTGGGTGCGGTTGGTGACGCCGAGCTTGCGCAGGATCGCGGTGACGTGCGCCTTGATGGTGGCTTCGGACACGCCCAGGTCGTAGGCGATCTGCTTGTTGAGGCTGCCGGCGCCGAGCATCTGCAGCACCCGGAACTGCTGCGGCGTCAGTTCGCGTAGGCGCTGCCCGACCTCGCGTTCGGCGCGGTCGGTGGGCGGCACGTTGTGCGCTTCCGGCGGCGCCCAGTGCTCGCCGTCCAGCACCGTGCCCAGCGCCAGGCCGATGGTGTCCGAGTCGGCCGACTTGGGAATGAAGCCGAACGCGCCGTGGTCCAGCGCGCGCCGCATCACCGTCGGCTCCTCGCGCGCGGACACCACCACCACCGGCAACTGCGGATGCAGCGCGCGCATGTGCACCAGCGCGCTGAAGCCCTGCGCGCCGGGCATGTTGAGATCCATCAGCAGCAGATCGGCATCGGCATGGCGATCGGCCAGCGCGTACAGCGCCTCGACGCTGTCAGCCTCGTACAACTGCACCCCGGGCATCACCCGCTGCACCGCCCCACGCAGCGCCTCGCGGAACAGGGGATGGTCGTCGGCGATCAGCAGGGTGGGCATGGGTGGGGCCGGGAATGGGGAATCGGGAGTGGGGAATGGGAACGGCAAAAGCGGAACGTCGGGTGCCCAAGATGGCGAAGCGACGGGGAACGGCTTTTCCCATTCCCCATTCTCGATTCCCCATTCCCGACGCGCGTCAGCGCGTGAGTCGTTCGTTCACCAACGAATCCACCACCGACGGATCGGCCAGGGTCGAGGTGTCGCCGAGCTGGTCGGGGGCGTTCTCGGCGATCTTGCGCAGGATGCGGCGCATGATCTTGCCCGAGCGGGTCTTGGGCAGGCCCGGCGCCCACTGCAGGTGGTCCGGCGCGGCGATCGGGCCGATCTCCTTGCGTACCCAGGCCACCAGTTCCTTGTGCAGGGCCTCGCTCGGTTGCTCCTCGGCAACCAGGGTCACGTAGGCGTAGATGCCCTGGCCCTTGATGTCGTGCGGGAAGCCGACCACCGCCGCTTCGGCGACCTTGGGGTGGGAAACCAGCGCGCTCTCCACTTCGGCGGTGCCGATGCGGTGGCCGGAGACGTTGATGACGTCGTCGACGCGGCCGGTGATCCAGTAGTAGCCGTCGGCATCGCGGCGGCAGCCGTCGCCGGTGAAATAGCTGCCCGGGTAGGTGCGGAAATAGGTGTCGATGAAGCGCTGGTGGTCGCCATAGACGGTGCGCATCTGCCCCGGCCAGGAATCGCGCAGCACCAGGTTGCCCTCGGTGGCGCCTTCCAGAATCTCGCCGTCGGCGCTGACCAGCGCCGGCTGCACGCCGAAGAACGGCAGCGTCGCCGAGCCGGGCTTGAGGTCGATGGCGCCGGCCAGCGGGGTGATCAGGATGCCGCCGGTCTCGGTCTGCCACCAGGTGTCCACGATCGGGCAGCGGCCGTCGCCGACCACGTCGTAGTACCAGCGCCAGGCTTCGGGATTGATCGGCTCGCCGACGCTGCCGAGCAGGCGCAGGCTCGTGCGCGAGGTCTTCTTCACCGGCGCCTCGCCCTCGCGCATCAGCGCGCGGATCGCGGTCGGGGCGGTGTAGAAGATCGTCACCTGGTGCTTGTCGATGACTTCCCAGAAGCGCGACACGCTCGGGTAGTTGGGCACGCCCTCGAACATCAGCGCGGTGGCGCCGTTGGCCAGCGGCCCGTAGACGATGTAGCTGTGGCCGGTGACCCAGCCCACGTCGGCGGTGCACCAGTAGATGTCGTCCTCGCGCAGGTCGAACACGGTCTCGTGGGTGTAGGCCGCGTACAGCAGGTAGCCGGCGGTGGTGTGCAGCACGCCCTTGGGCTTGCCGGTGGAGCCGGAGGTGTAGAGGATGAACAGCGGATCCTCGGCATTCATGCGCTCGGGCTCGCATTCGGCCGGCTGGCTGTCGACCACGTCGTGGAACCAGCGGTCGCGCGGGGCCTGCATGTCCACCGCGCCGCCGGTGTGGCGCACCACCAGCACGGTCTCCACGCTGGTGGTGCCCGGCAGCTTCAGCGCCGCGTCCACGTTGGCCTTGAGCGGGATCTTCTTGCCGCCGCGCAGGCCTTCGTCGGCGGTGATGATCAGCTTGCTGCCGCAGTCGATCACCCGATCGGCGATCGAGTTGGGCGCGAAGCCGCCGAACACCACCGAGTGGATCGCGCCGATGCGCGCGCAGGCCAGCATCGCCACTGCCGCGTCTGGGATCATCGGCAGGTAGATGGTGACGCGGTCGCCCTTGCGCACGCCCAGCGCGCGCAGCGCGTTGCCGAGCCGGCACACGCGCTCGTACAGCTCGCGATAGGTGACGCGGTAGGACGGCGCGTCCGGGCTGTCCGGCTCGAACAGCAGCGCGGTCTTGTCGCCGCGGGTGGCCAGCTGCCGGTCCAGGCAGTTGACGCTGGCGTTGAGTTCGCCGTCGTCGAACCAGCGGATACGGAAATCGTCCAGGGCGAAGCTGACGTCCTTGATCCGGGTCGGCTTCTTGAACCAGTCCAGGCGCTCGGCCACCTTGCCCCAGAACGCCTCCGGCTGTTCCACCGATTCCTTGTACTGGGTCTGGTACTGGGTCTTGTCGACCCGCGCACGGGCGGCGAACTGCGGATCGACGGGATAGAGATCGGCCATGGTTCCCTCTGCAATGAACGGGGCGCCGCATGCGGCGGCGCGTCAACGCGCAGTGTGCCGCATCCGGCGTTAAGCGCACACGCGCCGGGTCTTAGACGATGGTCGTAACTCAGCCGACGTTCGACTAATGGCCAATAGGCGCGGCCGGTGCGGTCGCGCACGCTGGGCTACGGCCGTGCGCATGCGTGCGGCCATCCATTATTCGGGAGGGAGTAATGAGCAACCGCATCGCATCCTTGGCGCGTCGCCCGTTGGCGGCCGCGCTGTTGGTGGCCCTGGTCGCGCCCGGCGCGGCCTTCGCCCAAGGCAAACCCTCGGCGCGCGAACAGGCGCTGGAGACCCGCGTGGCCGAGCTGGAACGGCAGGTGCAGCAACTGCTGTCGGCGCAGCAACAGCAGCAGGGACAGATCGCGCAGACCCAGACCGAGGTCGCCGCGGTCCGCTCGACCCAGGCCGCGCCGCCGCCGCCACCCCCGGCACCGCCGGCCGGCAAGGCGCCGATCCAGGTCACCACCATCACCCCGGGGGCCACGCCCGGCACCACCTTCAAGGTCGGCGGCTTCATCAAGGCCGACTTCCTGGCCACCCGCACCGGCGACGGCCAGCTCGCCGACGACGCCACCGGCCGCGCGCTGTACCTGCCCGGGCAGACCCCGGTGGGCGGGGCCAAGTCCGGCACCGACTACAACGCGCATGCCAAGTTCTCGCGGATCAACTTCGGCGTGGACAGCGTCACCGAAGGCGGCAACAAGGCCGGCGCGCTGGTGGAACTGGACTTTTTCGGCAACGCGCTGGGCACCCAGACCGCCACCAACACCTACGGCGCCACCCTGCGCCATGCCTACATGTACTGGAACCACTGGCTGGCCGGCCAGACCTGGTCCAACTTCATGGACCCGGCGGCGCTGCCGGAAGCGGCCGACTTCATCGGCCCCACCGACGGCGTGGTGTTCGTGCGCCAGGCGCAGCTGCGCTACACCAACGGCGGCTTCAGCATCGCCCTGGAGAATCCGGAAACCACGCTGTACACGCGCAGCGTGGCCGGCGTGGTCAGCACCGCCAGTTCCGACCGCGGCGCGCTGCCGGACCTGACCGTGCGCTACGGCTGGAAGGGCGACTGGGGCAGCTTCGGCGTGGCCGGCGTGGTCGGCCAGCAGAAGGTCGACAACCGCGCCACCGGCGCCGATGCCAGCAAGGCCTCCGGCGGCCTGACCCTGGGCGGCAAGTGGGTGGCCAGCGACAGCGACAGCCTGTTCTACCAGCTCACCGGCGGCGAAGGCATCGGCCGCTACATCGGCCTGGGTATCGCCCAGAACGCGGTGTACGACGCCGCCGACCGCGATCTGGACACGGTCGGGGTGGTCGCCGGCTACGTCGGCTGGCGCCACGCGTTCTCGCCCAAGCTGCGCACCAACCTGATCTACGCGCGCAGCGACTACGACAACGACACCGCGCGCACCGGCCTGGCCGTGACCAAAAGCGTGCAGAGCATCCGCGGCAACGTCTTCTACTCGCCGTTGCCCAAGGTCGATATCGGCGCCGAGCTGATGTACGGCAAGCGCGAGATCGAAAGCGGCGCCACGGGCGACATCACCCGCCTGCAGTTCACCACCAAGTACAGCTTCTGATCCGCGCCGCGGCCACTTACCGGAGCCATCTCATGAGCCTCTCCAACGACGCGCTGATCGCCAGGATCGACGCCAATCCGAAGTACCACGCGCTCAAGCGCCAGCGCAACGCGCTGGGCTGGACGCTGACCATCCTGATGTTGCTGGCCTATTTCGGCTTCATCGGACTGATCGCCTTCGACAAGGCCTTCCTGGCCCAGCCGATGGGCAGCGGCGTCACCACCATCGGCATCCCGATCGCGATCGGGGTGATGGTCTTCACCATCGCCATCACCGCGATCTACGTGCGTCGCGCCAACACCGTGTACGACCAGCTGACCGCCGACATCCTCGAGGACGCCCGCCAATGAGCAAGCACCTGCGCTTCCTTCTGCTGCTGCTGGCCGCGCTGCTGCCGGCCGGCGCGGCCCTGGCCGCCGGCGGCGATGTCGGCCAGACCGACAAGCAGCCGACCAACTGGGTGGCGATCGGGATGTTCGCCTTCTTCGTCGCCGGCACGCTGTGGATCACCAAGTGGGCGGCGAAGAAGACCCGCTCGGCGTCGGACTTCTACACCGCCGGCGGCGGCATCACCGGCTTCCAGAACGGCCTGGCGATCGCCGGCGACTACATGTCGGCGGCCTCGTTCCTGGGCATCACCGCGGCGGTGATGACCAACGGCTACGACGGCCTGATCTACGCCATCGGCTTTCTGGTCGGCTGGCCGATCCTGACCTTCCTGATGGCCGAGCGCCTGCGCAACCTCGGCAAGTACACCTTCGCCGACGTGGCCGGCTACCGCTTCGCGCCGACCGCGATCCGCAGCTTCGCCGCCTCCGGCACGCTGGTGGTGGTGCTGTTCTACCTGATCGCGCAGATGGTCGGCGCCGGCGCGCTGATCAAGCTGCTGTTCGGCCTGGACTACTGGGTGGCGGTGAGCCTGGTCGGCGTGCTGATGATGGTCTACGTGCTGTTCGGCGGCATGACCGCCACCACCTGGGTGCAGATCATCAAGGCAGTGCTGCTGCTGACCGGCGTGACCTTCATGGCCGTGGCGATCATGTGGCACTTCAACTTCAGCTTCGAGGCGCTGTTCGCCGAGGGCGTGCGGGTGAAGACCGCGGTGGCGGCCAACGGCGGCGCCTCGCCGGAAGAGGCGGCCACTGCCGGCCTGTCGATCATGGGCCCGGGCGGCTTCGTCAAGGATCCGATCTCGGCGATCTCCTTCGGCATGGCGCTGATGTTCGGCACCGCCGGTCTGCCGCACATCCTGATGCGCTTCTTCACCGTCCCCGATGCGAAGCAGGCACGCAAGTCGGTGCTGTGGGCCACCACCTGGATCGGCTACTTCTACATCCTGATCTTCATCATCGGCTTCGGCGCCATCGCCCTGGTGTTGACCAACCCGCAGTTCGCCGACGTCGCCACCGGCACCATCCACGGCGGCAAGGGCGCGGCCAACATGGCGGCGGTGCTGGTCGGCAACGCGGTGGGCGGCAACGTGTTCATGGGCTTCATCTCCGCGGTGGCCTTCGCCACCATCCTGGCGGTGGTCGCCGGCCTGACCCTGTCCGGCGCCTCGGCGGTGTCCCACGACCTGTACGCCACGGTGATCAAGAAGGGCAATCCCGGCCCGGGCTCGGAGCTGAAGGTGTCGCGCGTCACCACCATTGCACTGGGCGTGATCGCGGTGCTGCTGGGCATCGTGTTCGAGAAGCAGAACGTGGCCTTCATGGTGTCGCTGGCCTTCGCCATCGCCGCCTCGGCCAACTTCCCGGTGCTGATCCTGTCGTTGCTGTGGAAGAACTGCACCACCCGCGGTGCGGTGATCGGCGGTTTCCTGGGCCTGATCTCCTCGCTGGTGCTGACGGTGCTGTCGCCGTCGGTGTGGGTGGATACGCTGGGCAACCCGACCGGTTCGGCGCCGTTTCCGTACACCTCGCCGGCGCTGTTCTCGGTCACCATCGGCTTCGTCGGCATCTGGCTGTTCTCGGTGCTGGACCGCAGCGCGCAGGCCGGCAAGGAACGCGCCGCGTTCAAGGCGCAGCAGATCCGCGCCGAGACCGGGCTGGGCGCCTCGCGCGGGTCGGGGCACTGAGCCATCGACACGGCTGCCATCGACCAGGACGCCGGCCTCGTGCCGGCGTCCTGCGTTGGCCCGGGCGCTGATCGCATCAGCTTCTGCATCTGCCGATCTAGGGTGCCGACCGAGTGTTGGCTTGCGCACGCCGCCGCACGCTGGCGTCACGGCCATGTGGCCGATGACGAGGCAAGACGATGACACGCGCATTGAACCAGCAGGAATTCCAGGTCGCCGATCAGGCGCTCACAAACGCCTTGGCCCTCTGCAACCAGGTCCTCGGATTGTCGGACCAGGCGCTCGCCAGGTTGGTCGGCAAGCACTTCGACAGCCGCGGCACGGCCGCGCATCTGGACGGCTACCGTCGGGACTACCGACAGATTGTCGCGGCGCTGCAGCGTCTGGACCGTAAGGCCGCGTTCGAGTTCGACGAACACGAGGCCAAGAACACGATCGCATACGTCTGGCCGAACAATCCGCAGCGGATCTACCTGTGCGCGGCGTACTTCACCCTGGATGCGGTGGAGCAGGCGGGAACCCTGGTGCACGAGGCGTCGCACTGGACGGCAGTGCGGGGCACCGACGACCATGCCTACGGCGAGCGGCAGGTCCGGGCGCTGTCCTATACCCTCAAGCGCAACACGGCCGATGCCTACGAGTTGCTGGTCGAGGACCTGGCGCGGACGGGCGGATGAAGGCAGCGGACGGCGGCGCAGCGCTGCGCCGCCGTCCGTGCGCGGGAGGCCGTCGCGGCGCTACCATGGCCGCCCGCCGCTGCATCATCTCGCCGCATGCGCTACCGCTGGATCCTGTTCGACGCCGACGACACGTTGTTCCACTTCGATGCCTTCGCCGGCCTGCAGCGGATGTTCGCCGGCTACGGCGTGCAGTTCGGCGAGGCGGATTACGCCGAATACACCGCCTGCAACCGGCCGCTGTGGGTGCAGTACCAGAACGGCGCGATCACCGCGCTGCAATTGCAGCAGCGCCGTTTCGCCGACTGGGCGCAGCGCCTGCAGACCGCGCCGGAGACCTTGAACACGGCGTTCCTGGCGGCGATGGCCGAGCTGTGTGCGCCGCTGGACGGAGCGGTGGATCTGCTCGACGCCTTGCGTGGGCGCGCGCGCCTGGGCCTGGTCACCAACGGCTTCGGCGCGCTGCAGAACGCGCGCCTGCAGCGTACCGGGCTGCACGACCGCTTCGAAGTCATCGCCATTTCCGAGGTGGTGGGCGTGGCCAAGCCGCACCCGGGGATCTTCGCGCACGCGCTGGCGCAACTCGGCGACCCACCGCCGGCGCAGGTGCTGATGGTCGGCGACAATCCGCAGGCGGACATCGCCGGCGGCCTGGCCGCAGGCCTGCACACCTGTTGGTTCAATGCGCGCGGCGCCGCCGCGCCGGAGGGCATCGTGCCGCACCACCAGGTCGCCTCGCTGGCGCAGTTGCAGGCATGGTTGCTGGAAGAGCCGGCGGCGCTGTAGCACATCTGCTCGCGTGCCTGGTGCCATCGGGTCGGGACTGAAGTCCCTCCCACAGGTGGAAACTTCAGTTCGCGGCGATGCCGGCGCGCCCCTCGTGGGAGGGACTTCAGTCCCGACCCCGGAAGGGTGGGGGTTGCCGGTCCCGAGACGGGATGCCGCATCATCTCGCCCGGTCGCTGCTGCTCTCTTGTGGGAGGGACTTCAGTCCCGACGCGAGCCACCGTCAGACCCGGGGTCTCGGTCGCATGCCGCCGACCCCCGACGTGGCGCACGGCAGCCGCGACCGCCATCGTATAGTGCGCCCATGCCGACCCTCGCCGCCGACGCCGCTTCCACCGACACGCCACTGGCCGCCTTGCCAGTCACCCTGCAGCGCCTGCGCGCGGCCTGGCAGTCGGCCAAGCCGGAGCGGGCGCAGCGCCGCGAGGACCTGCTGCGGCTGCGCGCGGTGCTGAAGCTGCGGTTGCCGGAGATGGCCGATGCCATCGCCGCCGATTTCGGCCACCGCTCGCGCCACGAATCGCTGATCGCCGACGGCATGACCGTGCTTGGCGAGATCGATCATCTGCTGCGTCATCTGAAGCGCTGGATGCGCCCGCAGCGGGTCGGCGCCGGCTGGCGGCTGTGGCCGGCGCGTGCGGAAGTGCGGCCGGTGCCGGTCGGCGTGGTCGGGGTGATCGCGCCGTGGAACTACCCGGTCAACCTGGCGCTGATCCCGCTGGCCACCGCGATCGCCGCCGGCAACCACGTCTACCTGAAACCCTCCGAACACACCCCGCGCAGCGCGCAGTTCCTGCAGTCGCTGCTGGCCGAGGTGTTCCCGCCGCAGCGGGTGGCGGTGGCGCTGGGCGGTGCCGAGGTGGCGTCCGCCTTCGCCGCGCTGCCGCTGGATCACCTGGTGTTCACCGGTTCCACCGCGGTCGGGCGCAAGGTGATGGCTGCCGCCGCCCCCAATCTGACCCCGCTGACCCTGGAACTGGGCGGCAAGTCGCCGGCCATCGTCTGCGCCGACTACCCGCTGGAACAGGCCGCCGCGCGCCTGGCCACCGGCAAGTGGTTCAACGCCGGGCAGACCTGCATCGCCCCGGACTACGTGCTGATCGACGCCGGCCGCGAGGCGGCGCTGGTGCAGGCGCTGCGTGCGCAGGTGCTGGCGCGCTACGGCGATTTCGCCAGCGCCGAGGATTACACCCGCATCGTCAACGAGGGTCAGTACCGGCGCCTGCGCGGCTACCTGGACGATGCCCACGCGCGCGGCCTGGAGGTCATCGAACTGGCCACGGTGGCGCGCGAGCGTGCCGAGCGCGAACGGCTGATCGTGCCCACGCTGGTACTGCAGCCGGGCGACGACGCGCTGCTGATGCAGGAGGAGATCTTCGGCCCGATCCTGCCGGTGCGCAGCTACCGCTCCCTGGACGCGGCCATCGCCGAGATCAACAGCCGCGACCGGCCGCTGGCGCTGTATCCCTTCAGCCATGACCGCGCGCGGATCGAGACGATCCTGCATGCCACCATCGCCGGCGGCGTCACCGTCAACGACAGCCTGCTGCATTTCGCCGCCAACGCGCTGCCGTTCGGCGGCATCGGCCCCAGCGGCATGGGCGCCTACCATGGCCGCGCCGGCTTCGACGCCTTCAGCAAGGCGCTGCCGATCCTGTGGCAGTCGCGCCGCGCCGGCAGCGACCTGCTGAAGCCGCCGTACGCGCGGATCGCGCGCATGCTCTCGTTCCTGGTGCGGTGAGCGGGGCGTAGCCGACGTCCAGATGCGGGTGCATGGGGTGGCGATAGGGCACCTGCGTGCAGGCGCGGCTTGAGCCGCGAAGAAGCATTACCGGTAGAGCGTCGCGGCTGAAGCCGCTCCTGCAAGGCCTGCCTCGGCCGCGATCGGCGAAGCTTCCGATGCGGCGCTACGCCCCGTGGCCTCGCACGCGCGATCCACCCCTGGGCCGTGTCCGCAGCCCCGTCACCGGGAAGCAGTGCGACTCAGACTGCAGCAAATCGCGGCGCAGTCCACAGTCCAACGCGGGGTCGCACCCCGGAAATAAATAATTCACAGTAAGTTATTAGGTTCTCGCCCGACGCCGCCGCCGATCACGGCGGCTCAGGCTCCTGCGCGAGACGTCCGTGCGGAGCGCAACACACGAGATGCCGCCATGCGTCGACCTGACCGGCGCTCGTCCCCCGTGTCTCCCCCTTTCCTTCAGAACCGGACGCAGCCCAATGAAGATCGCATTCGTTCCCTCGCCCCTGGCGCGCGCCTGTCGCGTGCTCGCCGCCCTGACGGTGCTGGCCGTCGTGCCGCAGCTGGCCATGGCCAACTGCAACGACACCGTCGGCACCAAGATGAGCAACATCCTGTTCGGCGACAGCAGCGGCGACACCGTCGTGCTGGCCCACCGCGGTCTGTGGGGCAAGTACGGCAACTTCCCCGACATGCCGGAAAACTCGCGCGGTGCGCTGCAGCTGGCCAACGACCAGTGCATGGACGGCGTGGAACTGGACATCAAGATGACCAGCGACGGCGTGCCGGTGGTGCTGCACGACTGGAACCTCGGTCGCACCACCAACGTGTGGACCAGCCGTGCCGGCGAAACCAAGTACGACCCGATGAGCAACCAGGGCTACAACCCGTCGATCACCGTGACCCCGTGGTCGGTGGTCAGCGGCCTGTTCCTGCTGACCCCCGACCGTCGCACCACCACCGGCTACCACGTGCCGCGCGTGGATGAGCTGTTCTCCTACTTCAAGGCGCATGGCCTGAAGACGCCCATCGTGTTCGACATCAAGGACGCCGCCTCGGTGCGTGCGGTGTCGCGCGCCGCCGACGCCGCGTTCTCGGTGGGTGCGTCCAACTTCGTCGCCGCCAAGGTCAATGCCACCCTGTACCCGAGCCGCTCGGCGTTCCGCGCCGACACCACCAGCATGGTCGGCATTCCGGTGTTCACCACCAACATGCTGACCAAGATCAATGTCGACAACGCCATATCGGCCTGGAGCGATACCAAGGAGGCGATGGAGATCAACGTCAAGCAGCTCGGTGGCTTGCTGCAGGGCCAGGCCGACCGCGTGCGCGAGCGCGGCGTGCGCGTGGGCGTGTTCCAGGCGATTCCGGACAGCCCGCTGGCCGGGAAGTTCTACCAGAACAGCGGCGCCTGCTGCTATCAGCTGTCGGACCTGTACTTCTCCTACTCCGGCGGCCGCGACACCGCCGACAACCGTGGCGATCTCAACTTCATCGTCAACCAGGAGGCGTTCAGCCTGATCACCACCGACGACCCGAAGGCGGCGATCGCGTACCTGAAGGCACGCGGCAAGCACGACTGAGTCCTTGCACGTCCTGGCGGCCGACCCCGCGGTCGGCCGCCGTGTCGCGGCCGCGGCGCTCCGGCGCCGTGGGCCGCCCTCTCCTGGAGAAGCGCATGTCCCTGTCTTTCGCCAAATCCGCCGTGGCCAGCTCCATCACCTTGGCCACCTGCGCGCTGGCCGCGTTCGCCGCCCTGGCTGCGCCGGCCGCCGAGCCCGCCACCGCCGACCCGGTGGTACTGCGCGTCGGCGCGCAGCAGTTCACTGCCAGCGAGTACCACGCCCTGGCCGGCGACGCCACGCGCGGCGATGCCGGCATCGACGATGACTCGGTGGTGCGCCGTTTCGCCGACCGCGCGATCCTGCTCGACCAGGCGCGGCAACAGCATCTGCAGGACGATCCGGTAGTGGCCGCGCGCCTGCGCCGCGCCGCCGACGCGATCCTGGCCGAGGCCGCGCAGGCACGGCTCAGCGCCGACGCGCACATCGACGAGGCGATGCTGCGCCGGCAGTTCGCCGCGCATCCGGACGACTACACCGAATACCACCTGCGCCATCTGTTCGTCGCGCTGCATCCGCAGGGCGGGCCGCGCAGCGGGCATACCCTGACCGAGGCGCAGGCTCTGCAGCGCGCCGAAGCGCTCAAGCGCCAGCTCGACGGCGGCGCCGATTTCGCCACGCTGGCGATGCGCGAGTCCGACGACACCGCCACCGCCGGCGAGGGTGGGCAGTTGTCGCCGACCTTCGGCCGCTACCTGGCCGACGCGTTCGACGCGTCGATCCGCCAGCTCGCGGTGGAGCAGGTCTCCGCGCCGGTGCGCGGCCCCGACGGCTACCACCTGATCCGGCTCGATGCGAAGACCGCGGCGCGCTTCGACGCGGTGCGCGGGCAGATCGATCTGCAACTGCGCGAGCAGGCCGCGGCCGACGCCATGCAGCGCCTGCGCCAGGCGCAGCCGATGGCGTTCGACCGCGCCGCCTACACGGCCGCGGCGCGCTGAGCATGGCGGCGATGCGGTGCCCGCTGTGTTGGTTCGCCGGCGCGGTGGTCGTGGGAATGGTCGCGCTCGCGGCGAAGCTGATGCCGCCGACGGCCGCACCCGCCGTTGCCGCGAGCAAGGTGCAGGCAACGGCTCTACCGCGCTCGGCAGCACCGTCGCCGTTGGCGATGTCCGCGACCACGCCGCCCGATGCGGCGCTGGCGGCCGGCACCAGCGAGGCGCAGCGTCTGACCGCCACCGCGCTGTTGGCGCTGGATTGCCGGCAACGCGCGCAAGCGCCGCCGTCCCGCCCGGTGGTGCTGCCGGGTGCAGACGCCGAGGACGCCGCGGCCGTCGCGGCACGCCGGGCGGCCGAACGGCAACGTCTCGCGGCCTGCCGCGGCGTTGCCGGGCTCGATGCCGCGCAGATCGAGGCGATGCTGCGCAGTGCGGCCGCGCGCGGCGATGCCGATGCGCAACGCCAGTTGCTGGCGCAGCGCGTGGCGCAGTTGGTCGCGCGCGCCGGCAGCGTCGACGCGGAAGGGCAACGCGCTTCGCTGTCGGCCGCCGACGAGCGCGATGCCGAGGACGTGGTGACGCAACTTGAAGACCGCGCGCTGCACGGCGACCGCACGTCGATCGACGCCTTGGCGCAACTGCTGCGCGCGCCCTGGCTGGCGGTGGCCGATCCGCCGTACGCCGCGGCCTGGCAACTGGCCGCGCGGCAGGCGCCGGAGCGGCCGTTCCCGCCGCCGGAACAGGCGCTCGGTGCCGAGGAACTGCTCGACGGCTTGAACGAGGCGCAGCGCCAGCAGGCGCTGAGCCTGGCGCCGGCGCTGTTCGCGCAGTGCTGCGCGCGGCGCTGAACGGCCTGGTGCCCACGGTTTGGCCGCCGCGGCGGCTGCGGTCAGAATAGCGGCCGGCTTCCCCGTCCCGGATTTCCCTTGAAGATCGCCAGCTGGAACGTCAACTCGCTCAACGTGCGCCTGCCGCACCTGCAACAGTGGCTGGCCGCGTTCGCGCCGGACGTGGTCGGGATCCAGGAGACCAAGCTGGAGGACCACAAGTTTCCCGACACGGCGCTGGCCGAGGCCGGCTACCGCAGCGTGTTCGCCGGGCAGAAGACCTACAACGGCGTGGCGATCCTGTCGCGCCTGCCGATCGGCGACGTGCAGATCGGCGTGCCGGGCCTGGAGGACGAGCAGAAGCGCGCCATCGCCGCCACCATCGGCGACCTGCGCATCGTCAATCTGTACGTGGTCAACGGCCAGGACGTGGGCACCGACAAGTACGCCTACAAGCTGCGCTGGCTGGAGGCGGTGCACGCCTGGCTGGCCGACGAGCTGCAGCGGCATCCGCGGCTGGTGGTGCTGGGCGACTTCAACATCGCCCCGGACGCGCGCGACGTGCACGACCCGCTGGTGTGGAGCGACAACCACATCCTCACTTCCACCGCCGAGCGCGGCGCCCTGCACAAGCTGCTCGGCCTGGGCCTGCACGACGGCTTCCGCCTGCACCATGCTGACGGCGGCATCTTCAGTTGGTGGGACTACCGCCAGGCCGGCTTCCGCCGCGACCTGGGGCTGCGCATCGACCTGACCCTGGTGTCCGAGGCGCTGAAGGCGCGCACCCGCGGTGCCGGCATCGACCGCGAACCGCGCAGCTGGGACCGCCCCAGCGATCACGCGCCGGCCTGGGTCGAGCTGGAGCCGGCGGCATGAGCGAGCGCCACGTGCGGCGCTGCATCGACAAGGTCGGCGATACCGCGATCGCGCCGCTGCACCGGCTCAGCTGCCACTGCGGTGCGGTGCAGATCGACCTGGAGCTGCCGCAGGGCATCGTCGACCCGCGCCGCTGCAACTGCTCGCTGTGCCGGCGCCGCGGCGCCATCGTCGCCTCGGTGCCGCTGGCGGCCCTGCATGTCCGCCAGGGCGAGCAGGCGCTGCGCCTGTACCAGTTCCACACGCATACCGCGCAGCATTATTTCTGCGGCACCTGCGGGATCTACACGCATCATCGGCGCCGCTCCGATCCCAGCCTGTACGGCTACAACGTCGGTTGCCTGGAGGGCGTGGATCCGTATGCGCTGGCCATTGCGGTGCCGGTCGAGGACGGCGTGCGCCATCCGGCCGACCGCGCTGCGCCGTGAGCGGGGCCGCAAACGCAAAACGCCCGGCGAACCGGGCGTTTGCGCAAGCGGCGAGGGCGCTGTGTCAGCGCGCGCGGCCGCGGGTGAACAGGTTGACGATCGCCAGCAGGATGATGGCGCCGATCAACGAGTACAGGAACGTCCACAGGGTGATCGCCTGGTTGATGCCGCCGCCGAACAGCCAGCCGGCGATCAGCGCGCCGACGATGCCGACCACGATGTTCAGA
This sequence comes from Xanthomonas sp. LF06-19, assembly GCF_034105425.1. NCBI lineage: Bacteria > Pseudomonadati > Pseudomonadota > Gammaproteobacteria > Lysobacterales > Lysobacteraceae > Xanthomonas > Xanthomonas sp. LF06-19. Next base: position 506,301 of record NZ_JAXGGH010000002.1, on the reverse strand, counting down.
ATGATGCCCTGCTGTGCGTCACGGCGCATGATGATGCTGGCCAGCCAGCCCACGATGCCGCCGACGATCAACCAGATGATGATGCCCATGCGTCAGACTCCTCGGTTCGGCCCGCACCAGGAGCGGTGGGGTGCGCGTCATTTAAGAAGCGCCGCCGTGAAGCGGCCGTATAGCGTCGGCCCCGCCGCGCAGCGGTCATTGCGCTTTGTGGGCGCGGCGTGAGCGCGCCGACGCCGCCCGTGGCCGACGGCGCCGAGCCGCCGGACTGGCGCCTCGGCCCGGTGGCACTGTGGCTGCGCCCGCATCCGCCGCGGACCTCCGGCGAGGCGCAGGCGCGGCGCCTGCTGGCCGGCGAACTGGCGGTGCCGGCGGCGCAATTGCCGCTGCGCCGCGACGCCCGCGGCCGGCCCGGCCTGCATGCACCGCTGGCGCACGTGGACACCGGTTGGAGCCACAGCGGCGACTACCTGCTGGTGGCGGTGGCCGCGCACGCGCGGCTGGGGGTGGACATCGAGCGCCAGCGGCCACGGCCGCGCCTGCTGGAACTGGCGCAGCGCTTCTTCCACCCGGACGAGGTCGCGCTGCTGGCCGCGCTGGCGGTGCCGGCGCGCGAGGCGCTGTTCTTCCGCCTGTGGTGCGCCAAGGAAGCGCTACTCAAGGCGCATGGTCACGGCATCGCCTTCGGCCTGCACCGGCTGCGCTTCGCCGAGGACGCCGGCGGCGCGCTGCGCCTGGTCTGGTGCGACCCGGGCCTGGGCACGGCCGAGGCCTGGCACCTGCACGAATGGGAGGCCGCGCCCGGCTACCGGGCGGCGCTGGCCTGGTGGCCAGGGCTGCCCTAGGTTCCATGCCTCTGGATCGTGTTGCAGCCCTGTGATTCCGATGTCGACCTCGTTGGCTGGGCAGGTCGTGCTTTGGTGTAATTTGATGTAAAAAGATATACGTTTTTTATAGGAAAACGCGATGAAGCTCCCTGTGCCGCCCCCAGCCAGCTGGCGTCTTCTTGTTAATGAACCTGAACGCATGATGAGGGTGTTCAGGTCGAAGATCGGTCCCGAGGTGGCTGGAAGCTACGAACACTGGGACAAACTCAGGCATAGAGTCGCGCCAGACGGCCTCACCACAGAAGAATGGTGGGCTGGCATCAAGTGGAGCCGTCAAGCGCTGGCACGCGAACTTGATCTGGTGGACAAAGACGACGAGAACTTCGTCGTTTCCATTACCGATTCGATGCAGCGCAGACTTCACTACATTGATCGCGAGGCGGCTGGGGCGATCAAAGGAATGGAGAGCAGCGGTGGGCAGAATAGATTTCTGATCCGTTCGCTGATCGAGGAGGCCATGACGTCGTCCCAGCTTGAGGGAGCCGCTACCACCCGCGCGGTTGCAAAAGAGATGCTATCGACTGGCAGACTGCCGCGCGATCAGTCGGAGCGAATGATCTACAACAACTACCTCGCGATGAACATGATTCGCGACAGGGGGAAGCGGCCAATCACGCCCGAGGAGGTGCTGGAGCTGCATAGCATCCTGACGGACGGGACGCTGGAAAGCGCGGAATATTCTGGTCGATATCGTTCGGTGGGAGACAATGTCGTCATCTACGACCGAGGTTCCCCGCCGACGCTGCTGCATGTCCCGCCGCCTGCAATCCAAGTGGCGGACAGGATGAGACGGCTTTGCGCGTTCGCGAACGACACGGCGAGCGAAACCTTCATCCATCCTGTCGTGCGCGCCATCGCAATTCACTTCCAGATCGGCTACGACCATCCATTCGTTGATGGGAACGGACGGACGGCCAGGGCGCTCTTCTACTGGAGCATGATGAACTCCGGTTACTGGTTGACCGAATATCTGTCGATTTCGAGCGTATTGAAGAAGTCGCCCGGGAAATACATGCGGGCGTATCTCTACACCGAGAGCGATGGCGCCGATCTGAGCTATTTCGTCTCGCAGCAGTTGGAAGCGATCGAGCAGTCCATCCAGGCGTTGCACACGTATATCGCGAAGAAGCAGCAGGAAGATCGGCTTGCGCGTCACGTGCTGCGCAAGGCGCATGTGGGCGACGCTGTGCTGAATCACAGGCAGCGCGCCTTGCTGGCCAATGCACTGAAGGATCCTGACCGGCCATACACCGTGGCCGGACATCGGTCGGCGCACACGATCACCTATCCAACAGCGCTGGGCGACCTGAATTCCCTGGTCGCCGCGGGCCTGCTCTACAAGCAACGGGTCGGCAAGGCGTTCGAATACTACCCGGTACCTGGCCTCGCACGGATGTTGGGAGCCTGACCGCCCCAGGCGGGTGCTGATCCTCTATGCGTTCCGGGAAATGCCTCGGCCAGAGTGCGGCAGCGGCGGCACCTGCGATAATCCGCCGATGACCGATGCCTCTCTTCCCGATTCCGTCCGCGTCGCGCTTGAGCAGGGCCTGCACGCGCAAGGCCTGGACGTGGCCGCGCTGGCGCCGCCGCTGCTGGCCTATCTGGCGCTGCTGACGCGCTGGAACCGCACCTACAACCTGACCGCGATCCGCGACCCGCACGAGATGGTGACCCGCCATCTGCTGGATTCGCTGGCGATGCAGCCGTTCGCCCAGGAGGGCGCGCTGGCCGACCTGGGCACCGGTCCTGGGCTGCCCGGCATTCCGCTGGCGATCGCGCGGCCGCAGCTGCGGGTGACCCTGGTCGAAAGCAACGGCAAGAAGGCGCGGTTCCTGCGCGAGGCGGTGCGCCAGCTGCGCCTGGACAACGCGCGCGTGGCCGAGTCGCGCGCCGAGGCGCTGGACGAGGCCGGCGCCTACGACCTGCTGACTGCGCGCGCGCTGGACACCCTGGCCGGCATCGTCGCCGTCGGCGGCCACCTGCTGCGCCCGGGCGGGCGCCTGCTGGCGATGAAGGGCGTGCGCCCGGACGAGGAGATCGCCGCGCTGCCGCCGGGCTGGGTGGCGCCGACGGTGCACCCGCTGCAGGTTCCCGGCCTGGGCGCCGACCGCCACCTGGTGGTGGTCGAGCGCGGTTGAGCGGCGGCCGCGGCCGGCCCCGATTTCCGCCAGGGGGGGCTGTGACCGCATAATGCCCGGTCCCACCCCATCGCCGACGAGGCTCCCGCATGGCCCGCATCATCGCCATCGCCAACCAGAAGGGCGGCGTCGGCAAGACCACCACCGCGGTCAACCTGGCCGCGTCGCTGGCGCGGCAGTCGCAGCGCGTGCTGCTGGTGGACCTGGACTCGCAGGGCAATGCGACGATGGGCAGCGGCATCGACAAGCGCGAGCTGGCCGCCTCCACCTGCGACGTGCTGCTCGGCGAGAGCAGCGCCGAACAGATCCGGGTGACCGCGCCGGAAGGCTTCGACCTGCTGCCGGGCAATATCGATCTCACCGCCGCCGAGATCCAGCTGATGGACCAGCCGGCGCGCGAGCAGCGGCTGAAGACCGCATTGGCGCCGCTGCGCGAGGCCTACGACTTCATCCTGATCGACTGCCCGCCGGCGCTGTCGCTGCTGACCCTGAACGCGTTGACCGCCGCCGACTCGGTGATCGTGCCGATGCAGTGCGAGTACTACGCGCTGGAAGGGCTGACCGCACTGCTGGAGACCATCGAGGCGCTGCGCGCCGAGCTGAACCCGGCGCTGGAGATCGAAGGCGTGCTGCGCACCATGTTCGACGTGCGCAACAACCTGGCCAACGCGGTGTCGGCGGAACTGACCAACCACTTCGGCGACAAGGTGTTCCGCACCATCGTGCCGCGCAACGTGCGCCTGGCCGAGGCGCCCAGCCATGGCCAGAGCATCGTCGGCTACGACCGTACCTCACGCGGCGGCGTCGCCTACCTGGGACTGGCCGGCGAGATCGTGCGCCGCCGCAACGAACGCAATCGGCCGATGCCGGCCATGGAGACCATCTGATGAGCGCCAAGCCCCCCGCCCTCGGAGCGAAGAAGCGCGGCCTCGGCCGTGGCCTGGAAGCGCTGCTGGGGCCGAAGGGCGCGACCGCGCCGGCGCCGACCGCCGAGCTGCAGCCGGGCGAGAGCCTGCGCCGCCTGCCGGTCGGGCAGCTGCAGCCGGGCAAGTACCAGCCGCGCCAGGAGATGGACGAGGCCAAGCTGCAGGAGCTGGCCGAGTCGATCAAGGCGCAGGGCGTGATCCAGCCGATCGTCGCCCGCGAACTGGCGCCGGGCAGTTTCGAGATCGTCGCCGGCGAACGCCGCTGGCGCGCCTCGCAGCTGGCCGGCCTCAGCGAGGTGCCGGTGGTGGTGCGCGAGCTGGACGATCGCACCGTCATCGCCATGGCGCTGATCGAGAACATCCAGCGCGAGGACCTCAATCCGCTGGAAGAGGCGCAGGCGCTGCAGCGGCTGATCGACGAGTTCTCGCTGACCCACGCCGAGGCCGCCGAGGCGGTGGGCCGCTCGCGCGCGTCGGTGTCCAACCTGCTGCGCCTGCTGGAACTGCCGCCGGCGATCCGCGCGCTGCTGGAAGCGCGGCGCCTGGAGATGGGCCATGCGCGCGCGCTGCTGACGCTGTCGCCGGAGCTGGCCAGCCGCCTGGCCTCCGACGCCGCCGACCAGGGCTGGTCGGTGCGCGAGGTCGAGCACCGCGCCCAGCAGTTCGCCGCCGGCAAGGTGCCGAGCAACCGCAAGGCCAAGCCGGCGCGCACCGCGCCGCAGGCCGACATCGCCTCGCTGGAAACCGAGCTGTCCGAGTCGCTGGGGACCAAGGTGTCCATCGCCCATGGCCGCGGCGGCAAGGGCAAGCTGGTGATCCACTACACCGACCTGGACACGCTGGACGGCGTGCTCGAGAAACTGCGCCCGCGGCAGGCCTGAGCGCCGCCGCCCGCGTCCGCCAGGACCGTCCCCGCCATGCATCCCAGCAAGGTCGACCGTCACCACCTGCTGCGCCTGACCGACCTGCCCAACGTCGGGCCGGCCTGCGAGAAGGACCTGCGCCTGATCGGCATCCGCGTGCCGGCGCACCTGCAGGGCCGCGATCCCTACGACATGTACGCACAGCTGTGCCTGCGCACCGGGGTGGTGCACGACCACTGCGTGATCGACGTGTTCCTGTCAATCGTGCGCTTCATGCAGGGCGAGACGCCACGTCCGTGGTGGGAGTTCAGCAAGGAGCGCAAGGCGGCGCTGGCCAAGGACGCGCCGCTGACCCTGCGCTGAGGCCGCGCGCCGCGGCGCTGGCCAGCAACCGGAGCATTGCATGAGCAACGAGGACACGCAGATCAGCCCGGGCGGCAGCCCGATCCTGCACCACCGCGAGGAAAAACCGTTCGCACCGGCGAGCGGCGAGTCCTGCCTGGAGCAGATCGGCGCGCACATCGAACGTCACCTGGGGCCGGTCGCCGGCGTGCTGCACGAGATCATCTCCGACACCGTGCACCTGGATGTGCATGTGGTGCCCGCCACCGACGAGGTGCCGTATCTGCGGCTGGTCACCTCGGGGATGAGCGACCTGCCGATGGCCGTGCCCGAGGGCGTGGGGGCACCGCGCTTCATGGAGCTGATGCTGACCCTGCCGCCCGACTGGCCGATCACCCAGGACGATTTCCAGGATGAGCGCCATTACTGGCCGCTGCGCCTGCTCAAGACCCTGGCGCGGCTGCCGCACAAGTACGACACCTGGCTGGGCTTCGGCCACACCGTGCCCAACGGTCACCCGGCCGAACCGTACGCGCCCGGCATCGGCTTCGACGGGGCGATCGTGCTGCCGCCGGTGAGCACGCCCGAGGCGTTTGGGGAACTGGTCGTCGATGCCGACAAGACCATCGTGTTCATGACCCTGGTGCCGCTGTATCCGGAAGAAATGGCGCTCAAGCTGAAGAAGGGCGCCGAGGCGCTGATGGACCGCTTCGACGCCAAGGGCCTGCAGGACGTGATCGATCCCGCCCGGCCCAATGTCGCCCGCAAGCGCTTCGGGCTGTTCTGACCTGCCGTTCCGATCCACACACCGCGCACGCTGTTCCACGCTTTCCAGGACTTTCGCCATGCCCATCCTCGTCACCGGCGCCGCCGGCTTCATCGGTGCCCACACCGTCCGTGCGCTGCGCGCCGCCGGGCAACTGGTGGTGGGCCTGGACAACTACAACGACTACTACGACCCGCAGCTCAAGCGCGACCGCGTCGCCGCGCTGTGCGCGAACGCGGATATCCGCACCCTGGACCTGACCGACCGCGACGGCCTGGCCGCGCTGTTCGACGAGGTGCAGCCGACCCGCGTGGTGCACCTGGCCGCGCAGGCCGGGGTGCGCTATTCGCTGCAGAACCCGTACGCCTACGTCGACAGCAACCTGGTCGGCTTCGTCAACATGCTGGAGCTGTGCCGGCACCGCGGCGTGGAGCATCTGGTCTATGCCTCCAGCAGCTCGGTGTACGGCGATTCGGCGACGCCGCCGTTCTCCGAGGATCAGCGCATCGACCAGCCGCGCTCGCTGTACGCGGCGACCAAGGCCGCCAACGAGCTGATGGCGCACACCTATGCGCAGCTGTACGGCCTGCGCGCCACCGGGCTGCGCTTCTTCACCGTGTACGGCCCCTGGGGCCGTCCGGACATGGCGCCGCTGCTGTTCAGCCGCGCGGTGCTGGCCGGGCGCCCGATCGAGGTGTTCAACCACGGCCGCATGCGCCGCGACTTCACCTTCGTCGCCGACATCGTCGCCGGCGTGCTCGGCGCGCTCGATCACCCCTCCAGCGAGGCGGTGCCGCATCGCGTGTTCAACCTCGGCAATCACACCCCGGTGGAACTGGAGCGCTTCATCGCGGTGATCGAGGACGCCGCCGGGCGCAGCGCCGAAAAACAGTATCGGCCGATGCAGCCGGGCGACATGATCGAGACGATGGCCGATACTGCGCGGGCCCAGGCCGCGTTCGGCTTCGATCCGAGCACCCCGATCGAGGTCGGCCTGCCGCAGGTGGTGGCCTGGTGCCGGGAGTATTTCGGCGCCGCCGCCTGACGCTTCATCCGCGGATCATCGGTCCGCGGCACAATGCCTGCCGCTTTTTCCCCCACGCGCGCCCCGCGCCCAGCCTTGCCAAATCCATGAGCCAGCTTTCCCTCTCCGTCGTCGTCCCGGTGTTCAACGAGCGCGACAACGTGCCGCCGCTGGTCGCCGAGATCGTCGCCGCGCTGCGCGGCACGATCGATTTCGAGATCGTCTACGTCGACGACCATTCGCGCGACGACACCCTGGCGGTGCTCGAAGGGCTGAAGGCGTCCACGCCGGAGCTGCGCGTGCTGCACCATGTCAGCCAGAGCGGGCAGAGCACCGCGGTGCGCAACGGCGTCAAGGCCGCGCGCGGGCTGTGGATCGCCACCCTGGACGGCGACGGCCAGAACGATCCGGCCGACATCCCCAAGCTGCTGGCCGCGCGCCAGGCAGCCGAGCCGCTGGTCAAGCTGTTCGCCGGCTGGCGGGTGTCGCGGCAGGATTCGGGCAGCAAGCGCTGGGCGTCGAAGTGGGCCAACGCGATCCGCGCACGCATGCTGCGCGACGACACCCCGGACACCGGCTGCGGCATCAAGCTGTTCGAGCGCGAGGCATTCCTGGACCTGCCGTACTTCGACCACATGCACCGCTACCTGCCGGCGCTGATGCAGCGCGCCGGCTGGCAGACCCTGAGCGTGCCGGTCAATCACCGCCACCGCACCTCCGGCGTGTCCAAGTACAACAATCTCAACCGCGCCCTGGTCGGCATCCGCGATCTGCGCGGCGTGGCCTGGCTGATCGCGCGCAGCCGCCGCACTGCGGTGCAGGAGCGCTGAGATGGACGCGCATTTCCTCAACGAACCGATCCAGGCGCTGTACTGGACCGGGCTGCACGTCACCGGCTGGAAGCTGATCGGCTACGTCGGCGCGCTGATGTTCGGCGGCCGCTGGCTAGTGCAGTTCGTCGCCTCCAAGCGCGCCGGCAAGCCGGTGATCCCGCGCCTGTTCTGGTACATGAGCGTGATCGGCAGCCTGATGACGCTGAGCTACTTCATGTTCTCGGCCAAGCAGGACTCGGTGGGTGTGCTGCAGAACCTGTTCCCCGCCTTCACCGCCTTCTACAGCCTGTACCTGGACATCAAGCACCGCGGCTGGCACCGCGACCGCGCCTCGCATTGAGTGCGGTGCCGCTGCGCGCGATTGCAGGCGGCGCATGATCGCAGGCGGCGCGTAACACCCTCCGATCGCGACCCGCCACTGCGGGAGGGACTTCAGTCCCGACGCGTGAATCTTCCAGGTCTCGGTAGTGCCGCCCACTGCTTCACACAGCAGCGAGCACCGGCTTTCTGACGCCACGCCTGTGAGTTTCCCCACGCCTGTACCGGTCGATTCCCGATGGTCCTGCATGATCCGCCCTGCAACCCTGGCGTCATGCACAGCAGAATTCCCCGAGGTTACCGCGCGCTGCGTGCAGGACGCGGGAGCGAGACCGGACGCATCTATCTGGTCACCACAGTGACCTGGCAGCGCCAGCGCCTGTTCGAGGACTGGCGCTGCGCGTGGGCAGCCGCGTCCTGCCTGGGCCATGCCGATACCTGGGCCGGCGCGCAGCTTCTGTGCTGGGTATTGATGCCCGATCACTGGCATGGGCTGGTCATGCTCGAGCGCGGTGCTGCTCTGCCAACCGTCATGCGCGACGCCAATAGCCGCGCCGCCAGGGCGGCCAATCATGCGCGGGGCCGCGGCGGCGCCGTGTGGATGGAGGGGTTTCATGATCGTGCACTGCGCGACGCGCGGCAGTTGCTGCCGGCCGCGCGCTACCTCGTCGCCGACCCGTTGCGCGCCGGTCTGGTGCGCCGCGTCGGCGACTACCCGTACTGGGATGCGGTTTGGCTGTGTCCGGCCGCTACCGCGCCGTGCGCGGCATCATGCTCGGGTGCAGGTGCGACGGCGTGATGCCGCGCAGACCGACGTTGAGGATTGCGGTCGCATGGTCGATGTCGGCACCAGCAGGCCTGCGACCGCTGCAATGGCTGCAGTTGCTGCTGGATGCTGTCGCAGGCGGAGCGACCGCGCGTCGGGACTGAAGTCCCTCCCACAATGGGACGCCATCCTGCGCAGCGGCAGCGGCAGCGGCAGCGGCAGCGGCAGCCAGCCAGAGCTACAGCTATAGCTAAGCCAGCGATGCAGTTCCTGAGTTGCAGCCCGGTACAACCGCTGCGAGGTGCGTTTCCGTTCCCTGCATCGCCCCACACAGGACTTCCGGCCCACCCGCCAGGCAGGGTGGTGGTGCGATCATCGGCGATCCGTTCCCGCCGTGTGCCGCCCATGCCGATGCTCGCCAAGACCCCGCTGGCCATTTCCCTGCTGATCGCGTTCGCCGTGGCCACACCCGCACTGGCCGCACCGCCGGCGTCGACAGCGTCCAGTGCAACACCGGCCACGGCCAATGCCAGCGCCGCCGATGCGCGGTTCCAGGCCATCTACGAGAAGGAGTGGGCCTGGCGCCAGGCGCAGCTCGGCCAGGCCGACGAGGACAGCGACAGCAGCGGCGACAACACCCATCTGCCCGACGTCGGCGCGGCCGCGCAGGCCGCGCGCCTGAAGGTATGGGACGACGTGCTGCGGCAACTGGACACGCTCGACGCCACCCAGCTCTCGCCGGAGAACCAGGTCAACCTGGCGATCTACCGGCCGCAGGTGGAGAACCTGGCCGCGTCGGTGCGCCTGCGCGCCTACGAAATGCCGTTCAACTCCGACAGCGCGTTCTGGTCGGACCTGGCGTTCATGGCCCGGCGCACGCTGCGCACGCCCGACGAGTACCGCGCCTACATCGCGCGGCTGGAGGACGTGCCGCGCTACTTCGCGCAGCAGACCGACAACATGCGCGCCGGGCTCAAGCGCGGCTTCAGCGTGCCGCGCGCGGTGCTCGACGGCCGCGATGGCGCCATCGCCACCGTGGCCGAACTGAAGGATCCGACCGCCGCGGTGCTGTACACGCCGTTCAAGCAGATGCCGGCGCAGATTCCCGCCGCCGAGCAGGCGCAACTGCGCGCGCAGGCGCAGGCGACGCTGCGCGACAAGGTGATCCCGGCCTACGCGCAGCTGCTGACCTTCTATCGCCAGGAGTACATGCCGCAGGCGCGCACCACGCTGGCGGCCGAAGCCCTGCCCGACGGCAAGGCCTACTACCGGCAGCAGATCCGCGAGTACACCACGCTGGACATGGACCCCGAGCAGATCCATCAGCTCGGCCTGCGCGAAGTGGCGCGGATCCAGAAGGAGATGGACGCGATCATCCAGCAGGTCGGCTTTCACGCGCCGGCCGGGCAGAAGACCTTCCCGGCATTCCTGCAGTTCCTGCGCACCGATCCGCAGTTCTACGTGAAGACGCCGCAGGAACTGCTCGATCGCGCCGCGTGGATCGCCAAGCGCGTGGACGGGGAGGTCGGCAAGTTCATCGGCACGCTGCCGCGCGGGCGCTTCACCATCGTGCCGGTGCCGGCGGACATCGCCCCGTTCTGGACCGCCGGCCGTGGCGGCGTCGGCACCTACTGGCTCAACACCTACGACCTGCCGTCGCGGCCGCTGTACAACCTGCCGGCGCTGACCCTGCACGAGTCTTCGCCGGGCCATTCGCTGCAGGGCGCGCTGGCCGAGGAGCAGGGCGCGCAGCCGGCGTTCCGCCGCGAGAACTACATCTCCGCCTACGGCGAGGGCTGGGCGCTGTACACCGAGAAGCTGGGCAAGGAGATGGGCATCTACGCCACGCCCTACGAGGACTTCGGCCGGCTCAGCTACGAGATGTGGCGCGCCTGCCGCCTGGTGATCGACACCGGTATCCACCACAAGGGCTGGACCCGCGCGCAGGCGCAGGCCTACCTGCGCGAGCGCACCGCGCTCAGCGAGCACGAGGTCACCACCGAGGTCGACCGCTACATCTCCTGGCCGGGCCAGGCGCTGAGCTACAAGCTCGGCGAACTGACCATCCTCGACCTGCGCGCCGAGGCCGAGCGCGAACTCGGCGCGGACTTCGACATCAAGTCCTTTCACGACGCGGTGCTGCAGCAGGGCTCGGTGCCGCTGCCGGTGCTGCAGCAGCAGATCCGCGCCTACATCGCCGCGCGCAAGAAGAAGGCCTGATCGCTGCCGCGCAGGCCGGCGCCGCTTCCTGCGGGAAGGGCGCCGGCCTGCGGCGGATCAGCTGGCGTGGCGTGGCCCGGCCACGCGTGCGGCGAAGGTCGGCAGCACCAGCAGGGTCAGGGCGGTGGCGGTGATCAGCCCGCCGATCACCACCGTCGCCAGCGGTTTCTGCACCTCCGCACCGGAGCCGCTGGCGATCGCCATCGGAATGAAGCCGACGATCGCGACCAGCGCGGTGGTCAACACCGCGCGGATGCGGCTGCCCGCGCCGTCGATCGCCGCCTGCAGCGGCAGGTCGCCGGCCTCCAGGCGCTCGCGGATCGCCTGCATCAGCACCAGGCCATTCAAGGTGGCCACGCCGGAGACGGCGATGAAGCCCACCGCGGCCGACACCGAGAACGGCATGCCGCGCAGCAGCAGGGCCAGCAGGCCGCCGACCAGCGCCAGCGGCACGCAACTGAACACCAGCACCGCTTCCTTGACGCTGCGCAGGGCCATGAACAGCAGGCCACCGATCAGCAGGAACACCACCGGTACCACGGTCGCCAGCCGCCGCTCGGCCCGCTGCAGGTTCTCGAACTGGCCGCCCCAGGTCAGGTAGGCACCCGGCGGCAACGGCACGTCGGCCACCGCGGCCTGCGCCGCGCCGACGAAGCCGCCCAGGTCGCGGCCGCGCACGTTGGCCTGCACCACCACGCGGCGGCTGCCGTTGTCGCGGCTGATCTGGTTCGGCCCTTCGCTGACGGCGATGCGCGCCACCGACGACAGCGCAATCACCTGTCCGGTCGGCGTGGCGATCGGCAGCGCGGCCAACTGATCCGGGTCGTTGCGCGCGGCATCGTCCATCCGCACCACCACGTCGAAGCGGCGGTCGCCCTCGAAGATCTTGCCGGCGGCGCGGCCGCCGATGCCGGTGGCCAGCGCGTCGCTCACGTCGGCCGCGCTCAGCCCGACCTGCGCCGCCGCCATGTGGTCGATGGTCACGTCGAGCGTGGGCAGGCCGGAGATCTGCTCCACCCGCACGTCGGCCGCGCCCTCCACCGCGCGCAGCGTCGATGCGATCTGCTCGGCCACCTTCTGCAACTGGCCGAAGTCGTCGCCGAAGATCATCACCGCCAGGTCGGTGCGCACGCCCGAGATCAGTTCGTTGAAGCGTAGTTCGATCGGCTGGCTGAACTCGAAGCTGTTGCCGAGTTGCTGCCCCGCCAGCGCCTCCAGGCGGGCCACCAGCCGCTCCTTGTCCAGCGCCGGATCGGGCCAGTCCTTGCGCGGCTTGAGCACGATCACGCTGTCGGAGATGTTGGTCGGCATCGGGTCGATCGCCGCCTCGGCGGTGCCGGTCCGCGAGAACACCGTCGCCACTTCCGGCTGCGTGGCGATGGCCTTTTCAAGCGCCAGCTGCATCGCCAGCGACTGTTCCAGCGAGGTGGATGGCACGCGCAGGGCCTGCATCGCCACATTGCCTTCGTCCAGCGTCGGCATGAATTCGCGGCCCAGCATCGCGAACGCGCCGACCCCCGCCAGCAGCATCGCCACCGCACCGCCGGCGACCGTGCGCGGATGCGCGACGGCCGCGCGGATCACCGGCGCGATGCGCGTGCGCAGTGCGCGGAGCAGCCGCGTTTCGTGCGCGTCGTCGGTTGCATGCGCCGCCTCGTCCTGCAGCGTCGGCTCGCGCACCAGCAGCGCGGCCATCGCCGGCACGAAGGTGAAGGAAAACAGGAACGCGCCGACCAGGGCCAGCATGAAGGTGGCCGCCATCGGCTGGAACGTCTTGCCCTCCACGCCTTCCAGGGTGAGGATCGGCGCGAACACCAGCAGGATGATCAACTGACCGAAGGCGGCCGGCCGCGCCATCTTGCGCGCCGCCTCGGCGGCCACGCCCAGGCGCTCGGCGGTGGTCAACGCACGGCCCAGCGCGGCGCGGCGCTGGCCGAGCAACAGCAGGGTCGCTTCGATCACGATCACCGCCCCGTCCACCAGGATGCCGAAGTCCAGCGCACCCAGGCTCATCAGGTTGCCGCTGATGCCGAAGCGGTGCATGCCGATCACCGCGAACAGGAACGACAAGGGAATCACCAGCGCGGTGATCGCGGCCGCACGCAGGTTGCCCAGCAACAGGAACAGGATCACCACCACCAGCAGCGCGCCCTCGGTGAGGTTCCTGGCCACGGTCCTGATGGTCGCGTTGACCAGCACGCTGCGGTCCAGCACCGGCGCCGCCACGATGTCAGGCGGCAGCGACGCGTTCACCTGCGCCAGCCGCGCGGCCGCGGCCTGCGCCACGGTGCGGCTGTTGCCGCCGGCGAGCATCAGCGCGGTCCCCAGCACCGCCTCGTGGCCGTTGCGGCTGGCCGCGCCCAGGCGCGGGGCGCGACCGGAGGCGACCTCGGCCACGTCGGCCACGCGCACCACGATGCCGTTGCGGATGGCCACCGGCGCCTGCGCGAGATCGTCGGCGCTCAGCGCCAGGCCGTCTGCGCGCACCACCAGGCCTTCGCCGGCACGCTGCACGAAGCCGGCGCCGGCCTGCACGTTGGCGCGCTGCAGGGCGGTGACCAGGTCGGCCAGGCCCAGGCCGTGCGCGGCCAGCCTGGCAGTGTCCGGATGCACGCCGTATTCCTTGACGTAGCCGCCGACCGTATCGACGCCGGCCAGGCCCGGGCTGGCGCGCATCTGCGGCGCGATGATCCAGTCCTGCACGGTGCGCAGATAGGTGGCGCGCTCCTGCGGTGTGCGCAGCAGTTCGCCCTCCGGCGTGCGGTAGACCGCGCCGGCCTGCCAGCCCGCCGCGCCCGGTCGTGCCAGCCGGGACGGGTCGAACGCGGTGAAGTCCACCGTCCACATCAGCACCTCGCCCAGGCCGGTGGTCACCGGCGACAGCCGCGGCGTCACGCCGTCGGGCAACGCCTCGGCCGCCTCGCGCATGCGCTCGGCCACCTGCTGGCGGGCGAAGTAGACGTCGGTCGCATCGGTGAAGATCGCGGTGACCTGCGAAAAGCCGTTACGCGACAGCGAGCGGGTGGCGGTCAGGCCGGGGATGCCGGCCAGCGCGGTTTCCAGCGGGTAGGTCACCTGCCGCTCGATCTGCTCCGGGGTCAGGGCCGGCGCCACCGTGTTGAGCTGCACCTGGCGGTTGGTGATGTCCGGTACCGCGTCGATCGGCAGCCTGCCCAACTGGAACAGGCCCACGGCGGCGAGCAGCGCGGCCAGCGCCACCACCAGCCAGCGATGGCGCACGGCGGTGTCGATGATCAGTTTGAACATGGTCGCCTCCTCAGTGGCCGTGGTCGGCGTCGCCCTTGGCCAGCTCGGCCTTGAGCAGGAAGGCGTTGGCGCCGACGATGCGTTCGTCGCCGCGCAGTCCGCCGAGGATCTCGATGCGGTCGCCGGCGCGCCGCCCGACCAGCACCGGCTGCGCCTTGAAGCCGCCCGCGACCGCCACGAACACCGCGTTGCGGCCCTCGACGGTCTGCACCGCATCGGCGGGGACGCTGAGCGCGCTGTCCTGGCCGTCGGTGACCAGCACCGCCGAGACCGGCGAGCCGGCCGCCGGCAGGGGCGCAGCGACCGGCATCGCGCGGATCACCGCGGCGCCACCCTGCTGGCGCAGGTCGGCCGCCGCCGCCGTGACCCGGGCGGCGAAGCTGCCACCCGTCCCGCGCACCTCCAGCGCCATGCCGGGCGCGACCTGCGCCGCCAGCGCCGGCGGCGCGCTGAACACCAGCTCGTTCATCGCCGGATCGGCGACCTCGGCCACCACGCTGCCGGCCGCGACCACGCTGCCGGGCGTGACCTGCACGCTGCCGACGGTGCCGGCCACCGGGCTGACGATGCGCACACGGCCGCTGGCATCGGGGGCCCCGCTGGCCGCGGCCTGCGCCTGCGCGGCGGCGGCCTGGGCCCGCGCCGCCAGCGCCCGCGCATGCGAGGTTTCCAGCTCCTGGCGGGCGACCACGCCCTGTTCGACCAGGGCGCGGTCGCGGGCATGCGCCAGGCCGGCCGCCTTGGCCTCGGCCGCGGCCGCCAGCGCATTGGCGCGGAACACCGCGGCCTCGCCGCTGACCACGATGGCCAGCGGCTGCTGCGCCTGCACCACGTCGCCTGGCGCGACCAGCACGCGCTCGACCCGGCCGGTCACCGTCGAGGCGACCGAGGCGCGCGCGCCCACCGCCGGTTCGACCCGCCCGGCCAGGCGCACCGAGGCGCCGCCGCCGCGGCCGACCGCGACCACATCCAGGCCGGAGGCGGCGATCTGTTGCGGCGTCAGCCGCACCACGTCGCCGGTTTCGGTATCCGCGTGGGCAGTGGCATCGGTCTTGGCCACCGGTGCGTGGGCTGTGTCCTTGCCCTCGGCGCCACGGTCGTGCGCGTCATCGGCCGCCAGGGCGGCCTGCCTGTCGCCGGCGCAAGCGGCCAGCAGGAGTGCCAGCAGCAGGCTGGCGGCAAGGGAGATCGGACGGGACAGGTTCATTGGGCCTCCATGAACGGCGCGCGCCCTTCCAGGCGGGCCAGTTCGATTTCCGCCGCGACGCGCGCCAGGCGCGCGTCCACGGCAATGCCGCGCGCGGCGATGAGCGCAGCGCGGGTGCTGCGCAGTTCCAGTTGCGTGATGCGACCGGCGTCGACGCCGATGCGGGCCAGGCGGTAGGCCTCCTGCGCCGCCGCCACGCCGTCGTCGGCGGCGCGTGTGCGGCTGCCGGCGGCCTTCAGCGTGGCGAGCGCGGACACGCGGTCGGCGGCGCTGGTGCGACGTTGTCGCTCCAGTCGTGCCTCCGCCGCGCGCCGTTCGGCGCTGGCGGCACGGATGCCGCCGCGGTTGCGATCGAACAGCGGCAGGCTGAGGCTGACGCCGAGCGTGTAGGCGTGGGCGCGGTCTTCGCGGAACCGCGTCTGCGCGGCGGTCAGACTCAGCTCGGGCAGGGCACGCTTGCGCTCCACCTCGACCTGGCGATCGGCGGCCTCTGCTTCCGCAGCGGCGATGCGCACTGGCAGCGCTGCTGCCTCGGTCGCGCGCGGCGATGGCGGCGTGCGGTCGAGCAGGCTGCCATCGAGGGACTGCGCCGGCGTCTCCAGCAGGGCGATCGCCGCCAGGCGCGCCAGCGCCGCGTCGCGGAACGCCTGCGCTTCGTCCAGCGCCGCGGTGGCATCGGCCACTTCGCTGCGCGCCTGCACCGCGCGCAGTCGCGGCTCGCGGCCCTGCGCGACCATCGCCTCGACGGCGGCCGCATCGTCGCGGATCAGGCCCAGCGCTTCCTCGGCCAGCGCGTAGCGGCGCAGTGCGCTTTCGGCCAGCGCGTAGGCCGAGGCCACCTCGCCGGCGGCCTCGCTGCGGCTCTGCGTGCCGCGCAGGGCCGCAGCGGCGGCGTCGGCGCGGGCCGCGCGGATGCGCGCGCCGCGTTGGCCCCACAGTTCCAGCGGTTGCGACAGGGTCAGCGAGGTTTCGGCCCGGTCGGTGCCCGCATAAGTGCCGCTGCCCCAGGCGTTTTCGGTGGACCAGGACAGCGACGGGTTGGGCAACGCCCGCGCCTGTTCGGCGCGCGCATCGGCGGCCTCGGTCAGCGCCGCGCCGACGCGGCTGCCGGGCAGTTGATCGAGACGTTGCAGCAAGGTGTCGTACGAAGGGGCGGTCTGCGCCATCGCCAGCGCGGCCGGGGCCAGGCCCAGCAGCACGGCGACGACCCGCCCGGCCGCGCGCGGCGGCCGACGTGTCGGAGTCGACATGAGGAAATTCCAGAGGTGAGGGAAACGGAAACCCGCGATCGCGGGACACGCTCAACTCACGCTCTGGGTGGGCGCTTCAATCCGTCCTGGACGACGCCTGCAGGGGAGGCGTCGACGGCCTGCATCCAGCGCGCCGGTCGCGGCGCGCCGAACACGGCGAGGGCGCTCGCCGGCAGGCTCAGATTCGAGTGGTGGCAATGGTTGTGGCTGCAGGCGCCGGCATGCTTGCCGTCGCTGTCCTCGCCATCGGCATGCGCCGCGGCGGGCGCGTGCACCGCGTCGGCCGATTCCGGCTCCAGCGCGCAGGCCAGCGCATCGGCCACCGGCACGACCACGAACGCCGCCAGCAGCAGCATCAGCAGGGAGGTACGCAGTGGACGGAACAGGCGGCGCATGGTCTGGACGAGGCTAGCAAGCGGCTTGCGCCGGATACAATAGCAACGCCCGCCTGGTCCATCCGCCCGGACCTGCGCGCGGCGCCTGGTCCTGTGGACAACTTGCACAAGCCCTTGATCGCCTGCATAATGCGCGGCTCGCTGTGCCCGACGAGGTCGGGGCCGGCGGCCGGATGCGCGATCTCCGGCCGGCCTTTCCCAGCGTAACCGCTTGATTTCCCACGTCGCGTGGTGGCCGCAGGGCTGCCGGGGCCGCCGTCTCCCAGGCTATGGGCGACCAAACTACTATCGAGGTGCGCAATGTCCCGCGTATGCCAAGTGTCCGGCAAGCGTGTGCAGACGGGTAACAACGTCTCCCACGCCAACAACAAGACCCGCCGTCGTTTCCTGCCCAACCTGCACGAGCGTCGCTTCTGGGTCGCCAGCGAGAACCGCTGGGTCAAGCTGAAGGTTTCCGCGCACGCGCTGCGCACCATCGACAAGAACGGCATCGACACCGTTCTGGCTGAGCTGCGTGCGCGCGGCGAAAAGGTCTGAGGAGTAGAGCATCATGGCAGGCAAGCGCGATAAGGTCCGTATGATTTCCTCGGCCGGTACCGGCCACTTCTACACCACGGACAAGAACAAGAAGAACACCCCGGGGAAGATGGAATTCCTCAAGTACGATCCGGTCGTGCGCAAGCACGTCCTGTACAAGGAAGGCAAGATCAAGTGATCGGCTGATCCTCGGATCGCTGCTCACGTTGCACACGGAACCCGCCGCAAGGCGGGTTTCGTGCGTCTGGAACAAGGAAAAAGCGCACCGCCGCTGCGGCCATGGTTGCGTTTGCCGGCGCAGTCCGCAGAATCGGGCGACCTGGGTTGCGAGGATCGCGATGCTGCCGGTCTGGTTGGAAGGCACTTGGCTGCTGGCGCTGGACTGGCTGATCCGGCTGGTGGCGCTGTTGTGGATCCCCACCCGCACCACGCCGGGCGCGGCGCGCAGCTGGCTGTTGCTGGTGGGCTTCGTGCCGTTGCTGGGGCTGCCGCTGTACCTGTTGCTCGGCCACCCGTGGCTGTCGCGCGAGCGCGTCCGCCGCCAGGCGCTGGCCTCGCAGGTGATCCGCGAGCAGCAGGTGCCGCTGACCGCGCTGCGCTGGGCGCCGCCGGCCGATACCGTGGTCGCCGAAGTGGTGCCGCTGGTCGAGCGCCAGGGCGACTTCATGCCGACCCACGGCAACAGCGTCGAGCTGCTCGACCGCTACGCGCCCTCGCTGCAGGCGCTGATCGACGACATCGACGCGGCGGTCGAGCGTGTGCACCTGCTGTATTACCTGATGTTCGACGACGCGGTCGGCGACGCGGTGAGCGCGGCGCTGCTGCGCGCCGCCGCGCGCGGCGTGCAGTGCCGGCTGTTGCTGGATGCGCGCGGTGGCCGCCGCGGCCTGCGCCGCTACCGCAAGCGCCTGCATGCGGCCGGGGTCGAGGTGCAGGCGTTGCTGCCGGGCGGGCTACGCTGGCGCCGCAGCGGCCGCATGGACCTGCGCAACCACCGCAAGATCGCGGTGATCGACAACCGCGTCGGCTACATCGGCTCGCAGAACCTGGCCGAACCGCAGTTCGTCCCCGGCCATCCCAACCGCGAGCTGGTGGCGCGGGTGCAAGGGCCGGTGGTGGCGCACCTGGAAGCGGTGTTCGCCAGCGACTGGTTCATCGAGACCGGGCAGCGCCTGAGCGTGGTCGCGCCCGCCTCCATCCACGGCGGCGGCGTCGCCGCGCAGCTGTTGCCCAGCGGGCCGGCGTACCCGTTCGAGAACGCCCGCGACACGGTCAACGCGCTGATCCATCTGGCGCGGCGGCGCATCGTCATGGTCACGCCGTACTTCGTGCCGGACGAGGCCACGCTCAGCGCGCTGCGCATCGCCGCGCTGTCCGGGGTGGACGTGCAGTTGATCCTGTCCGAGAGCAACAACCAGCGGCTCACCGCCTGGGCGCAGGAGGCGTATTACGACGAACTGCTGCGCAGCGGGGTCAAGATCGCGCTGTACCGGCCGTGCTTCCTGCACGCCAAGCACCTGAGCGTGGACGAGGGCATCGCCCTGGTCGGCTCGATCAACCTGGACATCCGCTCGTTCGCATTGAACGCCGAGGTCGGCATGCTGTGCTACAGCGCCGCGGTGGTGCAGCGGCTGCGTGCGGTGGAGGCCGACTACCTGGCCGACGCGCGGATGCTGACGCTGCAGGACTGGCGCAAGCGGCCGGCCTGGCGGCGCAGCCGCGAAGGCATCGCGCGCCTGGCCGATGCGCTGATGTGACGCATGCCGATGACAGGCGCATGACGCGCTCATGCGCGATCGGTGCCGGCACATGCACCACGGTTCTCAGCCGCGGGCCGGGCCGGTGGGGGCTTCCCTTACAATCGCGGCATGAATGAGCTTGTGCCCAGCGAACCGGCCGACGACGACTGCGACATCGCCATCGTCGGCGGCGGCGCGGCCGGCGTGCTGGTCGCGCTGCAGTTGCTGCGCCAGGCCGGTACCGCGCTGCGCGTGCAATTGATCGAATCGCAGCCGGCGCTGGCGCAGGGCGTGGCCTATGCGACGCCCTGCGCCGAACACCTGTTGAACGTGACGGCCGGGCGCATGAGCGCCTTCGCCGAGGCGCCCGACGACTTCCTCGACTGGCTGCAGCAGCAGGCGTTGTATCCGCAGCTGTCGCGCGCCGCGCTGGCCGAGGCCTATGTGCAGCGTCGCCATTACGCCGCCTATCTGCGCGCACGCCTGTGGCAGGCGCAGACCGCCGGGCCGGCGCGCCTGCAATGGCGCCAGGCGCGGGTGCTGGCGCTGCATCCGCAGCCGACCGGCGGTCAGATTCTGCAATTAGACGACGGTGGACAGCTGCACGCCGGCGCCACCGTGCTGGCGCTGGGCAACAGCCTGCGTCCGCTGCCGGCGCGCGGCGCCCCCAGTCTCGACGCGCCGTCGCGGATCGAGGCCTGGGATTATGCGCAGCTGCAGGCGGTTCCGCGCGAGGCCACGGTGTGCATCGTCGGCTCAGGGCTGAGCATGGCCGACAGCGTGCTGACCCTGCTGGCCAATGCGCACCGCGGCCCGGTGCACGTGGTCTCGCGGCACGCCTTGCTGCCGCTGCCGCACGCCGCGCATGGCGCGCCGGCCGATTTCGATGCGCAGGCGTTGCTGGCGATGCCGCTGCGCCAGCGCGTGCGCGCGCTGCGTCGCCACGCCGCCGCGGCACAGGCGCAGGGCCGGCCCTGGCAGAGCGTGATGGACCGGATACGCCCGTTGAGCCAGGCGCTGTGGCAATCGCTGTCGGTGACCGAGCAGCGCCGCTTCCTGCGCCACGTGGTGCGCTACTGGGACGTGCACCGGCATCGCATCGCCGCGCCGGTCTTCGTGCAACTGCAGGCGATGCGCCGGGTCGGTCAGTTGCGCCTGCACCGCGCGCGGCTGGACACGGTGTTCCCGGTCGGCGCCTGCGTGCAGGTCAACGGCATGGGCGCCGACGGTGCGCCGCTGCAGCTCGACGCGCACTGCGTGATCAACGCCACCGGCGTAGAACTGCGCGCCCAGACCATGCGCAATCCGCTGCTGCACCAATTACTCGGCTGCGGCCATGCGCAGCCGGGGCCGCACGGCATCGGCGTGGGCAGCGCCGCCGATGGTGCGCTGCTCGACGCCGATGGCCACGCCACGCCGCGCATCCGCGTGCTCGGCAGTCTGCGCATCGGCAGCCTGTGGGAAAGCCTGGCGATCCCCGAGCTGCGGGTGCAGGCGCAGCAGACCGCGCAGGCGCTGCTGGCGCTGGACGTGTCGGCCCGCGTCGCTGCGCAATGAACACCGCGGAACAGGCCTCGCTACGATGTATGTCGGCGCGTTGGTGACATCCGAAGGCCTCCCATCGCGCTCATTGCCACAGCGGACCGAGGTGTGACCGCGTAGAAGCGGCTTCAGCCGCGACAGGCCTTCGCCGGTCACGCCCATCGCGGCTGAAGCCGCTCCTGCACGAGACTTCCCCGCAGGCATCAGCGGTTTTCATCCACCGCGTCTTGCGGCGTGCGCCCGAGCAACAGGCAGATCGCGATCGCCGCCAGCGCGGTGATCGCCGCCAGCACCCGGGTGAGCGTGCCGAAGGCCGCCGCGTAGGCCAGCCGTAGTTGCGTCGCGGACAGCGCGCCCTCGGCCATGGAGGCGGACAGATCGCCGGCGACCAGCCGCTGCGCGGTGTCCGCCAGGGCCGCGTGCGGCAGCAGCGGCGCGACCGCGGCCAGCCGCACCTGCACCAAGGCCGCGAGCAGGGCCGCCACGCTGGCCAGGGCGATGCCTTCGCCGGCCACGCGCAGCGTGCCGAACAGGCCGGCGGCCATGCCGGCGCGTTCGATCGGCACCACGCTCACCGACAGTGCATCCATCAGGCCCCAGGGCAGGGCGGTACCGGCACCGATCAACAACAATGCCGGCAGCGCCTGCGCCGGGGGCCGCGCGCCGAGCCAGCACAGGCCGGCCGCGGCCGCCGCCAACCCGGCTGCCGACAGCCAGGCCGGGACGATGCGCTGCGCCAGCACCGCGGCCAGGCTCGGCACCAGCAGCATCGGTGCCGACAACGCCAGCAGCGTCAGGCCGGCACTGGCCGCCGGCGTGCCATCCACGCCGATCATGCGCAGCGGCAGCAGCACCAGCAGCACCACGTAGCCGGTGCAGGTGGCGACCGGCAGCAGCTGCACGCCGACGAAGCGCCGGTAGCGGAACAGGCTCAGGTCCAGCAGCGGATGGCGGCGGCGCCGTTCGATCCACACGAAGCCGAGCAGCAGCAGTGCGGCGGCACCGAGCAGGGCCAGCGTCGCGGCGCTGCCCCAGCCGCTGTGCGGCCCCTGGATCAGGCCGGCGGTGAACAGCGCCAGCGCCGCGCTGAAACACAGCGCGCCGGCGCGATCCGGCGGGCCGGCGGCCGGATCGCGCGAGGCCGGCAGCCAGCGCGCGGCCAGGGCCCACGCCAGCGCCGCGATCGCGGCTACGCCGAAGAAGATCGCGCGCCAGCCCAGCCGTTCGCTCAGCGCGCCCGCGGCCAGCGGGCCGAACGCCAGGCCGGTGCCGAAGGTGGTGCCAAGCAGGCTGAACGCGCGCGTGCGCGCCGCGCCGGTGTACAGCTGGGCCAGCGCCGCGGTGCCGGCGGCGAGCGCGGCGGCGGCACCGACGCCCTGCAGCGCCCGCCACAGGTCGATCGCCGCGACCGAGCCGGCCACAGCCACGCCCAGGCTGGCGCTGGCGAACAGCGCCAGGCCGCCGAGGAACACCCGGCGCCGCCCATGCCGATCGGCGAGCGCGCCGGCGGCCAGCAGCAGGCTGCCGAAGCTGAGCATGAAGGCGTTGGTGATCCAGGCCAGGGCCAGCGCGTTGCCGCCCAGGGCCGCGCCGATCGCCGGGGTGGCGACGGCACCGCCGGAGAAGTTCAGCGGCAGCGCCAGGGCGGCCAGGCACACCGCGGCCAGGGTGGCGCCGCGGCGCGGCAGGGGAGTGGAATCGGGAGGCGAAGCGGAGGTCATCGGAGCGGCTCTGGCGGCGGATGTCGGAAGGCCACTAGAGATACCGGGGCGGCAATTCGCGAAAAAGGCCGCGATCCTCCGCGCTTTGCGGAATGGAACGCTCTAATATCGCCAGATGGATCGCCTCACCGGCATCGTCGCCTTCGTCCGGGCCGCCGAACAGCGCAGCTTCGTCGGCGCCGGCCGCGTGCTCGGCCTCTCGGCCTCGGCGGTGGGCAAGAGCGTGGCCGCGCTGGAGCGCGCGCTCGGCGTGCGCCTGCTGCAGCGGACCACCCGCCGCATCGCGCTGACCGCCGAGGGCGCGTTGTTCCTGGAGCATTGCCAGCGCGTGCTGGCCGACCTGCGCGAGGCCGAGGACGCGCTGGCGCAGACCCGGCAGGCGCCGCGCGGGCGGCTGCGGGTCGGCCTGCCGACCATCGGCTACCGCTTCCTGGTGCCGCTGCTGCCGGAGTTCCGCCAGCGCTATCCGGACGTGGCGCTGGACCTGGAGTTCGACGACCGCGTGGTCGATCTGCTCGAACACGGCCTGGATGCGGTGATCCGCAGCGGCGTGCAGGCCGACTCGCGGCTGCTGGCGCGGCGCCTGGGGCCGTTCCGCTTCTGCCTGTGCGCGGCGCCGGACTACCTGCGCCGCCGCGGCGTGCCGCAGACCCCGGCGGAGCTGGCCGCGCACGATGGCGTGCTGTTCCGCGTTCCCGATACCGGCAAGCCGCAGGACTGGCCGCTGGCCGAACCGGCGCCGCTGCCACCGGCGGTGCTCACCTGCAACAACATGGAAGCGGTGCGCGCCGCGGCGATCGCCGGCCTGGGCATCGCCTGCATGCCGGCGTTCCTGGCGCAGGACGCGTTGGCCGACGGCCGCCTGCAGCCGGTGCTGGACGCGCACATGGCCGACGGCGGCGCGTTCTTCGTGGTGTGGCCGTCGCGTCGGCAACTGTCGCCGAAGCTGCGCGTGTTCGTGGATTTTCTCGCCGAACGGCTGTTCCGCACCGATTGACGCCACGTCGTGTGCCGGGCGACGCGCGCTGTCGCAGCCGCTGCGCCGCCGCACCGGCTAAAATGCGCGGGTGGATGTCTCTCATTTGCTCGACGATCTGAACCCCGCCCAGCGCGAGGCCGTTTCCGCCGCGCCCGGCCATTATCTGGTCCTGGCCGGCGCCGGCTCCGGCAAGACGCGCGTGCTCACCCATCGCATCGCCTGGTTGCACCAGGTGCATGGCGTGCCGGTGCACGGGATCCTGGCGGTCACTTTCACCAACAAGGCCGCGGGCGAGATGCGCCACCGCGCCGACCTGCAGCTGCGCAACGGCAGCCGCGGCATGTGGATCGGCACCTTCCACGGCCTGGCGCACCGCCTGCTGCGCCTGCACTGGCAGGACGCGAAGCTGCCGGAGAGCTTCCAGGTGCTCGACGCCGACGACCAGCTGCGGCTGGTCAAGCGCGTGGTGCAGCAGCTGGAGCTGGACGAGGGCAAGTACCCGCCCAAGCAGATCGTGTGGTGGATCAACCAGCAGAAGGACGAGGGCCGCCGCGCCCAGCACATCCAGCCGGAACCGCGCGATGAGTGGGTCACCACCCTGCGCAACGCCTACGCGCTGTACCAGGAGCGCTGCGACCGCGCCGGCCTGGTCGACTTCGCCGAACTGCTGCTGCGCGCACACGAATTGTTGCGCGACACCCCGGCGCTGCTGGCGCACTACCGCGCCCGCTTCGGCGAGATCCTGGTCGACGAATTCCAGGACACCAACGCCATCCAGTACGCGTTCGTGCGCGTGCTCGCCGGCGACAGCGGCCACGTGTTCGTGGTCGGCGACGACGACCAGGCGATCTATGGCTGGCGCGGCGCCAAGGTCGAGAACGTGCAGCGCTTCCTCACCGATTTCCCCAGCGCGCAGACCATCCGCCTGGAGCAGAACTACCGCTCCAGCGCCAACATCCTCAACGCCGCCAACGCGGTGATCGCGCACAACCCCGACCGCATCGGCAAGCAGTTGTGGACCGATTCGGGCGATGGCGAGCCGATCGACCTGTACGCCGCCTACAACGAGGTGGACGAGGCGCGCTACGTGGTCGAGCGCGTGCGCCAGTGGGTGCGCGACGGCGGCAGCTACAGCGAGGCGGCGGTGCTCTACCGCAGCAACGCGCAGTCGCGCGCCTTCGAAGAGGCGCTGATCGCCGAGCAGGTGCCGTACCGCGTCTACGGCGGCATGCGCTTCTTCGAGCGCGCCGAAATCAAGGACACCCTGGCCTACCTGCGCCTGGTCGCCAACCGCGCCGACGATGCGGCGTTCGAGCGCGCGGTCAACACCCCGCCGCGCGGCATCGGCGACCGCACCCTCGACGAGGTGCGGCGCCTGGCGCGCGCGCAGTCGCTGTCGCTGTGGGCGGCGGCGCAACAGGCCGCGCAGCAGGGCGGCGACCTGGCCGCACGCGCGCGCAACGCGCTGGGCCAGTTCCTCGGCCTGATCGAGCAACTGGCCCTGGACGTGGCCGGGCTGCCGCTGCCCGAACAGATCGACCAGGTGCTGGCGCGCTCCACCCTGCGCGAGCACTGGGGCAAGGAAAGCCGCGGCGGGCTGGATTCGG
Organism: Xanthomonas sp. LF06-19; assembly: GCF_034105425.1. NCBI lineage: Bacteria > Pseudomonadati > Pseudomonadota > Gammaproteobacteria > Lysobacterales > Lysobacteraceae > Xanthomonas > Xanthomonas sp. LF06-19. The sequence goes on along the minus strand of NZ_JAXGGH010000002.1, from coordinate 480,977 downwards.
AATCGCGTACCGACAACCTCGACGAACTGGTCTCGGTGGCCTCGCGCTTCGTCCGCGCCGACGGCGACGAGGACGCCGACGAAGGCCGCCAGGCGATGACTGAGCTGGTCGCGTTCCTGGCCTACGCCTCGCTGGAGGCCGGCGAAGGCCAGGCCCAGGCCGGCGAGGAAGGCGTGCAGCTGATGACCCTGCACTCGGCCAAGGGCCTGGAATTCCCGATCGTGTTCCTGGCCGGCATGGAAGACGGCCTGTTCCCCAGCGCGCGTTCGCTGGAAGAGAGCGGGCGCCTGGAGGAAGAGCGGCGCCTGGCCTATGTCGGCATCACCCGCGCCCGCCACAAGCTGGTGCTGAGCTATGCCGAGTCGCGGCGCATCCACGGCCAGGACAACTACAACGTGCCCTCGCGCTTCCTGCGCGAGATCCCGCGCGAACTGCTGCACGAAGTGCGGCCGAAGGTGCAGGTGTCGCGCAGCGCGTCGCTGGGTGCGCCGCGCAGCCTCGGGCACAGCGTGATCGAGGCCCCGGCGATCAAGCTCGGCGCCAACGTGCAGCACCCCAAGTTCGGCGGCGGCGTGGTCATCGACTACGAAGGCAGCGGCGCCCACGCCCGCGTACAGGTGCAGTTCGACGAGGCCGGCGCCAAGTGGCTGGTGATGGCGTACGCCAATCTGACCCTGTTGTAGGTGCGCTCTTCGGTCCCGTCTGCGGACGCGGCGGGATGGCGACATGCTCGACGTTCTAAATGTCTTCAATAGAAGACTTAAAGCTGTATAAGATTCATAATTGAAGACTATTTTTCGATTTGCGGCCGATGTCTGCCGCGGTATGATGTATCCGATTAATTGCATAAACGCTGTTTGCATATCGGATTGAAGACATGGCTGCTTACGACAGGTTGTCGCCATTGGCGAGCTCGGCCATCACGTCGCTGGGAGACGTCATTCGTCGCGGCCGTAGAGCCCGGACGATGACCCAGGAGGAACTGGCCGAGCGTGCCCGGGTCAGCCGTCTGACCGTCCTCAAGATCGAATCGGGCAATCCCGGCGTCGCCATCTGGGCGTGGGTCAGCGTCATGGAAGTGCTGGGCCTGCTTGGCACATTGCAGGCATTGCACGATCCGGTGGCGCAGGCCATGGATGCGGCGCATGGACGCCGGGTGCGCAAGCGCGATCTGCGCAAGAAACTGGATTTCTGACGATGCCTGTCCACGAACGTTACGTCATGATCCGCCTTGAGGGAGCCGATCAGGACGTGCCCGCAGGGCTGCTGACGCTGGTGGAAACGCACGCCGCATCAGTCGGTAGCCGGTTTGCCTATGGCATGCGCTATTCCCGCCGCCCCGGCGCCATCGACGTCGATCCCCGCAGCCTGCGCCTGGACGAAGTAGCGCCCGGTATCGAGGTCGCGCCGCCGGGCGATCTCGCCCTGTTCGGCGCCATCCGCGATGCCCTTCCCGATGCCTGGGGCCGGCGCGTGCTTGCCAACACGCTGCGCATCCAGGAAGGCCAACTCAACGACCGGGTGCTGATCGACAATTCCAGTCCCAACCGCAGCGGTGCCCTCGATTTCCGTCGCCGTCCCGAAGACGCGCCGCACGACAGCGGTCTGCTGCGGCCGATGCATCTGGATCACCTGCTCGATGCCGCCGAGCGAATCGAAGAGGGCGAGTCCGTTCCGCAACACTTGCTCGAGCTGCTGGGCGAGGCGCCCACGCTCGGCGGCATGCGGCCCAAAGCGGTGCTGGTCGATCAGGGGCGGCAGTGGTTGGCCAAGTTCCCGACCCGGCGCGATCCGTTCGACATTCCCTTGATCGAGCACGCCACGCTGGAACTGGCCCGTCTTGCCAAGATGGATGTTCCCGACACCCGGCTGATCGATGTGCCAGGTCGCGGGACGGTGATGATGATCGCGCGCTTCGATCGCGGCACCGAGGCCGAGGGCTATCGCAAATGGCATATGGTCAGTGCGCTGACGGCGCTGGGCGTGCATGAAATGGATTCGCCGAAGATGGCCTATGCGGACATCGCCGACGCGCTGGGCCGGCTGGGTGCGGCGGGACAGGTGACTGCCGATCGCCACGAACTGTTCCGGCGCATGGTGTTCAACATTCTGGTCTGCAACGACGACGACCATCTCCGCAACCACGCGCTTGTGCACCGTGGCGACGTCGGGGGCTGGCGCCTGAGTCCGCTCTACGACGTGGTTCCCAGGCCGAGCGGCGGCAGCGAGCGCTTCCTGCACCTGGGGATCGGCGCACAGGGGCGCCTGTCCACGCTCGACAACGCGCTCACGCACTGCGCGAGGTTTGCCCTCACCACCGCGGCCGCGGCAGCGGTGATCGATGAGGTGGCGGGCGTGGTGCGCGAGTGGAAAGGCCACTTCGAGGCGCAAGGCGTACCTGGTTCGCAGATCGACAAGGTGCAGAACGCATTCCGGCGGCCATCGCAGATCGGCCTGGCGCAAGTGAACCGGTTCCTGTAACGCGGTCTGCCGCTCGCGGCGGGCTGGCGCGACTGGCCGGGCAGGACGGGCATCTAAGCAGGGAGCATCCATGGTCATGCTTCATGGTCCCTACGTCAGCGACCGCGGCCGCGCCAGGACGACAGGCGATGACCGAGCTGGTTGGGTTCCTGGCCTGCACCTCGCTGGAGAGCTGCGTAGGCCAGCACCGGTCTGACATGCCGCGCCCGGCGCGTGCGTCAGCGCGACGACGGCGTGGCAGACGCCGCGACGCGGGTGAAGTAGTTGGTGCGCATCGTCGGCGTGCCGTCCGGCGCGAACGCGTAGACCGTCTCGGTCATCGAGCGTCCGTCGGCGGCGACGGTGTAGATGCGGGTCGAGGCCACGCTCCTGTCCTTGGACAGCATCATCACCAGCACGTTGGGCGCGGGCATCCGCAGGGCGAAGACATCGGCCTCGAAGTTGTTCTTCACCGGCGTGGCGCGGCCATCGAGCGCGGCGACGCCTTCGGCATGCATGGTGCCGCCGCCCTGTTCGGCGATGTCGACCTTGACCGCCCACTTGCCCTTGCCCAGCTCGCTGAAGCGCAGGGTGACGGCCTTGGGCCGGTCCTGGGGTGCCCGATCCAGGCGCGCCACGTCCACGGCCCAGTTGCCGAGCAGGGGCGAGGGCGCAACGGGTGCGGCGGATGCGGACAGACACGGCGACAGCAGCGCCGCGAGCGCGACGGCGAACAGCAGTTTCATGCGACCTCCCGGGAATGGTGTGTGCGGCGATGAGGACAGCCAATGGTGTGCGCTGCGCGCGTTCGCTCGGTCGACCGTGCCGGGGTGCCGAAGAGCGCATCCGTGCGGCGGCATGACCGTCCTGCTCCAGGACGCGTGCGCTGCGACGCTGGCACCGCAGGCGCAGCGCAACAGGTCGGTGGTCAGGAGGCTGGGTCCGTCGCGCACACGGCCTCGCTCAGCCCGCGCCGCGCCGCCACCGCGCTTCCAGCAGCGCATAGCCGGCACAGGCCAGCAGCAGCGGGCCGAGGTAGTAGAAGGCGCGATAAGCCAGCAGCGCCGCCAGCAGTTCCGCTTGCGGTGCATGCGATCCCAGCAGCGGCAGCACCACCGCTTCGAGCACGCCGATGCCGGCCGGCACGTGGGCGATGGCGGTGGCCACGGCCGCCGCCAGCAGTGCGCCGAGCGCCGCGGTATAGGCCACGCCGGCCGGCATCAGCACGTACAGCAGGGCGCCCATCAGCGCCCAGTTGCCGGTGCCCAGGCCGAGTTGCAGCAGCGCCAGCGGCAATGGCGGCAGGTGCAGGACGTGGCCGCGCACCTGCAGCGTGCGGCCGTGCGCGCGCTGGCAGGCGATCAGGTAGGCCACCACCAAGCCCAGCATGGCGGCGCCGACCCATGGCAGCACCGCGCCGCTCAGCGGCCACTGCGCAGGCGTGCGCAGGCGCCCGCTGACCAGCAGCACGCCGGTCAGCAGCAGATAGCCCATCCAGTTGGTGGCGATGGCGAAGCCGACCACGCGGCTGATCGTCGCCAGGCCCAGCCCGGCGCGTCCGTACAGCCGGTAGCGGATCGCAGTGCCGCCGATCAGCGCACCGACATTCAGGCTGAAGGCGTAGGCGATGTCCGCGATCGCCATGACCCGCGGCGTCGGCACCGCATGCGCCGCGTAACGTCGCGCGGCCAGATCGTAGCCGGCATACAGCACGTAGCTGGCCAGGCTCAGGCCTGCGGCGGCGGCCAGGGCGCCGGCACCGTAGCCCGCCAGGGTGGTGCCGACCTGCGCCCAGTCCACGGTGCGCGCCGCGCGCACCAGCAATACCGCCACCAGGACCAGGAAGGCCAGATAGGCGAAGCGGCGCAGCATGCGCCAACGCGTGCGCGGATGGTTCATGGCGCGTGCCGCTTGCGCCGCAGCACCGCGGTGCGCGGCGTGCGCTTGGGCAGGCGGCTGGCCCACTGCGGCACGTTGCGCAGCACATGGAACAGCAGCGGCCGCAGCAGCGGTTGCCAGAAGCGTCCGTGTGGCACCTGCGCCGGCACGACTTCGCGGCAGTGCCGTTGCATCAGTCGCTGCAGGCGCCCGTGCAGGTCGCGCGCGAAGGCGGCATTTCGGATCATCAGGTTGGCTTCCAGGTTCAGCGCCAGGCTCAGCGGATCCAGGTTGCTCGATCCCACCGTGCTCCAGTGGCCGTCGATCACCGCGACCTTGCCGTGGAACGGGCGCTCGCAGTATTCGAAGATCTGCACGCCGGCATCGACCAGATGCCGGTACAGCGCGCGTGCGGCGAACAGCGCCAGCGGCGTGTCCGGCTGGCCCTGGAAGATCAGCTTCACCGCCACCCCGCGGCGCGCAGCGGCGCACAGGTCGCGCAGGAAGCCGTAGCCGGGGAAGAAGTAGGCGTTGGCGAGCACGATCTGGTGCCGCGCGTTGCGGAATGCCTGCCGGTAGGCGCGCTCGATGCTGCGTGAACGGCCGGCGTTGTCGCGTGGCAGGAAGCACACCTCGGCCGCGCCGGCGGGCGGCATATCGACGTTCTCCTGCGGCACCCAACCCGCACCGGTACCGTGGGTGGCCAGGGTCCGGCGCACGAACGCGACCATGTCCGCCACCACCGGGCCTTGTACCTCCACCGCGTAGTCCTGTTTCGCCTCCGGGCCGAAATCGGCCAGGTGATCGGCCGACCAGTTGATGCCGCCGATCATGCCGATCCGCCCGTCCACCACCAGCAGCTTGCGGTGCATGCGCCGGAACACGTTCAAACGCACGCCGAGCAGGGTCGGCTGCTGGTCGTACAGGCGCAGCTCGGCGCCGGCCTCGGTCAGTTCGCGCACGAAGCCGGGCGAGAGATCCGGCGAGCCGAACGCATCCACCAGCAGGTGCACGCGCACGCCGCGGCGCGCAGCGGCGACCAAGTGATCCTTCAGCGCCAGGCCGACCTTGTCCTCGAACCAGATGAAGGTCTCCAGCAGCACCTCGTGCCGGGCCGCGTCGATCGCGGCGAAGGCGCACCGGAAGTACGCATCGCCGTTCTCCAGCAACTCCAGGCGGTGGCCCTGGCGCCAGCGCGTGTCGCGGTTCGCGGTCCGGTTCACAGCACGATCCTGGCGTGCAGCGGGGCGTGGTCGGACAGGTGCGACCACGGCCGGCCGGTCAACACCCTTGCGGCCTCGATGCGCACGTTGCGCACATAGATGCGGTCCAGCGGCAACAGCGGCCAGCGCGCCGGGAAGCTGCGCGCCACGCGTCCGTGCAGGTGCACGAAGGCCTCGGTCAGGCCATGCCGCTGCAGCAGCGGATGCCCGCGCTGGCGCCAGTCGTTGAAGTCGCCGGCGACGATCAGCGGCGACTGTGACGGCAGTTCGGCGATCAGCGCACCGAGCAGGCCGATCTGCCGGCGCCGGTGCGCCTCGCGCAGGCCCAGATGCACGCAGATCGCATGCACCGCCACCGCAAGCCCAGGGATCTCCAGCACCGCATGCAACAGCCCGCGATGCTCGTGGCCGGCGATGGAGACGTCGCGGTTGACGAAGGAGGCGATCGGGAAGCGCGACAGCAGCGCGTTGCCGTGATGCCCATGCGGATACACCGCATTGCGGCCATAGGCGAACTGCGGCCACAGCGTATCGGCGAGGAATTCGTACTGGCTCTGCGCCGGCCAGTCGGCGTGGCGGCCGGCGTGCAGCTGATGCTCGCCCAGCACCTCCTGCAGGAACACCAGGTCCGCGGGCAGGGCGCGGATCGCCGCACGCAGTTCCGGCAGCATGAAGCGCTGCTTCAGCACGCTGAAGCCCATGTGCGCATTGATGGTCAGCAACTCGATCGCAGGCATGCCGGGACAGGACGGAAACCACGCCTGCCATTGTCGTCGGCGTCCGCGTGCGGCGCGTGACGGTGCCGCGTCGCGCACGTGCCGCCGCTGCGTTGCTGGCAGCGGCGGCGGTGTCGGCTCAGTGCCGTGCGGCGATGATCTTGCTCAGGTAGTCCGGCGTGCCCTCGACCCGCACCAGGTGCGGATACTGCAGGCCGTCGTGGTAGTTCACCGGCACGTCGCGCACGCCGCCCTGATACTTGAGCGTCAGCACGATCGGCGCGCTGCCGCCCTTGGCGTCGGCGATCGCCTGCTTGAGCGTGTCGCGCGAATAGTCCTGGCCGTTGACCGCCAGCACCGTGGCGCCGCTGCTGACCCCGGCCTTGAACGCCGGGCCATCCCACAGCACGTCGTTGATGCTGGCGTCGTCGTTCATCACCAGGCCGATCGACCAGGCGAAGTTGTAGCGGTGCCGCGCCGATTGGTGGCGGCCGTCGTACTGCTTCTCGAACGCGCTGGGCTGGTCGGTGTACACCAGCTTCCAGCCGCTGGCCTGCAGGCCTTCCAGCAGCGGCGGATCCACCTGGTACACGCGCCGGTTGATGTAGTCGGCCCAGTCGTAGTGGACCACACCGTCGAGCGCGGCGACGACGTCGTCGAAGGTGTAGGTCTTGACCGCGAAACTGCCGTCGTCGACGCCGAAGAACGCCTTGGCCACGTCGTCCAGCGACTTGCGCCCGCCGCTCATCGCGCGCAGCTTGGCATCCACCGCCAGCCACACCATCTGCCCGCCGCTGTAGTAGTCCTCGCTCATCTGCCAGCTGCGGTAGGGCAGCGGGGACCGGTGCGCGGCGGTGGGGTCGTTGGTGGTGTCCTCCAGCGAGCGCCAGCGGAAGCCGGCGCGGTTGCGGTCGTAGTTGGCGGCGGTCATCGCCAGCGCGTCGCGGAACTGCTGCGGCGTCCACATCCCGGCGCGCGCGGTCAGCACATAGCCCCAGTACTGGGTCTGGCCCTCGTAGACCCACAGCAGCGAGTCGCCCATCGGCACGTTGAAGGTCGGCGTCCACAGGTCGGCCGGGCGCCGGAACTTGCCGTTCCAGGAGTGCGTGTACTCGTGCGCCAGCAGGTCGCGGTCCGGCGCGTTCTCGTCCCAGGCGCTGAAGTAGTCGGCAGCCAGCCCGTTCTCGCTGGACTGGTGATGCTCCAGGCCGTTGCCGCCCAGCACGTCCGACAGCGAGAACAGGAAGTCGTAATGCGCATAGTGATGCGAGCCGAACAGCTTGATCGCCTGCACCGGCAGATTGCGGTGCGCCTGCAGCTGCTCGGCGCTGATGTCCAGGAACCGCGGTGCGTCGGCGACCACGTCCAGGTGCACCGGCGCGCCGCCGGCCGGGGTCAGGTCCACGCGCTTGAAGTAGCGCCCGGCATAGATCGGCGAGTCGACCAGGGTGGTGAAGTCCACCGGCTTGAAGGTGGTGGTGGCGCCGTTGCGGCTGGCGGTCTCCAGCGCGGTGCCGAACTCCCAGCCGGCCGGCAGGGTCACGCTCGGCGCCACGGTGATGCCGCGGGTGTCGTGGCCGGCCGGGTACAGCGCCACCTTGTTCCACTCCAGCTGCAGCATCTTGTCGGTCATCTCGAAGCCGTCGTCGCGCGGCGACAGGTACTGGAAGCTGGCGTCGATCGCGCTCACGCCCTGCGGCACGTCGACGTGGAAGCTGTACACGTCGAAGGTGTCGCGGCGCCACGGCAGCGGCTTGCCGTTGGCGGTGAGGGTGAGGCCGGCCAGCATCGCCACCGGCCCGCTCGGCGAATGGTCGCCGGGAATCCACTGCGGATACTGCAGGGTCAGCCGCCCGGCGCTGACCGGGATGGTCTCGTGCACCCGGTAGATACCCTGGCGCACATCGCCGGCGTCCACCTGCAGGGTCAGGGTGCCGGGGTAGGGCGTGTCCTGCGGCACCGGCACGTCCGGTGTGCGCACCACCTGTGCCTGCGCGGCGCCGGTGAGCGCCAGGCCGATGCCGAGGACCAGCGCCCGACGGGCGCGACGGGAGACGGGAAAAGCGGTGGCGGACATGCGCGGCTCCGGGAGCGGGATGGGATGCGAAGCGCGGAACGTTAGCACCTGTCGCCGTCGTCGTCGCACTTGCCCAGCCCGGTCACGAAGGTGTCGGGCAATGCCGTTCATCCGGGGGCCACGGGTCCCGGGCTGTGACCGCGGGACGGCCGCGCGACAGCGATGTCCCTCCGGCGGCTGGCGGCAGCGGCGGTCGTCCAGCGCTGTCCCGCTGTGGACGGCCGCCAAGCGCGCAACCCCTTGGACTACGGCTGCATCGCAGCTGCGGCGTTGCAGCCGGAAAGTGTGCCGCCTCAGTCCTTCAATGCGCCGTCGCCCGGATCGCTGGCGGCATAGGTCGAGGTTGGCAACTCCGCATCATGCGGATGCCGCAACGCCTCGCGCAGCGGCGCCGGCAGGTGCTCGACCGCCAGCATCACCTTGCCGAAATGCACGTCGCGCACCGCGCTCGCCGGCACCACGAAATCGCCGCCGTTCTCGATATTGACGACGAACGTGGCGCCGCCGTCGCGCACCTCGCGCACCGCCCCCACACCGACCTCGCCATCGGCCACGAACACCATCTGGCCTGCTTCCACACGTTCGGACATCGCGCACCGCCTTTGTCTGGGAGAGAGTCCACGCGGGCTGGAATGTGCCGGCATGGGCGTTCGATGATCGGACGCGTAGGCGTTGCTGGACGGTGAATGCGACGTGGTCTGTTGGTCACGACGTCGCCGTGGCTGCGGCTTGCGCGTCACCGCCAGGGACACGCGCCGTGACGCAGCGCGATGCGATCATTCGCGTTCGACCACTGCCTGGGAGGGCAAGGATGCGAAGCGAGAAAGAGAAGATGCTGGCCGCCGAACCGTATCGCCCCAACGACGCACAGCTTCGGGCCGAGCAGGACGCGGCCAGTGCCTGGATGCAGCGCTACAACGCGGCGCTGGCCGAGCCACCGGCGCGGCGGCACGCGCTGCTGGTCGAAGGACTGGGTTCGGTGGGACGCGGCGCGGTGGTGCGGCCGCCGTTCCATTGCGACTACGGCTACAACATCCATCTCGGCGAGGACGTGTTCCTCAACTTCAACTGCGTGATCCTGGACGTGGCACCGGTGCACATCGGCGCCGGCACCCAGATCGGGCCGGCGGTGCAACTCTATGCCGCCGATCATCCGCGCGATGCTGCGCAGCGCGCCGAGGGGTTGGAGTTGGGGCGGCCGGTGACGATCGGGCGCAACGTCTGGATCGGCGGCGGCGCGATCGTACTGCCCGGTGTGACCATCGGCGACGACGCGGTGGTCGGCGCCGGCAGCGTGGTCACCCGCGACGTGCCGGCCGGCGCGCGCGTGGCCGGCAATCCAGCACGCCTGCTGAAGCCGCACAGCGACTGAATTTGATCCGGGTCAAGGCAGGCGCCGCGCAATGGGTGTGCAATGCTGTCCAGGCCGCCGTGTGCGGCGTCACCGGAGCATCCCATGTACCAGCGCATCCTGATCGCCATCGATGGTTCCGAGTTGTCCGCCAAGGGTCTGCAGCAGGGGCTGGCGCTGGCCGCCGAGCTTGGCGCGGACGTGGATATCGTCACCGTGTCCGAGCCGTGGGCAATGGGCATGTACGACGCGATGGGCTGGAGCGTGGGCTACGAGGCCAGCCCCGAATACCGCCAGGACCGCGAAGCCGGCGCGCAGAAGATCCTGGCGCCGGCGCTGGCCGCCGCCGCGGCCACCGGAGTGACCGCGCACGGTCGCCACGTGCTCGACCGCTACGCCGCCGAGGGCATCATCGACATGGCCGTGGCCTGCAACAGCGATCTGATCGTGATGACCTCGCACGGCCGCCGCGGCATGAGCCGGGTCCTGCTCGGCAGCCAGACCGCGGAAGTGCTCGCCAACAGCCAGGTGCCGGTGCTGGTGATCCGCTGAGGCGCTGATCGGCCCGCGCCGGGGTCGGCGCGGTGCGGAACACGTTCGAGGCCGGCATCCGGCCGCTGGCGGCAGCGACCTATCGCTTTGCCGATACGCTTCGGCCTGTCACGCGGCTGCGCCGGGAGGCGACGCCGCGACAGGGGGCCGGCATCCGGCACGTGCATGCATTCGTCCGTCTGGGCAGATCGGGGACGCGAGCACGCCTGCGCGCCGCCACCGTTGGGCGGCGTGCCGGGCGCGCCATCACCAGCTGTACAGCTTCCAGTACACGGGCGACACATTGTCCTTGCTGCCGTCCACTTCCATGTGGCCGTCGCCGTTGCGGTCGTACAGGTAGTAGGCCGGGCCGCGCGCCGGCGTCACCTTGACCATGCGCAGTTGGCCACCCACGCGGTACTCGTCGACGGTATCGCCGTTGTCCATCTTGCGCTGGGTCGTTTCCGCGCCGCGCACGTCCATCGGCGCGCCGTCCGGGCCGAGGCCGGTGGAGGCGCAGCCCGCCAGCAGCAACAGCGGGACCAGGATCAGGGCTTTCATTGCGGTGTTCTCCACGGGCAGGACATGCGCAGAGTATGCGCCGAGTGTCTGCATGCGGTGTGGGAATGGTGCGGGCGGATGGCTGCTTAGTGGATCAGGTCGGCGTGTCGCTGCGTACCGTACCCTCACCCCAACCCCTCTCCCGGTGGGAGAGGGGCTCCTGGCTGTTCCCTTCTCCCGCCGGGAGAAGGTGCCCCGCAGGGGCGGATGAGGGTACGTGCGCAGCGGCGTGAACCAGGTCAGCGCGTCGCTGCGCGCCGTACCCTCACCCCAACCCCTCTCCCAGTGGGAGAGGGGCTCCTGGCTGTTCCCTTCTCCCTCCGGGAGAAGGTGCCCCGTAGGGGCGGATGAGGGTACGTGCGCAGCCTCGTGGACCCAGATCAGTGCGTCGCTTCGCGTCGTACCCTCACCCCAACCCCTCTCCCGGTGGGAGAGGGGCTAACCGCCCGTGCACCGCTGCCCTGGGGCGGTATTCATTTCAGGGCCGCCCTCACGCCGCAGCGTAGAATTGGCCGATGAGCCGATTAGTCCTGATCGACGGGTCCAGTTACCTGTATCGCGCGTTCCACGCGCTTCCGCCGCTGACCAATGCCGCCGGCGAGCCCACCGGCGCGCTGTTCGGCGTGGTCAACATGTTGCGCGCCACCCTCAAGGAGCGCCCCGAGTACGTGGCCTTCGTGGTCGACGCGCCGGGCAAGACCTTCCGCGACGACCTGTACCCGCAGTACAAGGCCAACCGCCCGCCGATGCCCGACGAGCTGCGCGCGCAGGTCGAGCCGATGTGCCAGATCGTGCATGCGCTGGGCATCACCATCCTGCGCGAGGACGGGGTCGAGGCCGACGACGTGATCGGCACGCTGGCCCTGCAGGGCGCCGGCGACGGCCTGGACGTCACCATCTCCACCGGCGACAAGGATTTCGCCCAGCTGGTGCGCCCCGGCGTGCAGCTGGTCAACACCATGAGCGGCAGCCGCATGGATTCGGATGCGGCGGTGATGGAGAAGTTCGGGGTGTGGCCGCACCAGATCGTCGACCTGCTGGCACTGATGGGCGACACCATCGACAACGTGCCGGGCGTGGAGAAGTGCGGGCCCAAGACCGCGGCCAAGTGGCTGGCCGAGTATGGCTCGCTGGACGGGGTGATCGCCCATGCCGACTCCATCAAGGGCAAGATCGGCGACAACCTGCGCGCGGCGCTGCAGCGGCTGCCGCTGAACCGCGAACTGGTCACCATCAAGACCGACGTGGCGCTGCCCGGCGGCCCTCGCACCCTGGGCCTGCGCGAACAGGAGCCGGAGCAGTTGCGCGGCCTGTACCAGCGCTACGGCTTCACCCAGGCGCTGCGCGACCTGGACGGCGGCGTGCCCGCGCCGGAGGCCGCCAGCGAGGCCACGCCCAGCCTGCGCGGCACCGCCGCCGGCTATGCCCGGGCCGCCGCGCCGGCCGCCGATACGGCGCTGGACCCGGCACTGGCCGCCAAGGGCGACTACACCGCGGTGACCACACCCGAGGCGTTCGAAGCTCTGCTGGTGCGCCTGCGCGCCGCCGACGGCTTCGCCTTCGACACCGAGACCGACGCGCTGGATGCAATGCGCGCCAACCTGGTCGGGCTCAGCTTCGCCACCGAGCCGGGCCGCGCCGACTACCTGCCGCTGGGCCACGACTATCCCGGCGCGCCGGTGCAACTGGATCGCGCGCTGGCGCTGGAGATGCTCAAGCCGCTGCTGGAGGACCCGGCCAAGGCCAAGGTCGGCCAGCACGGCAAGTACGACCTGCACGTGCTGCGCCGCCACGGCGTGGAGGTGCGCGGCTACGCCGACGACACCATGCTGGAGAGCTTCGTGCTCAACTCCACCGCCAGCCGCCACGACATGGACTCGCTGGCCCGGCGCTACCTGGGCTACGACACGGTCAAGTACGAGGACGTGGCCGGCAAGGGCGCCAAGCAGATCGCGTTCTCGCAGGTGGCCATCGACGACGCCACCGGCTACGCCGCCGAGGACGCCGACATCACCCTGCGCCTGCACCGCACGTTGTCGGCGCAACTGGACGCCGAGCCGGCGCTGGCGCGGGTCTACCGCGAGATCGAGATGCCGCTGGTGCCGGTGCTGGCGCGGGTCGAGGCCAACGGCGTGTGCGTGGACATCGCCGAGCTGCGCAAGCAGAGCCAGGACCTGAGCCAGCGCATGCTGGCCGCGCAGCAGAAGGCCACCGCGCTGGCCGGGCGCAGCTTCAACATGGACTCGCCCAAGCAGCTGCAGGCGGTGCTGTTCGACGAGCTGAAGCTGCCGGCGGTGCTGAAGACCCCCAAGGGCCAGCCCAGCACCAACGAGGAGGCGCTGGAGGCGATCGCCGACCAGCACGAGCTGCCGCGGGTGATCCTGGAGTACCGCGGCCTGGCCAAGCTGCGCAGCACCTACACCGACAAGCTGCCGGAGATGGTCAACCCCGACACCGGTCGCGTGCACACCAGCTACCACCAGGCCGGCGCCGCCACCGGGCGGCTGTCCTCCTCCGATCCCAACCTGCAGAACATTCCGATCCGCACCGACGACGGCCGCCGCATCCGCCGCGCCTTCGTCGCCCCGCCCGGGCGCAAGCTGATCGCCTGCGACTATTCGCAGATCGAGTTGCGGATCATGGCCCACCTGTCCGAGGACCCGGGCCTGTTGCGCGCCTTCGGCAGCGGCGTGGACGTGCACCGCGCCACCGCCGCCGAGGTGTTCGGGCGCAAGCTCGAAGAGGTCACCGGCAACGAGCGTCGCGCCGCCAAGGCGATCAACTTCGGCCTGATGTACGGCATGAGCGCGTTCGGCCTGGCCCGCAACCTGGGCATCGGCCGCGGCGAGGCCCAGGACTACGTGGCGCTGTACTTCAGCCGCTACCCGGGCGTGCGCGACTTCATGGAGCGCATGCGCGAGCAGGCGCGCACCCAGGGCTACGTGGAGACCCTGTTCGGACGCCGCCTGTACCTGAACGACATCAACGCCCGCCAGCAGGGCCTGCGCGCCGGTGCCGAGCGCGCGGCGATCAACGCCCCGATGCAGGGCACCGCCGCCGACATCATCAAGCGCGCCATGGTCGGCGTGGACGCCTGGCTGCAGGACCACCGCGACCGCGCATTGATGATCCTGCAGGTGCACGACGAACTGGTGTTCGAAGCCGATGCCGACTTCGTCGACACCTTGCTGCCGGAAGTGACCGGGCGGATGTCCGCCGCGGCGGAGCTGAAGGTGCCGCTGGTGGTGGACAGCGGGGTGGGCGACAACTGGGACGAGGCGCATTGAGTGCCCGGGTTCCGGGCATGCACCCGGGGCCCGACCTGGCGCTGCGGTGTCTTGCGTAGACATCGCATGCGCATGCACGCCGGATATCGCAGAGGGTTTTTCGAAGGATTATCCCGCCCGCGATTTTCGCTTTCCCATTCGCGTTGGTTTTTTGACCCCGCCGGGCGCGACAAGCCGCAAAATTCCTACTGGCGTCACACCCCGGGGCGTGCAGGATCGCTTTGATTGAACGGAATTTTGACGCGGTTTATTTGCACGGATTTTCGGGAATGAATCCGTCCTTAATCTGACAAATTTTTAACTTAAATCTTCACGAACGAGCAAGGTGGGGAATGTTCTTATATCCCTCGACAGGCGCAATACCTGTCGCGGATCTCCTCCCATCCCCTGGAGCAGATCCAGGAACGGCGACTCCTCCCCAAGTCTCCGTTCCCTGGCCCCGCCGACCTCCCCCTGGTCCGCGGGGCTTTTTTATGCCCGCACGTTCGTGATGCCGCGTTTGTGGCGCGCACGACCCGGCTCAGCGGCGCGCGTCGGTGGGCTGTTGCAGTTGGTAGAGCGCGTCGTCCAGGGTGTCCAGCTGCGTGGCCAGCAGCGCGCGGGCATCGTCCAGGCCGCGGTTGTAATAGTGCGGGCCGATGCGCTCGGCGACGAAGTCGAGCAGGAATTCGGCCTCGAACGCACCGACCTGCTGCTGCAGCTCGGTGCGCAGGTAGGCCTGCAGCTGTTCGGCGATGGCGCGCTTGTCCTCGCGGCCCAGCACGGCGGTGCGTGCCGGCGCGCTCATGCCAGCCATTCGCGCGGCACCAGGTACTCGGCCAGGCGCGCCTCGGCGCTGCCCGGTTCGGGCTGGAAGCCGTACTCCCAGCGCACCCGCGGCGGCAGGCTCATCAGGATGCTCTCGCTGCGGCCGCCGCTCTGCAAGCCGAACAGGGTGCCGCGGTCGTAGACCAGGTTGAACTCGACGTAGCGGCCGCGCCGGTACAGCTGGAACTCGCGCTCGCGCTCGCCCCAGGGCAGGCCGCGGCGGCGTTCCACGATCGGCAGGTAGGCGTCGAGGAAGCCGTCGCCGACCGCGCGCTGGTAGGCGAAGTCGCGCTCGAAATCGGCATGCAGGTCGTCGAAGAACAGGCCGCCGACGCCGCGGGTCTCGTTGCGGTGCTTGAGGAAGAAGTACTCGTCGCACCAGCGCTTGTGCGCCGGATAGCGGTCTTCGCCGAACGGCGCGCACAGGTCGTGCGCGGTCTGGTGCCAGTGGCGGGCGTCCTCGTCGAACGGGTAGTACGGGGTCAGGTCGAAGCCGCCGCCGAACCACCAGGCCACGGTGGCGCCGTCGCGCTGCGCCTCGAAGTAGCGCACGTTGGCGTGGGTGGTGGGGATGTACGGGCTGAGCGGGTGGAACACCAGCGACACCCCGACCGCGCGCCACGAGGCGCCGGCCAGTTCCGGGCGGTTGGCGCTGGCCGAGGGCGGCAGGCGGGTGCCGGCGACGTCGGAGAAGCCGATGCCGGCCTGCTCGAACAGCGCGCCGTCGCGCAGGATGCGGGTGCGGCCGCCGCCGCCCTCCGCGCGCTGCCACAGGTCTTCGGCGAAACGGGCCTGGCCGTCGGCGGCCTCGACCGCCGCACAGATGCGGTCTTGCAGGCCAGTGAGATAGTCGCGAACGCGGTCGAAGGTATGCATGCCGCCATTCTAGAAGCTGGCTGTGTCAGGCGTCTGCGGCGGGCTGCCCGGACTGCGCGGGCCGGTCGGCATGCGTCAGCGGCGGAACTCGGCGCGCAGCGCGGGGCGGCACAGCTGGTAGACCAGCCAGCCGTGCAGGCCGGCGAAGACCAGGGCGGTCAGCGCGCCGCTGACCATGAGCGTGATCCGGCCCAGCGCCAGATCGTGCTGGAGCTGTTGCGGGTCGAAGGCGTGCTGCGGCGCCCAGACCTGCAGCAGATCGAACAGTTGCCACAGCAGCGGCAGCACCGCGAAGTTGGCCGCGGCGGTGACCACCAGGAACACGATGAAGGCCCGCCGCGCCCAGTCGCGCCGCTGCAGCAGCGCCCACGACGCCGCGCACAGGCCCGCCGACAGCAGCGCCGACAGCCAGGACAGCGCCAGCGCATGGGCGACGCACCACTGCAGCAGCGGCGGCAACGGCAGCCCGGCCTCGCGCAGCACGCCCTCGATCGCCCCTTCCGGCAACGCCATCAGCAACAGCGCCTGGCCCAGCGAGTACAGCAGCGACAGCACCCCGATCAGCAGCGAGAGCTTGGCCATCGCATCGATATTCTGGTTGCGGGCGGCAGTGCGTGGCAGCGGCGGAGGCGGCATCGGCGGTCCTTCGGGGCGGGGCGGCGCTGGCGGCGCCGCACCGGCGGCAGTCCGGCAAGGATAGGGATGGCGGAGCAGGGCGCAAGCCGGCGTGGCGCGCGAGGGGGCGCGCGCCTATGCCGGTGCGCGGCCTCTGGTCAGGGCGCTGCCGATGCGGTGTCGCCAGGAGCGGGGCTACGCCAAGGTCGTGCCGATGCCGTCTGCGTCCGGACGGCCTAGCTGCGGGCGCCCGCGTAGCAGCGGCTTCGGCCGCGACGCGCCTTGCCGGGAAAGCCTCGTCGCGACTGAAGTCGCTCCCACAGGGGCTTGCGGCGAGCCCGCCGGGTGCACTGTGGGAGGGACTTCAGTCCCGACGCATTGCGCCATCGGAAGGCTCACCACGTCGCGCGTCGCGGATGCATGACCGTTGACTCCTGCGGAACGGCGCGATGCGTGACGGACACCGGTGGTTGGCGCTGTCCCGAAGGCGCCCCGCGGGCGCTGCGCCTGCCGCACGTCGACGGCAGGCGCCTCGGTATGCGGCCGGCTCAGCGCAGCTCGCGTTCGAACAGCTTGAGGATGCGCTTGTACTCGTCCAGCCAGGAATCGGCGCGGGTGAAGCCGTGCTTCTCCAGCGGGTACGGCGCGATCTCCCAGTTGTCCTTGTGCAGCTCGATCAGCTTCTGGGTCATGTCGACCGAGTCCTTGAAGAACACGTTGTCGTCGACCATGCCGTGGGCGATCAGCAGGTGGTCGCGCAGGCCGCTGGCGTATTCGATCGGCGAGGAGGTGCGGTAGGCCTCCGGGTCCAGGTCCGGGGTGTTGAGGATGTTGGAGGTGTACTCGTGGTTGTACTGGCTCCAGTCGGCCACCGGGCGCAGCGCGGCGCCGGCCTTGAACGTGCCGGGGCTGCGGAACAGCGCCATGTAGGTCATGAAGCCGCCGTAGGAACCGCCGTAGATGCCGGCGCGGCTGCGGTCGCCCTGCTTGCTGTCGACCAGCCAGTCCAGGCCGTCCAGGTAGTCCTCCAGCTCCGGATGGCCCATGTCGCGGTAGATCGCGGTGCGCCAGTCGCGGCCGTAGCCGGCGCTGGCGCGGTAGTCCAGGTCCAGCACGATGTAGCCCTTCTGCACCAGCAGGTTGTGGAACATCTGCTCGCGGAAGTACGGGGTGTAGCGCGCCGACACGTTCTGCAGGTAGCCGGCGCCGTGCACGAACATCACCACCGGATAGCGCTTGCCCGGCTCCGGCTGCGCCGGACCGTAGTACTTGCCCCAGACGGTGCCGGCGCCGTGCTTGGACGGCACCTGCACGAACTGCGGCTGTACCCACTGGCGCGCCTTGAACGCGGCGCTGCGGGTGTCGGTGAGCACGCGCGCGTTGCCGCCGGCGGCCGGCAGCACCGCCAGTTGCGGCGGCAGGTACGGGCCGGAGTAGTGCACCAGCAACTGCTGGCCGTCCGGCGACAGCGCGAAGTCCTCCACGCCGTCCAGCGAGGTCAGTTCGGCGACGCTGTCGTTGCGCAGATCGAGCTTGCACACCTCGTAGTCGCCCGGCCACTTGCGGTTGCACAGGAACAGGAAGCCCTGGCCGTCGGCGCTGACCACCGGCGCGGACACTTCCCACTTGCCGGAGGTGCGCTGGCGCGGCTTCTCGGTGCCGCGCTGGGTGTACAGGTGCGAATAGCCGGACTGCTCGGACAGCAGCCACAGCGTCTGGTTGTCCGGCATCCAGCCGAAGTCGTTGAAGCTCCAGTTGATCCAGGCCGGATCGGTGAGGCGGTGGCGCGGCTGCAGCACCGCCTTGTCCAGGTCGACGCTGGCGATCCAGCGATCCTTGTTGTCCACCGCGCGCAGCAGCACGGCGACATTGCGGCCGTCCTCGCTCCAGTGCATCGAGGCGCCGCTGCCGTCGCCGTCGGTTTCCACGCGCACCGCGCGCGGGCCCTGCAGCGGCTCCTGCTTGGCGGCCTTGCGCAGCGCCGCCAGCGGATCGGTGCCGATGCCGGGCAGCACCGACAGGTCGAGCTTGCGCGCGCTGCCGGCCACCGCATCGACCAGCCACAGGGTCTGCGCCACCGGCGAATTGCGTCCGACCAGGGTGCGCGCCTCCTGGAATTCGGCGTAGCCGGACTCGGTCACGTACTTGGGCATCTTGCTGTCGCGGCCTTCCTCGGCGCCCTTGGCGTGGGTGACCACCAGCAGGTGGCGGCCGTCCGGCGAAAGCGCGCTGTCGTCGACCACCACGTCGTCGCCCAGGTACACCGGTGCCGGCGCGCGGCTGCTGTCGGCGCGGCGCCAGGCTTGCTCCTGCTGGCGCAGCAGCTCGCGCTGGGCGCGGTCGCGGGCAAGGGTCTCCAGCGTGCGCAGTTGCTGCTCGCGCAGCACGTCGGGCTTGGGCGCGGCATCGGGATCGCGCTCGGCCTTGAGCACCGCGGCCTGCTGCACGCCGCCGCCCGGGCTCCAGCGGTACCAGTCGTTGCCGACCCGCCACAGCGCGCCGCCATCGGTGGTGAACTGCGGCCGCGCGGCAGCCTGGTTGCTGCGGGTCAGCTGGGTCAGCGCGCCGCTGCGCAGGTCGCGCAGGAACACGTCGCCGTTGCGCACGAACAGCATGCGCTGGCGGCGTGCGTCGTAGACCGGGTTGGCCGCGTCCAGGGTGCTGCGCTGGGCGTCCTCGACCCGCTGCGCGGCGCCGCCGTCGACGCCCTGGCGGTAGGTGTCGCGCACCGGGCTGCCGGTGCGCTTGAGCTGGTACTGCACTTGGCGCCCGTCCCAGGCCCACCACGCATCCTCGACCGGCGGCCCGATCCAGTCCGGATCGGCCATGGCCTGCTCGATGGTCAGCGGGGCGGCGGCTTCCTGGGCCGCGGCCAGCGGCGGCAGGCAGGACAGGGACAGCAACACAACAGCGCTCAGGGCGAGACGACGCATCTGGAATTCCGGGCGAACGGCAAACCGCAAGGGTAGCAGTCGCCAGGGTGGCGGCGATTGCGCCGTTGGTCATGGGCGCCACCGGGAGCGGAGGCCTTGTAATCTTGGCGAGGGTGTTGGCGGACCCGCATCGGGTAAGTCGGCGCACGCGGTGGCTGCGCCATGATTGCTTGTCACACCGCGCGTCGCTTCAGGTCACGACGGCCTGGAATGACGCAGGCCAGGGTCGACACGCCACTGAGCAAGCATGCAAACGCTGGGGGAACCATGAAAAGTGTGCTTGTGTGGGCGGCGCTTGCAACAGTTGGCGGACCGCAAACGCACGACTTGCCGAAGACCGACTGCGCCTCCAGCTTGCGCCCGCTCGAAACCATTCAGCCAGCGCTGCCAGGGCGCACGGGAAGCCAGTTCATCGGCTCGATCTACGTCGCGATCGTGATCGAAAGGAACGGCGACGTATCGGTTGCCGAAATATCGAGGGTCGATATCAAGCAGTTGGAGAGAAGGAGATTCCCCGATTCAGGATACGCTGAAGCGGTGCTTGATGCTGTCGGACAGTGGAAGTTTCCCGAGGTGAGCATGCGATGCAAAAAGGAAGTCAAGGTGGAGTTGGCGTTGTCTCATTGATGGAGGCGCCGGGCTTGAGACGGGGCCCGATGAACCGAGCCTCGAACAGAGCCCTCTTTCCGCTATCGCGGTTGCGCCAACCCTGCGGCAATGGCGGCGCTGCGACAAACCGTCACATCCCATTTCGCCGCGCCGCACCAACAATAGGCATCGTTTCCGCTGCCTCAGGCGCTACCCATGGACGCCCTGCTGCTGTCGCGCATCCAGTTCGGATTCGTCATCAGTTTCCACGTGCTGTTCCCAGCCTTCACCATCGGCCTGTCGAGCTGGCTGGCGTTCCTGGAGTGGCGCTGGCTGCGCACCCGCGACACGGTGTGGCGCGATCTGTACTTCTTCTGGCTGAAGATCTTCGCCGTGTCCTTCGGCATGGGTGTGGTCAGCGGCATCGTGATGAGCTTCCAGTTCGGCACCAACTGGGCGGTGCTCAGCGAACGTGCTGGCAACATCCTCGGTCCGTTGCTCAGCTACGAGGTGCTGACCGCGTTCTTCCTGGAAGCCTCGTTCCTGGGGGTGATGCTGTTCGGCTGGCACAAGGTGCCGGAGAAGCTGCACTTCCTGGCCACCTGCCTGGTCGCCATCGGCACGCTGATCTCCACGTTCTGGATCCTGTCGGCCAATAGCTGGCTGCAGACGCCTGCCGGCTATGCGGTGGTCGAAGGCGTGTTCCACCCGGCCAACTGGCGCGAGGTGATCTTCAATCCCTCGTTCCCGTACCGGCTCACGCACATGGTGCTGGCCGCATTCATCACCACCTGTTTCGTGATCGGCGGGGTCAGCGGCTGGTACCTGCGCCGCGGCGAGCACCTGGATGCAGCCGGGCGCATGCTCAAGCTGGCGGTGGCGTTCGCCGCGATCGCGCTGCCGTTGCAGATCGCCGCCGGCGATGCGCATGGCCTGAACACGCTCGAGCACCAGCCGATCAAGGTGGCGGCGATGGAGGGGCACTGGCATGGCGAGGCGAAGGGGCAGGGCGTACCGCTGGTGGTGTTCGCGGTCCCCAACGAGGCCGCCGAGCGCAACGATTACGAAGTGACCATCCCGCGCCTGGGTAGCGTGATCCTCACCCACACGCTGGATGGCGAGATCACCCCGCTGACCGCGGTGCCGCGGGACGAGCGGCCGCCGGTGAAGCCGGTGTTCTATGCGTTCCGGGTGATGGTCGGGCTGGGCATGGCGATGCTGCTGCTGGCGCTGGTCTCGCTGTTCTTCTGGTGGCGCGGCACCTTGCTGCGCCGGCGCGCGCTGCACCTGGCGTGGAACGCGATGCTGCCGGCCGGGTTCGTGGCCCTGGTCGCCGGCTGGTTCGTCACCGAGATCGGGCGCCAGCCCTACGTGATCTATGGCCTGCTGCATACCCGCGACGCGGTCAGCCCGATGGTCAGTCCGGCGATGGTGTGGATCTCGCTGAGCGTGTACGTGCTCGCCTACGCGCTGGTGTTCGGCTTCGGCAGTTGGTACATCCTGCGCATGCTGCGCCATGGGCCGCTGCCGCACGAGCCGGCGCCGCGCATGCAGGAAGGCGACAAGACCCCGGCGCGGCCGCTGTCGGCGGCCGACGACGACATCGAGGAGACCCGCTGATGGACATGGCGACCGTATTGCCGGTGATCTGGTTCGGCGTGATCGGCTTCGGCGTGCTGATGTACGTGCTGCTGGACGGCTTCGTACTCGGCCTCGGCATCCTGGCGCCGTTCGCCGAGGACGAGGACCAGCTCGATCTTATGATGAATACCGCCGCGCCGATCTGGGACGGCAACGAGACCTGGCTGGTGCTCGGTGGCGCCGGCCTGCTGGCGGCCTTCCCCAAGGCCTACGCGATCGTGCTGTCGGCGCTGTACCTGCCGGTGCTGCTGATGCTGATCGCGTTGGTGTTCCGCGGCGTGGCCTTCGAGTTCCGCTTCAAGGCGCGCAGTTCCAAGTATCTGTGGGGCTGGGCGTTCGCGCTGGGCTCGCTGTGCGCGGCGTTCTGGCAGGGGGTGATCCTGGGCGCGCTGGTGGAAGGCATGCCGCTGCAGGACGGCAAGTATCTGGGCGGGGTGCTAGGCTGGTTCAGCCCGTTCTCGATGCTCACCGGCGCGGCGGTGGTGTTCGGCTATGCGTTGCTCGGCGGCAGCTGGCTGATCCTCAAGACCGAGGGCGCGATGCAGCGCATCGCCCGCACCCTGACCCCGCCGCTGGTACTGGTGGTGGTGGTGTTCATGGGCCTGGTCAGCGCCTGGCTGCCGTTCCTGGACTCGCGGATCATGGCGCGCTGGTTCCACGACGGGAATTTCTGGTGGCTGTCGCCGGTGCCGCTGCTGGTGCTGGTCAACGCGCTGGCGCTGTGGCGGGCGGCGATGGCGCAGGGCCGCGATGCGCGTCCGTTCGTGCTGACCCTGTGCTTCTTCGTGCTCGGCTTCTTCGGCCTGGTGCTGGGCATCTGGCCGAACATCGTGCCGCCCGGGCTGACCATCTGGGAAGCGGCCTCGCCGCCGTCCTCGCAGGGTTTCGTGCTGGCCGGGCTGGCGGTGCTGCTGCCGGTGATCCTGGGCTACACCGCGTGGTCGTACCGGGTGTTCCGCGGCAAGATCACCGCCGATACCGGCTATCACCACTGACGGCCGCCGCCGCGGCAGGCCGGCTTGCCAGCGGCGGCGGCGGCGGCCAAGCTACCGGCTCCCGCGCCGTGCGGGTCATCGCCCGCCCGAGCCGCCGCCCCGCATGTCCGCCGTTTCCTCCGAGATTCCCGCCGCGCCCCTGTTGCATCCGCTCGCCGTCGGCGACGCGCGGCGACCGCTGGCCTTCGCCAACGGCGAACACATCGACCTGGCCACCTTCCTTGGCCACGTGCGCGGCCTGGCCGCGGTGCTGCCGGCCGGCCGGCACGCGCTGAACCTGTGCGAGGACCGCTACCGCTTCATGGTCGCGTTCTGCGCGGTGGCGCTGCGCGGGCAGACCTCGCTGCTGCCGTCCTCGCGCGCGCCGGCGGTGGTGGCCGAGGTGCAGCGCACCCATGCCGACTGCTACTGCCTGGGCGATCTGGCGCTGGCCGAGCCGCCGCCGCGCTACTGGCAGTTGCCGGACGCGCTGCCGTCGCTGGACGGGCCGATGCCGCAGCTGGCCGACGACGCGCTGGTGGCGATCGGCTTCACCTCCGGCAGCACCGGCGCGCCCAAGCCCAATCCCAAGACCTGGGGCAGCTTCCTCACCAGCACCCGCCAGGACCTGCTGGCGCTGGTCGGGCTGTGGCCGGACACGGCGGTGCCGCAGGTGGTGGCGACGGTGCCGCCGCAGCACATGTACGGCATGGAGCTGTCGATCCTGCTGCCGCTGGTGACGCCGCTGGCGGTGCACGCCGGGCGGCCGTTCTTTCCCGAGGACGTGGCCCGCGCGTTGGCGCAGCTGCCGGCGCCCCGGCTGCTGGTGACCACGCCGGTGCATCTGCGTGCGCTGGTCGAATCCGGCGTCGCCCTGCCGCCGCTGGCCGGCATCGTCTCGGCCACCGCGCCGCTGGCGCAGGAACTGGCCGCCGCCGCCGAGGCGCGCTTCGGCGGGCAGGTGCGCGAGATGTTCGGCTCGACCGAGACCTGCGTGTTCGCCAGCCGCCGCACCGCCTGCGAAGTGCCGTGGACGCCGCTGCCCGGCGTGCGCGTGGCGCCGCAGCCGGACGGCACCCTGGTGCACGCGCCGCACCTGCCGCAGCCGGTGCTGCTGGCCGACCTGATGGAAGTGGACGCCGACGGCCGTTTCCAGGTGCGCGGGCGCCAGGCCGACCTGCTGGAGATCGCCGGCAAGCGCGCCTCGCTGGCCGACCTCACCCGGCGCCTGCTGGCCCTGCCGGGCGTGGTCGACGGCGCGATGCTGCAACTGGATCCGGAACCGGGCCAGGCGGTGGGCCGCATCGCCGCGGTGGTGGTGGCGCCGACCCTCGACGAGGCCGCGATCCTCGCCGCGCTGCGCCGCGAACTGGATCCGGTGTTCCTGCCGCGCCGCCTGCGCCTGCTCGACGCCCTGCCGCGCAACGAGACCGGCAAGCTGCCGCGCGATCGGTTGCTGGCGTTGCTGGCGGCGGGTCGCGAGGACTGAGGCTCTGCCGGTAGGGCGCCGGGATGGCGCCCATCGACGAGGCGCCAGCGTGGCAAGATTTGCGCAGCGCAGTGCGCTGTCGTCCGCCGCACGGTGTGGCTGGGAGCGGCTTGCAACCCCATACGCTGGTGTTCGTATACTGCAGCCCTCGCTTCGCGCCGCAAGGATGTGCCGCATGCCCCATCGGGCTTCTCTCGTCCTGATCGCCTCGCTGCTGTGCGGGGCCTGCACCCATGCGCCCGCGCGGACGCCTGCCGTTGCGCCTCCTGCCAAGGAATCTCCCGCCATGACCTCGTCCCCCTCGTCCGGCGCCGCCGATCAGGCCGCCGCGCCCGTGTCGCCCAAGCTGAGCGCCGAGCAGATGCTCAGCCGATTGCTGACCTTGATCCGGACCAGCAGGAGCGTGGCCGACTTCACGCCGGAGCGCTTGCATGAGGTGATGGGGGTGGCGGTGGAGCGTGGGGAGAACGGCGTGGAACGTTATGGATTTGGCGAGCAGGTAAGCCCGGAGTGGGCTCATGGCTTTGAGGTCGATATGCGTGCCGTTCCTCCCCGTTTGGACTTCGGATTCAATCCGGTTGTCTCAGGCGCTTCGCCGCAAATGGGGGATATCTGCCAACTCGACTTCGATCAATTCACTCGTCAGTTGGAAGAAATGGGATTTGCCCGGCAGCGTAATTTCGATTCGCCTCCGCAGCCGGCACCAGGACAGCCGAACCTGCTGAATGGTCGGCTTCTGTACGACTCTTTTGATCGTCCGGGAATGCATGTGGAGGTCTATCCCGAAGGTGAGCATGTGTGGACATCGGACACAGGCAGCGGTCGTTCCTGCGTCAGGACGATCGTTGTCACTTGATCGCAGGAGAGCATCATGGCGGGGCTCAGTCCACAAGCTGAAACTGTCATTTCGGCATTTTCCACCCAACCTGGCGTCACTCGAGAGCAAGCGGATAATTTGCGGGCGATCCTCAATGCTTCTCCCGCATTGGTAGATCAGTTCAACACGGCAGTTGAGCGACAGTACCTCAAGCAGATCGTGCCATTGACCAATCCGAATGCTGGCGGTGAGTACGAGCCTCAGACGCAGTCCATGCGGATCCCCTTGGCGCGACTCACTGCGCTGCCTGGAGGCAGGTTGCCCGCTGCCGGTGAGCTGACATTCGTGTTGGGCCACGAGCTGCAACACGGTTTCAATGCCGCTGACACTGCGCAAGCGCGCGAAGCTTTCCATGACGCGGTGAAGCACATTGCGCGGCACCAGTCAGAGCCTCGCGACTATACCGAGCCTCTCAATACCTTGTTGTCTCAGCATCGGCGCGATGAGGCTGGAGCAGAAATTGCGGGATGGAACGCTGTCGTAAGCAAGGTGAAAGCAGTCAATCCCCATCCATCGCTTCAAGACATCTATCGCGAGCAGCCAGGTCGAATGGCTGACTTTATTGAGGTCAAGAGTGGGCCGCGTGGTTTGTCCTATGAGCTGAAGCAGAACTTGAGCATCAATAGCGATCTGACGCTGAGTTCGACCCCGGGCAATCTGGAGGCAATGGGGCAGAACTACTTCGATAAGCTGCCTAGAAGCCCGGGTGGCCTGGGCGCGCTCGGAAACTCCGACTATCCCAACTACTACGCAGCCAATGCGCTCTCGTTCATCGCACAGGCGGAGCGAGCAAGCCATCCGCCACAACCCGGCAACGACACCCCGCAGATCGCGCTGAACCTGTCGCGGCTGCATCTGCGCGAGTCGCTGCTGGAAGAGAACGGGCTGGATCTGGGCAGGGACCGGCGTCCTCTGCCGTACTTCGACACCAGCACCCAGCCGCCGGTCGCGGGACTGCTGCAGCACACCGCCGACACCCATCGGCACGTGTCGCCCCTGGCCAACGGGTTGCCCGAACCTTCGACGCTTCCCGCGCAAGGCGCCGAGGCGCACCGGAGCGATGATCCGTCGCTGCCGGGGCATCCGGATCACGCGTTGCTGGAACAGATCCGAGCAGGCATGCGCAGGGTCGACGCAGACCTGGGCAAGGCCTACGACCACGACAGCGAGCGGCTCAGCCGCAGCCTGCTGGCGGCCTGCAAGGACAATCGCGACATGTATCCGGGCACGGCCGGCTATTCGTTGTCGGGCAATGCGCTGGAGCGGGTCGACCACGTGGTGTTGGGGAAGACCGGGAACCTGATCGCCGTGCAGGGCGCACTGGACGACCCGGCGATGAAGCGCGCGGTCGTTCCGGTGGAGCAGGCGTTGGCCACGCCGGTGGAACAGTCGGACCAGAAACTGGCGCTGGCCAATCAGGCGCTGGGGCAGGAGCAACAGCGCACCACACAGCCGGAATTGGACCGTCACCTGGCCGCGCCGACGCTTTAGTATATGTCGCCACTGCGTGGCCGGCGAGGTGGGATGGTCGGAAGGCAGCGGCGCGAAACATCGACGCATACGCGCTTGCTGCGGTGCGCTCTGCCACGTCCGGCGTCCTACGTGATTTGCGCCGGGCAAGCAGCGACACGGCATCCGTCCCGCACAGACCGCACTTGGGCGCATGTCCAGGGACAGCGCGTCGCGAGGGCGGAACCGGCGCGGCAGCGGCGGTGCCGGTACCCGCTCAGGAAAGCGCGGCGGCGACCTGCGCGAACAGGTGCGGCAGATCCACCGGCATGCGGGTGTCCACGTCGATCACCGTCCCCAGGCCGATCGGACCGGGATAGTCGGCAAGCAGGTCGGGTGGCAGTTCCCGCAGGGGGTGTGCCGCGTGCTGCGTGCCCGTCGCGGCGCGCGCGCGGAAGCGGCGCAGGGTCTCGTCATGGCCGCAGTGGCAATGGACTTCCACCAGCCTCGCCTCCAGTGCGGCGATCCTGCCGCGCTCGTAGTCGCTGCGCGGTCGGAAGTTGGCTTCCAGCACCGCGTGCGGACTGCGCTGTGCCAGCGACCAGAGGACTTCCATCGCGGCGCCGCCGAGACGGCGCGACGCGGCGAGATCGTCGCCGCCATCGCCCAGGGCGTCGGTCAGCGTCTCCTTGATGAAATCCTTGCAGAACAGCGGAAAGCCCAGGTGCGCCGCCAGCGGGACCGCCAGCGTGGTCTTGCCGGCGCCAGGGGCGCCGGACACCAGGACGATCTTGCGTCGCCGTTCAACCATGCACGCCGTCGATCTCCACCGCCAGTTCGTCGCGGCAGATCACCGCGTGCAGCAGCAGGCGCGGGACGCGGTCGCCGAAGCGGGTATCGAGGGCGGCGGCGACCAGCGGCAGGTCGCCGGGCTCGCGCACATAGACCTTGAGGCGGGTGCCGTCGCCGAACTGCGGCGGCAGGTCCGGGGCGTGTTCGCGCGCGGCCGCCAGCAGGGCGTCGAAGTTGGCGAAGGTTTCCTCCAACTGCGCCAGCAGCTGGCCCTGATGCATGGAGGCGTGGCCGACCACGCTGGCGGTGCCCGACAGCAGCAGCGGCATGTCGCTGCCGGCCGGCGGCAGCATGGCGCGGGCGAAGCTGGGCGGCTGCGGGCCGTACTGGCGCGGGTAGCGGTAGGCGCTGACCTGGCGCGGGTTCTCCAGCGGGGTGCCGGCCTGCGCGGCGGCCAGCCAGTAGATCTGCATCACCCGCGCATCGTCGCAGCGGCCGACCGCGGTCGCCGCCGGCAGCTGGGTGGCGTCGAAATCGCCCAGCCCGCGCGCGCGGCCGACGCAGAAGCGCCGGTAGCGCTCGCGGTCGCCGCTGCCCAGGGTGATCGCGTCGAGGTAGTTCCAGATGCGCAGCAGGCGCGGGGTGGCGCTGCCGGCGACGAAGGCGCTGATCTGCGCGTAGGCGAGCGCGGCGGCTTCCTCGATGTCCAGGTCGACCTGGCGCTCGTCGATCTCGATGACGCCGAACTGCAGGCGGCCGTCGCTGGCCCAGGCGATGGCGCCGTCGCGGCCGCTGTGCACCGGGGCGTCGGTGCGCCACACCTCGAGCATGCGCGGGCCGTGCGGCTGCAGCGGCACGCGCAGGTAGCGCGGGTCGTCGTGGTAGGGCGCGGTCTCGCCGAAGCCGAATACCGCCAGGACGCGATCCTCGGCCAGCCACTGGCTGGGGTCGGTTTCGGCGACGTAGTCCACCTGCAACTGCGGATGGCCCTGCGTGTGGTGCGGAAACTGCAGGTGCGGGCGGCTCATGGTGTATCTCCGTGCAAGGTGTCGCCGTGGAACGATTCGCGGGCCTGGCGGCGGCGGTGGCGCCAGGCGCGCCACGCCCGCGGCAGCATCGCCACCGCGGACAGCGCATAGATGGCGCGGAACACGCGCAGGCGGCGCAGCACCGCACGGTTGTCGAAGACGTCGCCGGCGAGCATCGCCACCACTGCCTGTTCCACCTGCAGCACGTTGCGCGGCTGCGCGAACAGCTCGCGCATGGTCGGCGAGGTGAAGCGGTAGATGAACCACTTGAACTCGTCCAGGCCGCCGCGCAAGTGCCGCTCCAGGCGTCGCTGCAGCCGCGCCTCGCTGGCCGGGTCGCGCAGCGCCGCGTCGACCACGGACGCGCCGCGCTCGGCGCTGTGCATGGCCAGGTACACGCCGGAGGAGAACATCGGGTCGACGAAGGCGTAGGCGTCGCCGAGCATCAGCCAGCGCGGCCCGCTCATGCGCGTGCATTCGTAGGCGTAGTTGCCGGTGGCGTGCACCGGCGCCACGCGCTGCGCGCCGGCCATGCGCGCCACCACGTCCGGATTCAGCGCCAGCGTGCGCAGCAGGAACGTCTCGCTGTCGCAGCCCTTGCGGGTCTTCATGTACTCCGGGTCGCACACCGCGCCCACGCTCATCACGTCGTCGGGCAGCGGGATCAGCCACATCCAGCCGTGCGCATGGCGATAGATGCTGATGTTGCCGGCGTCCTCGCCGGGGCGCCGCGCCACGCCGCGGAAATGGCTGAACAGCGCCGCCGACTGGTGCCGCGGATTGGCGCGCTTGAGCTTGAGCGTGTTGCCGAGAAAGGTGTCGCGGCCGCTGGCGTCGATCAGGTAGCGCGGCCGGTAGTGGCGCACGCCGTCGGCGCCGCGCGCCTGCACCGTCGGCGTCCCGCCGTCCAGCTGCACCGCCTCGACGCGCACGCCCTCGTGCACGTCGGCGCCGACCGCACGCGCGTGTGCGAACAGCACCCGGTCGAAGTCGGCACGCGGCACCTGCAGCGCGAAGTCGGACTGCGCGCCCAGCGCATGCGCGAAACGGAAGGTGTTGTAGCCGCCGGCATCGTTGGGGAAATCGGCGCCGAGCTTGAGCACGCCGATCGCCCGCACCTGGTCGAGCACGCCCAGCCGCTGCAGGATCGGCATGTTCATCGGCAGCAGCGATTCGCCGATGTGGAAGCGCGGATGGTGGTCCTTTTCCAGCACCGTCACCCGCCAGCCGCGTTGCGCCAGCACGATCGCCGCCGCGCAGCCGGCCGGCCCCCCGCCGATCACCAGCACGTCGGGCGTGTCTGCCGCGGCGTCGCGTGCGGTGGGGGGAGGGGGAGCAACAGCGGCGGACGTCATCCTGAGGGAACCTGCGGGCGCAACGGCGGGGCGAAACGGCATGATAGCGTGCCGTTCGCGGGCCGATGGTTGCGCCGCAGCGCCCGATGCACCATCTTGTCGCACCCGTCCTTTCGCCTGGAAGCCCCTGGATGTCTTCGCAAACCGCCGCCGAACGTGAACTGGCCGAGCTGCTGGTCGAGAGCCTGAACCTGGAAGACGTCCAGCCCGGCGACATCGATCCGGAGGCGCCGCTGTTCAATACCGGCCTGGGGCTGGACTCGATCGACGCCCTGGAACTGGCGCTGGCGATCAGCAAGCGCTACGGCTTCCAGCTGCGCTCGGACAACGACGAGAACCGCCGTATCTTCGCCTCGCTGCGCGCGCTGTCGGCGCATGTCGAAGCCAACAAGACCAGCTGAGCCGGCCGACGCCGCGCCCTGGGCGCTGGCCCTGGGCGTGCTGCTGGCGCTGGCCTACTCGCCACTGGCGCACTGGGCCAATGCCGCGCACCGCCCGGACCTGGCGGTGCTGGCCGGCGCGGCGCTGGTGCTGATGGTGCTGGTGGAACCGATGGCGCGCTGGCGGCCCTGGGCCTGGGCGCTGGCGATCGCCGCGACCGCGGCGCTGGTGCCGCTGTGGCGCTCGCCGCACGCCCTGCTGCTGCTGGCCGCGCCGCCGGTGCTGTTCACCGCCTGGGTGGCCTGGTTCTTCGGGCGCAGCCTGCAGCGCGGGCGCACGCCGCTGATCACCCGCATCGTCGAGGCCCTGTACCGGCAGGCCGGCATGCCGATCACCCCGGACCAACTGCGCTACACCCGCCGCCTGACCCTGGCCTGGACCCTGCTGCTGGTCGGGCTGACCCTGCTCAACCTGGTGCTGGCGCTGTGCGCCCAGCCCAGCGGGGTGCTGGCGCAGCTGGGCCTGGCCTCGCCGCTGCCGATCAGCGATGCGCGCGCCTCGCTGTTCGCCAATCTGCTGGGCTACGGGGTCATCGGCGGCTTCTTCGTCGGCGAGTACCTGCTGCGCGGGCGCTGGTTTCCGCAGCGTCCCTACCGTAATCTGCCCGACTTCCTGCACCGGCTGGCGCGGCTGGGGCCGGTTTTTTGGCGCGATCTGTTGCGCTGACGCGCGAAGTGCAGGGGACGCAAGGGTCGTGCAGATCATCAAGGAAAACAGCAAGTTGCCGCAGGCTGGGATGCCTTCGCGCATGGCCTGGGCCGTGTGGAACGCCCTGCAGTTGGTGTTCACCCTGGCGCACACCGCGCTGGGCATCGTCGTCGCACTGGTGCTGCTGTGGCTGACCGGGCCGCGCCTGCCGCTGCGCATGGGCGCGCGGTTCTGGGCGCCGGTGCTGCTGTTCGGCGCCGGGGCGCGGCTGCAGGTGGAGGGCCGCGAGCGGGTGGACTGGTCGCGCAACCACCTGTTCGTCAGCAACCACCAGTCGATCATCGACATCTGCGCGCTGTTCATGGCGCTACCGGTGCCGCTGCGCTTCCTGCTCAAGGACGAGATGCTGAAGGTGCCGTTCGTGAACTGGTATGCGCGCGCGACCGGCATGCTGTTCCTGGACCGCGACAGCCGCCGCGCCGGGGCGATGATGCGGCGCGAGGCGGCGGCGCTGCTGCGCCGTGGCCAGGACCTGTGCCTGTTCCCGGAAGGTACCCGCAGCCGCAGCGGCGCGCTGGCCGAGTTCAAGGCCGGGTTGCTGCAGGCCGCGATCGACGCCGGGGTGGACGTGGTGCCGGTGGCGCTGGACGGGGCGGGCAAGGTACTGCCGCCGACCAGCCTGTTCCGGGTGCGGCCCGGCGTCATCCGGGTGCGGATCGGCACGCCGATCCGGGTGAACGGCGAGGACGGCCCGCTGAACCGCCAGCAAGTGACCCAGCGCGCGCACCAGGCCGTCCGTGCCATGCTCGAACCCAGGATATGAGTCGCCCGTATGCAATTCGTCGTACCGCATGATCATCCCAGCCTGCCCGGCCACTTCCCGGGCCGCCCGGTGGTGCCCGGCGTCGTGGTGCTGGACCACGTGCTGCAGGCCGTGGAGGCGGCGCACGGCGCGCGCGCGCCGCTGCGCCTGCCGCAGGTGAAGTTCGTGCAACCGCTGTTTCCCGGCCAGCCGGCGCGGGTGGAACTGGACGGTACCGCGCCGCGCTGGCGCTTCCGCGTGCTGCGTGGCGAGGACCTGCTGGTCAGCGGCGAACTCAACGCCGAGGCGGCGCCGTGAGCGCCGGCTGGAAGCACCGCCCGGAAGGCGGCGGCCGCTTCGCCCTGTGGCTGATCCGCAGCATCGCCCGTTATGGCGGCCGTGCCGTCGGGCGCCTGCTGCTGTATCCGATCACCCTGTATTTCCTGCTGGTGCGCGGCCCGGAGCGGCGCGATTCGCGGCACTACCTCAGCCGCGTGTTCGACCGCCCGGCCACGCTGCTGGAGGTGGCCCGGCACATCCACACCTTCGCCTCGACCATCCTCGACCGGGTGTTCATGCTGTGCGGGCAGATGCACCGGTTCCGGGTGCAGATCCGCGGCCTGGACCAGTTGCACACGCAGATGGACCGCGGCCGCGGCGTGCTGATCTTCGGCTCGCACCTGGGCAGCTTCGACGCGCTGCGAGTGCTGGCCACCGAGCGCCCGGACGTGCAGGTCAAGGTGGTGCTGGACAAGGCGCACAACCCGGCGATGACCGAGCTGCTGGGCGCGCTGAACCCGCAACTGGCCGCCAACATCATCGACGCCGGCATGGACAGCACCTCGATCGTCATGGCGATCAAGCAGGCCACCGACGAGGGCGCGCTGGTCGCGCTGCTGGTGGACCGGCCGCGCCCGGAGGATCCGGCGCTGCCGGCCGCGTTCATCGGCCAGGGCGCCATGTTCCCGACGTCGCCGTGGCTGATCGCCGCCGCGCTCAAGGTGCCGGTGGTGCTGGCGTTCGGGCTGTACCGCGGCGGCAACCGCTACGAGCTGGTGTTCGAGACCTTCAGCGAAGGCCTGGATCTGCCGCGCCGGCAGCGCGCGCCGGTGCTGGCCGCGCTCATCCGCGATTACGCCGCCAGGCTGGAGCATTACACCCGCTCCGCGCCCTACAACTGGTTCAACTTCTACGACTTCTGGAACAACCGCCATGCCGATGCGCCGCACCTTGCCGTGGATGCTGATACTGCTGTGCAGCGCCGCACCGCTGAGCGCCGCATCGCCTGAGGCGCCGGACGCCGACTGGATCCTGCAGAAGCTGGCGCGGCCGGCGCCGGTCAGCACCGCCTTCGTCGAATTGCGCGGCTCGGCGCTGCTGAAGGCGCCGCTGCGGGTGCAGGGCGAGTACCGCCGCCCGGACGCGCAGACGCTGGTGCGCGAGGTCACCGCGCCTTACCACGAGACCACCACGCTGCGTGGCGGCGAGGCCACGCTGGAGCGCGACGGCAAGCCGCCGCGGCGCTTCTCGCTGACGCGCGTGCCGGAACTGGCCGGCCTGCAGAGCGGTTTCGGCGCGTTGCTGTCCGGCGACCGCGCGCTGCTGCAGCAGCAGTTCAACATCAGCAGCAGCGGCACCCGCGAGCGCTGGCAGCTGCAGTTGCAGCCCAAGGATCCGGCCATGGCCGCGCACGTGCGCAGCCTGCGCCTGTACGGCCGTGGCGCCGAACTGCGCTGCATCGAGACCACCCCGGCCAAGGGCGACGTCCAGCGCACCCTGCTGGCCGGTGCCGCGCAGGCCGCCGGCGCCCTCGCCGACGGCGCTGCGCTGACCGCGCTGTGCCACGGCGACGCGGCGTGATCCCCGCACGAGGCGCCCGCCGGCAGCGTGCTGCCGGCCTGACGGCTGCGCGCGTGGCCATTGATCGCACGGTGCAGGTAGACGTGGGGATGCAGCGATGAAGCGTGCCCTCAGTTCGAAGATGCGCATCTCGCTGGCGCTGCTGTGGCTGGCGCTGCTGACCGTGGCCGGGATCTGGCTGGGCAACGCACTGCAGGTGTCCGGTGATCTGCGCAAGTTCATGCCGGAAGCCCGCACTCCCGCGCAGAAACTCCTGCTCGACGAACTCGGCGAAGGCCCTGGCTCGCGGCTGCTGCTGATGTCGCTGTCCGGGGCCGATCCGGCCACGCTGGCCAAGCAATCGCAGGCGCTGCATGCCGAACTGGCCGCGCAGCGCGACGTGTTCGAACTGGTCGCCAATGGTGCCGACGCCGGCCTGGACGCGATCCCGCCGCGCCTGCTGCCGTACCGCTATCTGCTCAGCCACAGCTTCGACGCCAAACCGCTGGATGCGCCGACCCTGCGCGATGCGCTGCAGGCGCGGCTGCAGGACCTGGGCTCGCCGGCGGCGGCGATGGTGGAGCCGCTGCTGCCGCGCGATCCGACCCTGGAAGTGCTGCACCTGGCCGAGAGCCTGCAGCCGGCCGGCGGCCCGCAGCAGCGCGACGGGGTGTGGTTCGACCGCGCCGGCAAGGACGCGCTGCTGGTCGCGCAGACCCGCGCCGCCGGCTTCGATCCCACTGGCCAGCAACGCGCGGTGGATGCGATCCACACCGCCTTCGCCAAGGTCAGCGCCGGCACCGGCAGCACGCTGACGCTGACCGGCCCTGGCGCGTTCTCGGTGGAGATCGGCGGGCGCACCCAGAACGAGGCGCAGTGGATCGGCACCCTGGATACGGTGGGGCTGATCGTGCTGCTGCTGGTCGCCTACCGCAGCTGGAAGATCCCGGTGCTGGGCGTGCTGCCGCTGGCCAGCGCCGGCCTGGCCGGGCTGGGCGCGGTGGCACTGCTGTTCGATGGCGTGCACGGCATCACCGTGGCGTTCGGCTTCACCCTGATCGGCGTGGTCCAGGACTACCCGATCCATCTGTTCAGCCATCAGCGCCCGGGCCTGGACCCGCGCGAGAACGCGCGCCATCTGTGGCCGACGCTGGCCACCGGCGTGGTCTCCACCTGCATCGCCTACGTCACCTTCCTGTTCTCCGGCGTGGACGGCCTGCGCCAGTTGGCGGTGTTCACCATCGCCGGCCTGCTGGTGGCGGCGCTGACCACGCGCCTGCTGCTGCCGGCGCTGATCGATCCCTCGCCGCGCGACCATGCCGATTCGCCGATGCTGGAGCGGCTGTGGCGCGGCATCGCGCGGCTGCCGCGGCCGCGCTGGTCGCTGCTGCCGCTGGCCCTGCTGGCGGCCGCGGTGATCGTGTTCGCGCCGGGGCCGTTCTGGCAGAACGACCTGTCCAAGCTGACCCCGGTGCCGGCCGACGGCCTGGCCCGCGACGCGCACCTGCGCCAGGAACTGGGCGCGCCCGACGTGCGCTACGTGCTGGCGCTGCCGGCGGCTTCCGCCGAGGCCGCGCTGGCCGCGTCCGAACGCCTGCGCCCGCGCCTGGATGCGCTGGTGGCGCAGGGCGAACTGGCCGGCTACGACATGGCCGCGCGCTATCTGCCCAGCGCCGCCACCCAGCGCCGGCGCCAGGCCGCTCTGCCCGATACGGCACAGGCGCAGGCGATCACCGCCGCCGCGGTCGCCGCCACCCCGTTCCGCGCCGACGCCTTCGCGCCGTTCCTGGCCGACCTGCAGGCCGCGCGCACGGCGCCGCTGCTGACCGCGCACGACCTGCACGGCACGCCGCTGGCGACCCCCGTCGGCGGCCTGCTGCTGGAGCGTCCGGACCGCTCCACCGCACTGGTGTCGCTGACCGGGCTGCGCGATCCGGCGCAGCTGGCGCGCGCGGTGCAGGGCAGCGGCGCGCAACTGCTGGACCTGAAGGACGCCTCCGAGTCGCTGGTCGCCGCCTACCGCGGCCGCGTGCTCGCCGCGCTGGGCGTGGCCGCGGTGCTGCTGGCGCTGACCGTGGCGATCGCCTTGCGCACGCCGCGACGGATCGCACGCGTGCTGCTGCCGATGGCGCTGACCACGCTGCTGATCCTGGCGATCCTGCGCGGCTGCGGGGTCGAGCTGAACCTGTTCCACCTGATCGCGCTGATCCTGGCCGCCGGCCTGGGCCTGGACTACGCGCTGTTCTTCGACCACGCCGGCGACGACCGCGCCGATCAGTTGCGCACCCTGCATGCGCTGATCGTGTGCAGCCTGATGACCCTGCTGGTGTTCGCGCTGCTGGCCGCCTCCAGCATCCCGGTGCTGCGCGCGATCGGCAGCACCGTGGCGCTGGGCGTGCTGTTCAATTTCGTGCTGGCGCTGCTGATTTCGCGCGAGACCGCCAGCGAGGCCCGGGAGAGCCGCCATGCACACTGAACCCTTGCACGGACGCGACGCCATCGCCGCCCTGGTCCCGCACCAGGGCCTGATGTGCCTGTGGGAAGAGGTGGTGGCCTGGGACGCGCAGCGCGTGGTGTTGCGCAGCGTCGCGCATCGCCAGGCCGCGCATCCGCTGCGCAGTGGCGATCGGCTGCGCGCGCTGCACCTGTGCGAGTACGGTGCGCAGGCGATGGCGGTGCACGGTGGCCTGCTCGGTCGCGCCGCGGGCACGCCGGTGCGGCCGGGCATGCTGGTGGCGCTGCGCGGGGTGCAGTTGCACGTCAGCGAACTGCAGGATCTGCCCGGTCCGATCGAAGGCGAGGCCGAGGTGCTGCTGCAGGCCGAGGACAGCCAGCAGTACGCCTTCCGCATCAGCCATGCCGGGCAGTTGCTGGCCGAGGGTCGCGCCACGGTGATGCTGGGCGCGGCGTGACTGCGTAGGCCTCGACGGCCCTGCAGGCGCGGCGAGCGCCGCTTGCCGAAGAGCCCGGCGTGGAAGGCGTCGGGACTGAAGTCCCTCCCACAGTGCACCCAGGCAATGCACGGGCACGTTCCTGCAGGTGTCGTTTCGCGGTGTCGTGTGTCATCGATCGCGATAGGTTTCCACGATAACGTCCGCCCGCGGCTGCTGCGGCGTTGGACGGGGTGCCCGCGGTGCGCGACGAGTCGTTAGGATGGCGGCCCTGTCCCTCCGCCCAAGGAACCACGATGTCCCAGCCTGCTTCCCCGCGCCGCGCCCTGGTCACCGGCGGCAGCGGCGATCTCGGTGGCGCGATCTGCCGTGCCCTGGCCGCGCAGGGCCTGCACGTGATCGTGCACGCCAATGCCAACGTCGCGCGGGCCGTGGCGGTGGTGGAGGCGATCGTCGCCGCCGGCGGCAGCGCCGAGGCGGTGGCGTTCGACGTGGCCGATGCCGAGGCCAGCGCGCAGGCGCTGGCGGCCTTGCTGGAGGCCGGCCCGATCCAGGTGCTGGTCAACAACGCCGGCATCCACGACGACGCGCCGATGGCGGGCATGAGCGCGGCGCAGTGGCATAAGGTCATCGACGTTTCGCTGCACGGTTTCTTCCACGTCACCCAGCCGCTGCTGCTGCCGATGGCGCGCACGCGCTGGGGCCGCATCGTCAGCGTGTCCTCGGTGTCGGCGGTGCTGGGCAACCGCGGGCAGACCAACTACGCCGCGGCCAAGGCGGCGCTGCACGGCGCC
Source organism: Xanthomonas sp. LF06-19 (assembly GCF_034105425.1). Classification (NCBI taxonomy): domain Bacteria; kingdom Pseudomonadati; phylum Pseudomonadota; class Gammaproteobacteria; order Lysobacterales; family Lysobacteraceae; genus Xanthomonas; species Xanthomonas sp. LF06-19. Next base: position 444,054 of record NZ_JAXGGH010000002.1, on the reverse strand, counting down.
AGCATGTCGCTGGCGCGGGAAATGGCCAGCCGCGGCATCAGCGTCAACGTGGTCGCACCGGGCGTGATCCAGGGTGCGATGGCCGAGAGCGCGTTCCCGCCGGAGGCGATCAAGCAGATGGTCCCGGCCGGGCGTCCGGGCAAGCCGGAGGAAGTGGCGGCGTTGATCGCCTTCCTGTGCTCGGACGCGGCCGCCTACATCAACGGCCAGGTCATCGGCATCAACGGCGGCATGGGCTGACCGCCTCGAAAACGACGCGGCCGTTGCACCGCCATGCCGGCGGCGCAACGGCGACGGGCGCTCAGCGGCAGACGAAGCTGGACGCCGCCTCCACGTCGCCGCCGACGTAGCGCGCCACCTGCGGATACGGGCACAGCGGACGGCTGCGCTGGCTGCTCCAGTTGGCCGGCACCTCGTTGTTGGGCGCGGCGCTGCCGCTGCCGCGTGCGCTGGCGACGATCGCGGCCGGCGCCTGGCCCTGCTCGACCCAGGCCACCAGTGGGGTCAGCGCATCGAACTGGTCGGTGGCCGGCCCGCCGGCGCAATGCGCCATCGCCGGCACCGCGAACAAGCGTGCGTAGCTGGCGGCGTCGGCATCGGCGGTGCGCAGGCGGTCGTACCAGGCCGCGGTATCGGCGAAGGAGAAGATGCCGTCGCCGGTGCCGTGGTAGATCAGCAGCTTGCCGCCGCGCTTCTTCAGCGTGGTCAGCCGGGTCTCGTTCGGCGGGGTCATGTACGACCACGCGGATTCGCCAAAGGCGCCGGCCGTGGCGAAGATCTTCGGCGCGTCGCGGTCCATGTCGAACTGCAGCGCATAGCGCTTCAGATCCTGCAGCACCGCCGGATCCTCCGGCGGGGTGACGAAGCCGAAGGCCACCGAACCGGGCACCAGGGTCAGCGAGGCGTCCTGCCGCCAGCCGGCCCAGTCGCCGCTGGCGATACCCGGGTCGTAGGGGAAGGGCGCGTACAGCGGCGTACCGGCGCTGTTGCGCGCGCCGGCGTGGATGGCGCCGAGCGCGCGCTTCTGCGCCGGGGTCAGGCATTGGCCGGTGCGCCCGGCGCTGCCGCAGGTGGCGACGTCGCGGTTCAGGTCGAAGCGGCGCTGGCAGGCGAGCACGTCCTGCACCATGCCGTCGCGCACGCCGTCCAGCGCATCGCAGGTGGCGACGATGCGCTCGGCCACCAGGCTGCGCTCGGCGGCGCTCAGGCCGCTGCGCGTGTCGCTGCCGCCTGCCAGCGCCGCCAGTTGCTGGGCCGCGGCCAGGTCCGCGATCGCCGCCTTGGGCAGATGGAACCCGGGGTCGCCGACCAGGATGCCGTCGTAGTCCTGCGCGTCGCGCGCGGCGGCGACCATGCCATGGCGGCCGCCGTTGGAGCAGCCGCCGAAGTAGCTGTAGTCCGGCGCCTTGCCGTAGGCGATCTGCACCACGCGCTTGGCCATCGGCGTCAGCGCCTGCACCGCCTGGTAGCCGTAGTCCAGGCGCGCCTGCGGATCGCGGCCGAACAGCGGGTTCTGCGCATTGCTGTGCCCGGCATCGGAACTGATGACCGCAAAGCCCATGCGCAGCGGGTTGTCGCGCTGGCCGCCGCCGCCGATGTCGCCAAGCGCCGGGACCACGTTGCCGTCCAGGCCGCCGTTGGCCTGGTAGAAGAAGCGCCCGTTCCATGCCGCCGGCAAGCGCATCTCGAAGCCGATCGCATAGGACTGGCCGTCGCTGCCGACGCGTTCGTGCATCAGCCCGGTGACCTGGCAGTGTGCGCCGATCGGCTGGCCGGCCACCTGCAGGGCGCCGGCCGCCACGCTGCGTACCGCGGTGAAGCGGGTGCCGGGATAGGCGAGCCGGCTCGCCAGCGCGTCGCACGACTGCTGCAGTGGTGCCGGCGAGGCCGGTGCGCGCGCGGTCGTCTGCGCTTGTGCGGTGGAGGAGGCGGCGAGAGCGGCCAGCGGCAGGGCCAAGGCGAGCAGCGTGGAGCGCATGGAGTTCTCCTGGAGGACGCGCCGGGCGCGGCGGGCCTGTGTCGCGCCGGTGGCGCCAGGGCGTCAACCGCCGTGCGTGCGAAAACCCGAATGTGCGGGCGATATTCGCACTGTGTGACGCGTGCCGCGCAATTGCGCGCCCGCCTGGCGCCTCGCGGCGGGGAAGCGAAGCGCGCGTTGTTGCAGGGCGGCATGGCCCTGCGCGTGGATCAGGCGGCGTCGGCGTACCAGGCCGGCGACAGGACCGGCAGCGGCGTCGCCGCATCGCGGCAGGCATCCAGCAGGCCGTGGTCGGCCAGCGTCGGATGCTGCTGGCGGGCGCGCGCCAGGATCTCCCCGGCCAGTTCCGCCATGCGCGCGACGTTGCCGTGCAGGCGGGCGACGAAGGCGGCATCGTCCAGCCGGTCGCTCAGGGCGCGGTTGAGTTCGTGGAACCAGCCGATCAGGTACTGGTCCAGCAGGCGTCCGTCGGCCACCGCCGCCGCCTGAGCGCGGTTGGCCGCGCCCCAGTCGCGCAGCAGCGCCTGCATGCCCAGGTTGAGCGCGCTGGCTTGCTGCAGCGCCGGGCGCAGCCGGCCCAGCACCGCCAGGTCGGCGATGCGGTCGGTGCAGTACAGCGGCGCCAGCAGCGACCAGTAGTAGGTGTAGTCCCAGATCACCTTGACCGGCATCACCTGGGCGTCGCCGAACAGCGGGTACTGATCCTGGTAGAGGGTCAGGGTGTTCTCGTAGAACGAGAAATACAGCTGCTGGTACAGCTCGGCATAGGGCGCGATGTCGCGGCCGGCGCGCTCGCGTCCGATCAGTTCGCAGATGTAGGTGTTGCTGATGGCGATGAAGTCGCTGCCCGGGGAATAGAACGGGTCCAGGAACACGCCGGCCTCGCCGGTCAGCGCCCAGCGCTGTGCCGAGAACACCTGCTTGCAGCCGTAGGAGAAGTCGCGCAGGAACAGGAAATCCTGCACCGTGTGCTCGCTGCGCTCCAGCGTGTTGGCCACCTGCGGCTGGTGCGTGCGCAGCCAGTCCATCGCCTTGGCGTGGGTGTTCATGGTCTCCAGCGGATGCAGGGTGGCATCGCAGACGATGCCCAGCGAATGCGCGCCGGAGGACAGCGGGATCAGCCAGAACCAGTAGCCGGGGCCGCACATGTGGTTGGTCGAGCGCCAGCGGTCCGGCGGCGTGCAGCGCTGCAGCCAGGCGCTGTCCTGCGACCAGCCGTTGGGATCGACCAGCCCGTCCACCCGCCACCACACCGCGTTGGCCTGGTGCGCGTTGTCCTGGGCCAGGCCGAGCTTGCGCTTGAGCAGGCCGGCGCGGCCGCTGGCGTCGATCACCCAGCGCGCCTGCAGGCTGGCCTCGGCGCCGTCGCGGCTGTAGCGCACGCAGTGGTCGCCGTCGTCCTCGGCCAAATCGACGCCGCGCACTGTGCTGCCGTCGAGGAATTCCACGCCCATCTCGCGCGCGCGCTGCCCGAGGAAGTTCTCGAAGCGGCCGCGGTCGATCTGCCACGACGGAGTGGGCAGCAACTGGCTCACCCCCAGCTCGGTGCACTGGTCGATGTCGGTGCGCCGGTCGGAGAAGAAGAAGCGGAAGCCGAACTTGCGGATCTGTTCGGCATCCAGGTGCTCGCGCAGGCCCAGCACCTCGGCGAAGTAGTGCGCGCCGATCTCCACCGAGGACTCGCCGACCTTGAACGCGGCCTCGCGTACCGGGTGCGCGCGCCGTTCCAGCACGCGGATGCGCAGCTGCGGGTCGCGCTGGCGCAATTGCAGCGCCAGGGTCAGTCCGGCCAGTCCGCCGCCCAGAATCGCCACATCCGCCTGCGCTGCCTTCATGTCGTCTTTTCCTTGGCGACGGCCAGGGGGGCCGTGTCGAGGGTGCCGTCGATGTCGTCGATCAGCACCGGATTGGCGCGGGTGCGCCGGTACTCGCGCACCACGTGCCCATAGGTCCACACCTGCACGATCACGTGCGAGGTGATCTTCCACAGATCGCGCACCAGCCGGAAGTGGCTCTTGCGGAACGTGCCCGGGGTCTGGTTGGCGTAGCGGGTCTCGATCGGCACCGCCACCACCCGCGCGCCGGCCTGGCGCGCCGCGGAGATCAGCAGTTGCGCCTCGAACACGAAGCCCTCGCCGGGCACGTCGGGCAGGGTGTAGACCGACTGCGGGTACAGGCGCTGGCCGCTCTGGCTGTCGACCAGGCGGAAGCCGCAGCCCCAGGCGATGCCCCAGTCGCCGAAATCGTTGCCGATGCGGCGGATCGGCGGCTGGCTGGCGCGCTTGCGCAAGCGCGCGCCCACGATCACGCAGCCGGGATAGCGGTTGGCCGCGGCCAGCAACCGCGGGAAGTCGGCGGCGCTGTGCTGGCCGTCGCCGTCCATGGTCATCACCGCGCGCGCGCCCTGGCGCTGCGCCTCGGCGAAGCCGCTGCGCAACGCCGCGCCCTTGCCGCGGCGTTGCGGATGGCGCAGCAGGGTCACCGGCAAGTCGGCGATGCAGTCGCTGGTGCCGTCGTCGGAGCCGTCGTCGACCACGATCACCCGCGGGCAGTGCGCCAGCGCGTCGCTGACCACCTCGCGGATGCGCAGCCGTTCGTTGAGGGCGGGAATCAGGATCGCGGCGTCGGCGGCGCTCAGCGGCGTGCGGCTCATGCGCGCAGCTCCACCTGCAGGCAGCGGCCGCCGCCTGCATCGAGCACGCAACCGCTGCTGCCCAGCGCCAGCGCGTCGAACAGCGGCAGCATCGGCGCCATCGCGTTGCCCGCGGCATGCCGCGCCAGCGCGCCATCGCCAACCGGCGCGGTGCCGTCGCGCAGTTGCACCTGCAATTGCGGCTTGCCGTCGCGGGCGCCCGCGCTCAGCACCAGCGCGCCGCCGAGCAGGCCCTCGCTGCGCGCGATCCGGCCCAGCGCCCCCACCGAGCGGCTGTCGTAGCCGACCAGCAGCACCGCCTCTTCGCCCGCGGCCAGTTGCGACAGCGCTTCCAGCAGTCCCTGCGCGAAACTGCCGCTGTGCGCGCTGATCGCGGTCGCCGCGGCGGTGGCGCCGGCGCCGATGGTCCAGTAGCCGGCGGCGGCGTTGTGCACCGAGTTGTGGAACTTGGTCGGCGACACCGACAGCGGTTCGCTGGCCAGGGTGGTGCACATGTAGTCGGTGATCGCCAGGTCGCCGTGGGTGGAGGTGAACACCGACGGCAGCGTGGCCGGGTCGCGGCCGGCGTCCTGGCAGGCGGCCAGCGCCGCGTCCAGCGACACCGCCACCGTGTCCGGCGCGCGGCGGCGCTCGTTCGGCGCCAGCAACTGCGGCGAGGGCCGGCCGGGCGTCTCCAGCGGCGCGCCTTCGCCGCGCGCGAACGCCTGTGCCAGCGTCCATCCGGGCAGGCCGGGCGCCCAGAACCCGATGCCTTCGATCGTCGCGCTCAGCATGGGCGTGCTCATGCGCGGCCGAACAGCAGCGAGCAGTTGTTGCCGCCGAAGCCGAAGGAGTTGTTCATCGCGTAGCGGACCTGTGCATGGGCGGTGGCGAAGCGGATCTGCGGGCCGCAGGCGGGATCGGGCAGTTCGCTGTTGAGGGTGCCGGGCAGCAGGCCGTCGCGCAGCGCCAGCAGCGCGAATACCGACTCGACGATGCCGGCGGCGCCGAGCGTGTGCCCGGTCCAGGCCTTGGTCGAACTGGCGTGCAGGGTCGGCGGGAACAGCGCCGCCACCGCGGCGGCCTCGACGCTGTCGTTGGCCGGGGTCGCGGTGCCGTGCAGGTTGAGATACCCGACTTCGGCCGGGTCCACGCCGGCGCGCTGCAACGCGCCGCGCATCGCCAGGCCGGCGCCCAGCCCCTGCGGATGCGGCGCGGACATGTGGTGGGCGTCGCTGGATTCGCCGTAGCCGCACAGCAGCGCCTGCGCCGGCGGCGCGTCGGCGGCATCGGCGCGCTCCAGCAGCGCGTAGCCGCCGGCCTCGCCCAGCGACAGCCCGACCCGGCGCACGTCGAACGGCCGGCATGGTTCCGGCGACACCACCTGCAGCGAGTTGAAGCCGAACAGCACGCTGCCGCACAGCGTGTCCACGCCGCCGACCAGCGCCGCATCGACCACGCCGGCGGCGATCAGCCGCGCGGCCTGGGCGAACACCTTGGCGCTGGACGAGCAGGCGGTGGCGACGGTGATGCACGGGCCGCGCAAACCGGTGGCGGAGCGCACGAAATCGCCGAGCGAATGCGGGGTGTGCACGATCGGCCGGTCCAGGTCGGCGGGCATGCGCGGACCCTCCGCATCGTGCTCGAGCCGGGTGTAGGCCTCCTCGCTGGCGCCGATGCTGGAGGTGGAGGTGCCCATCACCACCGCCACCCGTTCGGCGCCGTGGCGTTGCGCCGCGGCGGCCACGGCCGCGGCCATGCCGTCCTGTTGCAGGGCGAGCCAGGCCAGGCGGTTGTTGCGGCATTCCCACGCGGCCAGGGCCTCCGGCAGCGCGGCGGTTTCCAGCGCGTCCACCCGGCCGATCCAGCATTCCAGCGGTTGCGGACCGAAGTCGTTGCGACGCAGGCCGCTGCGGCCCTCGTGCAGCGCCGCGGCCTGGGCCTGCAGTCCGCTGCCGAGCGCGTTGGTCGCGGTGTAGGCGCGTATGGCCACCGGGGCCATGCGGGGCGACGAGGACGCTTCGGTCACGCGGTATTCCATACAAGGACAATCGCCGCAGTATATCGACGCATTCGGTCATGCCGTGAAACACCCACGACGCGAACGTGAATAGCGCCCGCGCCCGGATCCGTTCAGCGCAGGGCCGGCGTGCGCTTTCGCCGCTGGCGCATTTCCTCCACAATCGCTTGCCTTTCCACGCCAGGCGCACGCCACGGGCATGCAAGCCTACGTCTACAAAAGCCAACGCAAGCCGGACACCTATCTGTATCTCGCCGCCCGCGACGACTTCGGCCGTCTGCCGCCGGCGCTGCTGGCGTCGCTGCAGCCGCTGGCGTTCGTGCTCGAGGTGGCGTTGACCGCCGAACGCACGCTGGCCCGCGCCGATCCGGCCGCGGTGCGCGCCAACCTCGCCGGCTGCGGCTTCCATCTGCAATTGCCGCCGTCCCTGCCCGGCACCACCGATCGACACGATGACTGACTCTTTCCTCCGCGCGCGTGCGCCGATGCTCGCCGCCGCCCTGGGCGCGGTGCTGGCGCTGGCCGCCGGAATCGGCCCGCTGGCCGCCGCCCTGGGCGCCTGGCTGGCGCAACCGGCGTTCGCGCTGGCGTTGTCCTGGCACCGTGGCAGCCGGCCGCGCCCACGCGCCGCGCGCGACCTGGTCGGCGCGGCGGTGCCGCTGCTGGTGCTGTGGGCCGGCGGCATGGCGCTGGTCGCGGTGCTGGTGGCCTGGCCGCTGGCGGCGCTGCACGACAGCGGTAGCCTGGCTGCCGCGTTGGCGCTGAGCGTGGCCGCCAGTGCCGCGCTGCTCGGGCTGTGGCGGACCTGGCCGCTGTGGCACGGCAGCGATGCCGAGGGCGGCCCGCTGGGCGCGCGCTGGCATGCGCTGGCGCAGCAGGACGTGCAAGCCTGGCGCGGGCTGGCGGTGGCCGCGCTGGTATTGGTGCTGGCCGGGCTCGGCGTGGTGCTGGCCTGGCCGGGACTGCTCGCCGAGGCCGCACGCTGGCCGCTGGCGCTGGCCTATGCGCTGCTGTCGCCGCTGCTGCATGCCGGCCTGCAACGGGTGGCGCCGCCGCAGACGCTGACCCCGCCGGTGTCCTCGGCCGACCTGTTCGCCGAACTCAGCGCCACCGCCGCGCCGCGCGCGGACGAGCCGCCGCCGGCGCAGGACGAACTGCATGCGGCGCTGTACGACGCCGCCCGCGGGGGGCGCGTCGATCGCGCCTTGCAACTGCTGCAGGCCGGCGCCGATCCGCATGCGCTGCCCGCCGCCGAGTGGCGCGACCAGCGCAGCCTGCCGGTGCTGGCCGCGGTGCTGCCGGACCTGCGCCTGTTGCGCGAACTGATCGTGCGCGGGGTCGACGTCAATCGCCCGCACCTGGGCATGACCCCGCTGCTGGCCGCCACCCGCGACAGCTGGCATGGCCGCCCGGAGGCGGTGATGACCCTGCTCGCCAACGGCGCCGACCCGCGCGCCAGCGACGGCGATGGCAACACCCCGCTGCATCACGCCGCGCGCAGTTCCGACCCGGGCGTGGCTGCGCTGCTGCGCGACGCCGCTGCCGAACTGGACGCGGCCAACCGCGACGGCCTGACCCCGCTGGCGGTGGCCTGCCAGGTCGGTAACTGGCGCATGGCCAAGTTCCTGCTCGAGCGCGGCGCCAAGCCGGAGCCGGCCGAGGCCAGCCCGGTACTGCTGGCCGCAGCCGGTACCGAGGAAGACGATCCGGCCGGCGTGCAGTTGCTGCTCAAGCACAAGGCGCGGGTCGACGCGCGCGATCGCCAGCGCCGCAGCGCATTGCACGAGGCGGCGCAGGCCGGCCACGTGGAGATCGTGCAGGCCCTGCTCGGCGCCGGCGCCAACCTGGAAGCGCGCGATGCGCTGGGCCGCACGCCGTGGCTGGAAGCCGCCCGCCACGGCCGCGTGGCGGTGCTGGAACGGCTGCTGCCGCACAAGCCGGACCTGGTTGCGGTCGATGGCGACGGCCGCAACGCGATCCTGCTGGCCTGCACCGCCGACCACGTCGCCCCCGGGCTGATCCGGCGCCTGCTGGAGCTGGGCGTGGCGCCGGCGCAGCCGGACCAGAGCGGCCGCCGCGCCGTCGACCTGGCCGCCGAGGCCGGGCGCTGGGCGATCGTGTCCGCGCTGGACCCGGACTATCCGCTGCCGGCCGCGGTCAGCGACGGCCAGGGCGAGACCGGCCCGGCCGGGCTGCCCGACCGGCCGCCGCTGGAACTGCTGCGCGAAGGCCTGCAACTGGGCCAGCCACGCGACGGCCTGGCCGCGCTGGCGCGGCTGTGCGCGGCCGAGGAACTGGGCGCGCTGCTGCACGAGCCGCCGCTGGCGCTGAACGCGCAGGCGGTGGACTGGCTGCTGGCGCACGGCGCCGAGCCGGAGGTGCTCGATGCCTGCGGCGACACCCCGATGTTCGCGCTGCTCTCGCGCGGCGTGGAGGCGGTGCCCAGCCTGCAGGCGATGCTGCGCCACGGCGTGTCGCCGGCCGGCCGCGGCGGCCTGACCCGCCTGCTCGCCGCCTGCGCGCAGCACGATCACGCGTCGCGCGCTCTGGAACAGTTCGCCCTGGAACTGCTGGAGCGCGGCGCCGATCCGTTCGCGCCGTCGCCGGCCGGCGATCCGCCGCTGTCGCTGGCGGTGCGGCTGGGCTGGCTGCGGCTGCAGCTGCAGTTGCTCGAGCGCGGCGCCGACCGCGAGGCGCGCGACAGCCACGGCATGACCGCGCTGCACCTGGCCGCCGCGCTGGGCCGCGAGGCCTCGCTGAAACTGCTGATCCAGCAGGGCGCCTCGCCGGATGCGCGCGCCGCCGACGGCCAGACCCCGCTCGGCGTGGCCCTGGCCAGCGGCCGCCGCGACCTGGCCGACTGGCTGGACTGGCGCACCTGGCCGCTGCCGCGGCGCCCGCTGCGCGAGGCCGACGTGCCGGCCGCGGCGATGGTCGGCGACGCCGAGGCGATCCGCCGCCTGATCGACCTCGGCCTGCCGGTGGATGCGGTGGACGCGCAGGGCTGCACCGCGTTGCTGCGCGCCGCCGGCGGCGGCCATGCCGAGGCGGTGAAACTGTTGCTCTCGCGCGGCGCCGATCTGCAGCACGCCGCGGCCAGCGGCGCCACGCCGCTGTCGGCGGCGGTGAGCATGCGCCAGACCGAGATCGTCGCGGCATTGCTGCAGGCCGGGGCGCAGATCGAACACCGCCTGCCGGGCGGGGTCACCGTGCTGATGCTGGCCTGCGCGCTGGGTCTGCCGGACATCGCCGCGCGGCTGCTGGCCGCCGGTGCCGACGTGCATGCCGGCGACGCCCAGCAACTGGCCCCGCTGCACTGCGCCGCGCTGTACGGCTTCACCGCGCGCGACAAGTCGCGCCTGCTGGCCCTGCTGGACACGCTGCTGCTGGCCGGCGCCGAGGCCGACCGCGGTTCCGCCGGCGGGGTCACGCCGTTGCTGTTGCTGCTGGGTGCGCGCGCCGAACCGGGCACGGCCTGCGAGGAGCCGGTGGTGCTGGCCGGCGTCGAGCGCCTGCTCGACGAGGAGGTCAGCCTGGAGGTGCAGGATCCGCGCGGCTTCGGCCCGCTGCACCTGGCCGCGCTGCACGGCCTGCCGCTGCTGGTGCAGCGCCTGCTGCGCGCCGGTGCAGATCCGGAACTGCGCGATACCTTGAACCGCACCCCGCGCGAGATCGCGGTGATGCGCGGCTTCGTCGACGTCGCCGGGCAGTTCCAGCCGGCGCTGCCGGGAGTGTCGTCGATGGCGCGGTTCCTGCGCGAAAGCCGCTAGCGCTCTTCCTTCTCCCATCGGGAGAAGGTGGCCCGGAGGGCCGGATGAGGGTCGGGCGCCGCCTCGCCTCGCCCATTGCACCGCGCCTCGTGCCGCACCCTCACCCCAACCCCTCTCCCGGTGGGAGAGGGGCTTGCGGTCTCGCGCCGCACCGCCGTGCACCATCCAGCAAAAAAATGCCCGCCGGAAGGCGGGCGAACTGCGTCATGGTAGGCACGTCGCTGCTTTCGGAACCGCTGCGGGAGGTCTTCCTCCCGCGCACGTTGCGCGGCGGCGAACGGCGCCACCGCGCGATCGGGCGTTACTGCCGCCCGACCAGGGTCAGGCCGCTGTAGCTGCCGCTCAGGCGCACGTAGTAGGTCGTGGCGCTGGACGGGGTGAGGCGCACCGCCTGGGTGGTGCCGGCACGGGTGGAACGCGCGTCGTAGCTGCTGCTGGTCGGCGTCTTGCCCGCAGACACGTACATCGCCACGTTGCCGGTGCCGCCGAAGGTCATGAAGCTGACCACCGTGCCGGCCGCGGCCTGGAAGCTGTACAGCGCGTCGCCGCCCTGGCTGCCGATGCCGCGCATCTCCACCTTGTTGACCAGGGTCTTGGTCGGCGGCACGCAGCTGCTGTCGGACGGATCGCACGGCGGGGTGGTGGCCATCTGCAGCAGCATGTCCACGTCCAGGATGCCGGCGCCGATCGGCGTGCTGGTGGGGATCGCCACCGGGAACGGCCGCGCGCTGGCGCGCAGCAGGTCGCGCATGCCGGTCCAGCTGAAGGGCGTCTTGGCCACGCTCTGCACCATCGCCACCGCCGCGGCCACGTGCGGGGAGGCCATCGAGGTGCCGGCCATGCCGCCGATCTGCCAGTCGCCGGTCGGGCTCTGGGTGCCGCCGTTGATCACCTGGAAGATGTAGCCGTTCGGGTTGCCGTCGACGTCGCCGCCGCCGCCCGGCGCGGCGATGTCCACGCGCGTGCCGTAGTTGGAGTAGCTGGCGCGGCCGCCGTTCACCCGCGAAGCGCCGACGCTGATCACGCCGTTGCAGGAGGACATGGTGTAGGTGGAGGCATTGGCGTTGGAGTTGCCGGCGGCGACCACGATGATCGTGCCCTTGGCGTTGATCTGGTCGATCGCGTCCTGGTAGATCTGCGGGCAGGTGTCCGGCGCGCCGCTGCCCAGGCTCATGTTGATCACCTCGGCCGGGTTCGGGTTGGTCGGCAGGCCGGCCACCGGCAGGCCCGCGGCCCACAGCATGCCGTCGGCGATGTCGCTGCCGAAGCCGCCGCAGGAGCCGAGCACGCGCACCGGTACGATCTTGGCATCGTAGGCCAGCCCGGCCGTGGCCAGGTTGTTGTTGGTGACCTGGGCGATGGTGCCGGAGACATGGCTGCCATGCCACGAACTCGGCGCCGGCGCATTGCCGGACGCGCCCAGCGCGGTGCAGTAGTCGGCTTCCACCCAGTCGCCCAGGTCGTAGCCGCCGGCCACGCGACCGTCCGTGTCGCGGCGCGAGACGCGGTGGTCGGTGATCATGTCGTAGCCGGGCAGCACGTTGGCGGCCAGATCCGGGTTGTCCTTGACCACGCCGGTATCGACCACCGCCACCACCACGCCCTTGCCGGTGGAGCGGGTCCAGCCCTGCTCGGCGTTGACCCCGCCGACCGGGTCGTGGAAGTTCCACTGCAGCTTGGCGTAGGCCGGATCGTTGGGGGTGGTGGAGGCGGCGGCCGCGATGGCGGCCGGCAGGCGCACGCTGGCCTCGTCCAGGCGCCGGTACAGCCGATCGACCTGCACCGACACCACCGACGGATCGGCCTTCAGCTCGTTGATGAAGGCGGTGCGCTCGCTGTCGCTGAGGTGGCGCGAGGTCTGCACCACATGCCAGCCCGGCACCGCCATGTCGCGCAGCACCTTGGCGCTGACGGCGCTGCGCAGCGTCAGGCCGTTGCTGCCGATCTGCGCGCGCTGCATGCCGCTGCGCGCCACTGCGCTGCTGAGGGTGGTGGCCAGCAGGCTGCGCGCCTGGCTGCCGCCGTCACGGGTCTTGACGATGAAGCGCTGGCCCAGGTCGTTGGCGCTGGCCGATTGCGGCACCGGACCTTGCACACCGCCCAGGCCGATGGTGGGGGAGGCCGCCTGCGCGCCACCGGCGAACAGGACGGCGGCGAGGGCAGCGGCGAGCGTATTGGAAGACATCATCTGCGGATCCTGGAGAGAGAGGTGAGAAGAAGAAAACAGCGGCGCGCGCGGCGCCGCGTGACGTCACAGATCGATGCCCACGCCGATGCCGGCCGAGGCCTCGCCGCTGCTGAACGCGCCGCCCAGGCTGAACGAGGCGCGCGCGCCGATCTTGCGGGCATAGCCGACCGACAGCGCCTGCTGCCCGCCCTGGAAGCCGGCGCCGACCGACACGCGCCCGCGCGGGCTCTGCGTACCGGCGGCGTTGACCGCCATGTTGAGCATCGCCGCGCTCATCGCACCGAGCCGGTCCATGCGCCGGTCCATGCCGTCGAGGCGATGCTCGGTGTCGGTGCGCAACTGGTTGAAGCTGTCGTCCAGCGCGGTGATGCGGGTGTTGGTGTAGGCGTTGGCGCTGCTCAGGGTGGCGCTGTTGCCGGCACGCATCTGCGCCACATTGACCGCGTCGGTGTCGGCGCTGCCGGCGGCGACGTTGGCGACCTGGCGTTCGTTGCCGGCGCTGCCCACCGAGACCGTGTTGGCGCGGTTGGCGACCGAGCCCTGGCCCAGCGCCACCGAATTGGCGGCGCTGGCCGAGGCGCCCTGGCCGAGCGCGGTGGCCGAGGCGGCCGAGGCATTGGCGCTCTCGCCGAGCGCGACCGCGTTGGTCGCCACCGCGGCGACACGGGCGTTGGCGCCGACCGCGGTGCTGCCGTCGGCATTGACCGTGGCGTTGCCGCCGATGGCGGTGTCGTTGGGGCCATAGGCCAGCGCCTGCGCGCCCATCGCCAGGCCGTTGTTGCCGTTGGCGGTGGCCCCGGAACCCACGGCCACGGCATTGGTGCCGGCGCCGGTGCTCGGCGCGCTCGCCGCACCGTCGCCGCCGCCCACGCTGATGCCGCCGGAACCGCCGATCGTGTTCAGGCGGTTGCCGAAGCCGGTCAGGGCGGTGTCGAGCGCGCCCATCGCCGAGCCCAGGTCGGTGTAGTGCGTGCCCTGCACCAGGTAATTGCCGCCGATCAGGTTGCCGTTGGCGTCGACCACGCTGCCGGCGCCGAACGCGGCGGCGACGTTGCGCAGCTGCGCCAGGTTGACCGCGTCGGTGTCCATGGTGCCGGCGGCCAGGTTGGTGAGCTGGCGCTCGGCGCCCGCTGCGCCGATGGACACGGTGTTGTCGCGTTCGGCGACCGAACCGGCGCCCAGCGCCACGCTGTTGTTGGTGATGGTCTGCTTGTCGTTGACGAACTGCGAGTTGCCGACCCGCGCGCCGGGGCCGATCGCGATCGACTGGTCGCCGAACACATCGGACTTGGTGCCGATGGCGATGCTGTCGTAGAACAGCACCGGCGTATCGAGGAAGAAGTTGCCGTTCCACACCATGCCCCCGCCCAGGGCCAGACTGCGGGTGCCGCCGGCCCAGGAGCGGTTGCCGAGCGCGGTGGAGCCGACGCCGCCGGCGAACGCGGCCGGGCCGACCGCGGTGCCGTCGTCGTTCTGGACGAACGCGCTGGGGCCCATGGCCACGCTGTGGGTGCCCCAGGCGCGTGCGCCGTTGCCGAAGGCGGTGGCCCACTCGGCGGTGGCCTGGCTCTGCGCGCCCACCGCCACGGCGGCGTACTGGTTGGCCACCGCGGTGGTGCCGACGGCGACGGTGCGGTTGGCGCTGGCTTCGGCCAGGGCGCCGACCGCGGTGGAACTGTAGGCCGTGGCCAGCGCGCCGCCGCCCAGCGCGGTGGACAGCGGGCCGGTGGCCTGCGTGGCCTGCATTTGGGTGCCTTCGGCGCCGAAGCCCGGACTCATCTCCTCGCCCACGTCGACGATGCCGCCGACGGCGACGCTGGAGCGGTCGCTGGCGATCGCGCCGGCGCCGGCCGCCACGTTGTACTTGCCGCTGGCCTGGGCGCCGGCGCCCAGCGCGGTGGCGGCCACGCCGGTGGCCGAAGTCTGCTGCAGGATCACCACGCCGTTGGGCTGGTAGGAGAAATCCAGGTCGAGCATGCCGCCGACGGCGGTGGTGGAGACCTCGGTGGCCAGGCTGTTGTGGCCCACCGCCACCGCGTGGTTGGCGTAGCCGACCGCACCGCCGCCGAGCGCGATGGTGCCTGTGCCGACCGCCGAGGCGGCCTCGCCGGCGGCCAGCGCTTCGTCGCCGTCGGCGTCGGCGCCGGCGTTGCTGTCGGCGCTGCCGGTGGCCTTGAAGTAGACGCTGGGGTCGTAGGTGGTCGCGGCCGGCGTGGCGCTGGCGTCGCTGGCCGTAGCGTCGGTGCCGGTGGACTGGGCTGTGCCGGTCGTCGTGGTGGTCGGCGTCTGCGCCATCGCCGTCGAAGTCAGGCACAGCGCGCAGGCCAGGGCCAGGGTGCTGTACGCGCGGGGAATCGGATGACGGGCGGCGGTGCCGCGCAGGGAAGAGCATGCGTTCATGGCGATCTCGGGCTGAAAAAACGGCAGGGCAGAAGGTGACGTCGGCGGCGCGTGTGCGCCTCCGCATCGGTCTGGAGTGGTCTGGAAACAGCGCCGTCGTCCCCGGGCGTGCTCCGTCATGCGAACTTAGGCCCGCCGTCACCGGCTTGTCACCTGCAAGTTCTCGCATGATCATCATCGGATTCTCACTGAACGGGAATGGAGCACGGCGGCATGGCGAAGGCGTTCTGGAACTGGCTGGGCCGCGCGCCGCTGGTGGACGAGGTGGATCGGCGCAATGCGCGGGTGATCCAGTTGCTGCTGCTGTTCCTGGCGGTGACCATTCCCGCCACGATCGTGGTGGCGGTGGTGCTGGCCTGGCCGGAGCTGCGCGGGCAGCCGCTGCCGCCGGGCATGCTGATTTCGTTGACCATGAGTCTGCTGATCGGGGTGTGCGCGGCGATCGGCTTCGTGCGCGTGCGCCATGGCGCCCTGCGCGGCGGCGTGCGGCTGCTGCTCGGGGCGATGCTCGGCTCGTTGCTGGTCAACGCCGCCATCCACGGCTTCCAGCGGCAGTTGCCGGATCAACTGGCGCAGATGCTGGTGCTGATCCTGGCCGGGTTGGTGCTGGGGCGCCGCGCGCTGTGGGTCACCTTCGTCGCCTTGCTGCTGATGCTCGGCGTCGGCGTGGGCCGCGATGCGCTGGCCGAACTGGCCGGCGCGCCGGCGCAGGCGCTGTTCAACGTGCTGCCGGTGCTGTTCAGTTACCTGCTGGTGGCGCTGCTGCTGGACCGCACCACCGAGGCGCTGCGCGAGAGCCTGCGCGAATCCAACGCGCGCGGCCAGCGCCTGCAGCAGGAGATGCAGGAACGCGAACGCGCACAGACCCAGCTGATCCACGCGCAGAAACGCGAGATCACCGAGCGCATGGCCAGCGGCCTGGCCCACGACTTCAACAACATCCTGGCGGTGATGTCCGGCTTCGCCGCCGCGCGCCACGACGACGACCTGACCAGCGACGCGCAGCGCATCGCGCAGCTGGAGGACAGCCTGGCGGCGGTGGAGGCATCGGCCGAGCGCGGCATGACCATCGTGCGCCGGCTGCTGCGCTTCAGCCGCCGCGACGCCGAGCATGTCGAACGCTTCGACGCCGCGGCCGCGGTGGAGGCCTTGCAGCCGATGCTGCGGCAGTTGCTGGAAGCGCGGATCGTGCTGCGCTGCGCGCTGCCGGCGGCGCCGGCGCCGATCCGTTTCGAGCGCAGCCAGTTCGACCTGATGCTGCTGAACCTGGCCTCCAACAGCCGCGATGCGATCGCCGACCGCGGCCATTTCGACATCGCCGTGTCCAGCGAGGACGAGGGCACCGTCATCGAGGTCGCCGACGACGGCCACGGCATGCCGGCGGAGGTGGCCGCGCAGGTGTTCGAGCCGTTCTACAGCACCAAGCCCGCCGACAGCGGCACCGGCCTGGGCCTGGCGGTGGTGCGCGACCTGGTGGTACGCGCCGGCGGCCGGATCCAGGTGCACAGCACGGTGGGCGTGGGCACGCGCTTCCGCATCGTGCTGCCGCACGCCGATGCGGTGGCGATGTAGCGCCTGCCCGGAAGGTCTGTGCGCTGCGGCGCCGCGCGCGCGCGGTGCGCGTCAGCCGGCGGGATCGAAGATGTAGCCCTTGCCGTGCACCGCGGCCAGCGGCAGCGGCTCGCCGCAGCGGCGCTGCACCTTGCTGCGCAGGCGGTGCACCATCGAATCCAGGCGGTGCGCGTCGAAGTCGTACACGCGGTCGGTGAGCGCGGCGATCAAGGCCTCGCGCGCCACCAGCAGGCCCGGTTGCTCGAGCAGGCGCAGGCACAGCCGGCGTTCGCTGCCGGTCAGCGCGGCGGCGGCGCCGGTCGGCGACAGCAGGCACCAGCCGTCCTCGCTCACCTGCCAGCGCCCGCGCGCCGGCGCCGCAGGCGGGCGCCCGCTCACGCGCCGCGCCAGGCTGTGCAGGGTCGCGGCCAGCAGGTCGATTTCCACCGGCTTGGACAGATAGGCGTCGGCGCCGCCGGTCAGGCCGCGGATGCGGTCCTCGGTCTGGCCCAGGCTGGTCAGCATGACGATGCCCAGGTCCGGGTATTGCAGGCGCAGCGCGCCGGCCAGGGTGAAGCCGTCGGTGTCGGGCAGGCCGACATCCAGCACCACGATCTCGGCGCCCTCGCGCTGCACCCGCTGCTGCAGTTCCGCGCCGGTGCCGCAGCCGTCGGCGGCGAAGCCGAAACGGCGCAGCCCCGGCACCAGGATGCGATCGCGCAGTATCGGATCGTCCTCCAGGACCAGAGTGCGCAGGGCGGCGGCAGCGGGATCGGAAGTCATGCGCAGCCGCAGTGTAGCCGCAGCCGGCCGCTTGCGCGCGCCTGAACGGCGCCGCGCGGCGATTACGCGACGCAAACACCGGCGCTGGCAGACTCGCCGCTCCTCCGCACCGGCGCCCACGATGGCCTCGCGAATCGAAGACTACGCCATGCTCGGCAACTGCCGCAGCGCGGCTCTGGTGGACCGTCGCGGCTCGATCGACTGGCTGTGTCTGCCGCGCTTCGATTCCGATGCCTTGTTCGCCGCCCTGCTCGGCGAACCCGACCACGGCCGCTGGGCGATCGCGCCGCAGGGCGACTTCACCAGCACCCGTGCCTACCGCGACGGTAGCCTGGTGCTGGAGACGCGGTTCGAGACCGACACCGGCGCGGTGGCGCTGCTCGACTTCATGGTCGCCAGTCACGACGAGGTGATGCACAACCACGTGGTGCGGATCGTGCGCGGCCTGCACGGCCGTGTGCCGCTGCGCATGCAGCTGCAGCTGCGCTTCAACTACGGCCGCACCATTCCCTGGGTGTCGCAGATCGAGGGCGGCCTGCAGGCGGTGGCCGGGCCGGACCAGATCGCGCTGCGCAGCCCGCAGGCCATGCACGGCCACGGCTTCGCCACCGAAGCCGAGTTCGTGCTGGAAGCCGGCGAAAGCACCTGGTTCGTGCTCAGCCACGGCGCCTCGCACCTGGAGCTGCCGCCGTTGCTGGCGCCGGAACAGGCGCTGGCGCAGACCGAAGCGTTCTGGCACGGCTGGTCGCACCGCTGCCTGCATGCCGGCCCGTGGACCGAGGCGGTGCGGCGCTCGCTGGTGGTGTTGAAGGGCCTGAGCTATCTGCCCACCGGCGCCATCGTCGCCGCGCCGACCACCTCGCTGCCGGAACGCCTGGGCGGCGAGCGCAACTGGGACTACCGCTTCTGCTGGCTGCGCGATGCGGTGTTCACCCTGACCGCATTGCGCGCGGCCGGCTATTTCGACGAGGCCGCCGCGTTCCACGGCTGGCTGCAGCGCACCGTGGCCGGCTCGCCGGACCAGTTGCAGGCGCTGTACGGCATCGGCGGCGAGCGGCGCATGTCCGAATGGACGGTGGACTGGCTGCCCGGCTACGAAGGCGCCTCGCCGGTGCGCGTGGGCAATGCCGCGGTTGGCCAGTTCCAGCTCGATGTCTATGGCGAGGTGATCGCCGCGTTCCACCGCGGCCACCACGAGGGCATGGCCACGGCGGTGCATGGCCGCTCGCTGGCGCGGCAGTTGCTGGAGGTGCTGGAGCAGCGCTGGCGCGAGCCGGACGAGGGCATCTGGGAGATCCGCGACAAGCGCCAGCACTTCGTGCATTCCAAGGTGATGGCGTGGCTGGCGTTCGACTGCGGCGCGCGCGACGGCGTCACCGATGCCGACGCGGCGCAACGCGCGCACTGGCGCGCGCTGGCCGACGAGATCCATGCGCAGGTGCTGGCGCAGGGCCTGCACCGCGATGGCTACTTCGTGCAGAGCTACGGCAGCGAGCGGCTGGACGCGGCGACCCTGCTGATCCCGCTGGTCGGCTTCCTGCCGCCGGACGATCCGCGCGTGGCCGCCACCGCCGACGCCATCGCCGAACACCTGAGCATCGACGGCCTGGTCGAGCGCTACCGCGCCGACGACGCCAGCGGCGACGGCCTGCCGGCCGGCGAGGGCACCTTCATCGCCTGCAGTTTCTGGCTGGTGGAGAACTACACGCTGCTCGGCCGCGGCGAGCAGGCGCGCGCGCTGTTCGAGCGCCTGCTCGCGCTGTGCAACGACGTCGGCCTGCTGGCCGAGGAGTACGACCCGCGCAGCGGCCGCATGCTCGGCAATTTCCCGCAGGGCTATTCGCACGTGGCGCTGGTCCACGCGGCGCTGCGCCTGCATGGCTTGATCGGCGAACAGGACACCCATCCATGAGCGATGCCTCCCAGACCACTCCTCCCTGCCTGATCGTGGTGTTCGGCGCCCGCGGCGACCTGACCCGGCGCCTGGTGCTGCCGGCGCTGTACAACCTGCGCCACAGCGGTGCGCTGCCCGAGGAATTCGCGGTCATCGGCGTGGACCACGGCGCGGTCAGCGAAGTGGCGTGGCGGCGCATGCTCGGCGATGCGATGCGCGGGCTGATGGCCGACCGCGACGCAGAGTTCAAGGCCGATGGCCTGGACGAGGAGGTATGGGGCTGGCTGCGTTCGCGCCTGCACTACCTGCGTGGCGACTTCAACGATGCCGGCACCTATCGCAGCCTGGGCGCGCTGCTGGAGAAGATCGGCGCGCAGTACCGCACCGGCGGCAACGTGCTGTTCTATCTGGCCACCGCGGCGCGCTTCTTCGCGCCGGTGATCGAACAGCTGGGGTCGGCCGGGCTGGTCAAGCAGGGCGCCAGCAGCGGCTGGCGCCGGGTGATCGTGGAGAAGCCATTCGGCCACGACCTGCAGAGCGCGCGCGAGCTCAATGCCATCGTCGGCCGCGTGCTGGACGAGGACCAGGTGTTCCGCATCGACCATTTCCTCGGCAAGGAAACGGTGCAGAACATCCTCGCCTTCCGCTTCGCCAACGGCCTGTTCGAGCCGGTGTGGAACCGCGACCGTATCGACCACGTGCAGATCACCGCGGCCGAGACCATCGGCGTGGAGGGCCGCGGCGGCTTCTACGACCCCACCGGCTGCCTGCGCGACATGGTGCCCAACCACCTGTTCCAGTTGCTGGCGATGATCGCGATGGAACCGCCGGCGGCCTTCACCCCGGCGGCGATGCTGCGCCGGCGTGCCGAGGTGATCGAGGCGGTGCGGCCGCTGAGTCCGGCCGACGTGGTCCGCGGCCAGTACGCGGCCGGCGCGATCGGTCGCAACGCCGTGCCGGGCTACCGCGAGGAAGACACGGTGCCGCCGGATTCCAACACCGAGACCTATGTGGCGATGAAGCTGCAGGTCGACACCTGGCGCTGGGCCGGCGTGCCGTTCTACCTGCGCACCGGCAAGCGCCTGCGCGAGCGCACCACCGAGATCGCGATCCGCTTCAAGCCGGCGCCGCTGGCGCCGCTGCGCAGCGCCGAGATCGGCGGCTACGGCCCGGACTGGCTGGTGCTGCACATCCAGCCAGACGAAGGCATCTCGCTGCAGTTCGACGTCAAGCGCCCGGGCGCGCGGGTCAGCCTGGCGCCGGTGCGCATGGACTTCCGCTACCGCGACTGGTTCCCCAAGGAATACACGGTGGGCTACGAGCGCCTGCTGCAGGACTGCATGCACGGCGAGGCCGGGCTGTTCCAGGACGCGACCATGGTCGAGGCGGCCTGGCGCATCGTGCAGCCGATCCTCGACGCGTGGCAAACCTCGGCCGACGAGACCCCGCAGTACCCGGCCGGCAGCGCCGGCCCGGCCGCGGCCGATGCGCTGCTGGCGCTCAACGGCGGCCACACCTGGCGCACCCTGACCGCCGGGCGCCGCCCGCCGCCGCGGCGCGCGCCCGAAGCCACCGCCACCACCGAGACCCGGCCGGTGACGCCGGCACCGAAGCGTGGCGGGGCCAAGGCGGGCGATGCCTCGGCTTCGGCGAAGCCAGGCAAGTCGACCAAGCGCAAGCCTGCCTCGGCGCCGGCGAAGACGCCGGCGGCCAGGAAGGTCGCGAAGGAAGTCGCGAAGAAAGCCGCCAAGCGCGCGGCCAGCGGCACCGCAGCGAAGCGTTCGTCACGCAAGGGCTGAAGCGATGCCCCGGGCGCTGGCGTGAGCGCCGGTGCTCGGGGAGATGCCTCCATGTCAGCAGGAGCGGCGCAGCGACGGCGGCTGGATCCTGCAGTCGGGGCTGAAGCCCCTCCCACAATGGAAGGATTGGCGCCGTGCGGACACAGCGCGCTTGCCGAGCATTGGCGTTGGCGAGCCGGCATGCCGTGGGAGCCCACCGCCCCTGTCATCGCAGCCAGCAAAGGCGTCACCGCCACGGACGCTGTCGACCGTCAGTGTGGGAAGGGCTTCAGCCCCGACGCGACCACGCTCGACTACACGCGCACCACGCAGTGGGCACGTGCCTCGGCCAATCGTCGGCGTCCCCATCGCTATCTGTCGCGCGTGACAACGGCGTACCCACCGTGACCGCGGTTGTCGGCAGCGACGAGCGCACATACGCAGCGCATGCCTGGGACACCGTTGGCCGCGCAGCCAAGCCACCAGCATCAACTGCGCTGCTGTTCCGCGCCTGTCGCGCCCGCCGTAGCCGCCGGCCCCGCCGTCGGATCGTTGACGTCGGCCTCGAACAGCTTGGTCAGGTCGGCGCGCGCCGCACGCGCGGTCTGCACCACCGCCGCATCGTCGTCGTAGACCAGGTGCTGGGCCCGCAACAGTTGCGTGTCGTGCTCGCGGAAACGGGCGATGCGATCGCGCGCGGTCGTCGCATCCAGGCCCAGGCCGAGCAGCACCTGCTCGCTCAACTCCAGGCTGGAGGCGAACACTTCGCGGAATGGCTCCGCACCCAGGTCCATCAGCCGCCAGGCGTGCTGGCGGTTGCGTGCGCGCGCCAGCACCTTGGCGGTGGGGTAGAGCCGGCGGATCAGCCGCGTGGTCTTGATGTTGGTCTCCGGGTCGTCCATCGCCACCACGAAGATGCGGATGCCGTCGCTGCCGGCCGCGCGCAGCAGGTCCGGGCGGCTGGGGTCGCCGTAGTAGAGCTGGTTGCCGAAGCGGCGCAGGTCCTCCACCGTGTCCGGATTGTGTTCCAGCGCCACGAACGGGATGCGCTGCGCGGTCAGCAGGCGCGCCACGATCTGGCCGAAGCGGCCCATGCCGGCGATCAGCACCTGCGCGCGCTGCGTGTCCACCGTGTCGTACTGCGCCGCCGGCGGTGGTTGCGGTTTGCCCTTGCCGGCCTCGCTGCCGCCCAGCAGGCGCTGCATGCCGATCAGCAGCAGCGGCGTCAGCGCCATCGACACGCCGACCACCGCGACCAGGCGGTCGTGGGTGGCGTCGTCGAGCAGACGCACGCGCTGCGCCTCGGTGAACACCACGAAGGCGAACTCGCCGCCCAGCCACAGCAGGCTGCCCAGCAGCAGCGCACTGCGCCAGGGCAGGCGCAGCACGCGGCCGATGCCGGCCAGCAGCGCGAACTTGACCAGCAACAGCGTGGCCACGGCGCCGGCGATCAGCCACGGCTCGGCGACGATGCGGTCCAGGTCGATGCCCATGCCCACGGCGATGAAGAACACGCCCAGCAGCAGGCCCTGGAACGGCTCGATCTGCGCCTCCAGTTCGTGGCGGAACTCCGAATCGGCCAGCAGCACGCCGGCCAGGAACGCTCCCAGGCTGGGGCTGAGCCCGGCCTTCTGCAGGAACCAGGCGTTGCCCAGCACCACCAGCAGCGCGCTGGCGGTGAACACCTCGGGCATGCGCGTGCGCGCCACCGTGCGGAACAGGTGGCGCAGCACGAAGCGCCCGCACAGCACCACCAGCGCCAGCGCGCCCAGCGCCTGGCCCACTTCCGTCCAGGTCAGGGTGTCGTTCTTGGCCCCGCCGAGCAGCGGCACCGCGGCCAGCAGCGGGATCGCGATCAGGTCCTGGAACAGCAGGATGGCGAAGCCGAGCCGGCCGTAGTCGCTGTTGAGCGCCTTGCGCTCGGCCAGCAGTTGCAGGCCCACCGCGGTGGAGGACAGCGCCAGCGCCAGGCCGATCACCAGCGCGCTCTTCCAGTTCAGGCCCATGCACAGCGCCAGCGCGCCCAGCGGCAGCGCGGTCAGCGCGACCTGGGCGCTGCCGGCACCGAACACCGCATGCCGCATCACCTTCAAGCGCGCCGGCGACAGTTCCAGGCCGATCAGGAACAGCAGCATCACCACGCCGATCTCGGCGGCGTTGAGGATGCGCTCGGTGTCCTGCACGAAGCCCAGCCCGTCCGGCCCCAGCACCACGCCCGCGGCCAGGTAGGCCAGCACCGCGCCCAGGCCCAGGCGCTTGAACACCGGCACCGCGATCACCGCAGCCAGCAGCAGCACCAGCGCCAGTTCCAGGCCGCCGCTATGCACGAGTCGTCTCCATCGCCGCATTATGCGGCCGCCAATGCGACCGGGTGCTGACCCGGGCTGTGCCTGCGGGCTCCGATGGACATGGCGGATCCGCGAAGGATCGGCGGTGGGCAGCCGTCTGGCGCGGTCTTTCTGCGGGGAAGGCGGCGCCGCCTGCCCTGCGCACCCGGTGTACGCCGCCGCCTGGTCTCTGTGGCCTGGTCGGGTCGGGGCTGAAGCCCCTCCCACACCGGGAAGTCCAGCAATGTTCCGTGTCGTTCCGGATTCCGGTCAAGCGCGCGTGCGTGCGTAACGGGCCGCCGACCCAAGCTCCCTGTGGGAGGGGCTTCAGCCCCGACACGCGGAGGCCGGAATCTCGCCAGCGCAGCTGTCGCCGGATGCGCGGCATCGCCGTCAACGCCGCAGCGCGCGACCCGGATCATCCCCGCGCCGCGGCCAGCCGTGTACCGTTAGCGCATTCGCTCGCCTCCGCCGCCGCCATGAGCACCTATCACCTGCAGTCCGTGTTCCGCCCCGCCTCGGTCGCCATCGTCGGCGGCAGCCCGCGCGAGCGTTCGGCCGGGCGGGCGGTGGTGCGCAGCCTGCGCGCGGCCGGGTTCCCGGGGCAGATCGGCTGGGTCAGCCCGCGCTACCGCGAGATCGACGGCGTGCCCACGGTGCGCCGGCTCACCGACCTGCCCTGGGTGCCGGACCTGGTGGTGATCACCGCGCCGGCGCGGATGGTGCCGCGCATCGTGTCGATCGCCGCGCGGCGCGGCGTCGCCGCGGCGATCATCCTCACCGCCGGGCTCGGCAGCGGGCCGGGCTCGGCCGCGGCGCGGGTGGAGAGCGCCGCACGCGCCAAGGGCCTGCGCATCCTCGGCCCGCACTGCCTGGGCGTGATCGCGCCGCATGCGCGGCTCAACGCCAGCATCGCCGCGCACTGCCCGCAGCCGGGCGACCTGGCGCTGATCTCCGAATCCAGCGCCATCGCCGCGGCGCTGGTGGAGTGGGGCGTGGCGCGTGCGGTCGGCTTCTCGGCGGTGGTCTCGCTGGGCGACGCGCTGGACGTGGACTTCGCCGACCTGCTCGACTACTTCGCCACCGACTACCGCACCCGCGCGATCCTGCTCTACGTCGAGCACATCCGCGACGCGCGCAAGTTCATGTCCGCCGCCCGCGCCGCCGCCCGCGCCAAGCCGGTGGTGGTGGTCAAGTCGGGCCGGCAGCTGCGCATCGATCCCAACGCCGACACCCACGTGCAGGCGCTGGCCAGTTCCGATGCGGTGTATGGTGCCGCGTTCGCCCGCGCCGGCCTGCTGCGGGTACGTGCGTTGGACGAACTGTTCGCCGCGGCGGAGACGCTGGGCCGGCTCAGCACCTTCCCCGGCCGGCGCCTGGCCATCCTCAGCAACGGCGGTGGCGTCGGCCGCCTGGCGGTGGATACGCTGGCCGATCTCGGCGGCACCCTGGCGGCGCTCTCGGCGCCCACCCAGCAGCAACTGGACGCGGCGCTGCCGCAGGAATGGTCGCATCGCAATCCGGTGGACATCGTGGTGGACGCCGACGGCGAACGCTACGCCGCCGCCGCCGGTGCGCTGCTTGAGGATCCGGAGAACGACGCGGTGCTGGTGGTCAACGTGCCGACCGCGTTCACCTCCTCCGCCGAGGCGGCGCAGGCGCTGACCCGCATCCTCGGCCAGCGCCCGCGCCATCACCGCGACAAGCCGGTGTTCGCGGTGTGGCTGGGCAACGACGAGAGCGCCACCGCCACGCTCAACGCCGCGCGCATCCCCACCTACGCCACCGAGGCGGACGCGGTGCGCGGCTTCATGCACCTGGTGCGCTACCGCGAGGCGCAGGCGGCACTGATGGAAACACCGCCGAGCCTGCCCGACGATTTCGCCTTCGACGCCGCCGCCGCGCGCGGTATCGTCGACGCGGCGCTGGCCGCCGGGCAGACCTGGCTGGACCCGCTGGCGACCACGCGATTGCTGGCCGCCTACGGCATCCCCACCGCGCCGGTGGCGCACGCCGCCGATGCCGAGGCCGCGGCGCAGGTGGCCGCGCCGATGCTGGCGCAGGGCTCGGCGGTGGCGGTGAAGATCCATTCGGCCGACATCCCGCACAAGTCCGACGTGGACGGGGTGCGCCTCAACCTGGTCAGCGTGGAGGCGGTGCGCGATGCGGCCGAGGGCATCCTCGCCCGCGCGCGCGCCGCGCGGCCGGACGCGCGCATCGACGGCGTGCTGGTGCAGCCCTCGCTGCTGCGGCCGAAGGCGCGCGAACTGATCGCCGGCATCGCCGACGATCCGACCTTCGGCCCGGTGATCGTGTTCGGCCGCGGCGGCACCGCGGTGGAGGTGATCGACGATAAGGCGCTGGCGCTGCCGCCGCTGGACCTGCGCCTGGCCCACGAACTGATCGGCCGCACCCGCGTCAGCCGCATCCTCAAGGCCTACCGCGACGTGCCGGCGGCCGACGAGCGTGCGGTGGCGATGGTGCTGGTCAAGCTGGCGCAACTGGCGGCCGACCTGCCCGAGATCCGCGAACTGGACATCAATCCGCTGCTGGCCGACCGCGACGGGGTGATCGCGGTCGACGCACGGGTGGCGGTGGCGCCGTCGCGGCGCCTGCACAAGGGCCGCGGCCATCCGCGCTTCGCGATCTTCCCGTATCCCAAGGAGTGGGAGCGGCGCATCGTGCTCAACGACGGCAGCGCCGCGTTCGTGCGCCCGGTGCGGCCGGAGGACGACGCGCTGTTCCGCAGCTTCTTCGCCCGCGTCACCGACGAAGACCTGCGCCTGCGCTTCTTCCAGGCGGTCAAGCATTTCAGTCACGAATTCATCGCGCGCCTGACCCAGCTCGACTACGCGCGTTCGATCGCGCTGGTGGCGATCGAGCCGCGCAGCGGCGACATGCTCGGCGCGGTGCGCCTGCATGCCGACGCCGATTACGACCGCGGCGAATACGGCATCCTGATCCGCTCCGACCTCAAGGGCCACGGCATCGGCTGGCAGTTGATGCGGATCATGATCGAGTACGCCGGCTGGCTCGGTCTCAAGGTGGTCGAAGGCCAGGTGTTGCGCGAGAACCGCACCATGCTGGCGATGTGCCGGCAGCTCGGCTTCAAGGCCACGCCGGATCCGGACGACGCCACGCTGATGGACGTGGTGTTGCCGGTGGCGCAGCACTGAGGACGGCGCCGCGATGTCGACGTTCTCGCCCAGCGAACTGAAGCCGCGCCACGCGATCCTGTCCGGCCTCCCGGGCGCCGCCTCGCTGGAGATCCTGCTGCGCCCGTTCCTGCACGCCGGCGAGATCGTGGACACCGCGATCCGCCTGGACGGCATCGCGCTGCCGTCGCTCAGGCTCGGCGAGCTGGCCGGCCAGCGCTTCGACTTCCCGCGCAACCCGCAGGACGGCTACATCGACGGCTCGCTGTCTCTGGCCGGCGCGCACCACCCGGTCGATGTCGATACGCTGACCTTCAACCTCTCGCGCGACGGGCAACTGACGCTCGTGGCCAAGGGCGTGTATGCGTTCGATGTCGAAGGCCTGGACGACCTGGGCACGGTCCCCTTTACGCTGGCCGCGCGGCTCAGCACGTGCGCGCTGTGAGCGCGGCTGCACGCCGCGGCGCAGTGGCCTTTTGGCATCGCCGCACGTTGCATGAGGCGCTTCACCACCGCACACGTCGACCTGCCTGCGACACTCGACCCTCGGGAGTTCTTCATGTCGTTCAAGCCAGCGCGCTACACCTCGGTCTCGCCGTATCTCATTGTCGATGGTGCGCAGCGGACCATCGCGTTCCTGGTCGCGGTGTTCGACGCCGAACCCTTGCGGCAGATTCCCGGTGAGGGTGGCCTGCTCGCCCACGGCGAGGTGCGCATCGACGACACCGTGGTGATGTTCTGCGATGCGGTCGAGGGCTGGCCGGCGGTGCCGGCGCATGTGCATGTCTACGTGCGCGATGTGGATGCGATCTACCAGCGTGCGCTGGCTGCCGGTGCCACGGCGGTACAGGCGCCGGTGCAGAAGGACGATCCGGACCGGCGTGGCGGCTTCCGCGACCCAGGCGGCACGACCTGGTGGGTCGGCCAGCAGATCGGCTGAGTGAGCGCAGGCGGCAGGACGTCTGACGCCGCTCATTGCTGCGCCTTGCGCCGCACTCGGCACAGGCCGTGCCTGCAGGCGCCATAGGACGGCACGCGGCAGGCACGGTGTTGCGGTGCTTACTCCAGCTCCTGGTTGCTCACCCCGCGCTCGACCGGGTACACGGTCGGCGGCGGCGTGGTGGAGCGCATCAGCTTCAGCGAGGTCTTGCTCTGCTCGCACAGGTTGCCGCCGCTGACGAACACGCCGTCCTGGGTGCACTTCCAGTCGTAGAAGTTGGCGATGCCGCCGGCCAGCTGCAGGCTGTAGTCGGTGCTCTTGGCCGCCGCGTCGAACGGCTGTCCTGCCGGGATGTTCTGGAACCAGCGCATCCATTCCTTGGAACCGACCGGCGGCACCTTGTCCGGCGCCTGGAAGGTGGGGTTCATCGGCGAGAGCTGCGGCGATTCGGCGGTCATGTGGCAACTCATGCAGGAGCTGATCGGATTGTCTACCGGGCCGTTGAGGCGGCCGTTCCAGCCCAGGTGGGTCGGCGGCAGTTCCGGCTTGGCGTTGATCGCCGACTGCAGGATGCGCGGATTGATCCTGGTCTGGGTCGGCTGCTTGTTGGTGTAGTCGTCGCCGGTGTTCTGCGGATCGTTGCCGAACATCACGCCCACTGGCACCAGGTTCTGCCAGCCGGGCTTGCCGCTGACCGCACCGTTGTACTGGAAGGTGCCGAAGATCCAGCCGGTGCCGGGCACGCGGCTGTCGCGCACGGCGAAGTCCATCTGGATCAGCGCCACCTGCTTGAACGCGCGGTCGGCGGACTTGAAGCTGTTGGTGACCCAGGCGTTCCACAGCACCGGGTTCTGCAGGAACGGCACCTGGCTCAGGTCCACGTCGGCGAACAGCGCCTTGCACACCACGGTGCCGTCGCGGAAGGTGTTGGGCTTGGTGGTGAAGCTCGGATCCGGGTTCTGCGGATCCTTCCACACCTGGCCGAAGGTGTAGGCGCCGACATCGTTGTAGATGCCGACCGCGAAGGTCTGGCCGGTGGTGAGCTGGGTCGGCGCCAGTTGCTTGACCTGGATCTGCGCTTCCTTGGTCAGCCCATGCACGCCTTCGCGTCCGAGCGGGCCGTAGTGCTGCCAGGGCGCGTGGTACCAGCGCCGCACCTTGTTGTTCTGCACGTACCAGTCGCTTTCGACGTTGCCTTCCAGGCAGTAGGCCTTCACGGCATCGGCGTAGCCGCGCCAGGCTTCGAAGTTGTTGCTCAGCGGCTTGGGCAGCTTCTGGAAGAACGCCGGCAACGGGCCGCTGGGCGGTTGCTGCGGATAGTCCTGGCTGAGCTGGAACAGCGGCCCCTTGTAGGTGGAGGGCGGCGCGTAGCCGAAATCCGGAAAGCGCCCGGCGGAGGCGGCGCCGCTGGCAAGGGTCAGCACGGTGGCGATGGCGAGAATGCGTGGATGGGGCAGTTGCATGATGGACCTCCGGTCGTGTGCGTCGGTGCGTGCGGGCGATGCCGCGTCCTGTGTCCGGACAACCCCTGGCCCCGGACCGGCCGCACGCCCGCGCTGCTGCGCGGCCGCGGTGAAAGGATTCCCGTCGCGCCAGGGCCGCGCGCAGGCACGGGCGTACGCATCCGCCTGCGCGCGCAGAGGAAGCGAGAGACGCGATGGGAAGTGCAGCATCCACCGCCACCGTGGAGACGCGGCGGCGCTGCTGTGGATGCGTGAAACGGCCTAGCGGACCGAAGACATGTCCATGTCGCTCTCCTGACCCCGTGTGGAAGGCAACTGCGTTGAAGACGGTTGTCGCGTCGAGCGTGGGGGAAACGCGCGGGCCCGGCAGGGCAGCATCGGGGGACGAATGCTGCGGGGGCGGCGCCCTGCGGCGGCCGCGATGCCGGGTTGCGCGTCGATCGCCAACCGCGCGTGGGAGCGGGCGTCGGCGTTGCTCGACGCTTCGGACTCTAGCGAGCGCCGCGCCGCCGGTGGTAGACAGTTGCGACCGCCGGCGTCGCCGCGGCGCGTGGCTGACCGGCCGTCGCGCGACCGCGCCTGCAGCAGGTGGCCGGTCGGCACGCAGGCCACAGCCATGGCATGCTGCACGCGGGGCCGCGCCTGGCGGGAGCAGGCGCGGTGGGGACGGTGGACGCACCGGGCACGGCGGCGTCCACCGCGGCGATGCACTTTCTTGCGGTGACGCCATGCGCACGCACGGGACCTTGATTCAGTGGAACGAGGAGCGCGGCTGCGGCCGGGTGCGCCTTGCCCATCGTGAGACCGAAGCCGAGGTGCAACGCGCGGCGTTTCCTGCCGACGGCGTTCCCCCGCGGGTGGGCGAACTGATCTCCTTCGACCTGGAGCACGACGCGCAGGGACGGCCGCGGGCCATGCGGGTGATGCGTCCCGGTCGGGCACCGGCATCGCCCGCGCGTGCGGCACCGCGTCCGCGTCGCGGTCTCTGGCTCGGCGTGCTGATGCTGCTGGCGGTGCTCGCGATCGCGGCCTACGCGGCGCTGCGCTTCGTGGCGGCACCGCAGGCAAGCCCTGCGGCACCCTCGGCGCCGGGGTCGTCAGCGCCCACCGCGCCCACGACGGCGCCTGCCTTCCACTGCGACGGCCGCACGCACTGCGCGCAGATGACCTCGTGCGACGAAGCGGTGTACTTCCTGCAGCACTGCCCGGGTGTGGAGATGGACGGCAACCACGACGGCGTGCCGTGCGAACGGCAGTGGTGCCGATCTTCGCGTTGAGCGTCTGCAGCCGCGTGGGCAACGCGGGGTCTTGACCGGGCCGTGATCCGCACTCCGTTACGGTCGCCGATTGCCTGCAGGTGACGCATGACCGAGCCACGTCTTTCCTCCGCCAAGACCCGCGCCCTGTCGCTGGGTCTGTTTGCCTTCGTCGCGGTCTTCGCCGCCATCGTCTGGTCGCTGCTGCGCCCGTACGGTTCGGTGTACTTCTTCCCGGTGCATTTCCTGGTCGGGCTGGGCCTGCCGTTCCTGTTCTACGCGCTGGGCGCCAACCGCGCCGCGTTCCTCGCCGGGCTGGGGCTGACCGTGATCGTCCTGGTGCTGTTCAACCTGTGGGGCGACCAGGTCGGTGGGATCGGTCCGCGCGTGTTTGACTGGGCGCATGCCGTGGCCGGGATCCTGGGCATGCTGCTGGCCTACGGCGTGTTCCGCCTGTCCACCCGTGTGCGCCAGCGCCACGTGCGCTGAGCGGTCCTCACTCCGCGTCGTCGCTGCGGGCGAACGGCGCCAGCCGCAGTTTCACCCGGTGATCCACGCCGGCCGGGCACTGCCCCGGCGCCGGTCCGCGGAAATAGCTGCGCTGCCAGCCTTCGCGGCTGGCGTCGGAATCGGGCTGTTCCAGATCGTGCAGGAACTGGCCACGGCTGCGCATCCACGCCTGGTGCTCGCGCTCCAGCTCCGGCGTCTGCGACAACGGCTGCCAGCGCGGTTCGGTCTCGGCCAGCACCCGTCGCTGCACCGGGAAGAAGTGGCAGAACGGCTCGCCGGCCTCGAACCGGACCCGGCCGGGCCGGGTGAACTGCCAGTTCATGGTGAAGGTGTACGGACTCCAGTCGGTCTCGATCAGCCCGGTGAGCCCGGCGATGCCGTCCTTGGGCCGATTCACCGGCGCAGTGACGTACAGGTCCACGCCGGCCTCGGTGCGGAACAGGCACGGCACGTGGAAGGTGAGCACGCCGTAGCCGAAGTGGCTGACCGCCGGCGCGTGCGTCCCAGGTGCCGGTTGCACGCGCAGGTCGTCGAGCGCGTTGCCGCCATTCCACTCGGCCTCGAACGCGCTCTGGCACAGCAGTTCCCAGCCATGCGCGTTGGCGATGTCCAGCGGCAGGCAGCGGTAGGCGTAGCGCTCGGCGGTCTGGTCCATCCACGGCCGCTCGCGCGGCGCAGGGCGCACGTCGAGGGTGTGGCCGTCGAGAACGTGGGCGGTGAGTTTCATGGCGCGTGCAGGACGATGGACCAGCGCCGAGTGTGACGCCAAGCCGCGGCCTTGGCGATCGCGGCTTGGCGGGCGGCGACGCTCAGGCCGCTTCGAAGTCCAGCAGCGCCACGCCGTCGCCGACCAGCTCGCCCTCGCGTACGCGAAAGCTCTGCACGGTGCCGTCGGCCGGTGCCTGCAGGGTGTGCTCCATCTTCATCGCCTCCAGCACCAGCAGCGGCGTGCCGCGGCGCACCTGGGTGCCGGGCGCGACCAGCAGGGCGACGATGCGCCCCGGCATCGGCGCGGTCAGGCCGCCGCCTTCCACCGCCGGCTGGTCGGCCTCGGCGACCGGGTCGTGGCGTTCGAACAGGTAGCCGTGGCCGTCGACGAACAGGTGCAGCTGCGTGCCGGCGAACACCGCATCGGCCTGCACTCGCTGTGTGCCGAGAAACGCAGACAGGCGCCCGTCGCGCAACTGGCCGCTCGCCTCGAGCGGCTCCTGCGCCGGCGCGGCGTGGATCCGCCAGTCGCCGGCATGCGCGGTCAGCTGCAGCGTGCGTTGCGTTTCGCCGTGCTGCAGGGTCAGCGCACGCGGCGCCGGCGCGCCCAGCCGCCAGCCGTCGCGCAGGTCCCACGGCGAGTGCGGATCGGCAGTCTGCGCCGCCGGCGCGTGCTCGTGCAGTTGCCAGGCCAGCGCGGCCAGGCTCCACAGCGCGTCGGTGGCCGGGACGGGGGTGTCGAACAGCGCCGCGTGCTCGCGCTCGATCAGCGCGGTGTCCAGGTCCGCCTGCGCGAACGCGCTGGTGCCGACCAGGCGCTGCAGGAACGCGGCATTGGTCGACACGCCGACCACCTGGCAGGCGGCCAGCGCCGCCTGCATGCGCCGCAGCGCGCGCTCGCGGGTCACGTCCCAGACGATCAGCTTGGCGATCATCGGATCGTAGTGCGGGCCGATCACATCGCCCTGCTCGACGCCGGCATCGACCCGCGTATGCGCGTCGGCGGCGGGCAGGCGCAGATGCTGCAGCGTGCCGATCGAGGGCAGGAACCCGCGCGCCGGGTCTTCGGCGTACAGCCGCGCTTCCAGCGCGTGGCCGTGGATCGCCAGTTCGTGCTGGCGCTGCGGCAGCGGCTGCCCGGCGGCCACGCGCAACTGCCACTCCACCAGGTCGGTGCCGGTGATGCATTCGGTGACCGGATGCTCCACCTGCAGGCGCGTGTTCATTTCCATGAAGTAGAACGCGCCATCGGGCGCGACGATGAACTCCACGGTGCCGGCGCCGACGTAGCCCACCGCACGCGCCGCCTCCACCGCGGCCTGGCCCATCGCCGCACGTCGCGTCGCGTCCATGCCTGGCGCGGGGGCTTCCTCCAGCACCTTCTGGTGGCGGCGTTGCACCGAGCAGTCGCGTTCGAACAGGTAGACCAGTTCGCCGTGCGTGTCGCCGAACACCTGGATCTCGATGTGCCGCGGCCGTAGCACGTACTTCTCCACCAGCACGTGCGCATTGCCGAATGCGGCCTGCGCCTCGCGCTGGCAGGCAGCGAGCGCGGCGGCAAAGTCCTCATCGCGATCGACCCGACGCATGCCCTTGCCGCCACCACCGGCGCTGGCCTTGATCAGCACCGGGTAGCCAATGGCCGCGGCCTGCGCGCGCAGGAAGTCCGGCTCTTGCTGCTCGCCGTGATAGCCGGGCGTCAGCGGCACCCCGGCCGCCTGCATCAGCGCCTTGGCCGCACTCTTGTCGCCCATGGCGCGGATCGCCGCCGGCGGCGGCCCGATGAACACCAGCCCGCGCGCGGCGCAGGCCTCGGCGAACTCCGCGTTCTCGGACAGGAAGCCGTAACCGGGATGGATGGCCTGCGCGCCGCTGCGTTGCGCGGCCTCGAGGATGCGCTCGCCGCGCAGGTAGCTCTCGCGTGCCGGCGCGGCGCCGATGTACACGGCCTCGTCGGCCAGGCGCACGTGGCGGGCATCGCGGTCGGCATCGGAGTACACGGCCACGGTGGCGATGCCGAGCTTGCGGCAGGTGGCGATCACCCGGCAGGCGATCTCGCCGCGATTGGCGATGAGGATCTTGTCGAAGGTCGGCAGGTCGGGGGTGGCCATGGTCGGGTGCCTGGAGAAGGTTAGAGGTGTCGCGCTTGCGGTGCGCAGACGTGCGTTAAGCGCGTGCTGCGAAGGTCGCGGTTTCGGTTGCTAGCGTTGTAGCAGCGGTCGCTTGGCTTGGCTTCGCTTTGGCTGTTGCCCTTGCTTTTGACTTACCGGGTTCCCTTCCGTAGCGGCGGCCATCGCGGGGAAAAACCCGAAGGGCGGCGTACATGGATGTACGCCGTCCGCGGCAGGGGCAGGATGCCCCTTCCGCGGATCCCCGTGATGGACGCGGACCCGGAGCGCGCAGCGCGGAGGGCGCGAAGGCAGGGCGCGCTTTCTTTTGGTTACCTTTTCTTTGCGCGAGCAAAGAAAAGTAACTCGCCCGCAAGGGCGAAAGCTCTTGCTGTTGCTTGATGTTTGCGTGTCAGGTGAGAAGGTCTGTAGGAGCGGCTTCAGCCGCGACAGCGAGAGTCCGTTCTGTCTGTCGCGGCTAAAGCCGCTCCTACGATTCAGCGGCCGCCACCATGGCAGCAAGTGCAAGAGCAAGGCTTTCGCCTGGCGGCGAGTCACTTTTCTTTGCTTGTGCAAAGAAAAGTAACCAAAAGAAAGCACACCCCGCAGCGCGCCCTCCGCGCTGCGCGCTCCGGGTCCGCAGCCACGGCGGGGATTCGCGGAAGGGGCATCCTGCCCCTGCCGCGAACGGCGCACATCCATGTGCGCCGCCCTTCGGGTTTTTCCCCGCCGCGGCTGCCGCGCCGAGGGGACCCGGTAAGTCAAAGGCAGAGCAAGAGCAAAAGCAGGAGCAAACGCTGGAACAAAAGCCGGAGCGCAAGCGAAGGCCATCACGTTGGTCGCAGCCATGAGGCTTATCGCCGGAGCGAGTGCCGGACACGCTGCCGCCGGCATCGCCAGCGACCACCTGCGTGACCACCGCCGATCCCCGCGCGAACGCGCCTGCCACCGGGAGCGCATGCGTCCCCTCACATCCGGAACACCCCGAACCGGCTCGGCTCCGCCGGCGCATTCAACGCCGCCGACAAGCCCAGCCCCAATACCCGCCGCGTCTGCGCCGGATCGATCACCCCGTCGTCCCACAACCGCGCACTGGCGTAGTACGGATGGCCCTGGCGCTCGAACTGCTCGCGGATCGGCGCCTTGAACGCCGTCTCCTCGGCGTCCGACCACTGCCCGCCCTTGGCCGCGATGCCGTCGCGGCGCACCGTCGCCAGCACGCTGGCCGCCTGTTCGCCGCCCATCACCCCGATGCGCGCGTTCGGCCACATCCACAGGAAGTTCGGCGAGTACGCGCGGCCGCACATGCCGTAGTTGCCGGCGCCGAACGAACCGCCGATCACCACCGTGAACTTGGGCACCTTGGCGCAGGCCACCGCCATCACCAGCTTGGCGCCGTCCTTGGCGATGCCGCCGTGCTCGTACTTGCGGCCGACCATGAAGCCGGTGATGTTCTGCAGGAACACCAGCGGGACGCCGCGCTGCGCGCACAGCTCGATGAAGTGCGCGCCCTTCAGCGCCGACTCGGAGAACAGGATGCCGTTGTTGGCGACGATGCCCACCGGATAGCCGTGGATGTGCGCGAAGCCGGTGACCAACGTGGTGCCGTAGCGCGCCTTGAATTCGTCCAGGCGCGAGCCGTCCACCACCCGCGCGATCACCTCGCGCACGTCGAACGGCTTGCGCGGGTCGGCCGGGATCACCCCGTACAGCTCCTCGGCCGGATACAGCGGCGGCTCCGGCGTGCGCAGCGCCAACGCTGGGGGCGGCTTGCGCCAGTTGAGCTGGGCGACGATCGCGCGCACCCGCGCCAGCGCCTGCAGGTCGTTGTCGGCGAAGTGGTCGGCCACGCCGGAGATGCGCGTGTGCACGTCGGCACCGCCCAGGTCCTCGGCGCTGACGTCCTCGCCGGTGGCGGCCTTCACCAGCGGCGGGCCGCCGAGGAAGATGGTGCCCTGTTCGCGCACGATCACCGTCTCGTCGCTCATCGCCGGCACGTAGGCGCCGCCGGCGGTGCACGAGCCCATCACGCAGGCGATCTGGGCGATGCCCTGCGCCGACAGGTTGGCCTGGTTGTAGAAGATCCGGCCGAAGTGGTCGCGGTCGGGAAACACCTCGTCCTGCAGCGGCAGGAACGCGCCGCCGGAATCGACCAGGTAGATGCACGGCAACCGGTTCTGCTGGGCGATCTCCTGCGCGCGCAGGTGTTTCTTCACCGTGATCGGGTAGTAGGTGCCGCCCTTGACCGTGGCGTCGTTGGCGACGATCACGCATTCCACGCCGGAGACGCGGCCGATGCCGGCAACCACGCCGGCGCACGGCACCTCGTCGTCGTACAGGCCCAGCGCGGCCAGCGGCGCGATCTCCAGGAGCGCGCTGCCCGGGTCGAGCAGGGCGTCGATGCGTTCGCGTACCAGCAGCTTGCCGCGGGCCTGGTGCTTGGCGCGGGCGGCCTCGCTGCCGCCCAGGGCGATGCGCGCCTGGGTGGCGTGCAGGTCGTCGACCACCGCGCGCAGCGCGGCGGCATTGGCGGCGAAGGCGTCGCTGCCGGGTTGCAACTGGGTCTGGATCGCGCTCATGGCTGGACCGTGGAGAGAAGGGAAGGGCAGGCGGCCGATGTGGGAGGGGCTCTTGTCCCCTTTTGCGGGATCAGCCCCGACGCGCTGACGTCGGAACGGCCTTACGGCCGATGCGCATCCTGCGCGGCATCACTTGGTCCGCTCGAACAACTCGCGGCCGATCAGCATGCGCCGGATCTCCGAGGTGCCCGCGCCGATCTCGTAGAGCTTGGCGTCGCGCCACAGGCGCCCGGTCGGATAGTCGTTGATGTAGCCGTTGCCGCCCAGCACCTGGATCGCCTGGCCGGTCAGCCAGGTGGCCTTCTCGGCGGCGTAGAGGATCGCGCCGGCTGCGTCCTGGCGGGTGGTGCGGCCGGCGTCGCAGGCGCGCGCCACCGCATACACGTAGGCACGGCAGGCGTTGAGGCCCACGTACATGTCGGCCAGCTTGCCCTGCATCAGCTGGAAGCTGCCGATCGGCTCGCCGAACTGGCGGCGCTCGTGCACGTACGGCAGCACCACGTCCAGCGCCGCGGCCATCAGCCCCAGCGGACCGCCGGACAGCACCACGCGCTCGTAGTCCAGGCCGGACATCAGCACGCGCACGCCGCCGCCGACCTCGCCCAGCACGTTCTCGGCCGGCACCTCGCAATCCTGGAACACCAGTTCGCAGGTGTTGGAGCCGCGCATGCCGAGCTTGTCCAGCTTCTGCGCGGTGCTGAAGCCGGGCATGCCCTTCTCGACCAAGAATGCGGTGATGCCGCGCGCGCCGCCGCTCGGGTCGGTCTTGGCATAGACCACCAGCACGTCGGCGTCCGGGCCGTTGGTGATCCACATCTTGTTGCCGTTGAGCACGTAGCGGTCGCCGCGCGCCTCGGCGCGCAGCTTCATCGATACCACGTCCGAGCCGGCGCCGGGCTCGCTCATCGCCAGCGCGCCGACGTGCTCGCCGCTGCACAGCTTCGGCAGGTAGCGCGCCTTCTGCGCCGGGCTGGCGTTCTTGCGCAACTGGTTCACGCACAGGTTCGAATGCGCGCCGTAGGACAGGCCGATCGCGCCGCAGGCGCGGGAGATCTCCTCCATCGCCACCACGTGCGCCAGGTAGCCCATCGCGCTGCCGCCGTACTCTTCCTCGACGGTGAGGCCGAGCAGGCCCTGTTCGCCGAGCTTGCGCCACAGCGGTGCGGGGAAGGCGTTGTCGCGGTCGGCCTGCTCGGCCAGCGGCGCGATCTCGCGCGCGGCAAAGGCGGCGACGCTGTCGCGCAGCAGGTCGACCTCCTCGCCCAACTCGAAATTCAACGACGGCATCAGCATGGCGGCAACTCCGGGAATGGCGGGTGGCCGGCGGCGCCTAGAATCGGACCCGCGCCGGGCAAGAGCGCCCAGCGTAGCCGGGAACGGCGAAGAAGTGAACAGAAATTCATTAATTGAACTTAGAATCACGCCATGGCCTACAAACGCTCCGCCCTGATGGAAGAACGCCTCGCCGGCAACCGCCAGCGGATCCTGCTGGCGGCGCGCCGGCTGATCGCCGCCGACGGCTTCCGCGGCGCCCCGGTGACCGCGGTGGCGGCCGAGGCCGGGGTCTCCACCGGGCTGATCTACCGGCATTTCCCGTCCAAGGCCGAGCTGTTCGTGGAGGTGCTGACCGCCGCCGTGGAGCACGAGCTGACCATCCTGCGCGCCATCGCCGCGGCGCCAGCGCCGGCCGCGCAGCGCCTGCGCGATGCCATCGCCTCGTTCGTGCGCCGCGCTCTGGCCGGCCCCGGGCTGGCCTACGCCTTCATCGCCGAACCGGTGGAACCGGAGGTGGACGCCGAGCGCATCCGCTGCCGGCGCCTGCTCGGCGACGTGTTCAAGGGCATCCTGGCCGACGGCGTGGCCGCGGGGGAGTTTCCCGCGCAGGACCTGGAGGCGGCCGCGGCGTGCCTGGTCGGCGCCTACACCGAGGCCCTGGTCGGCCCGACCGCGCCCAGCCGCGACGGCCCGCGCGACAGCGAGCGCCTGGTCGAGGCGGTGTGCGGGTTCTGCCTGCGCGCGGTGGGCAGCGCCTGAGCGCGACCGGGCGCGCCGCCTGCGCCGAACTGCTGCGATGCAGCATGCATCGCCTGCGATTCCGTGTGCTCCCGGCGTGCCGCGCGGCGCAAACGCTGGCTATACTCGGTCGCGTAGCGGTGGTCCGGATTACCACGTGCCAAAGGGGTGTGATGTGCGGAATTACGACCTCGAATTTCTCAAGCGCTTCTCGATGGTGATCGGCCTGCTGGTGCTGATCACCCTCGGCCTGATCGTGTTCGCGCATTACCTGCAGCGGGCTATCCCGCCGGAGGTGTCGCCGGTGGCGCTCAAGCGCACCGAGGAGCGCATCGCCCCGGTCGGCGCGGTCTACGCCGGCAGCACCGGTGCCGCGGCGCAAGCGGCGGCACAGGCGGCGGCGCTGGCCAAGGCCTCGGCGCAGGCGGCCTACGGCGGCACCACCGACGGCAAGACCATCTTCAACAACCTGTGCACCGCTTGCCACACCACCGGCGTGGGCAAGGCGCCGACGCTGGACCACGCGCACTGGGACAAGCGCATCGCGCAGGGCAAGGAGACGCTCTACAAGCACGCCATCGAGGGCTACACCGGCCCCGACGGCGGCATCATGCCGCCCAAGGGCGGCAATCCCGGGCTGACCGAGGAGCAGATCCACGCCACCGTGGACTGGATGCTGGCCAACCTGAAGTAACCTTGCGCCTCCCGCACGCCACTGCGCCGCCTTCGGGCGGCGCATTCGTTTCCGCGCCCGTCGCGTGCCGGCGCAAACAAGGAGAGTGATCGCATGCGCATGCCGCCGCCATCGTTGTTGCCGTTGCTGCTGCTGGTCGCAGCCCCCGCCGCGCAGGCGCTGACGCCGCCGACGCTGCTGCCGATCGGGCAGTTGCGCCCGGGGCCGCAGGCGCAGGGCGTGGTGTTCGAGGGCGTGGTCACCGCGCGGGTGGAAGCCGGCGGCAGCGGCTACCTGGTGCAGGATGCCGGCGACGACGATCCGCTGACCGCCGACGCGCTGCTGGTGCGCGGCGATGCCGAACGCAGCCTGGCACCGGGCGACCGCGTGCGGGTGTGGGGCGAGCTGGCGCCGCAGGCTGCCGCGTCGGCCAAGGCCGGCACGGCTTTCGTCGGGCGCAGTGTGCTGGAGCAAGGGCATACCGTGCTGGCACGGGCGCAGCCCTTGCCGCTTCAGGTGCTCGACGCGGCGCCGGCCGACTGGTCGGCGCTGGCCGGCATGCGCGTGCGCATCACCGCGCCGCTGACCGTGGTCGACAACGATGCGCTGGGCAAGACCGGCGAACTGGGCGTGGCCTTCGGCGGACGCCTGTGGCAGCCCAGCGAAGTGGCCGCGCCCGGCAGCGCCGAGCAGGCGGCGGTGGTGGCCGACAACGCGCGGCGCGGGCTGCGCCTGGGCACGCTCGGTGCGCCGACGCCGACGCCGACGCCGACATCAACATCGGCAACGGCAACGGCAACGGCAACGGCAACGGCAACGGCAAAACTTCCGGACTATCTGGGGAGTGCCACTGCACCGCCGCGCGCGGGCAGCACGGTCCAGGACGTGGAGGGCATCGTCGGCGGGGTGATCGATGGCGTGGCGCGGCTGTACCCGACCGCCGCGCTGCAGCTGACGCCGTCGCCGGAACCGGCGCCGCCGCAGGTCGACGGCACCTTGCGCATCGCCGCCTTCAACCTGGAGAACTTCTTCAACGGCGACGGCCGCGGCGGCGGGTTTCCGACCCTGCGCGGCGCGCGCACGGCGGCCGAGTTCCAGGCGCAGCTGCGCAAGCTGGTGGCGACGATCCGCCCGCTGCAGGCCGACGTCGCCGCACTGATGGAACTGGAGAACGACGGCTATGGCCCGACCTCGGCGATCGCCAGCCTGGTCGACGCGCTCAATGCCGGCGGCGGCGACTGGCGCTTCGTCGACGCCGGGCGCGGCCCCGGCGACAACCCGATCCGGGTCGGGCTGATCTACCGCGCCTCGCGGGTGAGCCCGGTGGGCAAGCCGGCGATGCTGGAAGGCGGCCCGTTCGCCGAGCACAGCCGGGTGCCGCTGGCGCAGGCCTTCCGTCACGGCAGCGGCGCGCCGTTCGTGGTGGTGGCCAACCACTTCAAGTCGAAGGGTTGCGGCGAAGCCGGTGGCGCCGATGCCGACCGCGGCGACGGCCAGGGCTGCTGGAACGCGACCCGCACCGAGTCGGCGCGCCGCGTCGATGCGTGGCTGCGCAGCGATCCCACCGGCACCGGCAGCACGTCCAGCGTGCTGCTCGGCGATTTCAACGCCTATGCGATGGAAGATCCGCTGCGCCTGCTGCGCGACGCCGGCTGGCGCGACGCGCTGCAGGAGGCGCATGTGGCGCAGCCGTACAGCTTCGTCTACCGCGGGCTCAGCGGCCGGCTCGACCACGCGTTGCTGAGCCCGGCGCTGGCGGCGCGGCTGCGCGGCGCCGCCGAATGGCACGTCAACGCCGATCTGCCCGACAGCGACGGCTACCGCGAGCGCGATCTGCCCGGCCCGTGGCGCAGTTCCGATCACGATCCGTTGTTGCTGGGGTTTGATCTGTAGGCTGGGAGTGGGGAAATGGGAATGGGGAATCGGGAAAGCCGATTGTCGGCCTTCCTTTCCCCGTCCTTGATGTGTGGGACATTCCTGCTGGAGGCTCACGTCCTTCGCGAGGCGCACGACCGCCTGTTGTGAGTAGATGTGCTGTGTTTCAGGCCGGTCGCAGTGAGTGTCCGGCCTTACGCTTCACTGCTATCTCTTGAACGTTGCTTCTGTCCATTGTGCGCTGGTCGCACATGTGGCTTGGTGCTGGCCGAAGCTGTGAGATGGGGGTGTTCTCGCGCTAAGAAAGGCGACAGCCTTGTTGCTGTTGCTGTTGCTGTTGCTGTTGCTTTGGCATTTGCCGTTGTTTCTGCTGTTGCCGTTGCTTTGGCTTTTGACTTACCGGGTTCCCTTCCGCAGCGGCGGATGGACCGGGGAAAAACCCGAAGGGCGGCGCACATGGATGTGCGCCGTTCGCGGCAGGGGCAGGATGCCCCTTCCGCGAATCCCCGGTGCATCCGCGGACCCGGAGCGCGCAGCGCGGAGGGCGCAAGGCAGGGCGCGCTTTCTTTTGGTTACCTTTTCTTTGCGCGAGCAAAGAAAAGTAACTCGCCCGCAAGGGCGAAAGCCTTTGCTGTTGCTCCGAGCTTGAGTGTCGAACAAGAAGAATCGTAGGAGCGGCGTCAGCCGCGACCAGCGTAATCGGTCATGCATGTCGCGGCGTAAGCCGCTCCTACAATCCAGCGGCCGCCGCAGTAGCAGCAAATGCAAGAGCAAAAGCTTTCGCCTTGCGGCGAGTTACTTTTCTTTGCTTGTGCAAAGAAAAGTAACCAAAAGAAAGCACACCCTGCCTCGCGCCCTCCGC
Organism: Xanthomonas sp. LF06-19; assembly: GCF_034105425.1. Taxonomy (NCBI): domain Bacteria; kingdom Pseudomonadati; phylum Pseudomonadota; class Gammaproteobacteria; order Lysobacterales; family Lysobacteraceae; genus Xanthomonas; species Xanthomonas sp. LF06-19. The sequence continues at coordinate 402,591 of NZ_JAXGGH010000002.1, read as the reverse complement.
GCTAACGCGCTCCGGGTCCGCGTCCATCCCGGGGATCCGCGGAAGGGGCATCCTGCCCCTGCCGCGGACGGCGTACATCCATGTACGCCGCCCCTTCGGGGTTTTTCCCCGCGCTGGCCGCCGCTTCGGAAGGGAACCCGACAAGTCAAAAGCCAGAGCAACGGCAAAAACAACGGCAAAAACAACAGCAAAAACAACAGCGAAAGCCACGCTGCATCGCGCCCCTGATCGCCTCGAGCGAAGCGCGCTACACAGCGCGCCCCATGCTCAATGCCGGCAACGCCGCCGATGCCGGCGCCAGTTCCACAGATGCGCACTGGCCAGCGCCAGACTGCCGCTCACCGTCATCGCGGTCTCGCTGGCCTCGTCGGGAATCCCGAAGGCGCCGGCCAGCAGACCGAGCAGGCCCAGCGCCGCCAGCGTCCACAGCGGCCAGGGCAGCGCGTCGCGCCGGTGCCCGCGCCACAGCGCCAGCCCCGCCAACGGCGCGGCGATCGCCACGAACACCACGTGCACCCACTCGGCCTCGGCCCAGACGCCGAACAACGGCAGCGCCGCGGCCAGCAACGGCAACGCCAGGCAGTGCAGCAGACACAGCCCGGACAGCACCATCGCCGAGGCGTCGAAGAAGGATTGCGGCAGGGATTTCATGGACGTCCACTCCAGTGCTTCAAGTGTTATATAGTAACATTTTCAGCCCGCCACGCCTCCGCGCCGATGCCCGCTATGTCCACGTCCGCCGTTTCCGATTCCCGCCTTCCCGTCACCGTCCTGTCCGGCTTCCTGGGTGCCGGCAAGACCACCCTGCTCAACCGCGTGTTGCACAACCGCGATGGCCGCCGGGTGGCGGTGATCGTCAACGACATGAGCGAGGTCAACATCGACGCGGCGCTGATCCGCGACGGCGGCGCCGCGCTCAGTCGCACCGAAGAGACCCTGGTCGAGTTCAGCAACGGCTGCATCTGCTGCACCCTGCGCGACGACCTGCACCAGGAGGTGCAGCGCCTGGCCGGGAGCGGGCGCTACGACTACCTGCTGATCGAATCCACCGGCATTTCCGAGCCGATGCCGGTGGCGGCGACCTTCGCCGTGCGCGACGCCGACGGCCGTGGCCTGGCCGACGTCGCGCGCCTGGACACCATGCTCACCGTGGTCGACGGGGTCAGCTTCCTGCGCGACTTCGGCTCGGCCGAGCGCCTGGCCGACCGCGGCCTGCAGGCCGGGGACGACGACGAGCGCGGGCTGGTCAACCTGCTGGTGGAGCAGATCGAGTTCGCCGATGTGATCGTCATCAGCAAGGCCGACCTGACCGATACGGTCACGCTCGACCGCACCCGCGCGGTGCTGCGCGCGCTCAATCGCGATGCGCGCATCGTCGAGGCCAGCCGTGGCGACGTGCCGCTGGAGCTGGTGCTGGACACCGGCCGCTTCGACTTCGTGCGCGCGCAGCTGGCGCCGGGCTGGATGCAGGCGCTGCGCGGCGAGCACGCGCCGGAGACCGAGCAGTTCGGCATCGAAAGTTTCGTCTATCGCGCGCGCCGGCCGTTCCATCCGCTGCGCTTCGCGCGGCTGGCGCAACGCGGCCTGCGCGACGTGATCCGCAGCAAGGGCTTCTTCTGGCTGGCCAGCCGCATGGACTGGGTCGGCGAACTGTCCATCGTCGGCGCGGCCACCCAGACCCAGGCGGCCGGCTTCTGGTACGCGGCACGCGAGCGCGTGGACCGCGGCCTGCTGGACACGCCGCTGGCGCTGCCGCCATCGCCGCTGGCGTACACCGAGCTCGGCTGGCAGCGCCAGCAGACTGCGTGCTGGAACGCGCCGCCGCCGCAGGCCGAGGAGGTCGGCGATGCGCGCGAGTACGCGGCGCTGCGGGCGATGTGGCATCCGCTGTGGGGCGATCGCCGCCAGGAACTGGCGGTGATCGGCGTCGGCCTGGACACGGCGCGGGTACGCGCCGAACTCGATGCCTGCCTGCTCGACGATGCCGAACTGCAGCAGGGGCCGGTGGTGTGGCAGGGCTTGGAAGATCCGTTTCCGGTGTGGAGGCGTTGAGGGGCTGGGAATGGGGAATCGGGAGTGGGGAATCGTAAGAGCGGGGTGCGGGTGCTGATGGTTAGCTGCCTGCGCCCATCGCGATCAGGACGATCGCCGGCACCGCCAGCAGCAGGCCCAGGCGGTTCCAGCGGTTGGTGCGTTCGCCGAACACGGCGATGCCGAGCAGGGTGCCCAGGCCGATCACGCCCAGGTTCATCGCCGCGAACACGCTGGCCGGGCTGTCCGGCAGGGCCTGGTGCGCGCGCACGTAGAACAGGATGTTGCCGAAGTTGAGTGCGCCCAGCAGCAGGCCGGCGCCGAGGTTGCGCCAGGCCAACGGGACGGTGCCGCGCAGGTGGCGCCACAGTTGCACGCCCAGCAGCAGCACGAAAGCCAGCGCGAAGGCGACCAGCAGCGAGGCGGCGAACGGCGTGCCGGCCTGGGCGATGCGCTTGAGCAGCACGTCGATCGCGGCGAAGCCGACCCACACCAGCAGCAGCCACGGTGTGGTGCGTGCGGTGCTGTGCGCGGCCGCCTGCGGTCGCTGCACGATGCCGACGATCGCCAGCAGGCCCAGCGCCAGGCCGGCCAGCTTGGCGCCGTTGGCGCGTTCGCCGAACCAGAGGAAGGCCGCCGCCAGCGACAGCAGCAGCGACAGCCGCTGCGCCGCGTCGGTGCGCACGATGCCGGCGTTGGCCACCGTGCGGCCCAGCACCAGGAACAGGCTCGGCAGCAACACGCCCAGCGCCAGCAGCGACACCCACGGCGTGTGCGCATCGCCCAGCGCGGCCAGCGGCGGCTGCAGCAGCGCGGCGCACAGCAGCAGCGCCGCCAGGTAGTTCCAGGTCACCGCCTGGGCCAGGTCGATGCGCCGCTGCGGCGCCAGCTTCAGCAGCGCCGAGACCAGCACGCTGCACACCACACTCAACAGGACGAAGACCACACGCAGGATCCGGATCGGGAGGAAAAAGAACGCTGCGTGCACCGCTTCGGCATGTGGCCGCGACCCAGCCCCGGTATTATGACCGCATGACCTCTCCCGCTTTCCCCACCGCTTCCGGCGCACTGACGCTGCAAGGCCCCGCCGGCCCGATCGAGGCCGCGGTCGATCTGCCCGACGCCGACGTCGCCGCGTTGCCGGTCACCGCCATCGTCTGCCATCCGCTGTCCACCGAGGGCGGCAGCATGCACAACAAGGTGGTGACCATGGTCGCGCGCGCGTTGCGCGAGCTGGGCGTGCGCGTGGTGCGCTTCAACTTCCGCAGCGTCGGCGCGTCTGCCGGCAGCTTCGACCACGGCGACGGCGAGCAGCAGGACCTGGCCGCGGTGGCCGCCTGGGTGCGCGATCAGCGTCCGCACGACGTGCTGTGGCTCGCAGGTTTCAGCTTCGGCGCCTACGTCTCGCTGCGCGCCAGCGCCGCGCTGCAGCCGCAGGTGCTGATCTCGATCGCGCCGCCGGCCGGGCGCTGGGATTTTTCCGGCATGGCGCCGCCGCCGCAGTGGCTGGTGATCCAGGGCGAGGCCGACGAGATCGTCGATCCGCAGGCCGTGTACGACTGGCTGGAGACCCTGGAGGCACAGCCGGAACTGGTGCGCATGCCCGACACCAGCCATTTCTTCCATCGCAAGCTGATCGACCTGCGCGGCGCGTTGCAGCACGCGGTCAAGGCCTGGCTGCCGGCGGCACAGGCGTGAGCGCGGCGGCATTGCCGTCGCAGCGCTACGCCGAAGGCGTGGCGCGCGGCGACTGGCGCGACGATCCGGCGCAGCACGCGGCGCTGGCCGAACTGGACCGCATCCATACCGCGATCGTGGACGGCGACCAGGAGGGCTGGCTGGACCGGCTGTCGGCGTTCTGGAAGAAGCCCGAGCCGGTGCGCGGGCTGTATTTCTGGGGCGGGGTCGGCCGCGGCAAGACCTTCCTGGTCGATCTGTTCTACGACGGCCTGCCGATCGCGCGGAAGTACCGCACGCATTTCCACCGCTTCATGCGCGGCGTGCACGAGCGCCTTCGCGAGCACGCCGGGCAGAGCGATCCACTGGCGAAGATCGCGCAGGAGTGGCGCAGCCGGCTGCGCGTGCTGGTGCTGGACGAGTTCTTCGTCACCGACATCGGCGATGCGATGCTGCTGTCGCGCCTGCTCGAGCGCCTGTTCGCCGAGGGCGTGACCCTGGTCACCACCTCCAACACCGCGCCGCAGAACCTGTACCTCAACGGCCTGCAGCGCGAGAGCTTCCTGCCGGCGATCGGCTTGCTGCAGACCTATTGCGTGGAGCTGTACGCCGAGGGCACCGAGGACTACCGCATGCGCGCGCTGACCCGCTCGCCGGTGTACCGCGCGCCGCTGGCCGAGGACAGCGACGCCTGGCTGGGCGAGCGCTGGAGCGCGCTGACCGGCAATGCCGAGGCACGCCGCGGCAACATCGAACTGGAAGGGCGCAAGATCCCGGTGCGCGCGCGCGGCAAGAGCATCGTCTGGTTCGATTTCGTCGCCTTGTGCGAAGGCCCGCGCGGTCCCAGCGACTACATCGAGATCGCGCACGAGTTCACCACCGTGCTGCTCGGCGGCATCCCGCACTTCGACCGCATGAACGAGGACGCGGCGCGGCGCTTCGTCAACCTGATCGACGAGCTGTACGACCGCCACGTCAACCTGGTCTGCACCGCGCAGAATCCGCCGCCGCTGCTGTACACCGGCGAGCGCCTGGCCGGTGCGTTCGAGCGTACCGCCTCGCGCCTGATCGAAATGCAGAGCGCCGAGTACCTGGCGGCGGCGCACCGGGTCTGAGCGCAGGAGCGTCTGCGGACGCTCAGCGCACCGCGCCGGGCGCACACAGCCCGGCGACGAAGCGCGGCATCAGGCCCGCGCCGGCGATCTCTTCCAGATAGGCGGCCGCCGGGCAACCGGCGCCGCCTGCGCTGTGTGCGCAGCGCGCCGTCCCCGACGCGCCGTCCTGCGGCAATTGCCGGTCCATGGCCTGGCGCTGCGCCGCGGACAGCCCATCGCGAAACGTCTCCTCGGCATCGAGCAGATCGGCCGGGGTGAGCCGGTCGGTCGGCACGCCGGGGCACTGGCGACGGGTTTCCCGGGCCAGTGCGTCGGCGCCGGCACCGATCAGCACCGGGCCGTCGGGCAGGGTGTTGGGCACGGCCTTGGGCACCAAGGGGGCAACGCCGAGCGCGGCCAGCAGCAGGAACGATGCGCGCATGCGGAAGCTCCTCGAGTTGCGCGCAGCGTAGTCCTGCGTCGCTCGCAGCACGAGGGGGAGGGCGGCGCCGGCTTCAGCGAGGAGTAGGTAGGCAAAAATATCGCTTGCTATTAAATAGCGCGCTATGTAATATGGTGCCCATGGACCGTACCTCTGCCCCCGACGCCACCGCCCTGCTGAAGCTGGATACCCAGCTGTGCTTCGCGCTGTATTCGGCCAACCTGGCCATGCACAAGCTCTACCGCGGGCTGCTGCGCGACCTCGGCCTGACCTATCCGCAGTACCTGGTGATGCTGGTGCTGTGGGAGCAGGACCAGCGCAGCGTCTCGGACATCGGCGAGAAGCTGTTCCTGGATTCGGCCACGCTGACCCCGTTGCTCAAGCGCCTGGAGGCGATCGGTCTGCTGACCCGCAGCCGCGCCGCCGAGGACGAGCGCCGCGTGCTGATCGCGCTGACCGCCGACGGCCAGGCGCTGCGCGCACGCGCGCAGGCGGTGCCGGAAGGCGTGCTGTGCGCGGTCGCCTGCGACCTGCAGCAACTGACCCGGCTCAAGCACGACCTGGAAGAGGTCCGCGGCAAGTTGCAGGCCGCGGCCTGACCGATTCCCGTCCCGATCTCGCACTTCCCTCTACGCACTTCCCTCTACCCCATGGCGCCGCGGCGCCGCCCTCCAAGGAGAACCACCATGGCTTCACCGACCACCATCGCCTACACCGCCACTGCCACCGCCACCGGGGGCCGCGACGGCCGCGCCGCCACCCCGGACAAGGCGCTGGACGTCAAGCTGTCGACCCCGCGCGAGCTGGGCGGCGCTGGCGGCGACGGCACCAACCCGGAGCAGCTGTTCGCGGCCGGCTACTCGGCCTGCTTCATCGGTGCGCTGAAGTTCGTCGCCGGGCAGGAGAAGGTGGCGCTGCCGGCCGAGACGAGCATCGAGGGTCATGTCGGCATCGGCCAGATCCCGGGCGGCTTCGGCATCGCCGTGGAACTGCGCATCGCCGCGCCGGGCCTGGAGCGTGCGACGCTGGAATCGCTGGTGGAGAAGGCGCACCAGGTGTGCCCGTACTCCAACGCCACCCGCGGCAACATCGACGTCAAGCTGGTCGTGCTCGACTGAACCAGCGCGATGTCCGGGCCGGCGCCTGCGCCGGTCCAGGGCGACACACCACGGGCGGCCACTGGCCGCCCGTTCGCGTTGTGGGCGCCGCGCGTGTTGCCACGCACATTGAGACCACCCCGCGGGGGTGCAATAGTGTGAGCTTGATCAAATCGGGCGCGCCATGCTCAGTTCCGCCTACAACGCCGAGACCGTCGCCGCTTTCCTGCAGGGCGCACGCCGTCTGCTGGTGCTGACCGGTGCCGGCATGTCCGCCGAGAGCGGGGTACCGACCTTCCGTGGCCAGGACGACAGCCTGTGGTCGCGCTTCGATCCCGAGCAACTGGCCACCGAGGACGCCTGGCGTGCCGACCCCGCCCTGGTCTGGGGCTGGTACCGCTGGCGCATGGCGATCGTGGCGCAGGCCCAGCCGCACGCCGGGCACCTGGCGCTGGCGCGCCTGGCCGAGGTCCGCCACACCACCCTGGTGACCCAGAACGTGGACGACCTGCACCAGCGCGCCGGCAGCGAGGTCGCCGCGCACGTGCACGGCCGCCTGTCGGCGCTGCGCTGCAGCGACTGCGGCCAGCCCTGGCGCGGCTTGCTGCCGCCGATCGACGTGCACACGCCCAGCCAGCGCCTGGTGCCGCCGGTGTGCGCGGCCTGCGGCGGCACGGTACGCCCGGGCGTGGTGTGGTTCGGCGAGGCGCTGCCGGCGGCGGAGTGGGCGCGCGCGCAGAGCGCGGCCGACGCCGCCGACCTGGTGCTGGTGATCGGCAGTTCCGGCCTGGTCTATCCGGCCGCCAGCCTGCCGCTGCAGGCCAAGGAGCGCGGCGCCTGCGTGGTCGAGATCAATCCCGAACCCAGTGCGTTGTCGGCCCGTGCGGATCTGCACTGGCGCGACAGCGCCGCGGTGGCGCTGCCGTTGCTGCTGCAGCAGTGCATGGTGGCCTGAGCGCGTTGCCGGCCGCGGAAGCTGCGCGCGGCGCTCAGCGCAGCGTGTGCAGGAACGCGTCCACCGCCGCGGTGTAGGCCGAGGGCAGGCCCAGGTCGCGGTTGAGTTCGGCGTGGCTGGCATCCTGCGGCAGCACCTCGACGCGGATGCCGCGGGCGCCGGCCTTGCTGGCCAGGTGGCGCGCCTGCGCGCAGGCATCGGCACGGCGGCTGGAGCACACCGCCAGCAGCGGCGGCGCGCTGGCGCCCATGACGTGGTACGGCGAGGCGGCGATCCAGTCGCTGCGCACGCTGCCGAACGCGCGGTCGTACAGCGGCAGATGCCGTTGCTGCATCACCTGCTCCACGTCCATCGCCGCACTGTCCAGCGCCACCGTGCCCAGCGGTCGGCGCGCCCCGGCCTGCGCCAGCAGGTCCGGCGACAGGTTCAGCAGGCTCACCAGGTGCGCGCCGGCCGAGTGGCCCATCAGCACCAGCCGCGCCGGATCGGCGCCCCACTGTGGCGCCAGTTGCTGGATCCGGGCGACCGCGCGCGCCACGTCTTCTGCCTGCGCAAGCGGCGTGGCCTGCGGCAGCAGGCGATAGTTCACCGACACCAGCACATGGCCCTGCGGCAGCCAGTGCGCGACCTTGTTGGCGGCCACGCCGGGGTTGTCCTTGTCGCCGTCGGCCCAGCCGCCGCCGTGCACCATCACCAGCAGCGGCGCCTGGCGCGCGCCGGCCGGCAGGTACACGTCCATGCGCTGCGCCGGGTCTGGGCCGTAGGCGACGTCGCGCAGCACCTGCGCGCCGGCGGGCAGTGGCGCACGCGCGGTGTCGGCGCGGTCGCCCTGCAGACGCTGCAGCAGGCGTGCGCGCAGGCGTCCGTCCTGGGCGTGGACGGGAGCGGCGAGCAACGGCAGCAGCAACATCAGGGCGAGCAGGCCGTGGGTGGGCGAGGGGCGGGACAGGCGCATGGGCGGATCACTCCATGGAGGACGGCGAGGAGGGGCGTGGCGCGGCCGACGCGTGCGGGCGTCGGCGCGCGCCGGGTTCAGGCCGGGCGCAGATGCAGGATGGCGCACAGGCCGTGTGGGGCGATGGGCTGCAGCAGCAACGCGCCGCGATGCTGGCGGGCGACGCGCTCGACGATCGCCAGGCCCAGTCCGCTGCCGCCATGGCCGCCGTGCACGAACGGCTGCGGCGCGCGTGCGGCCAGCGCCGGGTCCAGGCCGGGGCCGTGGTCGCGTACCTCGATGCGCCAGCCATCGCCGCCGTCGCCGTGCAGGCGCAGCTGGAACGGCGCCGCGCCATGCCGTTCGGCATTGCCGATGAGGTTGCCGAGCGCGCGCTGCAGCGCCAGCGGCCGCCCGTGCAGCGGCGCCTGCGCGGGCAGGACGGCCTCCCAGCCGGGTTGCGCCGCGCCCAGCGCCTGCCGGCAGAGGTCGACCAGGTCCAGGGCGACGGCCGGTTCGTCGCGGCCGTCGCGGGCGTAGGCGATGAACTGCGCCAGGATCGCGTCGATCTCGCCGATGTCGCGCTCCATGCCCTCGCGCAGTTCCGGCTCCACCTGCGGCAGCAGCGCCAGCGCGTACTGCAGCCGGGTCAGCGGGGTGCGCAGGTCGTGGGAGATGCCGGCCAGCAGCAGCGCACGCTCGGCCGCGGCGTGGCGCACGTCGGCGCTGGCCGCCGTGAGCGCCTGCGCCAGCGCGGCGACCTCGCGCGGACCGCCGGTGGCGATCGGTGCGGCCTGTTCGCCGCGGACCAGGTGCGGCGCGGCCTGCGCCAGTTGCCGCAGCGGCCGCACCAGGCGCCGCGCGACCAGCGCAGCGGCCAGCCAGACCAGCAGCGCGCAACCGGCCAGCATCGCCATCGAGAACCGGCGCAGGCCGTGCTCGCGCGGCTGGCTGGAGAACGCCACCCACAGCGGGGTCGGCGTGGCCAGTTGCAGCCACAGGGTGCCGTCGGCATCGCGGCGCAGCGCGCGCCCGGGGCCGAGCTGATCGGCCGCGCGGCGCTGCATCGCGTCGGCCAGCGGGCCGGCGGCGCTGGCGGTGGGCGGCGCGCTGCGCAGTTGCAGCCCGGCCTCGCGCAACGCCGGCGTCAGCGCCGCAGCGGCCGGCGAGCGCTGCAGCGCCTCGGCGACATTGGCGAAGCCGTGCAGCATGCGCAGTTGCTGCTGCGCTGCCGGCCGTACTGCCAGTTCGCGGCCGAGCAGCAGCGCCAGCAGGCCGGCGCCGGCCAGCACCAGCGCGATCACCAGCGCCAGTTGCCCGAACAGGCTGCGCGGCCAGCCGGCGACGCGGGAAGCCGGCGCGCTCACGCCTGCGGCTCCGGCGGCACGTACACATAGCCCACGCCCCACACGGTCTGGATCAGCCGCGGCGTGCGCACGTCGTCCTCCAGCAGCTTGCGCAGCCGCGCGACGATCACGTCGATGCTGCGCCCCAACGGCTCGTGTTCGCGGCCGTGCGCCAGGCTGGACAAGCGGTCGCGGCTCAGCGGTTGCTGCGGGTGCCGCAGCAGCACCGACAGCACCGCGAACTCGGCGGTGGTCAGCTTCAGCGGTTCGCCGTCGCGGCGCAGCTCGCGCCGCCCCAGGTGCAGGCGGAAGCGGCCGAAGCCGATCTCCCCGCCGTCCGGCTGCGGCGCGCCGGCCCCGCCCGGGCGGGTACGGCGCAGCACCGCACGGATCCGCGCCAGCAGCTCGCGCGGGTTGACCGGCTTGGGCAGGTAGTCGTCGGCGCCGATCTCCAGGCCGACGATGCGGTCGATCTCGTCGCCCTTGGCGGTCAGCATCACGATCGGGGTGGCGTCGCCCTGGCCGCGCAGGCGCCGGCAGATCTCCAGGCCGTTCTCGCCGGGCAGCATCAGGTCCAGCACCACCAGGTCGTAGTGGCCGCGCGCCAGCGCCTGCTGCAGCTGCACGCCGTCGGCCACCGCCTTGACCGCGAAGCCCTGGCGCTCCAGGTAGCGGCACAGCAGGGCGCGCAGGCGGTCGTCGTCGTCGACCAGCAGCAGGCGGGGAGCGGGCGCGGCATCGTCCATGGACGCCACTATCGGTTGCGCCGCGGCCCCGCGGCAACGGCCGCCGCGACGCAACTGTAAGCGGATGTTTCCGCCGCGGCGTTCGGCAACATTTGCTGGCCGATGCGGCGCCCGCGGCGCCGGCGCCATGGCTACGGTGACACTCGGCAGCACGCCGCTGCCGTCATCGGAGAACGCCATGTCGCTGTCCCGTCGCATCACTCCCTTGCTGCTGGCGCTGGCCGCCGGCGTCCTGGTCGCGCCCAGTGCACCGGCACGCGAACACACCCGCACGCGCACCGCCGGCGGCGCCGAGGGCGCCCGCCACGCCGCCGTGCAGGCCAGCGCCAGCGGCGCGCACGGCAGCGTGCAACGCGCCCGCCAATGGCAGGCCGACGGCAGCGCCACGCGCCAGGGCCGTGCCGAGCGCAACGCCGACGGCAGTGCCAGCCGCCAGGGCAGTGCCAGCGTCCAGCGCGCCGACGGTGCCAGCGCGAGCAGCAGCGGCAGCCTGGCCCGGGCCGCCGACGGTACGCTCAGCGGCAGCCGCCAGAGCAGCGTCGATGGCACGCAGGGCAGCTACCAGGGCAGCACCAGCGTGCAGGACGGCAGTGTCGTCCACACCGGCACCTGCACCGACGCCAGCGGCGCGGTGGTGCCGTGCCGGCCCTAAGCGAGGTGGCGGTGTCGGGGTCGTCCGGGGGCGCCAACGCCCGTGTTTGCGGCCGGCTTCACGACCCCGTCACGGCCGCGAACGGCCGCCGCGGCAGGGCCGGAATCGGCCGTCGACGGCAAACCGTTGCCAGGCTTAGGTTTTCGTAATTTCACCCATATTTAGCGTTGACGTCGTCGACCGACCCCACTATCTTGGGGTGGTCGGTTCCAGCGGCCCCAAGCCGCGGGATCAAAAGGGAAGCCGGTGCGGCGTGCCAACGCCAACTCCGGCGCTGCCCCGCAGCGGTAATTGGGAACGAACCCGTCATCCGCACTGAGGCGCCCGCCTTGGGAAGCGACGGGCTAGGAACCGGCCACGGCCGTTGCCCATCAGCCCGAAGACCTGCCGACAGCCGCGCGAAGCACACCGCGCGGCGCCGACCGCGCGCTCTCCGGGGGGAGAGGGTCGGTGCAGCGTTGACCGCCCGCAGGCCCGGTGCCTGCGCCGTTTGCAGTCTTCGCGACACCGCCTGCCCACCTGCGAACCCGGTCGGACCGCTGCCTGCGAGGGTCGGGCGGCCGCGTGCACCACGCTTGGAGACCTTCATGAGCCAGACCCACAGCCTGCCGGCCACCGCGTCCGTCGACGCCGCCGTCGACCCCACGACCGCTGCCGCCACTGCCCAGCCGAAGCCGACGGCCAGCAGCGAGCCGAGCAACGACCAGCGCGCCGTGACCTGGATCGTCAAGGACGGCGGCAACCGCCGCATGGCCTTCGACCGCTCGCGCCTGCAGCGCACCCTGGACCGGATCCACGCCGAGTTCCCGCAGCTGGACGTGAGCGACTACGAGCGCAAGGCCTTCGCCTTCATCGAGAAGAAGGAAAGCCTGTCGGCCGACGACATGGTCGACTACCTGATCCGCGAGGCCGAGTCGCGCGTGGACATCGCCACGCCGGAGTGGGAGTACTTCGCCGCGCGCCTGTACCTGGACCGCCTGTACAAGCGCGCCAGCAAGAACCGTTTCTACGATGCCGGCGAGAAGTACGGCTCCTACGTCGGCCTGCAGGAAAGTCTGGCCGACCGCGGCGTGTACTCGATCGACATCCTCAAGAACTACTCCAAGGACGAACTGGCCGAAGCCGGCCGCATGATCGATCCGGAGCGCGACAAGCTGTTCGCCTACAACGGCCTGTACCTGCTGGCCACGCGTTACCTGGCCACCGACAACTCGCGCAAGGTCTACGAACTGCCGCAGGAGCGCTGGCTGACCATCGCCCTGTACCTGATGCAGGACGAGAAGCCGCGCGAGCGCCGCATGCAGCTGGTCGGCGAGGCCTACTGGGCGCTGTCCAACCTGTACATGACCGTGGCCACGCCGACCCTGGCCAACGCCGGCAAGATCGGCGGGCAGCTGTCGAGCTGCTTCATCGACACCGTCGACGACAGCCTGCAGGGCATCTACGACTCCAACACCGACGTGGCGCGCGTGTCCAAGCACGGCGGCGGCGTCGGCGCCTACCTGGGCTACGTGCGTTCCTCCGGTTCGGCGATCCGCGGCGTGAAGAACTCCAGCGGCGGCGTGGTGCCGTGGATCAAGCAGCTCAACAACACCGCCGTGTCGGTGGACCAGCTCGGCCAGCGCAAGGGCGCCATCGCCGTGTACCTGGACATCTGGCACCGCGACATCGAGGCGTTCCTGGACCTGCGCCTGAACAACGGCGACCAGCGCCTGCGCGCGCACGACGTGTTCACCGCGGTGTGCGTGCCGGACATCTTCATGGAAGCGGTGGAGCGCCGCGGCGAGTGGTACCTGTTCGACCCGCACGAGGTGAAGGAGGTCAAGGGCTGGTATCTGCAGGACTTCTTCGACGAGAAGCGCGGCGAAGGCAGCTTCCGCGCCCGCTACGAGGAGGTGGTGGCCGACGAGCGCATCGGCCGCAAGGTGGTCAAGGCCATCGACATGTTCAAGCGGATCATGGTCAGCCAGCTGGAGACTGGCAACCCGTTCATGTTCTATCGCGACGAAGTCAATCGCATGAACCCGAACAAGCACCAGGGCATGGTGTATTCCAGCAACCTGTGCACCGAGATCCTGCAGAACATGAGCCCGACGCGGGTCATCCAGGAGATGATCAGCGGCGACCAGATCGTCACCACCAAGCAGGCCGGCGACTTCGTCGTGTGCAACCTGTCCTCGGTGAACCTGGGCCGCGCGGTCACCGCGCAGCCGGACCTGCTGTCGCCGGACATCCTGGAGCGGCTGATCCGCGTCCAGGTGCGCATGCTCGACAACGTCATCGACCTCAACGAGCTGCCGGTGCCGCAGGCCACCATCACCAACCAGAAGTACCGCGCGATCGGCCTGGGCACCTTCGGCTGGCACCACCTGCTGGCGCAGAAGGGCATCGACTGGAATTCGCCGGACGCCGAGGCGTACAGCGATTCGCTGTACGAGCGCATCAACTACCTGACCATCCAGGCGAGCCTGGCGCTGGCCAAGGAGAAGGGCGCGTACAAGGTGTTCAAGGGCAGCGACTGGCAGAACGGCGAGTACTTCACCAAGCGCGGCTACGACAGCGCGCAGTGGCAGGAACTGGCCGCGCAGGTGAGCGTGCACGGCGTGCGCAATGCCTGGATGGTGGCGGTGGCGCCGAACATGAGCACCGCGCAGATCGCCGGCTCCACCGCGTCGATCGACCCGATCTACAGCGCGTTCTACTACGAAGAGAAGAAGGACTTCCGCCGTCCGGTGGTGGCGCCGGGGCTGACCGTGGACACCTATCCGTACTACGAGAAGGGCGCCTACAAGGTCGACCAGTTCGCCAGCGTGCGCCAGAACGCGCGCCGCCAGCGCCACGTCGATCAGTCGATCAGCTTCAACTTCTACGTGCCCAGCGGCATCCGCGCCAGCACCCTGCTGGACCTGCACATGACCGCGTGGAAGGAAGGTCTGAAGACCACCTACTACGTGCGTTCCAACGACATCGACATCAGCGAGTGCGAGTGGTGCTCGAGCTGATCGCCGGCGTCTGACGCCCGCGCCGCGCGGCAGGCTCGACCTGCCGCGCGCGTCCCGCATTCCCGCGCCGTCCGCCGGCGCCGTTCACCCGACTACCGAAGCACATCCATGGCCATCGCGCTCGACCGCATCAAGATCCTCGAACCGCTGCACCCCAACCGTTCCACCGGCATCATCAACGGCACCACCAGCGGCATCCTCAACTGGAACGACATCCCGTACCCGTCCTTCTACCGGGCGTACAAGGAGCTGTCGACCAACTTCTGGATCCCCGACGAAGTGGACATGAAGGGCGATGCCAAGCAGTACGGGGAGCTGTCGGCGCGCGAGAAGAACGCCTACGACTCGATCATCGGCCTGCTGGCCACGCTGGATTCGCCGCAGACGCGCTTCATCTACAACGTCGCCGAATACATCACCGACCCGGCCGCGCACGCCAACGCCGCGATCATCGGCCAGCAGGAAGTGATCCACAACGAGAGCTACTCGTACGTGCTGGCCTCGATCGCCGGCCTGGCCGACCAGAACCGCGTGTTCGAGATCGCGCGCACGCATCCGACCATCATCGCGCGCAACCAGCCGATCATGCAGGCCTACGACGACTTCATGCGCGAGAAGACCGCAGAGACCCTGCTACGCTCGCTGATCCAGTCCTCGATCCTGGAAGGCATCAACTTCTATTCCGGCTTCGCGTATTTCTATAACCTGGTGCGGCAGAACCGCATGACCGGCACCGGCAAGATCATCAGCTTCATCAACCGCGACGAGCTGGCCCACACCAAGTTCATCAGCGAGCTGATCCGCGCCATCATCGGCGAGAACGCCGAGCTGCAGACCAACGAGCTGACCGACTACGTGCACCAGGCCTTCGAGCATGCGATCCGCCTGGAGACCGAGTGGTCCTCGGAAGTGCTCGACGGCATCGAGGGCATCGACGTGGACGAGATGATCCAGTACGTGAAGTACCGCGCCAACAAGATGTCCGGCATGCTCGGCATCGAGAAGCTTTACAGCGGCGCCAGCGACAACGTGATGCCGTGGATCAAGGCCTACGCCGACAACTTCACCGAGACCAAGACCGACTTCTTCGAGATGCGCAACGCCAGCTACAAGAAGACCAACTCGGACAACGGCTTCGACGATCTTTGAAGGGCCGGGATTGGGGATGATCAGCCGTTCGGCTGCTGAAAAGCCAGGCATTCGGGATTGGTGAAGCACCGCCATCCTGCTCTGACGAATCCCGAATCCCCACTCCCGAATCCCTGCCCCATGCGTATCCTGCTCGCCTACGCTTCGCTCAGCGGCAATACCCGCGACGTCGCCCGCCGCGTGCATGCGCAGTGCGAGGCGGCCGGGCACGCGGTCACCTGGATCCACACCGATCTGCAGACGCTGCAGGGCGCGCTCGGCGACGCCGCGCGTGCGGCGGACTTCGACCTGCATCTGCTCGGCAGTTGGAGCGACAACGCCGGGCGCACGCCGGCGGAGATGAAGCGCTATATCGCCGAGTTGGTCGAGGCGACAGGCAAGACGATCGAAGTGGCGGCGTTCGGCACCGGCGAGACGCAGTGGGGGCTGGAGTACTACTGCGGGGCGGTCAAGCGCATCGCGCGGTTCTTCGAGAGTGTTTATCCATTGCTGGAGATCGAGCAGATGCCGCACGGCGACCGCGACAACGCGGCCATCGACGCGTGGTGCGCGCAGGTGCTGGCGTTGTGCGCGGCGCGCGCGTCGTTGGCAGGCGATGTGCCGGTGGCCGCTGCCGAGTCCGCTCCCGCGGGCGCGGCTGGCTTCGCTGCGAGGGTGTTGCCGTTGCATGGCAGCGGCTGACGCCGTCGTCGTTCATCTGTTTTCCTGGCATCGCCGGCGTCCCCATCGCACGCCGGGC
Organism: Xanthomonas sp. LF06-19; assembly: GCF_034105425.1. NCBI lineage: Bacteria > Pseudomonadati > Pseudomonadota > Gammaproteobacteria > Lysobacterales > Lysobacteraceae > Xanthomonas > Xanthomonas sp. LF06-19. Next base: position 386,727 of record NZ_JAXGGH010000002.1, on the reverse strand, counting down.
TTCTTCCGACATCAGACAAGGTTTCGTTCCATGCTCACCACCATCACCGTTTCCAGTGCCGAACAGTTCGCCGATGCCCTCGCCGCGCATCCGCGCGTGCTGGCCGATTTCAACAAGGACAACTGCCCGGGCTGCCGCATGCTCGACAAGTCGCTGGAGCGTTTCGCCGAGGGCGAGAGCGCGCAAGGCGTGACCCTGCTCAAGGTGAAGATGGAAGACGTGGGCGAGGAGTTCTTCCGCGCCCAGGGCCTGCGCCAGACGCCGACCCTGATGCTGTTCCGCCAGGGCGAGGAAGTGGCGCGTGTGCCCGGCTTCGTGCCGCCGGCCAAGATCGACGAAGCGGTGCGCACGCATCTGGGTTGAGCGCTTGTGTTCCTGGTAGGAGTGGCTTTAGCAGGGATAAGCTCTCTCGGTAAAGCCCTTCGGGGCTAAAGCCGTTCCTGCATTGCTGCTAGGGGAGTGCAGCCCCCTACCCACGCCTGCCCGCCGCATGCCCCTGCGCCAACTGCCACAGGTGGCGCACGATCGGCATCGCCTGCGCGGTGGCCGGCAGCGCGGCCAAGGCCAGTCGCGCCATCGGCACGCGGCCTTCGATGTCCAGGTAGCGCACGCCGGGCAACTGTACCTGCGCGGTCGAGGCGGGGACGACCGACACACCCAGTTCGGCGGCCACCAGGTTGACGATGGACGACATCTGCGGCGCTTCCTGTTCGATCTTCAGTTCGAAGCCGGCCTGGCGGCAGGCATCGAGGATCTCGTCGTAGAGGCTGGTGCCGAAGCTGCGCGGGAACAGGATGAACGGTTCGCCGGCCAACGCCGACAGCGGCGCGCGGTGGCGTCTGGCCAGGCGATGCGCCGCCGGGACGGCGATCTTCATCGGCTCGTCGGGCAGCTTGAGCAACTGCAGTTCCGAGGGCGTGGCCACGCTGTAGCGGATGAAGGCCGCATCCAGCCGCCCCTGCAGCAGCGCGGCGAGCAGGCCGGCGGTGTTGGTCTCCTCCAGCGCCAGCGTCACCGCCGGCCAGCCGCGGCGGAAGCCGCGCACCAGGGTCGGCACGATCGGGTTGAACGCGGCCGAGGCGGTGAAGCCGAGCCGCAGCACGCCGCTCTCGCCGCGTGCGGCGCGGCGCGCGGCATCGCCGGCGCGCTCCAGGTCGGCGAGCACGCGTCGGGCTTCGGTGCGGAAGGCGCGGCCGGCCTCGGTGAGCTCGGCGCCGCGCGGTGTGCGCACGAACAACAGCGTGCCCAGTTCCTCCTCCAGTGCGCGGATCTGCTGGCTCAGCGGCGGTTGCTGGATGCCCAGTTGCGCGGCGGCGCGGGTGAAGTGCCCGGCCTCGGCCACGGCCAGGAAATAGCGCAGGTGGCGCAGTTCCATGTCATATCCAGAGCATATGGAGAGTGGGGATATCATATATTGGACGCCGGGTGGCGGCAGGCGAATACTGGCCATCCGTCTCCCGCCGTGACCCACACCGTGAACGCCTCCAGCCAATGCCCGCCGGTGCACGCCGTGGACGATGCGCCGCTGTTGCGCATCCGCCTGGCGCTGTTCCTGGCCGGCTTCGCCACCTTCTCGCTGCTGTACAGCGTGCAGCCGCTGCTGCCCGAGTTCGCCCGCGAGTTCGGGCTCAGCGCGGCGGCCAGCTCGTTGCCGCTGTCGCTGGCCACCGGCGGCCTGGCGATCGCGATCTTCTGCGCCGGCGCAGTGTCGGAGACGCTGGGCCGGCGCGGGCTGATGTTCGTGTCGATCGCACTGGCCGCGCTGCTCAACCTGCTGGCGTCGTGCCTGCCGCACTGGGGATCCCTGGTGGTGGTGCGCGCGCTGTCGGGCATCGCCTTGGGCGGCGTGCCGGCGGTGGCGATGGTGTACCTGGCCGAGGAACTGCCAGCGAGCCGGCTCGGCGCGGCCACCGGGCTGTATGTGGCCGGCAATGCGTTCGGCGGCATGGTCGGCCGCATCGGCATGAGCATGCTCACCGACCACTTCGACTGGCGCGTTGCGCTGGCCACGCTGAGCACGGTGGATCTGCTGGCCGCGGTCGGCTTCGTGTGGCTGCTGCCGCCGTCGCGGCACTTCGTGCGCCGCCAGGGAGTGAATCTGCGCTTCCACCTGCGCGCCTGGGGCGGGCATCTGCGCGATCGCCACCTGCCGTGGCTGTTCGCGATCCCGTTCCTGGCGATGGGCGTGTTCGTCAGCGTCTACAACTACGCCGGCTTCCGCCTGGGCGGGCCGGAGTTCGGGCTGAGCCAGAGCCAGCTCGGCATGATCTTCAGCGCCTACGTGTTCGGCATCGTGTCCTCATCGGTGGCCGGCGCGGCGTCGGACCGGTTCGGCCGCGGCCCGGTGGTGCTGGCCGGCATCGCCACCGCGGCGCTCGGCGTGGCGCTGACCCTGGCGCATGCGCTGGTGCCGGTCATCGCCGGCATCGTGCTGCTGACCATCGGCTTCTTCGTCGCGCATTCGGCGGCCAGCGCCTGGGTCGGGCGCCTGGGCGGGCAGTTCAAGGGCCATGCCGCCTCGCTGTACCTGCTGGCGTACTACGCCGGCGCCAGCGTGATCGGCTCGCTCAGCGGTGCGGCGTGGCAGCACGGCGGCTGGAGCGCACTGGTCGCGTGTTGCCTGGTGTTGCTGGGCATCGGCCTGGTCGCCGCGCAGGTGCTGCGCCGCGGCGCCGACGACAGCCGCCCCTACGGCCGCTTCGGGCCGCATCCGCCGCGCGGCGAGTGAACCGCGCTGCCGTCATCCAACGATGGTTCCGCAATGCAGATCGACCATCTCGACCATCTGGTCCTCACCGTCGCCGACATCGACGCCACCTGCGCGTTCTATGCGCGGGTGTTGGGCATGCGCGTGGTGACCTTCGGCGAAGGCCGCAAGGCGCTGGCGTTCGGCGCGCAGAAGATCAACCTGCATCGGCATGGCCACGCGTTCGACCCGAAGGCGCAGGTGCCTACGCCGGGCTCGGCCGATCTGTGCTTTCTCACCGCCACGCCGCTGGCGCAGGTGGCCGAGGAACTGTGCGCTGCCGCCGTGCCGATCGAGGACGGGCCGGTGCAACGCACCGGCGCCCGCGGCCCGATCCTGTCGCTGTACTTTCGCGATCCGGACGGCAACCTGATCGAGGTCGCCAACCCGTCGTGAACAGGGGCGCCGCCGCGGCAGCGCCCGTGGCGTTCGGTCACTCCGTGTAGCTCACCGACAGGGTCACGTTGGCGTAGCCGCCGCTGCCGCCGACCAGGCGGAAGAAGTAGCTGCCGGTCGCCGGCAGCGCCATCTGCACGTTCTGCGTGGTGCCGTTGCGCACCGAGCTGTAGTCGGCATCGCTGCCGTCGGCGCTGGGTGCGCGCACCGCACGTACGTACAGCCGGAGCTGGCCGCTACCGCCCAAGGTGCGCAGTTGCAGGTTGCGTGCGTTGGCCGGGACATCCAGGCGGTACAGCGGCCCCTGGCCCGTAGCGGCGGACAGCCGGCTCTGCGTGCCGCGCGCGATGGTCGTGGCGGTGGCTTCCTCGCCGCCGCCGCTGGCGCCTGCAGCGCGCGCGACCGCCTTGCCGGCATTGAGGATGCCGGCGCCGATGCGCAGCGTCGGCTTCACCGGGAACACGTTGGAGGTCTGGGTCAGGATGTCGCGCATCTGCGCGGTCGTCGGCACCGGCCGGCCGGCGTTGATCGCCGCGCTGATCGCCAGGGCGACCACGCCGGCCACGTGCGGAGAGGCCATGGACGTGCCCGCGTAGCCGGCGTAGGCCGGCTGGTCCGGACCATGGGTGCCGTTGTTGAGGGTGGACCAGACCAGGCCGGTGCGCACCGATCCCGCACCGCTGGATGCATCGTTGGCGTACACGCCGCCGCCGGGCGCGGACAGGGTGATGGTATTGCCGAAGTTGGAATAGTAGGCGCGACCGCCGGTGATGCCGGTGGCGGCGACGTTGATGACGCCCGGGCAACTGGCCGGCGAATAGCCCCCGGCGTCGGCGTTGTCGTTGCCTGCGGCCACCACCACCACGCTGCCGCGCGCGATGGCGCTGGCGATGGCATTGGCGGTGACCGAATCCTGCGCGCAGGCGCCGCCGCCGCCCAGGCTCATGTTGATCACCTCGGCGGGGTTGGCATTGTCGGGCACGCCGTCGACGTGGCCGCCCGAGGCCCACACGATGGCATCGGCGATATCGGCGGTGGTGCCGCCGCAATGGCCGAGCGCGCGGATCGGCAGGATCTTCGCGTCCGGCGCGATCCCGGCCATGCCGATGCCGTTGTTGGTGCGCATGGCGATGGTGCCGGCGACGTGGGTGCCGTGCCAGGAACTGTCGGTCTGTTCCTGCGGTTGCGCACAGCCGCCGTTGGCGACCAGGTACTTGTCGTCGGTGGTCCAGTCGCCGGTGTCCCAGCCGCCCGCGACGCGTCCGTTGCTGGCGCGGCCGGACATCAGCGCATCGCTGATGAAGTCGTAGCCGGCGCTGGCCAGCGAGGTGTCCAGGTCCGGATGCGCGGTGATGCCGGTATCGATCACCGCCACCACCACGCCCTGGCCGGTGCCGTACTGCCAGGCCGGCAACAGATCGATGCCGCCACGGTTGGGATAGCCGGTGGTCTCCGGCGCCAAAGTTTCCAGGTGGCCATCGGGCGTGCGCAGGTGCCACTGCACGGCGTAGCCGGGATCGTTCGGTGCGCTTGCCGCGCTTGCCGCGCTGGCCGTGGCCTGCGCGGCGCTGCGTACCGGCTTGAGCACCAGGTTGGGCTCCACGTGCGCGATTGCGGGGTCGGCCTTCAGGCTGGCGATCAGCGTCTGCAACTGCGATGGCGTCAGCGCGCGGCTGGGCCGCACCAGGTCGGCGCCGATGGCGAGGCGACGCACCCGGTTCAAGGCCGGGGCGGTCTGCCGGTAGGTGCTGGTCCAGGTGCTGGCGGTGCTGCGCGCGGCCATGATCTGGTTCAGCGTGGCGCTGGCGGCGCGCGTGTCGCGGACGGCGCTGCTGCCGTCGCGATAGGTCACGATCAGGCCGTCGTAGACGGTGGATTGCCCGGGCGCGGCCTGGGCCAGGACCGAGAAGCGCGGGGCGGTCTGCGCCTGCGCGGTGCCGGCGAGGGCCAGGCCCAGCGACAGGGTCAGCAGGTTGCGGGAAAGCGGGGTGGCATGGGTCATGGCGGTGTCTCTGCGAAGATCGACGAAGGCGTGGAAATCAAGGAAGGGCGGCACCTACGGTCGTGTCACCAGCTGAAGCCGGCACCGGCGGACACGCTCTTCTCGCTGCCGGAGAAGGCGCCGCCGAGCGAGACGCTGGCGCGGTTGCCGATCGCGCGCTGGTAGCCCACCGCCAGCGCGCTTTCGCCGCCCTGCGAGCCGACGCCGACGCCGATGCGGTTGGCCCCGGCCAGGCCGGAGGTGTTCACCGCCATGCCGGCATAGGCGGCGCTGACCGCGCCCATCCGGTCGATGCGCCGGTCCAGGTGCTGGAAGCGCTGGTCGGTGTCGGTGCGCAGCTTGGTCAGGTTGTCGTCCCAGCCGGCCATGCGGCTGTCGGTGTAGGCGTTGGCGCTGCTCAGCGTGGCGCTGTCGCCGGCCTGCATCTGCGCGACGTTGACCGCATCGGTGGCCGCGCTGCCGGCGGCGACGTTGCTGATCTGGCGTTCGTTGCCGGCGCTGCCGACCGAGACGGTATTGGCGCGCGTGGCGGAGGAGCCGCGGCCGATCGCCACGGCATTGTTCGCCGAGACCGACGCGCCCTGGCCGACGGAGGTGCCGGAGGCGGCCGTGACCGTGGCGCTTTCGCCGACCGCCACCGCGTTGGTGGCATTGGCGCTGATGCTGGCGTTGGCGCCGACCGCGGTACTGCCGTCGGCGTTGACCTGCGCGTTGCCGCCCAGCGCCGTGTCGTTGGGGCCGTAGGCCAGCGCGTTGGAGCCGATTGCCGTGCCGTTCTGGCCGTTGGCGGTGGCCTGCGCGCCCACTGCCACGGCATTGGTGCCGGCGCCGACGCTGGGGCCGCCGGTGCCGCCGCCGCCCACCGCCACGCCGCCGGCACCACTGCCGACCCGGGTGTCCAGCGCCGACAGTGCGCCATCCAGCGCCGACAGCGCCGAGCCGACCGTGCCGTAGCTGCGGCCCTGGATCAGGTAGCTGCCGCCGCTGAAGCTGCCATCGCCGCCGACCGCGCTGCCGGCGCCGAGCGCGCTGGCGATGCTACGCAACTGCAGCACGTTGACCGCGTCGGTGTCGGCGGTGCCCGCGGCGATGTAGGTGAGCTGGCGCAGCGCACCGTCGTTGCCGAAGGCGACCGCATTGTCGCGGTCGGCCATCGAACCGGCGCCGATGGCCACGCTGTTGGCGCCGGTGGCGGCGCTGTTGTAGCCCAGCGCGACGCTGCCCGCGGTCAGTGCGGAGGCGCCGCTGCCGAGCGCGGTGGCGCCGGCGGCATTGGCGCTGGCGATGGCGCCGAAGGCGCTGGCGTCCTGCCCGTCGGCGAAGGAGCTGGCGCCCACCGCCAGCGCATTGGTGCTGGTCGCCAGCGCGGAGGCGCCCAGCGCCATGCTGTAGTCCGCGTCGGCATGGCTGTCGAAGCCCAGCGCGGTGCCGTAGTCGGACAGCGCCCAGGCGCCGGCGCCGACGGTGACCGCGCCCAGTCCGTTGGATTGCGCCGGCACGCCTGCATTGCTGGCGCCGATCGCCACGCTTTGCTGGCCGGCCGCCGAGGCGCTGTCGCCGATCGCGATGCCGCCGTCGCCGCTGGCGGTGGCGGTGTAGCCCATCGCCACGCCGAAGAAGCCGGAGGCGACGCTGTAGCCGCCGTTGGCGACGGCGCCGGTGCCGCTGGCATTGGCGGCATAGCCGAACGCGCTGGCCTGCTCGGCGCTGGCGCTGGACGAGGAGCCGCTGGCGGTGGCGTACTTGGCGCTGGCCGATGCGGTGGCACCCACTGCGGTGGCGCCGGAGCCACTGGCGCTGGTGTTCCAGCCCAGCGCGCTGGCACTGTCAGCGGTTGCGGTGGCGGCCGTGCCCAGGGCCAGGGAACCGAAGCCGGTACTCTGCGCGCCGGCCGAGTCGCCGTAGGTGCTGCCGAAGAAGCTGCCGCCGATCGCGATCGCCGAGGTGCCGCTGGCGACCGCGCCGTCGCCCATGGCGATGGCGGCGCTGTCGGAGGCGACGGTGTGGTGGCCGATCGCGATGGCGAAGGCGCCGGAGGCGTCTGCGCGTGCGCCCATCGCCACCGCGCGCAGGCCGGCGGCGCTGGCGTAGTCGCTGCCGTCGTTCAAGCCTTCGGCCAGGAAGTAGTGGGTGGTGTTCTGGGTGCCGGGCTGCACGTCCTGGGTGGTGGCGTCCTGCGGCGCCGCGTCGGCGTCGGCGCTGTCCGTCTCGGTGGGGGTGGCGTTGCCCTGCGGCGCCTGCGATGGCGGCTGGGTCGCCGCGGTCGGTGCCGTGGCAGTGACCGCGAAAGCGCTCGAGGGCAGGCTCAGCGCGAGCAGCAACGCGGCGGTCAACAGACCGTCAGAGGCCTGCGGCAGGATGGACGAGGACGACGACAGCGGGCGCACGGCGGCGCGCAGGGCATTGGGCAGAAGAGGCATGGTCGATTCCGGGCTGGGGCCGGGAGCGTCGTCCCGACAACGAGTCAGGCCCGATTAAGGCCGCAAGCCCAGCCCCCTTCAATGCACGCAAATTCACGTCTCCCTCACGGTAGACTCACCGTCATGGGAGCCTGGGTGAGATGGGGTGCGCACTCTGCGCCGGTCGCGCTTGCCGCGCGGCTGTGGCGGCGCCTCTCGCTGTGGCTGCGCCGGGTGCCGATCGCCGATCCGCTCGACCGTCGCAACGCGCCCGCGCTGCAGGTGCTGTTCGTGTTCCTGGGCAGCGAGATCCCGCTCAACAAGCTCTACCACCTGCTGACCGCACCGCGCATCGAGATGAGCACGATGCAGCTGGCGGTGGACGTGGGCACCGATGCGGCGATCGCCGCCGCGGCCTGGGGCGGGGTCTGGATGATCCGCCGCGGCTTGCTGAAACAGGCCACGGCCATGTTCATCGCGGTGGTGCTGTGCTCGGCGGTCGCCGCCAACCTGGCGTTCGGCTACCAGCTGCAGGCCTTCGATCCGTACCCGATGATGATGCTGACCCTGGCCGCGCTGGTGATCGGGCGCCGCGCGCTGTGGCTGGTGTACCTGTGCATCCCACTGATCTTCTGGCTGGGCATGGAAAGCCCCTGGGGCCAGGACCCGCGCGGCACCCGCAGCCCGTTCCAGAACCTGCCCTCGCTGGCGCTGAGCTACCTGATGATCACCCTGGTGCTGGATCGCACCGTCGCCGCGCTGCGCGAGAGCCTGTGGCGTGCGCGGCGCAGCGCCGCGCGCCTGCGCGTGGAGATGCGCGAACGCACCCTGGCGCAGCAACGCCTGCTGCATCTGCAGAAGATCGAGCTGGTGGAGCAGCTGGCCAGCGGCGTGTCGCACGACTTCAACAACATCCTCAGTGCGATCCTCGGCTACACCGAGCAACGTCATTGCGTGCACGAACTGGACTATCACCCGCCGCGCGATGCGCTGGTGCTGGCCGATGCACTGGAAGGCGTGGCGCTGGCCGCGCATCGCGGCGTGGCGGTCAGCCGCAAGCTGCTCAGCTTCAGTCGCCGCGAGGCGAGCGTGCCCGAGCGCTTCGATGCCGGCGAAGCGCTGCGCAGCCTGCAGCCGATGCTGCGACAACTGTTCGGTGCCGCGGTACAGGTGCGTCTGGATCTGGCCACCGAAGCGGCGCCGGTGTTCCTGGATCGCAGCCGCTTCGATCTGGCGCTGCTCAACTTCGCCGCCAACGCGCGCGATGCGATGCCCGGCGGCGGCTGCTTTTCGCTGCAACTGCGCCGCGATGGCGAGGCCATCGCCATCGCCATCGCCGATACCGGCGTGGGCATGAGCGAGGCCGTGCAACGGCAGATCTTCGAGCCGTTCTTCACCACCAAGCCGGCCGGGCAGGGCACCGGGCTGGGCCTGACGGTGGCGTTCGAGATGGCGCAACAGGCGCATGGCAGCCTGCAGGTGCGCAGCGCGCCCGGCGCCGGCACCTGCTTCGTGCTGCGCCTGCCGCTGGCCGGGCTCAACGCTCCTGCGGCATGAGCAGATAGCCTTCGCCGCGCACCGCGCGCAATGGCAGCGCGCTGCCGGTGCGCTCCTGCACTTTCTGCCGCAGCCGATGCAACAACGCGTCCAGCCGGTGCGGATCGATCTCCAGCCCGGCATTACCGCCGAGCATGCCGACCAACGCATCGCGGCTGACCAGGCGCCCGCGCGCCTGCCACAGGCTCTGCAGCACCTTGCGTTCGGACGCGGTCAACGGCACCGCCTGCCCGTCCGGCGCGAACAGGCACCAGCCGTCGTCCTGCAGTTGCCATTCCTCGCTGGCCGGCGCGCTCGGCCGCAGCATGCGCCGGGCCACGCTGAACAAGGTGGCGGCGAGGATCTCGATCTGCACCGGCTTGATCAGGTACGCATCCGCACCCTGGACCAGCCCGCGCACCAGATCCGGCTGCTCGCCGCGGCCGCTGAGGATGACGATGCCCATGCCGGGGCGGCGTTCCTGCAGTTGCTGGGTCAGGGTGAAGCCGTCGCTGTCGGGCAAGCCGATGTCGAGCACGATCAGATCGAAACGCTGCGCCTCCAGCGCCGCCCACAGCGCCTGCGCGGTGCGCAGCGGCGTGACCTCGAAGCCGTGCCGCTGCAGGCCCGGCAGCAACACGCGGTCGCGCAGCACATCGTCGTCCTCCAGCAACGCCACCCGCAGTGGGGCGTTGGCGGCAGCGGCGAGCGGGGACGGGGTGGGATCGGAAACGCGGCTCACGAGACGGAATCGGCGAAGGGATGGCATTCCTCACGGAGGCGGCGTGCGGCCAGCAGGGTGCAGTGAACGCCGAGCATCCTGCCGCGCCCTGGACAGTAGCCAGTTTCCAGCGGGCTTTCAATGCGCGCGGCAACGCTTCAGCGGCCGTGGCGGCCAGGGCTTGCGTTGCTGCCGCCCACCCCCTAGATAGGAAGCCGACACGCCATCGTCGCGTGCGCCTCCACCACCTCCGGGACCTTCACGATGTCGCAGTTGCTGCAGGATCACGCCGCGTCCGCACCGCCGGCGGCGTCCGCGCTGGAAGCGTTCGTCGACCGCCATCGGCGCCTGTTCGTGCTGACCGGTGCCGGCTGCAGTACCGACTCGGGCATTCCCGACTACCGCGACGCCGCCGGCGACTGGAAGCGTGCGCAGCCGGTGACCTACCAGGCCTTCATGGGCGAACTGGCGACGCGGCAGCGCTACTGGGCGCGCAGCCTGCTCGGCTGGCCGCGCTTCGGCCATGCGCGGCCCAATGCCACCCATGCCGCGCTGGCGCAGCTGGAAGCGCGCGGCCAGGTCGAACTGCTGCTGACCCAGAACGTGGACGGCTTGCACCAGGCCGCCGGCAGCCGCGCCACCATCGACCTGCACGGGCGCCTGGACGTGGTGCGCTGCATGGGCTGCGAGCGGCGCATGCAGCGCGAGGCGTTCCAGCAGCACCTGCTGCAGCACAACCCGCAGTGGGCGACGCTGCAGGCCGCGCCGGCGCCGGACGGCGATGCCGACCTGGAGGGCGAGGATTTCGCCAGCTTCGTGGTGCCGGCTTGCACGTACTGCGGCGGCGTGCTGAAGCCGGATGTGGTGTTCTTCGGCGAGAACGTGCCGCGCGAGCGCGTGGCCAGTGCCTTCGCGCATCTGCAGCGCGCCGACGCGGTACTGGTGGTGGGCTCGTCGCTGATGGTCTATTCCGGCTTCCGCTTCGTGCAGGCCGCGGCCAAGGCCGGCCTGCCGATCGCCGCGGTCAACCTGGGCCGCACCCGCGGCGACGATCTGCTGAGCCTGAAAGTGGAGCAGTCGTGCGCGCAGGCGCTGGCGTTCCTGCTGCCGGCAGCGGCGCGCGTTCCGAATCCCGGCACGAACTGATCCATCGGCAGTGGTTGATCGCGTTGTGCGGCAGGAGTGCAATGGCCGCTTCCCGCGCCGCGCGCGGCGTTTCCATGGATCCGTATCGTGAGTCACTTGTTCTCGCCCCTCGCGCTGGGGCCGCTGTCGTTGTCCAACCGCATCGTGATCGCGCCGATGTGCCAGTACTCGGCCGAGGACGGTCGTGCCAGCGACTGGCATGTGCAGCATCTGGGCCAACTGGCGCAGTCCGGCGCCGGGCTGCTGATCCTGGAGGCGACCGCGGTGGAGCCGCGCGGGCGCATCAGCTACGCCGATCTGGGCCTATGGGACGACGCCACCGAGGCGGCGCTTGCCACGGTGTTGCGTTCGGTACGGCGCTGGTCGCCGATGCCGCTGGGCATCCAGCTCGCGCATGCCGGGCGCAAGGCGTCCACGCACAAGCCCTGGGACGGCGGCGGCGCGATCGCGCCCGAGCAGCCGAACGGCTGGCAGACGGTGGCGCCGTCGGCGCAGGCATTCGCCGACGACGGCCCGTCGCCGCAGGCGCTGGACCTGGCCGGCATCGACGCCATCGTCGAGGCGTTCGTGGCGTCGGCACGGCGCGCCGAGCGACTCGGCTTCGAGCTGATCGAATTGCATGCCGCACACGGCTACCTGCTGCACCAGTTCCTGTCGCCGCTGAGCAATCAGCGCGCTGATGCCTATGGCGGCAGCCTGGAGAACCGCATGCGCCTGCTGCTGCGCGTGCATGCGGCGGTGCGCGCCGCGGTGGCGCCGAGCATCGCGGTGGGCGTGCGCATCTCCGCCACCGACTGGGTCGACGGCGGTTGGGACCTGGCGCAGAGCGAGGCGCTGGCGCAGGCATTGCAGGCGCAGGGCTGCGATTATCTGCACGTATCCAGCGGCGGGCTGGACCGGCGTCAGCGCATTCCGGTGGCGCCCGGCTACCAGGTGCCGCTGGCCGAGGCGCTGCACCGTGCGGTGCGCATGCCGGTGATCGCAGTGGGCCTGATCACCGAGCCGCAGCAGGCCGAGGCCATCCTCGCCGAGGACCGTGCCGATGCCATCGCGCTGGCCCGCGGCATCCTCTACGATCCGCGCTGGCCGTGGCACGCGGCCGCCGCGCTGGGCGCGCGGGTACGCCCGTCGCCGCAATACCTGCGTTGCGAGCCGCATGCGGCGCGCGGCGTGTTCGACGCCTGACCGGCGCGCCGCGCGCGCTGGTGGCGTCCTCCATTTCGATTCCTTCAGGGAGCCTGCAATGACGACGATTGGATTTCTCGGCCTGGGCACGATGGGCCAGCCGATCGCGCTCAACCTGCTGCGCGCCGGCCATGCGTTGACGGTCTGGAACCGCAGCGCCGCGGCGGCGCAGCCCCTGCTCGAGGCCGGCGCGCAGCAGGCCGCGCAACCGGCCGATGCGGTGCGCGGGCCGGTGCTGTTCTCGATGCTGGCCGACGACACCGCGGTGCGCGAGACCCTGCTCGATCGCGGCGCGCTGGACGCGCTCACCGCCGGCAGCGTGCACGTCAACATGGCCACGATCTCGGTGGCGCTGGCGCGCGAACTGCACGCGCTGCATGCCGAGCGCGGCGTCGCCTACCTGGCGATGCCGGTGCTGGGGCGGGTGGAGGTGGCCGCGGCCGGCCAGCTCAATTTGCTCGCCGCCGGCGACGCCGCGGCGCTGGCGCGGGTGCAGCCCTTGCTCGATGTCATCGGGCGCAAGACCTGGTACTTCGGCACCGCGCCGGAACAGGCCAACGCGGTCAAGCTCGCCGCCAACCTGTGCCTGGCCAGCGCCATCGGCACCATGGCCGAGGCGTCGGCGCTGGTGCGCGGGCACGGCGTGGAAGCGGCCGAGTTCCTCGACATGCTCACCAGTACCGTGTTCGCCGCACCGGCCTACCAGACCTACGGCGGCATGATCGCCGAACAGCGCTACAGCCCGGCCGGCTTCAAGGCCGCGCTGGGCCTGAAGGACGTGCGCCTGGCCCTGAACGCCGGCGAGACCCGGCACGTGCCGATGCCGCTGGCGGCGGTGCTGCGCGATGCCTTCATCGAGGCGATCGCGCACGGCGATGGCGACCTCGACTGGGCGGCGCTGGCCAAGGTCGCCGCGCGCCGCGCCGGCCAGGCCTGAAGCGCCGACGGATCTTCAGCGGACCTTGGCGGCGCATGCCGCACACTGCGCACCCGCTTGAGCCTGGCGCGCGCTTGCCGCTAAGGTGCGGCGATTTGCTGGCGCATCACAGGAGGATGCCATGAGTCCGAATTCGTCCGATCCCGGCGACAGAGCCCCGATCCAGCCACCGCGCGCGGTGGTGCGCGAGCCCGTGCCCGGGCCCGATCACCCGGAGCATCCGGACCATCTCCTGTACGCGCAGATCCGCGAGGGCGTGCACGCGCTGGACGCCGCCTGTGGGCGCGCGCCGGATGCGATCAGCGAGCGCATGGTGGCGCGGCTGCTGCCGCTGGCCAAGGAATACGGTTTCGACCAGGTCGACCACGTGGTGCTCAGCCGCGAGATCGGCGACGTGGAGGATGGCGAGAACGTGTTCCTGGTGCGCGGCGACCTGGACGATCCGGCGCACCTGCGCGCGCACATCACCACCCACGAAGCGGTCGGCATGTCGGTGGAGGACTCGCTGGCGCGCCTGGAAAAGGTCAACCGCCGCCTGGCGCTGCGCCTGCGCCCGGAGTGAGCGCAGGCGAGTGAGCAGCGTCCTGGGTGAGGCGTCAGCTTCGACACTGTTTCCGGGTAAGCATGGCTGAGCCCCTCTCCCTCCGGGAGAGGGGTTGGGGTGAGGGTCCGGGCGCGCAGCGCATGCGGTGTTTCGACTGCACGAGGCTCCGCCCGAACCCTCATCCGCCCCTTCGGGGCACCTTCCCCCAAAAAGTGGGCCATGGTCCCGGTGGGAGAAGGAGAAGCCGGCCTCGACTGGATGGCTCTTAGCCCCTCTCCCTCCGGGAGAGGGGTTGGGGTGAGGGTCCGGGCGCGCAGCGCATGCGGTGTGTTTCGACTGCACGAGGCTCCGCCCGAACCCTCATTCGCCTCTTCGGGGCACCTTCCCCCAAAAAGGGGGCCATGGTCCCGGAGGGAGAAGGAAAAGCCGGCCTCGATTGGATGGCTCTTAGCCCCTCTCCCTCCGGGAGAGGGGTTGGGGTGAGGGTCCGGGCGCGCAGCGCATGCGGTGTTTCGACTGCACGAGGCTCCGCCCAGACCCTCATCCGCCCCTTCGGGGCACCTTCTCCAAAAAGGGGGCCATGGTCCCGGAGGGAGAAGGAAAAGCTGGCTGCGGCTGGATGGCGTGGCCTCTTCTCACCGTCCTGGTTGAGGCCGCGCCCACACTGCAGCACCGGCACGGTCAGGGACTGCACTGTGGGAGGGACTTCAGTCCCGACGTCGTGCAAGATCGGATGCACAGCGGACTTTGTCCGCCGTCGCTGCATGACAGTTGCCTCACCACGTTCCAGAGACGGACTGTCCCGAATCCCGAATCCCCGTCTTTCCCCTATCATCGCCGGATGCGCCCCGACTACATCCTGACCCTGTCCTGCCCGGACCGTACCGGCATCGTCTTCCGCGTCAGCGGCCTGCTGTTCGAGCACGGCTGCAACATCCTCGATGCGCAGCAGTTCGGCGACGAGGAAAGCGGCCGCTTCTTCCTTCGGGTGCACTTCGACGTACCCGCCGACGGCATCGTCGCCGCGGTGAAGCTGCAGTTGGAGCCGCTGGCCGCCGACTACGCGATGGACTGGCAACTGCACGACGCGCGCCGCCGCGCGCGCCTGTTGGTGCTGGTCAGCAAGCAGGGCCACTGCCTCAACGATCTGCTGTTTCGCGCGCACAGCCGGCAGTTGCGGGTGGACATCGCCGCGGTGGCCTCCAACCATCCCGACTTCGCCGCGCTGGCCGGGTCCTACGGCGTGCCGTTCCACCACCTGCCGGTGAGTGCCGCCAACCGCGCCGAACAGGAGGCGCAGCTGCTGGCGCTGGTCGAACGCGAACGCATCGATCTGGTGGTGCTGGCCCGCTACATGCAGATCCTGTCGCCGACGCTGTGCGCGGCGCTGGCCGGACGCGCGATCAACATCCACCACAGCTTCCTGCCCAGCTTCAAGGGCGCGCAGCCGTACCACCAGGCGCACGCACGCGGGGTCAAGATCATCGGTGCCACCGCGCACTACGTCACCGGCGATCTGGACGAAGGCCCGATCATCGAGCAGGACGTGGCCCGCGTGGACCACGCCATGACCCCGCGCGAACTGGTGCGGCTGGGCAGCGACACCGAGTCGCAGGTGCTGGCCCGCGCCGTGCGCCGCCACGTCGAGCATCGCATCCTGCTCAACGGGCATCGCACGGTGGTATTTCGCTGAGGCGGGGAGTGGAGATTCGGGAATCGGGAATGGGGAGCAGCAACAGCAACAGCGGCTAAGCACCCGCTTGCCCTAATCCATGGTCGCGGCGCCGACCGTCTGCATCGACGATCATCGCCGCTCTCCAGTCACTGCACCGTGGCATTTCCGATGAAGCGGGGAATGGGGGTCGGGAATAGGGAAGGGCACCATCAGCAGCCGCAGCGCGGCGTTCGCTCTGCCGATTCCCATTCCCGATTCCCCATTCCCAGCCCTCAACGCGCCGCGTTGGCGTTCATCGTCGCGTTGCGGCTGGCGTCCAGGTACTGCGCCGGATCGCGCATGCCGGTGGTGTGGCACTGGCCGGTGGTGTGGCCGCGGTTGACGCCGCCGGGCAGCTGGCCGTTGACCTGCTCCACGGTGCCGTCCTCCGGGTCGCTCAGCACCAGGTCCGAGGCCGCATTGCAGTAGTCGTTGGTGTACCAGTTGGTCTTGGCGAAGGAGGTGGTGTAGTAGTTCACCAGCGCCCGCGCCGAGTTGGGGATGCCGGCCAGCCAGGCCTTGGCGCCGTCGTAGGTCAGGTCGTTGTTGGTGCCGCAGCCCACACCGAACCACGAGCCCACCGTGGCCAGGATGCCGGCCAGGTTGGTGCCCTGGTAGGGCGTGCCCACCGACTGCATCACCCGCCCGCCGCTGGCGTTGTCCAGGCCGCTCCAGTAGTAGACGTACAGGTGTAGCGCGGCCATGCCGCCCTGGCTGTGCGCCACCGTGCCGAACGAGTTCCACTGGCTGCCGAACTGCGCCAGGCGCTGCGCGAACTGGTCGTTGCTGCGGTTCTGGTTGACGTCCAGGAACGCGGAGGCATTGGTGAACTGCGCCACCGGCCACACCCCGCCCGAGCAATAGCCGTGCACCAGCACCAGGCGCTTGCCGGTGGCCTGCGCCTGCATGTCGGTGGCGGCGGTGCTCAGCTGCGCCGGGCGCTCGCCCATGCGCATGCTCTCGTCGATCGCGCCGGTGCTGCGCGCCACGCTGCTGCGACGCAGTGCCGGCAGGGTCAGCGGCAACGTCGCGCGCGTGGCCAGCGGCACGAAGTTGTCCGGATCCTCCACGCGCAGGTTGCGCAGGGTGAACGGTGCACGCGCGCCGGCGCGGGCGATCCAGCGTTCGTCCACGCTCAGCGGCAGGCGTCCGTCCTGCGGCGCGAGCATGCCGCCGAGCCAGGCCACCGGCACCGCGCTGCCGTCGCGGCCGGTGCCCCACAGCTCGCCGAGCACGCGGTAATGCGCCGGCGCCTGGCCGCCGCCGATGCGCACCGGGATCGGCAGGATCAGGCGGGTGCCGGGCTGGGCGCTGGCGGCGACCGCGTCGGCGGTGATGCGCAAGGTAGTGTCCAGCACCGGCAGCACGTGCTCGCTGGTGCGCACGAAGGCCTGGCCGCCGGCGTCGTGGCCGTGCACCACCACCTGTGCGATGTAGGTGCCGGTGGCCGTCGCCGGGAACTCGCCGGCATACACGCCATCGCCCGCGGCGCCGTCGCCGTGGCGGCCGTCGTCGGCCATCGGCCATTGGCTGACGGAACCGTCCGGCGCGATCACGCGCAGCTGTGCGGTGTCGATGCGGCCGCTGCCGGCGCTGCGCGCCAGCGATACGCCGCCCTGCGCATCGATGCCGCCGAGCAGCGCGGTCAGGCCGATGCGCTGGCCGCGCTGCAGTTGCGCGCGGTCGCTGGGATAGGACGCCAGTTGCGTGCGCGGGTCGCCTTCCATCAGCACATAGCCGCGCTGCGCCGTGTTGCTGCCATCGGCCTGCAGGGTCAGGGTCCAGTCGCCGTTGGCGGCGCTGTCCACGTGGTACTCGCGGGCCGGCAGCGCGGCGCCGCCGGCGCCAAGTTGGGTGGCCTTGGCGCTGGGCGCGAGCATCGGCGTGGCGGCGGCGGTGCCCATGCGTGCGCTGGCCGTGGCCGGTGCGCTCAGGCGCGGTTGCCAATCGTGTTCGCCGGACAGCACCACGAAGCGCAGCTTGCCGTTCTCCACCGGCAGGGTGGTCTGCCATTGCGCCGGGCCACTGCTGCGCGCGGCGGAGAATTCCACCGGCAGCAACGCGCTCTTGGACAGGATCGCCGCTTCCGCCGGGGCGGGCGCGCGCATCTGCGCGAACTCCTCGGGCGGTCCGGCCAATTGTTTGGGAATCAGTTCGGCCGCGTGCAGTGCGGCGGCGGGGACGACGAGACACAGGACGCAGACGGCGGACAGGTTCGACAGCTTCGGCATGACGCGCTCTCCCTGGCGGTGCTGAGAAGCAGACGCACATGCCGGAACCGCGACGCCGTGCGCCGCCGGCAGCACGTCGGCGAGGACGCAGCGCCCCCTCGCCACGCGTTCGCCTGTGGTTATAGCCAGCGCACATTGCCGGACAAAGACGCAATGCAGCAATGCACGCCGAACTGGGATGCCGGACATGCTGCAACCATCGCGATGCCCGGCGCACGTGGCGCCGGGCATCGCCAGGTCACGCCGCCTGCGCGTGCTGGCTGCGCAACTGCTGCGCCGCCGCCACCATCGCCTGCAGCGCGTTGCGGGTTTCCGCCCAGCCTCGGGTCTTCAGCCCGCAATCCGGATTGACCCACAGTTGCTGCGGATCCAGCACCGCACGCGCCTTCTCCAACAACGCCACCATCTCCTGCGTGCTCGGCACGCGTGGCGAGTGGATGTCGTACACGCCCGGCCCGATCGCGTTCGGGTAGCGGAAGCGCACGAAGGCATCGAGCAGTTCCATGCGCGAGCGCGAGGTCTCGATCGAGATCACGTCCGCGTCCATCGCCGCCACCGCCTCGATGATGTCGTTGAACTCCGAGTAGCACATGTGGGTATGGATCTGCGTGGCGTCGCGCACCCCGGCCGCGGCGATGCGGAAGCACTGCACCGCCCAGTCCAGGTACGCCTGCCAGTCGGCGCGGCGCAGCGGCAGGCCTTCGCGGATCGCTGGCTCGTCGATCTGGATCACGCCGATGCAGGCCGCCTCCAGGTCGCGCACCTCGTCGCGCAGTGCCAGCGCGATCTGCCGGCAGGTCTGCGCGCGCTCCTGGTCGTCGCGCACGAACGACCACTGCAGCACCGTCACCGGCCCGGTCAGCATGCCCTTCATCGGCCGCTCGGTCAGCGACTGCGCGTAGGTGGTCCAGCGCAGCGTCATCGGCGCCGGGCGCTGCACGTCGCCGTAGATGATCGGCGGCTTCACGCAGCGCGAGCCGTAGCTCTGCACCCAGCCGTGACGGGTGAAGGCGAAGCCGTCCAGCTGCTCGCCGAAGTATTCGACCATGTCGTTGCGCTCGAACTCGCCGTGCACCAGCACGTCCAGGCCCAGTTGCTCCTGCGCACGCACGCAGCGTTCGGTCTCGGCGGCCAGGAACGCGTCGTACGCGGCATCGTCGAGTTTGCCGGCCTTGTGCTGCGCACGCGCCTGCCGCACCTGCTCGGTCTGCGGGAACGAGCCGATCGTGGTGGTCGGATACAGCGGCAGCCGCAGCGCCGCCTGCTGTGCCTGCCGGCGCTGCGCATACGGCGATTGCCGACGGCCGGCGTCGTCGGTCAGCGCGTCCACCCGCCGCGCCACCTCGGCGCGGTGCACGCGCGCAGAGGCGCGACGGCTGGCCAACGCATCGCGCGCCGCGTCCAGCCCCGCCTGCGCCTGCGGCTGGTCGTCCAGCGCATCGGCGAGGGTGCGCAGTTCCTGCAGCTTCTGCCTGGCGAAGGCCAGCCAGCCGACCAGTTCGCGGTCCAGCCTGGTCTCCTGCTGCAGATCCACCGGCACGTGCAGCAGCGAGCACGAGGGCGCCAGCCACAGCCGCTCGCGGCCGACATGGCCGGCGGCATAGCGGGCCAGGGTCAGCGCGTTGTCCAGCGGCGTGCGCCACACGTTGCGGCCGTTGACCAGGCCAGCGGAGAGCACGCGGCCGGCCGGCAGCGCCTGCAGCACCGCGTCCAACTGCGCCACGCCACGCACCAGGTCCACGTGGATGCCGTCCACCGGCAACGCCATCGCCAGTTCCAGGTTGTCGCCCAGTTCGCCGAAGTAGCTGGTCAGCAGCAGTTTCGGCCGCGGCGCTTGCGCCAGGAAGGCGTAGGCACGCTCATAGGCGGCGCGCGCGGCGTCGTCCAGGTCCAGCACCAGCGCCGGTTCGTCGAGTTGCACCCAGCCGGCGCCGGCCGCATGCAGGCGTTGCAGCAGTTCGGCGTACACCGGCAGCAGGCTGTCCAGCAGCGCCCAGCGGTCGCTGCCGTCCACGGTCTTGGACAGCGCCAGGAAGGTCACCGGCCCGATCAGCACCGGCCGGGTCTGGATGCCCTGCGCCTTGGCTTCCAGGAACTCCACCACCGGCTTGTCGCCGCGCAGGCGGAAGTGCTGGCGCCGCGCCAGCTCCGGCACCAGGTAGTGGTAGTTGGTGTCGAACCACTTGGTCATTTCCAGCGCGTGCAGGTCCAGGCCGTGTTCCTGCGTGCCGCGGGCCATCGCGAAGTAGCCGGCCAGCGGGTCGGCATCGGCCAGCGCGCGGTAGCGTTGCGGGATCGCATCGAACAGGAACGCGGTGTCGAGCATCGCGTCGTACAGGCTGAAGTCGTTGCTGGGCGGCACGTCCACCCCGGCCTCGCGTTGCAGTTGCCAGTGGCGCAGGCGCAGCTCGCGTGCGGTGTCCTGCAGTTGCGCGCCGTCGATGTCGCGGCGCCAGTAGCGTTCCAGCGCCTGCTTGAGCTCGCGCCGCGCACCGATGCGCGGGAAGCCCAGGTTGGTCACGATCGTCATGTTGCGTTTCCTCATTGCGTTCAAGGGCATTGAGGAACGAAGGAACCGCGCGCCGCGCGTCCCGTTCGCACGGACCGCCCGCCACGCCAGCGACCTTCGCCCCCGCGGGCGAACCGGTACCGCGCGGGCAGGCGGACGGCGCGGCGCGGCGCAAGGCCGGGTCGCGGTCCGGCCGCCTCCCCGCGGAGGCGCCAGGTCGAATCGGAGGACGCACGGTCCTCCGGCCGGGGCCGGTATTCGGGCTGATGGACACGCGTACCGTGCCGGCTGCGCACCTACTGTCCGTCGCTTCCCAGGCCGGCATGCGCCGGCCCAGTGCCATTGACGGAGGTCGTTTCCATTCACCGCTGCGGGGCAGCTCCGGAATGGGCAGGCGCTTGCGGCGCCGGCCGTCACCGGATTCCCGTTTAAATTCATCCCTTCATCCGAATGAAGCGATGAATACCTTCGGCGAGCGCACGATAGGCTGGAAGCGGCGGGCGGTCAAGCGTCGGTGCCACGTGATGCGTTGGGTTTCACATCATGGATGAGTCGTTGCCCTGATCGCAGGCATCGCCAGATACGCATACGCCTGATTACGGCGTAACGGGGTAGTGCAGCAGTCCAGATCCCACTCTCATCCAGCCTAGGAAATCGTCATGCCGATCTGTGCACACAACAGCGCGCCAGGCCAATGTTGCGCGCGAATGTTTCCCGGACGAAAGTCACTCGCTGTCCTCAATACGCTGCGACCGCACTCCAGACCGACAGCGTCTTTGCAACGCGGGCATGCTGCTCGCAACC
Organism: Xanthomonas sp. LF06-19; assembly: GCF_034105425.1. NCBI lineage: Bacteria > Pseudomonadati > Pseudomonadota > Gammaproteobacteria > Lysobacterales > Lysobacteraceae > Xanthomonas > Xanthomonas sp. LF06-19. Next base: position 365,857 of record NZ_JAXGGH010000002.1, on the reverse strand, counting down.
TCGTGGGCTCCGAGCAACTCCGCCTGTCTGTTGTCCGGATGAAGGGAAAAATTCGCGTTGTAACCGTTGTGGTTAAGTTTTAGGAAGTTGCCTATGCAGTGACTTTGCCTAACTCGCGTTTGATGTAAGCCTCGCTCAGCCTGTGCGTGAGCTCGATCAGATTGATGATGCGACCTTCTTGGTCTTCATCCGACCAAGGAAGAACCATGTCGCCATGCATCGAGGAATTGCGGATGCGACTCCATGCATCGACTTGGTCAGAAGTAACAATCCCTTGTTCAACCAGCGATTTCAGAACTTTGGCGATGCCCTTTTTCTTGAATCCATTGAGGTAGTCCAGGACTCTGCTGCGAAGGTTGCTATCGCCTTTCCAGTCCTTGACAACCTGCTTCAGGCTATCGACTTCGCTGGTTGCCCAGTCGGCCTTCCACTCTGTCTCAGAGAACATCGCTTTTGCGATGCCTTCGACCGTGCTGGCCAACGTCATGCAAAGGACCCAGTTGGAGCCCCCGCTTGCTTGGACGATCTCCCAGTAGTATTGAGTCAGTGGATGCGCCTCGAAGTTTGGGTGACCATCGGCGTCTCGAGCTGTGGCAACTATCGTCAGGATGTCGCAGTACAGGTTCCAAAAGCGCTCGTCGGCTCCAAGCGGATCTTCGCGCAAGATGCTGGCAGTCAGCGTGGTTGCTGGTTTCCACGGTGATGGGCGGAACCTGATAAAGGCCCTGCCGTCGCCGAAATTCCGGGCACATAGGCTCGGCACGACAATTTCACCAAGCAGTAGATTCAGGGGTTCGCTGAGCCAGTTTTCCAGATGCGGATGTGGGAAATTTTGGGTGGTATTCGCCACGGCCCAGACATGTTCGTGCTCAGGTGAAAGGAAGAACTCAATCTCTGCATCCAGCACATTGATGGTTTTAGTGCCTGAGCTTCGTGCCCAAAAGACCTGCTTGTCGCCCCGAAGCACGGTCTTGACCATGTTCATGGGTATCGGTAGCCGCAAAGATCGATCAAATACCAGCTCAACACCGCTCTTCTTGGCGACCCCGAACCCTGTGGAGTCTGTGTGAAGGCTGTGTATGGGGCCGGATAGCTGCCAGATATTTGCTGCCTCTTCGCCCAAAGTCAGCTTAGTCCACCCTCCCGACCATTCCGTTCCATCGTATGCAGTCGCATTGATCCTGAATTGGTGCCGGATGTCATGCGGATGCTTCTGGGCTAGGACTATCCTTTTAAAGGCATCGGATCCGTCACGTGGAGTGCCGTGCATGACAAAGCGGATACGCTTGTCCTGGCCGACCTTGATGTGCCCTGGTCCAGTAAAGACGGGTGGCTCGTGATCACGTCCTAGGATCTCCATGCGCGGGCATTCGATCATGACCGAACCCTTCAGTAGGCGATCGACCCATCTGGAGAGGGTGCGCACTGTCATTGGTATCGATCAGGCAGCGTCAAGCTCGACGTGGACTTGCCGGCCCAGGGAAGCAGCGATGTTCACCAAGGCGTCGAGCGAGAATCGAGAGATGCGACCACGCAACAGGTCATTGATGCGTGGCTGAGTGATGCCGCATCTTTCAGCCGCAGCAGCCTGGGTCCAACCGTTTTCCTGGATCAGGGAGGCGATCTTCCTCATCAGCTCGGCGCGGACCTTGAGGTTGGCCGCTTCTTGGGCGGTGTCGGCAAGCGCATCCCAGACACTGGCGAATCGTTCGGTCTTGTTTTTGTTCATGTCACTTCCTGTCCAGCAGGGCGAAGCGTTGCTTTGCAAGGTCGATGTCCTGCTTCGATGTAGCCTGCGTCTTCTTCTGGAACGCATGAAGCACGTAGATCGCATCGGCCAACCTGGCCGTGTAGATGACGCGGTAGGCGCCGTTGTTGTCCCGTATCCGAATTTCCTCAACGCCTTGGCCGATCGTCGGCATGGGCTTGAAGTCGTCGGGCTGCAATCCGTGCTGCACGCGATCCAACTGATATCCGGCCTCTCGCTTCGCGTCATCTGGAAAATCCCGAAGATTGCGCAGGGAGTCTCCAAGGAATTCGATCGGTTTGATGGGCATGATTATATCCGTATCGATATAAACGGCAAGTGCGTCCGGAAGAGCCCTGGTCGGGCTTTCCCCGACTTGCCTGGTCTTGATAGGTGTATCACCTCCCGCGCCGATGGACGCGGATCTGAGCCGTGTACCCTAGCGCTACGTCCTCGCGGAGACGACCGGCGATGATTTATGTGGCCCGAGCGACATGGCCAACTGACACGCAGCGTAGCAGCGAGGCCCGAGAACTCGAAGTCGACCAATCATGAGCGGAACTGAAGATCACGAAAAACAAGGCAAGCCATTGGGCCTGCGAAAAAAATTTCGCTATGCCGCCTCCCTGCGCCTGTCCGTCGCCCCGATGATGGACTGGACCGACCGCCACTGCCGGGTCTTCCACCGGCTGCTGGCGCCGTCGGCGCGGCTGTACACCGAGATGGTGCACGCCAACGCGGTGGTGCTGGGCGATCGCGCGCGGTTGCTGGATTTCGATGCGGCCGAGCATCCGCTGGCGCTGCAGCTCGGCGGCAGCGAGCCGGCGCTGCTGGCGCAGGCGGCGCGGATCGGCCAGGACTGGGGCTACGACGAGATCAACCTCAATTGCGGCTGCCCGTCCGACCGGGTCCAGGCCGGGCGCTTCGGTGCCTGCCTGATGCGCGAGCCGGCGCTGGTCGCCGACTGCGTGGCGGCGATGGTCGCGGCGGTGGACATCCCGGTGACGGTGAAGTGCCGGCTGGGCGTGGACCAGGACGACGACTACGCGGTGTTCCTGGCCTTCGTCGACAAGGTCGCCGCGGCGGGCTGCGGGCTGTTCGTGGTGCACGCGCGCAATGCCTGGCTGCAGGGCCTGTCGCCGAAGGAGAACCGCGAGGTGCCGCCGCTGCGCTACGACTGGGCGCACCGGCTCAAGCGCGAGCGGCCGCAACTGCAGGTGGTGCTCAACGGCGGCCTGGCCGCGGTGGAGACGGCACAGGCGCAGTTGCAGGCGGTGGATGGGGTGATGCTGGGCCGCGCCGCCTACCACGATCCCTACGTCCTGCACCGGCTGGACGCGGCCCTGACCGGCGCCGCACTGCGCCCGCGTGCCGAGTTGCTGCGCGCGCTGCGCCCCTACGTCGAGGCGCGTCTGGCCGAGGGCCTGGCGCTCAAGCACATCACCCGGCACCTGCTCGGCCTGTTCCACGGCCAGCCCGGCGGCCGCGCCTTCCGCCAGGTGCTCAGCGAAGGTGCGCACCGGCCGGGCGCGGACTGGGCGCTGCTGGAGCGGGCGCTGGCGGTCACCGACGGGGCGGCACGCGCGGCGGCGTGATCCGACGGGCGCCGCCGCGTGGTGCGGGGCACCTTTCGCATCGATGACCTGATCGCTCTCGTCGCCAAGCGGTCGCCGACCCATGCGGCGTCTCGATCGACGACTGCCACGCCGCCGTCTTCTGTGCGGCGTTCAGGGATTCCGTTCAGGTTTCTGGGGCTAATCTCTGGTCCTGCGGAGACGCCGCGAAGCACCTGCCGAAGGGCCTCTCCAGACCCCTGGCGCGGCCCTTGCATCGGCCTTCGGCAGGTTCATTTGACTGAATGCTACCGGGGGCGTCTGGAAAAGTTCAGACCGGATTCACCCCGAAAAATCAAGAATTTGCCTCGATTTCTCGAGGTCGTCTTCGTTCCCGCGAGGTGTCGCGCTTCACAAGTTTTGAACGTTTCCGATCAGTCCGTTAGGATGCCCGTCGTGACTTCTTCCGCTTCCCGCCACTACCGCTTTGCCGCTGTCTTCGCGCTCGCGCTGGCGTCGGTCGCGGCTGGGCACGGCCGTGCGCAGCAGCCGCCCATGCCGGGTGTGATGGCGCCGCCGGAGCGCGATGCGGGGCGTAATCGGGACTATGGCGGTAGTTCGCTGTCCGACGCGGTGCGCCGGGTGCAGCGCTCCACCGGCGGGCAGATTCTCGGCGCCGAGCGCGTGCCGTTCGATGGCCGCGACATCAACCGCGTCAAGTACATGGACGGCCGTGGGCGGGTACGCTACATGGACGATCCGCAACCTGGCCGTGCGGCGCCGCCGCGGGCGCCGCGGTCGGGCGAGCCTCCCGAGCCACCACGCGACGATCACCCGTGAGTCCGGATAGTTCGGTTCAGGTTCCACACACCGCCCCGGCCACCGGCCACCTGTAAGTTACTAGGGAGAGTTCATGCGTATCCTTCTGGTCGAAGACGAAGCTCCGCTGCGAGAGACCCTGGCCGCTCGCCTGAAGCGCGAAGGCTTTGCGGTGGATGCGGCGCAGGACGGCGAGGAAGGCCTGTACATGGGCCGCGAAGTGCCCTTCGACGTGGGCATCATCGATCTGGGCCTGCCGAAGATGTCGGGCATGGAGTTGATCAAGGCGCTGCGCGACGAAGGCAAGAAGTTTCCGGTGCTGATCCTCACCGCGCGTTCCAGCTGGCAGGACAAGGTGGAAGGCCTCAAGCAGGGCGCCGACGACTACCTGGTCAAGCCGTTCCACGTCGAAGAGCTGCTGGCGCGCGTCAATGCACTGCTGCGCCGCGCCGCCGGCTGGAGCAAGCCGACCCTGGAATGCGGTCCGGTTGCGCTGGACCTGGCCGCGCAGACCGTCAGCGTCAGCGGCAGCAACGTCGACCTGACCAGCTACGAGTACAAGGTGCTTGAGTACCTGATGATGCATGCCGGCGAACTGGTCTCCAAGGCCGACCTGACCGAGCACATCTATCAGCAGGATTTCGACCGCGACTCCAATGTGCTGGAAGTCTTCATCGGCCGCCTGCGCAAGAAGCTGGACCCGGACGGCGAGTTGAAGCCGATCGAGACCGTGCGCGGCCGCGGCTACCGGTTCGCGATTCCGCGTACCGAAGGCTGATCGCAGGCGCCGGCGAGCACACCGAGGAAGCGACCGCGTGGCGGCACGGCCCAGGTGGTACAAGCGCTGGCGCCCGCGTTCGCTGCAGGCGCGCCAGCTGCTCGCCGCCAGCCTCAGCCTGCTGGCGTTCCTTGCCGCGGCAGGTTACGCGCTGGACCAGGCCTTCGCCGATACCGCGCTGAGCAACCTGCGCGAGCGCCTGAAGAGCTACGCCACCGCGTACGCCAACAACATCGACGTCGCCCGCGACGGTTCGCTGTACATCAACAACGACAAGCCGCCGCCGGACCCGCATTTCGACCGGCCCGGCAGCGGCCTGTACGCGCAGATCGTGATGCCCAACGAGCGTTGGATCTCGATGTCCAGCGAAGGCCCGCTGCCACCGCGCGGGGGCATGCTCGAACCGCGCCAGGAAACCTTCGACGGGCCCTGGCCGATGACCCAGATCGACGGCAGCGAAGGCGAGGTCTACCGCTACGGCATCGGCCTGGCCTACGTGCGCCGCGACAAGGAAACCCCGGTCACCATCTACATCATGGAGGACACCCGCGCGCTGGGCGCGCAGCTGCGCGTGTTCCGCGGCCGGGTGTGGTTCAACCTCGGCGGCGCCGGCCTGATCCTGCTGGTGCTGCAGGCCTTCATCCTGCAATGGAGCCTGCGCCCGCTGCGCCGGGTGATCAACGAACTGACCAAGGTGCAGCGCGGCGAAGCGCTGCGCATGGGCGATCGCCACCCGCGCGAACTGGAGCCGCTGACCGACAGCATCAATGCCTTCATCGAGAGCGAGCGCGAGAACCTGGACCGCCAGCGCAACACCCTGGCCGACCTGGCGCACAGCCTGAAGACGCCGCTGGCGGTGTTGCGCACCCAGCTCGACAGCGGCGCGCAGGGGCCGGAACTGCGCGAAGAGCTGGACGTGCAGCTGCGGCGCATGAACAACCTGGTGTCCTACCAGTTGGCCCGCGCCGCCTCCAGCGGCCACAAGCTGTTCGCCGCGCCATTGCCGATCGAACCCAACGCCGAGGAGATCGTGCGCGGCCTGGAGAAGGTCTATGCCGCCAAGGGCGTGCTGTGCGAGTTCGACATCGAGCCGAGCGCGCGCTTCCACGGCGAGCCCGGCGACCTGCAGGAACTGCTCGGCAATCTGCTCGAGAACGCCTTCAAGTGGGCACGCCGGCGGGTGTTGCTGAGCGTGCGGCCGGAGCCGGCCGCCGGCAGCCGCCGCGCCGGCCTGATCATCGCCGTGGAGGACGACGGCCCCGGCATCGCGCCGGAAGAGGTCGCCCACATCCTGCAGCGCGGCGTGCGCGGCGACGAGCGCGTGCATGGCCACGGCATCGGCCTGGCGATCGTGCAGGACCTGGTCAAGGGCTACCGCGGCGAGCTGCAGGTCAGCCGCTCCGAGGAACTGGGCGGGGCGCGCTTCCTGGTCACCCTGCCGCCGGGGTTGTAAGCCCGACAGCGCGCTCCTGTGCTGGTCTGGGACCGGCATCCCGCTGCGCAGCGACGACCCGCGCCAATCGGGCAGACGCGCGCGCCGCTGCAGTGCAGCAGCAGGTGAATCCCGTGCAAATGACCGGGAGGTTTCCGACAGTGGCTTAACGCGACCGACGTCCAGCTGGCGATACTGCGCCGGTCTTCACGCCGCTTTTCGTCCAGGAGCCCCGCATGTCCGCATCCCGGCATCGTCCTGCAGCAACGCGTCTGCGCGTGCGCGGCCGGCGCGCGCTGCGCAATACCCAGCGATTGCTGCTGTCGTTGCTGCTGGTGCTGTTCACCGTCGGCGCCATCGCTGCCACCGACAAGGTGCTCAAGCGCGACGACGCGCGCTGGCTGCAGTCGATGACCACCGGCCTGGACAGCGCCAGCGTGGCGCAGTTCGAGCGCGATGGCCGCAAGCGCTTCCTGCGCGAGCAACTGCAGGCCGACGGTGGTGATGCCGCCCTGCCGGCGCCGGTGCGCGCGCAACTGGACGGCTACGCCGCGCTGCACACGCCGGTCCAGGAACTGCTCAAGCAGCAGGCCGCCGCGCAGCAGGCGATCAAGGCGATGCCGGATGGCGATGCCAAGGTCGCGGCGAAGAAGGCCGCGCAGCAGCGCGGCGACCTGCTGTTGAACCAGGCACGCCAGGCGCAGTTGCTGCGCGCCATCTACGCGCCCGACCAGTTGCGCGAGCAGATGGTGTGGTTCTGGCTCAACCATTTCAGCGTGTTCGCCGACAAGGGCCGCCTGCACTGGACCGTGGCCGACTACGCCGACAACGCGATCCGCCCGCACGCGCTGGGCAAGTTCTCCGACCTGGTGATGGCGACGCTGGAGAGTCCGGCGATGCTGGAGTACCTGGACAACGCGCAGAACGCCAAAGGCAAGGTCAACGAGAACTACGCGCGCGAGTTGATGGAACTGCACACCCTCGGCGTCGATGCCGGCTACACGCAGAAGGACGTGCAGCAACTGGCGCTGATCCTCACCGGCGTCGGCATCGCGCCGGTCGACCGCGACGGTCCGCCGAAGTTGCCGCCTGCGCTGCAGGCGCAGTATGTGCGTCGCGGTGCATTCGAGTTCAACCCGGCGCGGCACGAACCCGGCGACAAGACCTTGCTCGGCCAGCGCATCGCCGGCGGCGGCTTCGACGAGGTCGAGCGCGCGGTGCAACTGATCGTGCGCCAGCCGGCATGCGCGCATTTCATCTCGCGGCAGTTGGCCGAGTACTTCGTCGCCGACGATCCGCCGCCGGCGCTGGTGGAGAAGATGGCGCGCACGTTCCAGCGCAGCGACGGCGATATCGCGGCGGTGCTGCAGGTGATGTTCACCGCACCGGAGATGGCGGCCGGCGCGCCACACAAGTTCAAGGATCCGTACCGCTTCCTGGTCTCGGCGCTGCGCCTGGCCTACGACGGGCAGACCATCGTCAATCCGCAGCCGTTGCTGGGCTGGTTGAACCAGATGGGCGAGCCGAGCTTCGGACGGATCACGCCCGATGGCTGGTCGCTGCAGTCCAGTGCCTGGAACAGTTCCGGGCAAATGGCGCAGCGCTTCGAGATCGCGCGTGCGATCGGCAACGGCAACACCCAGCTGTTCACCGTCGAGGGGCAGCAGCGCGGCGGTTTTCCGCAACTGAGCACGCCGCTGTACTACCACGCGATCGAGCCGCAACTGAGCGACGCCACGCGCCAGGCGCTGGCGCAGGCGCGCTCGCAGCAGGAGTGGAACGGCTACCTGCTGGCCTCGCCCGATTTCAATTACCGCTGACCGCGGCCTTCGCCGCACGGAGATCCGCCATGCACCGTCGCCGCTTCCTGCTCGCGTCCGCCGCCGCCGCGGCCAGCCTGCCGTTCGCCGGGCGCCTGTTCGCCGCACCGGCGCCGTCGCCGCGTTTGTTGGTGGTATTCCTGCGTGGCGGCTACGACTGCAACAACCTGCTGGTCCCGTACGCGAGCGACTTCTACTACGCCTCGCGGCCGAGCCTGGCCATCGCCAGGCCGGATCCGGCCAATCCCAACAGCGCCATCGCGCTGGACACGCAGTGGGGCCTGAACCCAAGGCTGCGCGACACGCTGATGCCGCTGTGGACCGACAAGCAGCTGGCCTTTGTGCCTTTCGCCGGCACCGACGACCTGTCGCGCAGCCACTTCGAGACCCAGGACAGCATCGAGGCCGGGCAACCGGCCGGGCAGCGCAGCGACTACCGCACCGGCTTCCTGGCGCGGCTGTCGCAGGTGGCCACCGGCACGCCGTCGATCGCCTTCACCGACTCGCTGCCGCTGAGTTTCCAGGGCGGCGGCGACATTCCCAATCTCTCGCTCAAGCGCAATCCGACCCCGGCCTTCGACCAGCGCCAGGCCGACATCCTCGCCGGCATGTACCACGGCACCCAGTTGGCCAGTGCCGCGCACGACGGCCTGGCGCTGCGCCAGCAGGTCTCGCAGGCCCTGCGCGACGAGATGCAGCAGGCCAACCGCGGCGCCGCCAGCGCGCGCACCTTCGCCGACGAGACACGGCGCATCGCCACGCTGATGCGTGAGCGCTACCGGCTCGGCTTCGTCGATGTCGGCGGCTGGGACACGCACGTCAACCAGGGCAGCACCGACGGCGCGCTGGCCAACAACCTGGCCAACCTGTCCGAGGGGCTGTCGGCCTATGCCGAGGCGCTGGGGCCGGAGTGGCGCAATACGGTGGTGGTGGTGCTGTCCGAGTTCGGCCGCACCTTCCGCGAGAATGGCGACAAGGGCACCGACCACGGCCACGGCACCACGTACTGGGTGCTGGGCGGCGGGGTCAACGGCGGCCGCATCGCCGGCGAGCAGGTGGCGGTGAGCAAGGACAAGCTGTTCCAGGACCGCGACTATCCGGTGCTGACCAACTACCGCGACATGTTCGCCGGCCTGCTCGGCCGCATGTGGGGCCTGTCGCCGACGCAACTGCAGAAGGTGTTTCCGCAGGCGCATGCGCGGGATTTGAAGTTGGTGTGATGCGTTTTCCGCGATGGAGGGATTCGGGAAATGTCCTGTAGGGGCGGCTTCAGCCGCGACGGGTGCACTGTGGGAGGGACTTCAGTCCCGACGCGTGACGCGCTCGACTCCCCGTAACGCATGCGTTGTCGCGTTCATCGCGGCGACGTCTTGAAGCGATGCCTCAAGACGCGATGGCCGCTCAGTCCGCGGCAAACGGAGAGCGACCATAGAACCGCGCCAGATGCGCCGCCACTTCCGGCATCTCGCGTTGCAGCCGCTCTGGCGCGGAAAAGTGATATTCGCTGACCACCGCGAAGAATTCTTCCGGCGCTTCGGCGGCGTAGGCGTCGATCTCGCTGGCGCGGCCGCGGTCCACGCGCGCGCAGAAGGTATCGTAGCTGCGCTGGAAATCGTCGGCCCATTGCCGTTGCCACGTACGCGGCAGCAGCGGCGTGCCGTCCAGGGCGCCGTCGAGCACGTCGAGCTTGTGCGCCATCTCGTGCACCGCCACGCAGTAGCCGGCACGTGGATCGTCCAGGTCGGCCTGCACGTCGGCCCAGGACAGGATCAACGGGCCGCTGTCCCAGGATTCGCCGATCAGTTCGTCTTCCCACTCGTGCAGCACGCCGGCCGCGTCGACATGGCTGCGCTGCACGCGGAACGCGTCCGGGTAGACCAGCAATTGCGACCAGCCGCGCATGCCCTCGCTGCCGTACTCCAGCAGCGGCAGACAGCACAGTGCGGCGAGCAGGCCGCACTGCCGGGCATCCAGCTGCAGGCCGCCCAGCGGCGAGATGGTCTTGCGATGCAGGAATTCGCTGGCCAGCGTACGCAGGCGCTGTTCGCGCGGCGCATCCAGGGCGGCGACCCAGGCGCAGTCGCGGCGCACGGCCTGCCAGGTAGGGTCATCGATGGCGGCGGGTTTCGACCACAGCCCGCGCAGCCAGCGTGGAATCAGCGGAACATCCCCGGCAGGAAGCTGTGCCACTTCGGCATGCGCATGCGCGGCACCAGGTCGCTGTCGCTGCCGCCGCCCGTGGTGGTCGAGGCCGGCTTGCCGGTGGAGGCGGGCGCATGCAGCGCCGCGGGCGGGCGCGTCGGCGTGCTGTCGGCATCGGCCGCGTCGCCGTAGGTGCAGTCGGTGTGCGGCTTCTCCGCCAGCACGTTGGACGCGTGGGCGGCGGCGAGTGGCAGCAGCAACAGGAGCAGGCAGGGCAGGGAACGGCGCATCGTCGGCATCCAGGGCGAGCGGCGGTGAATCCCGATTCTAACGCGGTTTTCACCCAATGCAGGGCCCCGGCCCTGGGCGCCCGGGGGGCGTTGCCGCATACTTTTCGGTTCACGAGGGCGCGCCACTGCACGCCCAGGGGCGGAACGAGGCGATGGAACCGGCGTTGGACGAGCGCGAACTGTTGGCCAGGCTCAGCAAGGGGCCCCTGTCCGGCGATGCCCTGGCGCGCGCCTGCGGGCTGACCCGGGCGGCGGTGTGGAAGCGCATTCAGGCGCTGCGCGCGGCCGGGGTGGAGATCGAGGGCCGGGCCGGCGAAGGCTATGGCCTGGCACGGCCGCTGGAACTGCTCGACGCCGCGGCGATCCGGGCCGGACTGAGCGGGCCGGCGGGCGCCGAGCTGGCCGGGCTGGAGATCGCCTGGAGCCTGGTCTCCAGCAATACCACCCTGCTGCAGCGGCCGGCGCCGGCGCAGGGCAGCGAAGTCCTGATGGCCGAGCGCCAGACCGGCGGCCGTGGCCGCCGTGGCCGGGTCTGGGCCTCGCCGCTGGCGGCGCATCTGTATCTGTCGGTGGCGCGCAGCTTCCAGGGCGGGCTGGGCCGGCTGGGCGGCTTGAGCCTGGCGGCCGGCGTGGCCGTGGCCGAAGCCCTGCGTGCGGCCGGATTCGCCACGGTCGGGCTGAAGTGGCCGAACGACCTGCTGGCCGACGGGCGCAAGCTGGGCGGCCTGCTGGTGGAAGGCGGCGGCGAGTTCGCCGGGCCGGCGCGGGCCGTGATCGGCCTGGGCCTGAACGTGGCGATGCCGGCGGCCGCTGCCGCGGACATCGACCAGCCGTGGACCGACCTGACGCGGCTGGCCGATGGCGCGGTGTCGCGCAACGCGATCGCCGCGGCGGTGCTGTCGCAGCTGCTGCCGGCGCTGGCGCTGTTCGACGCGGAGGGACTGGCGCCGTTCCTGCCGCGCTACGCCGCGCTGGATCTGCTGGCCGGACGCGCCGTGCGCATCGACGATGGCGGCCAGGTGCGCGAAGGCACGGCCCTGGGGCTGGCCGAGGACGGCGCGCTGCGGGTGGCCTTCGCCGACGGCGAGCAGCTGGTGCATGCGGGCGACGTCAGCGTGAGGCCGGCATGAGCGACTGGCTGTTCGACCTGGGCAACTCGCGCTTCAAGTTCGCCGCGCTGGAACACGGGCAGGTGGGCGCGGTGCAGGCCTGGCCGCATGGTGCCGAGGCGATGGACGCGGCGGCGGTCGCGGCGCTGCCGCAGGGTGGCACCGCCTACGTCGCCAGTGTCGCCGCGCCGGCCCTGACCGCCACCGTGCTGGAGGCGCTGCGCAGCCGCTTCGCGCAGGTGCAGGTGGCGCGCACCGAGGCCGCGTGCGTCGGGGTGCGGATTGCGTACGCGCGACCGCAGGCCTTCGGCGTGGACCGGTTCCTGGCCCTGCTCGCCGCGCATGGCGGCGGCGATGTGTTGGTGGTGGGCGTGGGAACGGCGCTGACCGTGGACCTGCTCGATCGCGACGGCCTGCACCACGGCGGCCGCATCGCGCCGTCGCCGACCGTGATGCGCCAGGCGCTACAGCAGAAGGCGGCGCAGCTGCCGGCCGAGGGCGGCGACTACCACGAGTTCGCCGCCGACACCGCCGACGCCCTGGCCTCCGGCTGCGACGGCGCGGCAGTGGCGCTGATCGAGCGCAGCCTGCAGCAGGGCGAGGCCTTGCTCGGACGTCGACCGCGGCTGCTGCTGCACGGCGGTGGGGTGCCGCCGCTGTTGCACGCGCTGCCGCCGGCCGAGCATCGCCCCGCCTTGGTCCTGGACGGACTGGCGCTGTGGGCGCAGGCGCACGCCGTGGCCGGTGCCGGTGCCGGTGCCGCCTGAGCCGGCCGGCGCAGGCGGCCGCGATGCGGCGCGGCGAAGGCGGACGTTGCGCCGAAGTCGCAACGTCCCACGCAAACGCCACTGTCTCTCCCAACGTGCATCGCACGCTCTAGAATCCGGCCATGCTCGTTCGCGCCCTGCTCGTCGTCCTGACCATCCTCAACCTCGGCGTCGCGGTGTGGTGGGCGATGCAGCCGCCGACGCCGCCCCCGGTGCCGATGCCGGCCGTGCCGGCCGGGGTGGCGACGCTGCAACTGGTCAATGAAGCGCCGGCGCCGGCTGCTGCGCCAACTCCGCCGGCGTCTGCGCCTGTCGCCGCGCCAGCCGATGCGCAAGCGGACACCGCCGTCGCCGCCGATATTGTCGGAGCGGTTCCGGCGCAGGCTGACGCGCCGGTGGCTCCGACCACAGCTGCACCCTCCAATGCGCCCGCGCCGCCCGCTGCCGTGCCTGCGCCCGCTCCAACCCAGGCCCAGGTCGAGCCTGCGGCGAAGCCCCCTGCCGACGCGGCGGTGTGCCTGAGCGTGGGGCCTTACCCGGATCGCGATGCCGCCCAGGCGGCCGTCGCCGCGCTGGCCCCGGGCGCGCCGCGTCCACGCCTGCGCGAGGCCGCCGACAGCGATGCCACCAGCTTCCGCGTGATCCTGCCGACCATCGGCGGCGAGGACGGCCTCAGGCAGGCCACCGAGCGCATCGTCGCCGCCGGCATCCGCGACTATTACCCATTGCGCCAGGGCGATGCCGGCAATGCCATCGCCCTGGGCCAGTACCGCAGCCGCGAGGGGGCCGAGCGCCGCCGCCAGGAACTGGCCCGTGCCGGCTTCAACGCCGACCTGATCCCCAGCGGCGGCAGCGGTCAGTCGCGCTGGTGGCTGGACCTGCGCGCCGACTCCGCGGCGCAGGCCGCGACCCTGCGCCGCCAGCTCGGCGCCGCGCGCCAGCGCACCGTGGACTGCGGCACGCTGCGCTAGAATGCCGCGCCTGCCGGTGTTCGGCGCCGCGCCGTCGCGCGTGCCGAGGCCCGCGCCAGCAGGTAGACTGCCCCGGGCCCGCCCGCGGGCGTCGTCCACCTTGCCGCTTTAGCTCAGTCGGTAGAGCAACTGTCTTGTAAACAGTAGGTCATCCGTTCGATTCGGATAAGCGGCACCATCTTCGATCCGCCGGCATCCGCAGATGTCAGCGCTGCGCCATCAATCCGCTGAAACAGCGGTTTTTGCTTTCTGTCGCGTGCCCTCACGAACATCCAGTCGAGCAGGGAGCAACTGCGCGTCACGCGAGCAGGGTGTGGCGTGGCGGATGGCAAGCACGCAGCAGCACAACCGCGAGGCAACAGCCGCTCAACCGAAGCGCGGTTGGATCGCCGCGTGTTGTCGCGAGCTGCGCTACGGGCTTCGCGGCATGAGCAAGAACTGCGCGCGCGCGGAAAGCGGACAACCCTGCTGCTGCAAGAAGGCGATGGCCTCTCTGGTGCGCCGGAGCAGCCCGGTGTTCGCGATGAAGGTCGTCTTCGCTCCCTGGAAGGCCAGCACGACGTTCTCGGTTCCCCATGCCTTCCGATAGTCCACGCTGGCGATCTCGCTGTACGGACGGGTGCGCGTGCGAAGCACGCGGTACTCCACGTGGTCCGCGTGCAGGATCAGCATGGGGTTGAGGCTGTTGTGCGCCCACGCGAACCAGGGAAGGAACGTGAGCCCGGCGAACGCGGCCTCCAGGGTCACGGTCAACGGTTTTTCCAAGGCGATCTCCAGAAACGGCGGAGCAGCGTAGCCAGGCGCTGCCATCGACGTCCAACCGCGCGCCTCCGCCTGCTGCGCCGCGGCGAGTCGTGACATGCCGGTCCCGCTAGACTGGGCCACTTTTTTGGCTGGAGCGTATGCGCATGAAGTCGTCCTTTCTGCCGGTGTCCCTGATCGGCGTTCCCACCGATATCGGGGCCGGCCACCGCGGTGCGCGCATGGGGCCGGAGGCACTGCGCATCGCCGGCCTGCACGAGGCGCTGGCCAATCGTGGCGTGGAGGTGCGCGACATCGGCAACATCGATGGCCCGCGCAATCCCTGGCAGGCGCCGGTCGACGGCTACCGCCACCTGGACGAGGTGGTGGCCTGGAACCGCGCGCTGATGGAGGCCAGCTACGCCGAGCTGCGCGCCGGGCGCATGCCGATCGTGCTCGGCGGCGACCATTGCCTGGGCATCGGTTCGATCACCGCGGTGGCGCGTTACTGCCGCGAGCAGGGCCGCAAGCTGCGCGTGCTGTGGCTGGACGCGCACTCGGACTTCAACACCAGCGAGGTCACGCCGTCGGGCAACGTGCATGGCATGCCGGTGGCCTGCCTGTGCGGGCTGGGCCCGCAGGCGCTGACCGAGCTCGGCGGCAGCGCGCCGGCGCTGCGCCCGGAGCAGGTGCGGCAGATCGGCATCCGCTCGGTCGACCCGGACGAGAAGCGGCTGATCAAGCAGCATCGTGTGGACGTGTACGACATGCGCTACATCGACGAGATGGGCATGAAGCGGACCATGGAGGCGGCGCTGGACGGGCTCGACGCCGACACCCATCTGCACGTCAGCTTCGACGTGGACTTCCTCGACCCCAGCATCGCCCCGGGTGTCGGCACCACCGTGCCTGGCGGCCCCAACTACCGCGAGGCGCAGCTGGTGATGGAGATGATCGCCGACAGCGGGCGCATGGCCTCGCTGGACATCGTGGAGCTGAATCCGGTGCTGGACCACCGCAACCTGACCGCGGAGCTGGCCGTGGACCTGGTGGAGAGCCTGTTCGGCAAATCGACCCTGATGCGGGACTGAGCGACGCGGGCTTACCCTGAATGGGTCGCCGGTTCATTCACGTGAAATCCACAGTCGTGACGGCAGATTCACCCCCAGACGGTAGCGCGGCGACGCCTATCGCCGCCCACCCCGACCACCTGCGATTGCCGAGGACGACCCGATGAAGCGACTGACCACCCTGTTGATGCTGACCCTGTTTTGCGCTGGTGTGCTGACCGGCTGCAACACCGTTGCCGGCGCCGGCAAGGACATGCAGAAGGCGGGCGAGAAGGTGGAAGACACCGCCAAGGATTGCAGCGCGGGCAAGTGCTGAGTTTCGCGCGGCCGTGTGCCGCGTCCCATGACCAAGTGAAGGAGTTAAACCCATGAAGCGTACGTTTGCGTGGATGCTGCTGGCGATGTTCTCTGTGGGCCTGCTGGCCGGTTGCAACACCGTTGCCGGTGCCGGCAAGGACGTGCAGAAGGCGGGCGAGAAGGTCCAAGACGCCGCCAAGAACTGAGCCTCGTCTCGGTGACCAGAAACGGGTCGGCTTGCCGGCCCGTTTTTTTTTGCGCGGCTGCCGACCACCGCGTAACGGTTCACGATGCTCATGCATCGCTGACGCTGCGTTGATCGGTTCGCGACGCAGGCCGCGCAATGCTGCGCGGGCGGCGTAAGGCGCCGCTTACACATCACGAGAGATGCCATGAACAAAGACATCATTGCCGGCAAGTGGACCCAGCTCAAGGGCAAGATCAAGGCGCAGTGGGGCGACCTCACCGACGACGACTTCGACGTCGCCGAAGGCAACACCCAGTACCTGGCCGGCAAGCTGCAGGAGCGCTACGGCTGGGCGCGCGATCGCGCCGAGAAGGAAGTGCACGCGTTCCGCGACGGCCTGGGCAAGGAATACCACGACTGAGGCGCACACCGCCCCAGCGTCGTCGACACGGGCCGCATTGCGGCCCGTGCTTTTTTGGTGCGCGGGACGCTCAGCGCTCCGGCGGATCGGGCACGTAGTCGCCGGGAAACGCGCTTGGCGCAACCGCCACGCGCCGCGGCGGCAGGTTCCGCGGCAGCACGCCGCGTGCGATCAGCCGTGCGCGGCTGTCGTAGCGCAGCTCGGTCCGTTGCATCGGCACGTCGCTGGCGCGCTCGAATTCTGTGACGCGCGAAGGCGACCATTCGCGCGCGCCGTGGCCGGTGCCCAGGCGCTGCTGCACGCGGGCAGCGGAGGTGCCTTCGCGTGCATACGTGCGTGCGTCCGCGGACGGTGCCGCCGCGAGGGGTGCGGCCGCACTGCGTTGCGGGGCGTCGGCGGCCGCTGCCGGTGCAGGCATTGCTTCCGGCGTCGGGACGCCGGGCGTTGCCGCGCGCGCGGCTGCGTTGGCAGCTCTCTCGGCGTCGACGCCTGCGTTCCCCGGGACGGTATCGGGCCATGCCCGCGCTTCGTCGAACACCGCCATGCCGATCACGCCGACGTTGCGCGGACGTCCGGTGCGTGCCGCATAGCTGTCCTCCAGGTCGGTGAACACGAACTGCGCCACGTCCTCGGACGATTTGCGCCACCCGGCGATCTCGGTTTGTTGCCACGGCGCCAGCACATAGCCGCGCTGGTCGCTGGCCGCGGTCTGGCCACTGACCGCATTGACGCCGTCCACCGACAGCACCACCAGCACCAGCGCCCCGGTCAGGTTGGTCAGGCGCAACGCGTAGCGGTGGCCGGGCGTGGCGGCGATCCAGCGCTCGCCGCGCCAGGCATGCGCGGGCAGCGGATCGTCGCCGGCATCGCGATCGATCACCTGCAGCTGCACCGCCGGCGCCGAGCTCGGTGGCGACGGCCATGGACGAAAGCCGCACAGCCCGCCGATGCACAGCAGCGCGAAGGCGAGCACGGCGAGGGAACGGGAACGGCGGGGCAGGGAAGGAGCAGGAACGTGCATCGCGGCGACTCCAGGACGGGGACGCCGGATTGAACGCACCACGCGCCGGAACGGGGTTGTCGCGCAGCGGGTAAACTCGCCGGGTTTCCCCCTGACCGTCCATTCCGCATGACCACCCGCGTTCTCACCGGCATCACCACCTCCGGCACGCCGCACCTTGGCAACTACGTCGGCGCCATCCGCCCCGCGCTGCAGGCCAGCCGGCGTCCCGGCATCGAGAGCTTCTTCTTCCTGGCCGATCTGCACAGCCTGATCAAGGCGCAGGACCCGGCGCGGACCCAGCGTTCGACCCTGGAGATCGCGGCGACCTGGCTGGCGGCGGGCCTGGATCCGGCGCAGGTGTGGTTCTACCGCCAGTCGGACGTGCCGGAGACCAACGAGCTGACCTGGTTCCTGACCTGCGTCGCCGGCAAGGGCATCCTCAACCGCGCGCACGCCTACAAGGCGGCGGTGGACAAGAACCGCGCCGACGGCGAGGACGACGATGCCGGGGTCACCGCCGGCCTGTTCATGTATCCGGTGCTGATGGCCGCCGACATCCTGTTGTTCAAGGCGCAGCAGGTGCCGGTGGGCCGCGACCAGATCCAGCACATCGAGATGGCGCGCGATTTCGCGCAGCGCTTCAATCACGTCTACGGCCGCGAGCACTTCGTGCTGCCCGATGCGCTGATCGACGAGCAGGTGGCGACGCTGCCCGGGCTGGATGGGCGCAAGATGAGCAAGAGCTACGACAACACCATTCCGCTGTTCGCCCCGCGCGAGGAGCTGAAGAAGCGGGTGTTCGCCATCGTCACCGATTCGCGCGCGCCCGGCGAGCCGAAGGAGACCGAGGGCTCCGCGCTGTTCCAGCTGTACCAGGCCTTCGCCAGCGCCGAGGAGACGGCCGCGTTCGCGCAGGCGTTCGCCGCCGGCATCGGCTGGGGCGAGGCCAAGCAGCAGCTGTTCGAGCGCATCGATGCCGAGATCGCGCCGATGCGCGTGCGCTACGAAGCGCTGATGGCGCGTCCGCAGGACATCGAGGCGATCCTGCGCGACAACGCGCAGCGCCTGCGCGAACGCTATGCGATCCCGTTCCTGGCCGAGCTGCGGCACGCGGTGGGCCTGCGCGATCTGTCGGCGCAGGCCGATGGCGCTACCGAAGCGGCGACGGCCAAGCAGGCGCTGCCGAGCTTCAAGCAGTACCGCGAGGCCGACGGCCAGTTCTACTTCAAGCTGCTTGATGGCGAGGGCGTGCTGCTGTTGCAGAGCGGCGGCTTCGCCTCGCCGCGCGATGCCGGGCAGACCATCGCTGCGCTCAAGCAGGCTGCACAGGCCGAGGCGCTGCAGGCGGCGCCGGTGATTCTGGAGGCGCCGGCCGAGACGGTGCTGGCGGCGCTGGCGCGCTTGCGCGAGGCGGGCTGAGCGCAAGCGCGGCGGTCCGTCGTAGAAGCGGCTCCGACAGGGCGGCACTAAGCCTTGTCGGAGGATTGCATTGTGGGAGGGACTTCAGTCCCGACGACGGAGGGTGTCAGGCGGCGCTCGGCTTCGCTTTTCGCGGCTGCATGACGGTCGACTCCTACAGACAAATGACGCGTTCCATCGCGACATCCGAAGCGCGTGTGTTTGCCGGCCGCATGCAGTCGGGACTGAAGTCCCTCCCACAATGGGCTGTCGGGTCTCCGGCGTTTCCGTTATTCGTCCTCATCCGGCCCTTGCCGCCCGGCACTGGCAGCATCCTCCATACCGCCTAGAATGGAGCTTCGCCCAGCCACGCTTCTGCGCCATGCCACGCGATCCCAGCATCCATCTCGTCGATACCGGCTTCCAGCGCGCGCAGTTCGATGCCGCCTATCTGATCGTGGAGAACGGGCGCGGCGCCTTCGTCGACTGCGGCACCAGCCATGCCGTGCCGCTGCTGCTGGACGCCCTGGCGCACGCCGGTCTGGCGCCGGCCGACGTGGACTGGCTGATCCTCACCCACGTGCACCTGGACCATGCCGGCGGTGCGGGTGCGCTGCTGCAGCACCTGCCGAACGCGCGTCTGCTGGTGCATCCGCGCGGTGCGCCGCACATGATCGATCCGGCGCGGCTGATCGCCGGCGCCACCGCGGTGTACGGCGAGGCGGAGATGGCGCGCAGCTACGGCAGCATCGTGCCGGTACCGGCGGAGCGCGTGGTGGTGGCCGAGGACGGCCATCGCCTGTCGCTGGCCGGGCGCGAGCTGTTGTGCATCGACACCCCCGGGCACGCCCGCCATCACCTGTGCGTGTGGGACGCACGCAGCCGCAGCTGGTTCAGTGGCGACACCTTCGGCCTGTCCTACCGCGAACTGGACAGCGCGCGCGGTGCGTTCGCGATCCCGACCTCGTCGCCGGTGCAGTTCGAGCCGGAAGCGATGCAGGCCTCGATCCAGCGCATGCTCGGCTACGCGCCGCAGACGCTGTATCTCACCCACTACGGTCCGGTGGAGGGCGCCGAGACGCTGGCGGCGGAGCTGCTGGAGCAACTGGAGGCGATGGTGGCGATCGCGCGTGGCTGCGACGGCCGTTCCGACCGCCATCGCTGCCTGGTCGCGGCGCTGACCGCGCTGTATCTGGAGCGGGCGCGGCTGCATGGCTGTCCGCTGGACGATGCCGGCGTGGAGCGCGTGCTGCACATGGACATCGAACTCAATGCGCAGGGCCTGGCCTGCTGGCTGGATCGTCCCGCGCGCTGAACGGCGGCCGGTTTCGCGCACACGAATGCGTCGCCGTGCTGTCTCCGCACGACGCCATTCTCTACACTGTGCGGCCCGCTTGTTGCCAGGTCGTGACCGTGAACCCGATGCGCATGTTGCTGCTGTCCGCTTCCCTGTTCATGGGAGGTGCGGCACAGGCGGCCAACGATGCGCTGGCCGGCGATGCGGGCGGCGACGCCGATGCCTTGGAGCGGCATGCCTTGCCGGCGAACAGCGATCCGGCCGAGGCCTGTGGTCCGGCGATGCCGGGCTGAGCGACGCCGGTCGAGCGACATACGAGTGCCGTCACAGCACGTTGGCTGGGCGGTGCCGGAGCCGTTGGCCATGGCCGGCGATACGTGCGTTGCGCTGGGGATGCGGTAGAAGGGGATCTTCGCGGGTGGCGCAAGGCCACGCGTAGGAGCAGCTTCAGCCGCGACGGGGCGTGACCGGCAATGCCTGTCGCGGTTG
This sequence comes from Xanthomonas sp. LF06-19, assembly GCF_034105425.1. Classification (NCBI taxonomy): domain Bacteria; kingdom Pseudomonadati; phylum Pseudomonadota; class Gammaproteobacteria; order Lysobacterales; family Lysobacteraceae; genus Xanthomonas; species Xanthomonas sp. LF06-19. Next base: position 345,526 of record NZ_JAXGGH010000002.1, on the reverse strand, counting down.
AAGCCGCTCCTGCGAGAGAACAACGCGGTGTTCGGCAAGGCTGCGAAAAGCGCGCGCTAGAAGTGGCCTGAAGCCGTTTCTACCGTGCCAGGTGCGTGCGGGTGCCGCAGGCGACCATGCCGCACTGCTCAGGCAGTGGTGTCGATCAACCCGCCGACGATGCCCTGATTGAGCAGGTCGCCGCTGACCGTGCCGCTGAGGCTGGGATCGGACTGCAGCAGCGAAGACAGCTGCGGGGTCAGGCCCTGGCTGCTGAAGACACCGGAGGCGTTGTACAGGCCCGGGGTCGACGGCGGCGCGGTGATGGTGCCGAGCAGGCCCTGGTCGTATGTCTGCGTGGCCTGATCGAGGGTGGGGTAGGGCGCGGTGCCGGTCGAGGTCGACGCGCCGGCGGTCGAGGTGGAAGTGCCGGCAGACGAGGCCACATCGCTCGGGCCGGCGCTGACGATGCTGTTGAACAGCCCGGCCGCGTTGTAGGTCAGGCCCGTGTCGGCCGGGATGGTTCCCGCGAGGCCGCCGAGGCTGAAGATCACCGAGGCCTCGCCGGACAATTCCACCGCCTGCTGCACCGCTGCCGGGTCGTTGCTGGCCACGATCGGGTTGCCGGCTTGAGCCGAACCGCTGGAGGCACTCTCTGCGGAAAAGCCATAGGGCGACGTGCCATAAGGCGTGACGGTGCCGAGCGGCGACAGTGCGGTATCGATGGCCATGGCAGTGCGCAGCGAGCAGGTGTGTGTGCGTACAGATACGCCCGTGCGGCTGAACCGTCTCTTAGGTTTTTCGGGGGCTGCGGAGCGCCGGAGCGGGCTGCAGTTGCGCTGTCTTGGACGTCGGCTGATCGGTGGAAACTTCAGGGGTCAGAACTGCATTGAGCAGCACGCTCCTTGCGCGAGGCCGGTCTCGTTTCTTCGGCCAGAGCGCGGCGCGGGTCGGCCATGCGCAGTGGCGGCAGCTGACGCGACCTGATTGAGATCCTTCATCTGCTGCGCGCTGCTGGTCTGGCTGTTGGCGCGCCCACGCGGACCTGCAGCGCCGCGGCCTGGTGATCACGGTGGAGCGCCGGGCGCCGCTGGCGGTGGCTGCGGTGCCAGTGTGGATGCCCGTGCGGCACCCGACGCATCGTCGCGCCAGCGGCTCATCACTGCCTCGTCGCGCCGACGCGACCTTGAGGCAGGCGGCGCCCTCAGTGCGATGGGCGGCGTGGCTTGGCAGGTTTGCAGGGGTACCGTTTGGCCAGGGCCTGCACGACCAGGTCGCTGGCGCGTTCGTCCAGGCGCGTATCGGGCAGCGCGACGAGATCGGCGACCAGGGCCTGGACATCCGGTGGACCGGACTGGCCGGCCGGTCGGCACCATCGCGCGCCCTCGCTGCCGGCCGCGATGCCGAGCATGTAGGCGGCCGCCGTGCGCGAGGACACGATGACCCGCAGTTCCTGCGGTTGCTGCGGACCCAGGTCGTCTGCCAGCGAGCCGTCCAGCGGGGCTTCCAGCAACTGATGTCCGTTCAAGTCCCAGGGTCCGGCAGGCGGGCGTGCCGCGCTGTTGCTGCCCAGCGCCGCCAGCAGGGGCAGCGCGAGCCAGGTGCGGTGTGATGTCATCCACGACTCCTTTCTCGACGAACGATCTGTACGCCGCGGCAGCGCGCCGCGCGCGGGCGAGACGGCTTGCGCGCAGACCAGGTGCTCTAGAATAGCGCCCCCGCTGTCTCTGGCGCCGTCCGATGCCTTCTGCTCCTGTCGCCGCTGCGCCTGCGCGCGGCGGCTTCGTCGTTCTCGCCCTGTTCCTGGTCTATGTCGTCTGGGGCTCGACCTATCTGGCGATCCGCTTCGCCCTGGAAGGCGGCGCGCCGCCGTTGAGCGTGGTCTCCGGCACGCGCTTCGTGATCGCCGGCAGCGTGCTGTACGCGGTGCTGCGCTGGCGCGGGGTGCCCGCGCCCACGCGCGCGCAGTGGCGGCCGCTGGCCATGCTCGGTGCGCTGATGCTGGTCTGCGGCAATGGTCTGGTGGTGCTGGCCGAGCGTCAGGTGTCCTCGGGGCTGGCGGCGGTGGCGGTGGCCTCGGTGCCGCTGTGGATGGCGCTGTTCGGCACGTTGCGCGGCCATCACGCCAGCCGCGGCGAATGGCTGGGGATCGTGGTCGGCTTCGCCGGCGTGGTGTGGCTCAACGCCGGCAGCAGTCTCAATGCCAGCCCGCTGGGCCTGGTGCTGCTGTTGATCGCGCCGGTCGGCTGGGCGATCGGCTCGGTGTGGTCGCGCGGGCGCGATCTGCCGATGCCGTTCATGGCCGCCGCCGGGCAGATGCTGTGCGGCGGGGTGATGCTGGTGGCGATCGGCCTGCTCAGCGGCGAACGCCTGCACACGCTGCCGAGTACGCAGGGGATGCTGGCGGTGGCCTACCTGTGCGTGTTCGGCTCGATCGTCGCCTTCACCGCCTACGTGTGGCTGCTGCAGAACGTACGCCCGGCACTGGCCGGCAGCTATGCCTACGTCAATCCGGTGATCGCGGTGGCGCTGGGCAGTTGGCTCGGCAGCGAACGCTTCAGCGCCAGCGATTTCGGTGCGATGGCGGTGATCCTGGCCGGCGTGGTGGTGATCACCGTGGCGAGGACCCGGCGATGACCGCGGTCGCCGCGCAGGAGGCCCGGCGCGGCCTGTGGATCACCGCGGCGACCTTCGCGCTGTGGGGCGTGGTGCCGGTGTACTGGCACCTGCTGCAGGCGGTGCCGTCGCCGCACATCATCGCCCACCGCATCGTCTGGAGCACGCTGCTGGTGGTGGCCTGGCTGGTGTACAGCGCACGCCTGCAGTGGTGGCGGCGCATTGCCGCGCAGCCGCGCGCGCTGGCCACGCTGGCGCTGAGCAGCGTGGCGATCGCCTTCAACTGGGGCCTGTACATCTGGGCGGTCAATGCCGGCCACGTGATCGAGACCAGCCTGGGCTACTTCATCAATCCGCTGGTCAACGTGCTGCTCGGGGTGCTGGTGCTGCGCGAGCGGCTGCGTCCGCTGCAATGGCTGGCCGTTGCCTGCGCCGCGCTGGGCGTGGCCTGGCTGACCGTCGACGCCGGCACGCTGCCGTGGATCGCGCTGGGCCTGGCCGGCTCGTTCGGGCTGTACGGCCTGCTGCGCAAGCTGGTGCAGGTGGATGCGGTGGCCGGGCTGGGCGTGGAGAGCCTGTACCTGTTCCTGCCGGCGCTGGGCTTCGTGCTGTGGGGCGAAGCCGGCCACGGCGGCGGCTTCGCCGGTGCGTGGGGCTGGCGCAACGACCTGCTGCTGGCATTCGGCGGCGTGGTCACCGCGGTGCCGCTGATCGGTTTCGCCTACGGCGTGCGGCGCATCCCGCTGTCGCTGGTGGGGCTGCTGCAGTACATCGCACCGAGCCTGCAGTTGCTGCTGGGCGTGTGGTTCTTCCGCGAGCCGTTCGACGCGGGCAAGGCGATCGGCTTTGCCGCCATTTGGATCGGCTTGCTGCTGTTCGCCGGCGAGAGCTTGTGGCGGCGAGCGGGGATTAGGGATTAGGGATTGGGGATTGGGGATTGGCAAGAGCATGAGCCGCCGCGGAACCAGCAGGCCGACAGTACAGCCCGCTGTTACGAATCCCCAATCCCGACTCCCTGCTTTCCACAGCCGAATGGCTGGTCATCCCGCCGCTCAGCCGCGGCTATCGCTCGCCGCCGGCCCACCCGTCAGCTGCAACTCGGGATCCGCACGCGGCGGCAAGGGCTGCGGGCAGCGGCCGCCGTGGCTCGGCGACTGCAGGTCGGCGAACCAGTCCTCCACGGTCGGCGCCAGCAGGTCCAGCCGCATCGGCAGGCTGAGGTGGTTCTCGCCGGGCATTTCCAGGTAGTGCGCGCGCGGGGCGTCCAGCGCCAGCAGGCGGCCGTGCGCCACCGGGATGTGCTGGTCGGCGCTGCCGTGCAGCAGCAGCACGCAGGCCGGTGCGGCGCGCGCGGCGGCGGTGACGTCGACCTGGTCCAGGTTGAGCGCCAGGCGCTGGTTGGCGTTGGCGATCACCGCATCCAGGTTCTGCCCGCCGTAGCGCCAGCGCGCCAGGTCCATCGCCGCGCTGGCCATCCAGCCGCGCGGGCGGCTGGCGAGCATGTGCGGGATCATGTCGCGGATGCCGCGGCCGGCGTTGGCGAAGGATTCCATGGCAACCACGCCGTCGATCTGATCGCCGAGCTTCTGCGCAGCGAACAGCGCGGTGGCCGCGCCGTAGGACACGCCGAACAGGTACACCGGACCCTGCACCTCGCCGCTGGCGCGCAGGGCGCGGATCACCGCGACCACGTCGTCGGACTCGCGGGTGCCGTAGCCGGCCGGGCCGCCGCCGGAGCGGCCGTGGTTGCGCAGGTCGATGCTGATGCTGCGGTAGCCGGCCTGGGCCAGGTCCAGCGACCACGGCAGCAGCGAGTCGCCGTCCATCATCCAGCCGTGCAGCAGCACCACGGTGCCGCGCGGGGCCATGTGCGTGGTCGGCGCCGGGGTGGCCACGTCCATGGCGAAATCGGCGTGCTCGTGGCCGCTGGCGTCGCGGCCGGCATGCTCGTAGCGGTAGCGCATGTGGTAGTCGCCCGGGTCGATGGCGCGCCAGAAGATCGGGATGCCGCCGGGCACCACCACGTGGCCGCTGCGGTTGGGCAGGGTCGCCAGCAGGCTCTGGATGCGCTCCTCGTCCATCAACGGCGACACGCCGCCCGGCGCGACCAGGCGGTCGCTGAGCGAGGTGGAGGAGCAGGCGCTCAGCCACAGGCTGGCGCAGAGGACGAGCAGCAGGCGCAGGCGCGAGGACATGGGCGTGGCGGCGTGGAACCAAATGGCCGCGCAGGCTAGCGCCTCGGCGGCGGCCGTTCTACCGCGTTTCGATGACGGAACGATGACGCGTCAGCCGCCATTGGGCCGGGCCGGGACAGCGGTCCCGGCCCGGCGCGTTCAGCCCTGGCGCTACAGCGCGCGCAGGGCGGTGGTGATCGGCAGCCGCGCCGCGCGCAGCGCCGGGAACAGGCCGCCGACCAGGCCGATGCCCAGCGCCCACTTCAGCCCGGTCCACAGCAGCGGCGGGGAGACCTTGAACTGGAACACCACCTGGCTGAAGTTGCTGCCCAGGGTGGAGACGCTGTAGCCGTTGAAGATCGCCCAGGCGATCAGCCCGCCCAGCACCCCGCCGAGCAGCGCCAACAGCATGGTCTCCAGCATCACCGCCACCACCACCGGCAACCCGCGGAAGCCGAGCGCGCGCATCGTGGCGATCTCGCGGGCACGGGTGGCGACCGCCGCGTACATGGTGTTGAGCGCGCCGAACACCGCGCCGATCGCCATGATGGTGCCGATGAAGGTGCCCAGGACCTCCAGCACCTTGCTGAGGTTGCCGCCCTGCTTGCGGTAGTACTCGCGGGTGGTGAACACGTCCAGCTTCAGCCGCGGGTCGGCGTCCATCGCCGCCTTGAACTGGCGTAAGCCGTCCTGGCCCTGGGTGCGCACGCTGATCGACTGGTAGGCGCTGCGGTTGTAGGTGGTGGCCAGGGTCTGGGTGTCGGTCCACAGCTCCGAGTCGTGCGCGTCGCCGCTGGCGAACACGCCGACCACGGTCCAGGCCTGGTTGCCCAGGGTCAGGGTCTGGCCGAGCTGCAGGCCGCGGAACTGCGATTGCGCGCCCTTGCCGACCACGATCTCGCGCAGGCCCGGTTGGAAGCGACGGCCCTGCAGGAGCTTGACCTTGTCGTGCACCGCCCAGCCCTGCTCGCCGACGCCGCGGAACTGCGCGTTGACGTCGGTGCCGTCGGACTTGGACTGCAGGTTCACCACCTGCGACAGTTCCGGCGAGACCAGCGGGCGGTTGTCGGCGCCGCGCGCCACACCGGCCAGGCTGGCGATCAAGGGCACCTGGTCGCGGGTGATGACCGAGTTGGTCTCGGCCTGCGAGCCGCCGCGCAGGACGATGGCGGTGGTGTCGTCGCCGGTGCTGTCCAGAGTGGCCTGGAAACCCTGGCCCATCGCCAGCATCGCCACCAGCACGCCGACCACGCCGGCGATGCCGACCACGATCACCGAACTGGCGCCCCAGCGCTGCGGCAGGCTGGCGATGCCGATGCGCGCGGCAGCCAGCGACAGCCGGCCGCTGCGGGTGGCCAGCAGCAGCACGGCGAGCACCGCCACCAGCGCCAGCACCAGGAACCAGGGCAGGGCGATCCAGATTCCCAGGCCGAGCGCCAGCGCCGCGATCGCCAGGACATTCCATAACCATTGCATCTTCATTGCGTTGTTCCTCGGGTCTGCGTCGCCGTCCGTGGCATCGCTGTGCTGGAGAGAAGGGGCGGGCTCAGCGCCCGGCCAGGGCGTCGACGATCTTCAGCCGCTGCGCGCGCAGCGCCGGCAGCAGGCCGACCACCACGCCGATGACCAGCATCAGTGCCACGCCGATCAGCCAGGTCTGCGCCGGCACAGCGTGCACCGGCAGCGCGCCGCGGCTGGCGCTGGCCAGCACCGGGATCGCCGCCGCCGCCAGCGCCATGCCGAGCAGGCCGCCGAGCACGATCAGCAGCACCGACTCCACAATCACCAGGGTCAGCACCGTGCGGTCCTGGAAGCCCAGGGTCTTGAGCGTGGCCAGTTCCGGAATGCGTTCGCGCACGGCCTGCGCCATGGTGTTGCCGGTCAGCAGCACCAGGGTGAAGAACACCGCGCCCATGATCGAGGTGACGATCAGGCCGATGTCGGCGAACTGCTTGACGAAGGCCTGCTGGAACGCCGACTCGGTCTGCGACTTGGTCTCGTGGTCGGAGTTGGCCGACAGTGCATCGATCGCCTGCGCCACGCGCGAGGCGTGCTCGGGGTTGTCCAGCCGCACCGTGTACCAGCTGACCCGGCCCTTGATGTAGTCGTTGCTCTCGTCGAAGTACTTCCAGTTCATCATCAACTGGTTCTCCGCCTGCACGTTGGCGCGGTCCTTGGCGCGGAAGATCGCCTTCAGTTCCAGCGGCCAGTCGTTGCTGCCGCCGCGCGGGAAGATGGTGGCCTGCAGCGGGATCACGTCGCCGACCTTCCAGCCGTTCTTCTTCGCCAGCGCCTCGCCCACCGCCGCACCGGTGCGGGTGTCGCGAAACGCCTTGAGCTGCTCCGGCGGCATCTCGTACTCGCTGTACACGTCGAAGAAGTTCGGCGCCACCGAGAAGTTGGGGAAGAAGTCCTTGGGATCCTTGTAGATGCCGCCGAACCACATCGCATAGGTCACGTCGCGTACGCCCGGCACGCTGCGGATCTGCGCTTCCAGGCGCACCGGCAGCGACTGGGTGATCGACAGGCGCGAGGCCACGACCAGGCGGTTGACGCCTTCCACCGAGCCGCCGGCGGTGAACGCGACGCGCACCGAGTCGAGCAGGCCAAACAGCAGGAACGCAACGATCACCGAGAACAGGGTCAGCACTGTCCGCGTCTTGCTGCGGAACAGTTGCGCCCAGATCAACGAAAAATACTTCATGGCATCGCCTCGCTCAGTGCGCGGCCGGCGCGTCGGCCAGCTCGCCCTTGTCCAGGTGCACGGTGTGGGTGGCGTACTCGGCGGCCTTGGGGTCGTGGGTGACCATGACGATGGTCTTGCCGTGGCTGCGGTTGAGTTCCTGCAGCAGGCCCAGCACGTCCTCGGCCGAACGCCGGTCGAGGTCGCCGGTGGGTTCGTCGCAGATCAGGAAGGTGGGGTCGGAGACGATGGCGCGGGCGATGGCCACGCGCTGCTGCTGGCCACCGGACAGTTCGCTGGGCTTGTGGTTGCGGCGCTCGGCCAGGCCGACCAGGGTCAGCGCGATCTCGGCATTGCGCTTGCGCTGGGCGGCGCTGAGCGAGGTCAGCAGCAGCGGCAGTTCGACGTTCTTCTGCGCGGTGAGCATCGGCATCAGGTTGTAGAACTGGAACACGAAGCCGACGTGGTGGCTGCGCCAGGTGGCGAGCTGGCCGCCGCTCATGCGGTCGATGCGCTGGCCTTCGATCTCGATCTCGCCGCCGCTGGGCGAATCCAGCCCGCCGATCAGGTTGAGCAGGGTGGTCTTGCCGGAGCCGGACGGACCCATCAGGGCGACGAAGTCGCCGCGGGCGATATCCAGGTCGATGCCGTGCAGGACCTGGACTTTCTCGGGGCCGCGCTGGTAGGTCTTGGTGACGTTGCGCAGGGTGACGAGGGTGGACATGGTGGTGTTCCTGGCGGTGGACGAGGTGGAGGCGATGCGGTCGCCGGTGGGCGAGGGGTTTACCGTTGCGGTTGCGGTTGCGGTTGCGGTTGCAAGTGCAAGTGCAGTTGTTGCTGTTGCTTCTGCTGTTGCTGTTGTTCTTGCTTTTGACTTGCCGGGTTCCCTTCCGAAGCGGCGGCCAGCGCGGGGAAAAACCCCGAAGGGGCGGCGTACATGGATGTACGCCGTCCGCGGCAGGGGCAGGATGCCCCTTCCGCGGATCCCCGGGCTGGACGCGGACCCGGAGCGCGTTAGCGCGGAGGGCGCGTAGGCAGGGTGTGCTTTCTTTTGGTTACTTTTCTTTGCACAAGCAAAGAAAAGTAACTCGCCGCAAGGCGAAAGCTTTGCTCTTGCACTTGCTGCTGCTTGATCTTAGAAGCGGCTTACGCAGCGACATGCATGACCGAGTACGTTTGTCGCGGCTGAAGCAGTTCCTACAGTTCTTCTTGTCCGACACGAGAGCTTGAAGCAACAGCAAAGGCTTTCGCCCTTTCGGGCGAGTTACTTTTCTTTGCTCGCGCAAAGAAAAGGTAACCAAAAGAAAGCGCGCCCTGCCTCGCGCCCTCCGCGCTACGCGCTCCGGGTCCGCGGATGCACCGGGGATTCGCGGAAGGGGCATCCTGCCCCTGCCGCGAACGGCGCACATCCATGTGCGCCGCCCTTCGGGTGTTTCCCCGGTCCATCCGCCGCTGCGGAAGGGAACCCGGTAAATCAAGAGCCGAAGCCAAGCAACAGCAGAGCAACAGCAGAGCAACAGCAGAGCAAGAGCAGAGCAAGAGCAGAGCAAGAGCAAGAGCAAGAGCGGTGTGACGGCGCTGGGTGCAGTTGAAAAGCGACTACATCAAGTGCGACATCGGGTGCTGACGCAATGTGCAGCACACCATCGCGCACTACTGCGCAGCGGCCTCCGCCGTCTTCACCTGCATGCCCGCATGCAAGGCCTCCGGCGGATCCAGCACCACCGTGTCGCCGGCGGACAGGCCGGACAGCACCTGGCGGTCGTCGCCCAGGGCGATGCCGGTCTTCAGCGCGCGCTGCTCGACCGTGTTGTCCTCCTTGACCGCGAACGCCACGTCCTGGCCGGCGCGCTTGACGATCGCCGCGCCCGGCACCCGCACGCCCTGCGGCGTGTGCTGCGCCTGCGGCTGCGGCGCCTCCAGGAAACTGACCCGCACGCCCATCTCCGGCACGATCCGCGCGTCCTTCTGCTTCAGTGCCACGCGCACCTTCACCGTCGCCTTGCCGCGGTCGGCGGAGGGGATGATCGCGATCACCTCGGCCGGGATCTTCCAGTCCGGATACGCGTTGAGCGTGGCCTCCACCGGCATGCCCGGCTTGACCCGGCCGATGTAGGACTCGCCCACCTCGACCTCGATCTCCAGCGAATCCATGTCGACGATGGTGCCGATGCCGGTGCGGGTGAAGCCGCCGCCGGCCGATAGCGGCGAGACGATCTCGCCCGGCTGCGCCGCCTTGGCGGTGACCACGCCGGAGAACGGCGCACGCACGATGGTGTTGTCCACGTTGAGATCGGAGATCGACAACTGGTTGCCGGCCACCGCCACGTTGCGTTGCGCGTTCTGCAACTGCGCACGCAGGGCATCGCGCTGCGCCACCGCCTGCTCGTACTGCGAGCGCGAGACCAGTTGCTGGCCGGCCAGGGTCTGCAGCCGCTGCGCGTCGGCATCGGCCTGGCGCACCTGCGCCTGCATGTTGGCGACCAGGCTGCGCGCCGCCTCCAGCTGCGAGGCCGACAGCACCCGTTGCGCGTTGGCGTCGATCGGATCCAGCGTCGCCATCACCTGGCCTTCCTGCACGCGCATGCCTTCCTCGATGCGCACCTCGCGGACCTTGCCGGTGATCTTGGCCGACACCGTGGCCATGCGCCGCGCCACCACGTAGCCGCTGGCGTCCAGCACCGAGGCGCTGCTGCTGCCGGGGGCGATCGCCACCACCGCGGCGGTGCGCACCTCCAGCGGCTTGCTGCGGCCGAACAGCCACCAGCCGCCGGCGCCCAGGGCGAGCAGCACCACCAGCAGCACCACGGCGATCCACAGCCCGCGCCGCGACGGCGGCTCGCTCGGCGGCGCCTTGCGGTCGATACGGAGTTCCTTGAGCAGGTCGGAGGAAGTACTCATCGTGTCCTTGAACGAAACGGTCGGCGCGCTGCAGTGTGCGAGCCACCGGCCGCTGTGGGCATGGCCGGAAGTCACTTTCTGCGATGCGCTGTAGCGGGAGAACGCCGCCCCTCGGCGTGGATCGCAGCATGCGGCAATCGTGCGGGGGCTGCCAGTGACAGATGTCATCCACTGCAGCTGACGCGCCGCACTGGGCGGCGACTCCGCCGCGGCGCAGCCTAGGCACTCCCTGCCAGCACCGGAGTGTCCCATGCCCGATCACGATGCGTTGCCGCTGGCGCAGCTCAGCGGCGTCCACAAGCGCTACGGGACGCTGGTCGCGCTCGACGGCGTCGACCTGCAGCTGCGGCCCGGCCAGTTGCTGGCGCTGCTGGGCGCCAACGGCGCCGGCAAGAGCACCGCGGTGAGCCTGCTGCTCGGGCTGCAGACGCCCGACGCCGGCAGCGTGCGCCTGTGCGGGCAGGATCCGCGGGCGCTGGCCGCACGCCGCCAGGCCGGGGCGATGCTGCAGACCGCCGGGCTGCCGGACACCCTGCGCGTGGGCGAACTGCTGCTGCAGGCGCGCGGTTATTACCCGCAGCCGCGCAGCGTCGCCGACTGCGTGGCGCTGGCCGGGTTGGACGGGTTGATGGCACGCCGCTACGGCCAACTGTCCGGCGGCCAGCAGCGCCGCGTGCAATTCGCGATGGCGATCTGCGGGCGGCCGCGGGTGCTGTTCCTGGACGAGCCCAGCACCGGCCTGGACATCGAGGCGCGGCAGGGCCTGTGGCGGGCGATCCGCGAGCTGGTCGCCGACGGCTGCGCGGTGCTGCTGACCACGCACTATCTGGAAGAGGCCGAGGCGCTGGCCGACCGGGTGGCGGTGCTGCAGCGCGGCACGCTGATCGCCGAGGGCAGCGTCGCCGAACTGCGTGCGCGCTTCGAACAATGCACCATCCGCTGCCGCAGCGCGCTGCCGGCGGCGCAGGTGGCGCAGTGGCCGCAGGTGCGTCGCGCCGAGAGCCGCGACGGGGTGCTGGAGGTGGTCGCCGAGCCGGCCGAGCCGGTGGTGGCGCGGCTGCTCGCCGGCGATCCGGCGCTGACGGCGCTGGAAGTGCGCCGTGCCGGCCTCGCCGACGCCTTTCTCGCCATCACCCGTGCGGAGGCCGCATGAATCCGATCGATCTGTCCGTTGCTTCCCCGGCGGCCGCCTGGTCGTTGCGCGACCAGGGCGCGCTGCTGTTGCGCGAGATCCGCTACGAGGTGCTGCGCTGGCTGCGCACGCCGTCGTTCGCCTTGCCGACGCTGCTGTTCCCGCCGTTGTTCTACCTGCTGTTCGGCGTGCTGCTCAATCATGGGCGCCACGACGCGGCGGTGTACCTGATGGCCAGCTACAGCGTGTTCGGGGTGATGGCGCCGGCCCTGTTCGGGTTCGGCGTCGGCCTGGCCCTGGACCGCGAGCGCGGCCTGCTCGCGCTGAAGCGGGCGATGCCGGTGCCGCCGCTGGCCCTGCTGCTGGCGCGCACCGCGCTGGCGATGGCCTTCGCGCTGGCGATCGGCATATTGCTGCAGGCGCTGGCCGCGCTGCTCGGCGGGGTGATGCTGACGCCGGCGCAGCGGATCGGGCTGCTGCTGGTGGACGTGCTGGGCACGCTGCCGTTCTGCGCGATCGGGCTGGCGCTTGGCGCTTACGCCGGCGGCAGCGGCGCACCGGCGCTGGTCAACCTGATCTACCTGCCGATGGCGTTCCTGTCGGGATTGTGGATCCCGCTGCAGCTGCTGCCGGCGTGGCTGACCACGCTGGCGCCGCTGTGGCCGTCGTATCACCTGGGCCAGATGGCGCTGCGCGTGGTCGGGCAGGGCGACGGCCACGGCAGTGCCGGCCATGTCATCGCGCTGCTGGCGGTGACGGTGGTGTTCTACGCACTGGCGCAGCGGCGCCTGCGTCGCGGCTGATGGTGCGCCGTGCCGATCCCGGCGTCGCCGCGCGGTTTCGCGCGCCGGTGCCTTCGCTAAGCTATGCGCTGCGGCGGCCGTGCCGCCCTGGGAGCCCGACGTGATCGCCTTGCTGCACGCATCGCCCGACTCGCTGATCGCCCGCCGCATCGGCTGGAGCTCGGCCAAGTCCAGCACCCACTGGTTCGTGTGGCTGTCGCTGGTGTGGTCGATCTGGCTGTTCGTCACTCCGCTCTACGAACCGTACTACTTCCGCAACTGGTTCCCGCCGACGCTGGCCAGCTATCTGATGTTCCTGGCCCTGTACTACGTGGCCTACTACCGCCACCGGCGCTACCTGCCCTGGTGCGTGGCCGGCATGGCGGCGCTGGCGTTCGTGGTGCTGCCGTACAACCCCGGCGCGCAGTGCTACATCATCTATGCCTGCGCCTTCCTGGCGTTCTGCTTCGAGCCGAAGCGGGCGGTGGCGGCGATGCTGCTGGTGCTGGCCTCGTTCGCATTGGCCTGGACGATGCGCGGCTGGTCGCCGCTGTACATGGTCAGCGCGATGGTGGTCGGCCTGTCGGTGGGGCTGATGAACATCAGCTTCGAGCGCCGTGCGCGCGGCGAGGCGCAGCTGCGCCTGAGCCACGAGGAAGTGCGGCGCCTGGCGGCGGTGGCCGAGCGCGAGCGCATCGGTCGCGACCTGCACGACCTGCTCGGCCACACGTTGTCGCTGGTGGCGCTGAAGTCGGACCTGGCCACGCGCCTGCTCGCGCATGACGCCGCCGCGGCGCAGCGCGAGATGGAGGAAGTGGGCCAGGTGGCACGCGAGGCGCTGAGCCAGGTGCGGCGTGCGGTCAGCGGCATCCGCGCGGCGCAGCTGGCGGCGGAGATCGCCTCGGCCAAGCTGCTGCTGGAGTCGTCGGGGGTGAGCTTCCGCTACCAGGTCGAGGCCTTGCCGCCGTGCCCACAGCTGGAGACGGTGTTCGCGCTGGTGCTGCGCGAGGCCGCCACCAACATCCAGCGCCACGCGCGTGCCAGCCACGCGCAGTTGCGGCTGTGGTGCGAGCGCGGCCAGGCGCTGCTGGAACTGCGCGACGACGGCCGTGGCGGCGCGCTGCAGCCGGGCACCGGGCTGAGCAGCATGCGCGAGCGGCTGGAGGCGGTGGGCGGCAGCCTGCGCATCGCCTCCGAGCGCGGCCTGGGCACCTGCCTGGTCGCCGCCGCGCCCTTGCCGCGGGTCGAGGCGGCGATGGCGGACGCCGCGCCGGCGGCGCGGATGCAGTCCCCGGTGGACCAGGACGCCGCGCTCGGCTGAGCGCCGGCCCGGCCCGGGCACTACAATGGGCCGACAAGGACCGGGGGGTGCCGTGATTCGTTTAGTGCTGGCGGAGGACCAGGCAATGGTGCGCGGTGCGCTGGGCGCACTGCTGGGCCTGGAAGCGGATCTCGACCTGGTCGCCAGCGCGGCCGACGGCGAAGCCGCCTGGCGCGCGCTGCAGGCGCATGCGCCGGACCTGCTGGTCACCGACATCGAGATGCCCGGCCTCAGCGGCCTGGAGCTGGCCCAGCGCATCCAGCGCCAGCAACTGCCGGTGCGCGTCATCATCGTCACCACCTTCGCCCGCCCCGGCTTCCTGCGCCGCGCCCTGGACGCCGGGGTCGGCGGCTACCTGCTCAAGGATGCGCCGCCGCAGCGGCTGATCGAGGCGATCCGCCAGGTGCATCGCGGCGGCCGCGCGATCGACCCGGAACTGGCGCTGGAAGCCTGGTCCGAGGCCGACCCGCTCAACGACCGCGAGCGCCAGGTGCTGCGTCTGGCCGGCGAGGGCGCCTCGGCCGGCGACATCGCCACGCAGTTGGGGCTGTCGTCGGGCACGGTGCGCAACTACCTGTCCGAGGCGATCGGCAAGCTCGGGGTCGGCAACCGCATCGAGGCGGCGCGGCTGGCCCGGCAGAAGGGCTGGCTGTGACGCGGCGCGCGGTTCGGCCTGAAACTTGCATGGCTCCCTGCGCTTGACTGCGCGGCGCAGTGCAGGGCGCGCGCGGCCTTCCTTCCTCCCATTGGCCAACGCCATGCCCTCCACCACGATCAACCGCTATGGCGTGCCGCTGGCCCTGCTGCTGCTGTTGGGCATCAGTGGCGGCGTGCTGGTGGGCAGCGAGCGCTTTCTCGCCGATGCGGCCGCGGTGCAGCGCAGCCACCGGGTCATTGCCGAGATCAACGGCCTGCAGCTGAACCTCGCCGACTGCGATGCCTCGCTGCGCGGCTTCCTGCTGCTGGACAGCCGCGAACACCTGGCCGATTTCCGGGCGTGCCAGCGCGCGCTGCCGCCGCGGCTGCAGCAACTGGCCACGCTGCTGCAGGGCAACCCCGCGCAGCAGCAGCGGCTGCAGGAGGTCCAGGCGCAGATCGAGGCGCGCATACGCGACAGCGCGCTCGCCGTGGCCCGCTTCCAGGGCAGGGCGGCAGGCATGCGCAAGCCGGACCCGGAGCGCGCCCGCCAGGGCCGTCTGATGTCGCAGGCGATCCGGCGCAACACCGACAGCCTGGTGCGCAGCGAGCGCGCGGCGCTGGCCAGCAGCGCCCGCTCCACCGCCGCCAACGCCGACCTGCTGCGCCGGCTGGCGGTGATCGGCATCCCCACGGTGTGTGCGCTGACCCTGGGCCTGTACCTGCTGCTGCGCCGCGAGATCGGCCGCCGCAGTCAGGCCGAGCAGCGCGGTCACCATGCCAATGCGCTGCTGGTGGGCACCGTGCAGCAGATGCAGCGCACCGAACAGGATCTGCGCACGCTCAACCGCTGCAGCCGCGGACTGCAGAGCTGCGTGCAGCAGGACGAGGCGGTGGAGGTCGCGCGGCAGGCGCTGGAGCGCCTGCTCGGCGACGCCGGCTGCAGCGTGTACTGCACCGACGCGGCGGGCGAGCAGGCGGTCTGCGTCGCGCACTGGGGCGAGGATGCGGTGTGCGCGCCGTCGCTGTCGCTGAGCGGCTGCGAAGGCCTGCGCAGCCGCGCCACCCAGATCCAGCGGCCCGGTGCCGCGCCGGCCTGCGCGCACGCCGCCGGCGTGGCGCGCCATGGCACCTGCGTGCCGATGATGGTGCAGGGCGAGCCGCTGGGGCTGATCCATCTGTCCAGCCGCGATCCGGCCCTGCTCGAACGCCTGCCCCTGGTCGAGGTGGTGGCCGAACAGCTGGCGATGGCGCTGCACAACCTGCAGTTGCGCCAGCGCCTGCGCACGCAGTCGATCCGCGATCCGTTGACCGGGCTGTACAACCGCCGCTACTTGGAAGAGTCGCTGGTGCGCGAACTGGCGCGCTGCGAGCGACGCGACCAGCCGCTGGCGCTGATGATGCTGGACCTGGACCACTTCAAGGCGCTCAACGACCGCCTCGGCCACGCCGGCGGCGATGCCTTGTTGGCGGCGTTCGGTCAGTTGCTGGCCGGGCTGGTGCGGCCGGAGGACATCGCCTGCCGCTACGGCGGCGAGGAGTTCACGGTGATCCTGCCGGGCGCCGCCGCCGACGTGGCGCAGCGCCGCGCCGAGCAGATCCGCGCCGCGGTGGCGAACCTGCAGGTGCAGCACCAGGGTCAGGCGCTGCCGCCGGTGACCGTGTCGATCGGCGTGGCCGCCTATCCGGACCACGGCCGCAGCACCGAGGAGCTGCTGCGCTGCGCCGATGCGGCGCTGTACCGCGGCAAGCGCAGCGGCCGCAACCGGGTCGCTGCCGCTGGCGACGCACCGCTGCGCATCGCCGAGGCCTAGGCCGCCTCCATCCCGTGCATGCAGTGCCGCGGTCGCGCGCCTGCGCCGCGGCCGTGCCAGCGTCAGCACCCGCGCGCGGCCTGCCGGCTCAGAACGACCAGCTGAAGCTCAGCGTGCCGTTGCGCGGTTCGCCCCAGGCACCGTAGCCGTAGATCTGCGCGTAGTAACGCTTGTCCAGCAGGTTGTTGAGGTTGAGCTGCACCGAGAAGGCCGGCGACAGGCGGTAGCGCGCGAAAGCGCTGACCAGCGCGCCCGTCCGCCGACAAGTGTAACGGCGGCCCGGGGCCGGGACCATGTCGGGGCGACACAAACGCGTAGCGTCTCCCGTGAGACAGGCCGTACCGCGCTGGCCGAATCGACGTGCGCGTGACGGCGCTAGCGTGCGCAGCGCGGGACGCACGCGTTGCGCCCCGCGTGTCGCGTCGTCGGGTGGACTACGCCTTGTCGCGTGGCGCTGCAGGCGTCGCCGCGCCGCGCGCCATGCTCGAGAACACGCCGTCGCGGCGCACCCAGGCATGGAACAGCGCCGCGCACAGGTGCGCCAGCACCGTGGCGAACAGCAGGTAGGCCAGCCAGCCGTGCGCGCTGCGCAACCCGGCGTACAGCGTCGGGCTGTGCGGGGCGATCGGCGGCAGTTGCACGCCCGGCCACAGTACGATCGGGTAGCCGCCGGCCGAGAGCATCGACCAGCCGAGCAGCGGCATCGCCAGCATCAGCGCGTACAGCAGCCAGTGCGAGGCGTGGGCGGCGGCCTTCTGCCAGCGCGGCAGGTCGGCCGGCAGCGGCGGCGGCCGGTGCCGCAGGCGGTTGCCCAGGCGTACCAGCGCCAGCAACAGGATGGCGATGCCCAGCGGGCGATGCAGGTTCAGCAGCCAGGGCCGCTGCGACACCGAGGCGACCATGCCCACGCCGACGAACAGCATGGTCAGGATCATCGCCGCCATCAGCCAGTGCAGCACGCGCGCGAGCAGGTTGAAGTGGGTGGAGCGGTCGTCGCGGTTCATTGCGCACCTCCGTGCGGCTTACCGGTGGCGTCGGGCGCTTGGCCGCGGGCGATCTCGCGCTCGCGGCGGTTGAAGGACTGCGAATACACCGCCGAGCGCGCGGCCAGGATCGGATCGTCGGAGCCGGCGATGCCGTGCGGCAGGATCAGCGGATCGTAGTTGAGGTCGCGGCACGGCCCGGTGGCCTGCGGCTCGGCATGGTCCAGCACCAGGGTGCCGGCGACCACCTGCTGGCGGTCCTGCGGCCACGGCTGCGACGGATCGTCGACCGGGTCGCCGGGCGCGGCCACGGTCAGTACCAGATCCCAGCGCAGCGGACCGCGCGCCAGCCGCGCCTGCAGGTCTTCGCTGAGGAAGTCGGCGTCGGCCTTGGCGCGTTGCTCGGCCGACAGCGGCGCGAACGGGGTCTGCGGGCGCATCGACCAGCGCACCGCATGCGTGCTGCCGTCGGCGGCGGTGAAGCGGAACGCGTTGACGCCGTTGTACTGGGTGTTGGCCCAGCTGTTGGACCATGGTGCGGTCTTGGCCCACTCCTGGAACTTCTTCGCTTCCGGATAGCGCTGCAGGAACGCCGCCATCTTCGCCGGGTCCGGCTTGCCGGTGGCCGGATCCGGCCGCGCGGCCAGCGTCTGCGCCATGAAGCCCTCGGTGCTGGCGACCACGAAGAACGGGAAGCTGTTCATCGCCGTGCGCCATTCCTGGCCGTCGTCGCTGCGCAACTGCAGCGCCATGCTGCGCACGCGGGCGGCGCCGTCGGCGCCATGCGGGTCGCCGCCGCCGATCGACAGGCGGCCCAGCACCGGCACCGAGGATTGCGCGAACACCCGCGCCGAGGATAGCGCGCTGCCCTGGCCGTTGCCCTCGAAATGGCCGCTGACGCACACGCCCTTGCTGTGCGCACGGCGGAAGCCCGGATGGGGCGGGCCGCCGGCTTCGATGGCGTCGGTCATGCGCTGCGCGGTCAGCCGCTGCGGGCCGCCGAGCCAGCCGGCGCTCCAGGCGAAGGCGGCGGCGAGTGCCGCGGCGATCGCGGCGATGCCGGCCAGCGCCAGCCAGGGCCGCCGCGGCGGCGGCGTGGGATCGGGACGGGACATGGGGCGGCTCCTGTGGCGAAGGCGAGGGGAGGGACGCGGTCGGGCGCGCGGCAGGCGCTAGCAGACACGGTCGGGCATGAACGCAGTGCAGTGGCGGCGGGTTGCGCGCGGGACTGGCCGCCGCAGCGTGCCATGGCCGGGCAGGCACGACCACGGCGGCGTCATCGGCGCTGCGCATAGAATCGCCGCATCTTGCGGGCAGGGAGTCGGCGATGGCCGGTGCGATCGGATTGGTGCTGTTGGGGCTGGCGTTCCTGGCGCTGGGCGGGGACTCGATCGTGAAGGCGGCCTCCGGCCTGGCGCAGCGTTGCGGCGCCTCGCCGTTCGTGGCCGGCTTGCTGCTGGTGGCCTTCGGCACCTCGCTGCCGGAACTGGCGGTCAACGCGCGCGCCTACGCCGCCGGCGCGCAGGACCTGGCGTTGGGCAACGCGATCGGCAGCAACCTGGCCAATCTCGGCCTGACCCTGGGCCTGGCCGCGCTGGCGGCGCCGCTGCTGCTGCGCACGCGCCTGCTGCCGCCACTGCTGGTGCTGCTGACCCTGGCGACGCTGGCGCTGATCGGCTTCGGCCTGGATGGCGCGATCTCGCGCGCTGAGGGCGTGGCGCTGCTGCTGGCCTTCGTCGGCGTGGTCGCCTTCCTGCTGCTGCGCGCGCGGCATGAACCGGCCGCGCGCCAGCTCGGCGTGTCCGGCTACGCGGTGACCCGCACCGGGCTGGTGCTGAATCTGCTGCGCCTGCTGATCGCTCTCGTGTTGTTGAACGCCGGCGCCAATCTGGTGGTGGAACACGCGCCGCGGCTGGGTGCGGCCTGGGGCCTGTCGCCGCTGCTGGTCGGCCTGCTGCCGGTGGCGATCGGCACCGCGCTGCCGGAAGCCGCGGCCGCGGTGGCCGCCGCGCGCCGGGGCCAGGGCGACATGGTGGTCGGCCATGTGCTGGGCTCGAGCCTGTTCAACCTGCTGGTGGTGATCGGCGGCATGGCGGCGCTGCGGCCGCTGCCGTTGCCGGCCTCGTTCGTGCGCCTGGAACTGCCGGCAGCGATCGCGCTGGCGGCGGTGCTGTACCCGATGCTGCGCGGCGGCATGCGGTTGAGTCGCGGCGAGGGCGCGGTGCTGCTGGTGGCGTTCCTGGCGTGGGTGGGACTGGAGTTGGCGTTGGTGGCGTGAGTGCCGAGAGTGGGGAATCGGGAATCGGGAATCGGAAAAGCCGCTTCTACGCAGACCCGCGCGCTCAGCGCTCCTCCGGCTGCTCCGGCGGCGGCAGCCCTTCCTGCTCGGCGTGGTCGCTGCCCGGCACCTGCGGGCGCTGTTCCAGCATCAGCGACAGCGCCGCCTTGGCCATCATGTGCGCACTGATCGGCGCGGTGATGAACAGGAACGCGGTGATCAGCAACTCGCGCGGCTGCGGGTCCTGGCCCAGGAACAGGTGGTAGCCGACCGAGGCCAGCAGCACGCAGCCCACGCCCAGGGTGCTGGCCTTGGTCGGCGCGTGCAGGCGCTTGAAGAAGTCCGACAGCTTCACCAGCCCCAGCGCCCCGACCAGGATGAAGAAGCAGCCGACGATCAGTAGCAGCGACAGCCCGACCTGCAGCACGCCGATCATTCGACGATGTCCCGGCGCAGCACGAACTTGCTCAGCACCACGGTGCTGCCGAAGCCGAGCATGGCGATGATCAGCGCCGCCTCGAAATACACCGGCGAATCCAGGTACATGCCGAACAGCATCAATTCGGCGATCGCGGTCACCGACAGCGTGTCCAGCGCCAGGATGCGGTCGGGCACGGTCGGCCCGCGCAGCAGCCGCCACAGCGCCAGCAGCATCGCCAGCGCCACCACGTGCATGCACACGACGATCGTGGTCTCGATGAACATGTGGCTGGTCATGGGAAGATCTCCATCAGCGGCGCTTCGTAGCGCGTCTTGATCTGCCGGATCACGGTCTCGGCATCGTCCAGGTGCAGCACGTGCACCAGCAGGTACTTGCGGTCGTCCGACAGCGCCGCCGACACCGTGCCCGGGGTCAGGGTGATCATGCTGGTCAGCGCGGCGATGCCGTGGATGTTGGCGATGTCCAGCGGCACCCAGATGAAGCCGGGGTGGATGCGTTTCTCCGGACCGAGCACCTGCAGCGCCACCACCACGTTGGAGCGCACGATGTCCCAGGCCGCCACGCACAGCATCTTCGGCACCGGGCGCAGCGAGCCGATGCGCGCGAACTCGCGGTCCAGGCGCGCGGCGAACAGCGGCACCGCCACGCCCAGCACCGCGCCCAGCAGCACCTGGCCGAGACTGAAGCTGTCACTCATCAGCAGCCAGAACGCGGTGACCGTCAGGCTCAGCGGCCAGGACGGGAACAGACGGCGCGACCAGGGACGGGCGGACATGTCAGGGCTCCCGCAGGATCGGCGCGGTGCCGCGCAGCTGGGTGGTGTAGTCGGCCGGGTGCAGCAGTTGTGCGGCGGCGGCCTCGCTGTAGCGCAGCAGCGGCCCGGCCGCCACGGTCATCGCCACGCCGTAGCCGAGCAGCAGCACGGTGGCGGCGGTTTCCAGCGGCCGTGCCGGCGCCTTGCGCGGCGCCGGGCGCGGCAATTCCACGGTGCCGTCCTCGGCCGTGTCCTGGTCGCCGGGCACGCGCCAGAACAGGCGCACGCCGCCGCGGGTCAGGCCCATGATCACCATCAGGCTGCTGAGCAGCACCGCGGCCCACACCGGCGCGGTCAGCCCGCCCGGCGTCGCGCTCAGGATCGCCACCTTGGCCAGGAAGCCGGACAGCGGCGGCAGCCCGGCCACCGAGATCGCCGCGATCAGGAACAGCACGCCGGGCACGGTCTTGCCCGGCAGCGGCGCGATGATCTCCTTGCGGTCGCTGGCGCCGCCGCGGCGACGCCGGATCAGGTCGGCGATCATGAACAGCGCCGCGGCGACGAAGCTGCTGTGCGCCAGGTAATACAGCCCGGCGCCGAGCGTGCCGGCTGAGTCCAGCGCGAAGGCCACGAACAGCGTCGCCGCCGACACGATCACCAGGTAGCCGATCAGCACCCGCAGGCGCACCGCCGCCAGCACGCCCAGCGCGGCCAGCAGCAGCGTCGCCAGGCCCAGCCACAGCAGCCAGTCGCGGCCATAGCCGTCCAGCGCCTGTGCCTGGCTGCCGAGGATCAGCGTGCTCACCCGCAGCACCGCGTACAGGCCGACCTTGGTCATGATCACGAACAGCGCCGCCACCGCCGCCGGCGCGCGCGCATAGGTTTCCGGCAGCCACAGGTACAGCGGCAGCAGCGCGGCCTTGGCGCAGAACACCAGCAGCAACAGGCCGAACGCGGCCTTGATCAGCGCCACGTTATGCGGCGGCGCCTGCGCCACGCGCTGCGACAGCTCGGCCATGTTCAACGAACCGAGCAGCGCGTACAGCAGGCCCAGCGCGATCAGGAACACGGTGGAGGAGGTGACGTTGAACACCACGTAGTGGAAGCCCACGCGCAGGCGCAGGCCACGCCCGCCGCTGAGCAGCAGGCCGTAGGAGGCGATCAGCATCACCTCGAAGAACACGAACAGGTTGAACACGTCGCCGGTCAGGAACGCGCCGTTGAGGCCGACCAGCTGGAACTGGAACAGCGCATGGAAATGCGGCGCGCGCCGGTCCCAGCCGGCGCAGGCGTGCAGCAGGCAGGCGCCGGCGAGCAGGGTGGTGGTCGCCAGCATCCATGCCGACAGGCGATCGGCCATCAGCACGATGCCCAGCCGCGAGGGCCAGTCGCCGAGCAGGTAGGCATGGACCTGGCCGTCGCTCACCTGCACGCACAGCGCCAGCACCGCCGCGGCCAGCGCCGTCATCGCGGTCCACGCCACCGCGCGGCGCACCTTGCGGCCGTAGCGGCGGTGCTCGGCGAACAGCGACAGCGCCGCGCCGAGCAAGGGGATCAGGATCGGCAGGATCAGCAGATGGGTCATGGCGCCTCCCCGTCGGCGGGATCGGGGTCCGGGCGCGCATCGACGTGGTCGCTGTGGTTGTCGCCGCGGCTGCGCATCGCCAGCACGATGCTCACCGCGGTCATCGCGAAGGCGATCACGATCGCGGTCAGCACCAGCGCCTGCGGCAGCGGATCGGCGTGCTCGGCCAGGGTCGGGGCGATGCCGTCGCGCAGCACCGGCGCCTTGCCCTGCACCAGCCGGCCGCCGGCGAAGATCAGCAGATTGGTGGCGTAGGACAGCACGGTCATGCCCAGGATCACGTCGAAGCTGCGCGCGCGCAGCAGCAGATACACGCCCACCGCGGTCAGCACCCCGATCGCGCTCGCCAGTGCCAGTTCCATCAGTGCATCTCCCCGGTGATGGGCGAACGCCGCGTCGGGTCGATCTGCCCGCGCTGCGAGTCGCGGGTACGCGAGGGCTTGATCGTGCCCATCATCGACAGCGTCAGCATGGTGCCGCCGAACACCACCAGATACACGCCGGTATCGAAGACCAGCGCGCTGGCCAGCGGGACCGTGCCGATCAGCGGCAACTGCAGA
The DNA here is from genome assembly GCF_034105425.1 of Xanthomonas sp. LF06-19. Lineage (NCBI taxonomy): Bacteria > Pseudomonadati > Pseudomonadota > Gammaproteobacteria > Lysobacterales > Lysobacteraceae > Xanthomonas > Xanthomonas sp. LF06-19. Next base: position 322,886 of record NZ_JAXGGH010000002.1, on the reverse strand, counting down.
TCCAGATGGCCGCTGGTGAGGAACGGCACGCCGAACAGCATCGAGGCCATGCCGCCGAGCGTGGCCAGCAGCAGACCCAGGCCGATGCAGCGGATGTAGTCGAAGCCGAAGCGCGACTCCACCGAGGCCGCGCCCTGGATCACGTACTGCATCAGCAGCGGCACCGCCAGCACCAGCCCGGCGATGAAGCCGCCGCCGGGCGCGTTGTGGCCGCGCAGGAACAGGAAGATCGACACGGTCAGGGTCAGCGGGAACATCAGCTGCGCCAGGTCGGCCGGCACCGGCAGCTTGATCGGCGGCCCGGGCATCACCTTCTCCGGTGCCATCCGCGCGCGCCGCAGCAGCGCATGCACCACCAGCGCGGCGATGCCGAACACGGTGATCTCGCCGAAGGTATCGAAGCCGCGGAAGTCCACCAGGATCACGTTGACCACGTTGCGGCCGTAGGCTTCGGGCAGCGCGCGCTGCAGCAGCTCGCCGGCCATCGTCGTCGCCGGCCGGGTCATCACCGAATACGCCAGCAGCGCCATGCCGCCGCCGGCGACGATCGCCAGGGCCGCATCGCGCCAGCGGCGCCAGCGCCGCGGTTCCGGCGGCGAGGCCTTGGGCAGGTAGTTCATGCCCAGCAGCATCAGCACCAGGGTCACCATCTCCACCAGCAACTGGGTCAGCGCCAGGTCCGGCGCCGACAGGAACACGAACACCAGGCTTACGCCCAGGCCGCTGCCGCCCAGCACCAGCACCGCCAGCAGCCGCTGCCGGTACAGGAACAGCGTGGACAGCGCGCAACTGAGGATCAGCAGCCACAGGCCCCAACCCAGCAACGGCATGCCCTGCGGCGCCGGCCACTGCTGCCACAGCGGCGGCGCCTGCAGCAGCGGTGCGGCCACGACGACCACCGCGGCCAGCACCAGCCAGCGCAGGCTGCGCTGCAGGCGGCCGTTGGCGAGCAGGCGGGTAAAGCGTGCGGCCACGCCGAACAGGGTCTGCACGTGCCAGTGGAACACGCGCTTGCCCAGCGAGCGGCGCACCTCGGTGTACAGCGCGGTCAGCCGGCGCAGCCCGAAATACAGCGCCACGCCGCCGACCACGCCGGCGATGCTCATCGCCAGCGGCGCGTTCCAGCCGTGCCAGACGGCCAGGCTGTAGTCGGGCAGGGCGTTGCCCAGGATCGCGCCGGCGGCGCTGCGCAGCACCGGTGCCACGGTCAGCGCCGGCACGATGCCGACCGCCACGCACACCAGCACCAGGATCTCCACCGGAATCTTCATCCAGCGCGGCGGCTCGTGCGGCATCGTCTCCAGCCGGCGCGGGCCGTGGCCGAAGAAGGTCTCGTAGACGAAGCGCAGGCTGTAGGCCACGCCGAACACGCCGGCCAGCAGCGCCGAGGTCGCGGTGAACACCCGCATCGCCGCCGGGCCGTCGGCGCCCAGCGCCTCGGCGAAGAACATCTCCTTGGACAGGAAGCCGTTGAGCAGCGGGATGCCGGCCATCGAAAGCGAGGCGGTGATCGCCAGCGCGCTGGTGATCGGCATCCAGCGGCGCAGGTTGCCGAGCCGGCGCATGTCGCGGGTGTGGGTTTCGTGGTCGATGATGCCGGCGGCCATGAACAGCGAAGCCTTGAACACCGCATGGTTGAGGATGTGGAACACGCCGGCCACCACCGCCATCGGCGTGGACAGCCCGAACAGCATGGTGATCAGGCCCAGGTGCGAGATCGTCGAATACGCTAGCAGGCCCTTGAGGTCGTGCTGGAAGATCGCGAACCAGGCGCCGGTGAGTAGGGTCACCGCGCCGATGCCGCTGACCGTGTAGAAGAACAGGTCGCTGCCGGCCAGCGCCGGATGCAGCCGCGCCAGCAGGAACACCCCGGCCTTGACCATCGTCGCCGAGTGCAGATACGCCGATACCGGGGTGGGCGCGGCCATCGCGTGCGGCAGCCAGAAATGGAACGGGAACTGCGCGCTCTTGGTGAAGATGCCGAGCAGGATCAGCCCCAGCGCCCACGGATACAGCGCGCTGGCGCGGATCGCATCGCCGGCGGCGAGCACCGCGTCGAGTTGGTAGCTGCCGACGATGCGCCCGAGCAGCAACACGCCGCCGAGCAGCGCCAGGCCGCCGCCGCCGGTGATCACCAGGGCCATGCGCGCGCCGTCGCGCGCATCCTGGCGGTGCGACCAGAAGCCGATCAGCAGGAACGAACTGATGCTGGTCAGTTCCCAGAACACCATCAGCAGCAACAGGTTGCCGGCGATCACCATGCCCAGCATCGCGCCCATGAACAGCAGCAGGTAGGCGTAGAAGCGCGCGGCGTTCTCGCGCGGGCTCAGGTAGTAGTGCGCGTACATCACCACCAGCGCGCCGATCGCCAGCACCAGGCCGGCGAACATCCAGGCCAGGCCGTCCAGGCGCAGCGAGAACTGCAGGCCGATCTGCGGCAGCCAGGCGTGGTCGGCACGGACGATGCCGCCTTCGAGCACCGTGGGCGTCAGCGCGCCGAGCACCGCCAGGCCCGCCAACGGCGCCAGCGCCGCGGCCCAGGCCAGGGTGGCGCGTGAGCGGTGGCGCAGGGCGACGACGGCCGCCGCCATCAGAAACGGCAAGGCCAGCAGGAGGTCGAGGGCTGGGATCATGCAGGGAATACGAGATTCGCGAGCAGGAGCCCGAGTGTAACAGGCGCGTCACGGCGGTGGCCGGCGCGGGAACGGAAGGCGTGCACGGTCATGCCGACAGCGTAGCGGTGCGCAGGTGATGCGCTTGCGAGTGCGGGTGGGAGGGGAGTGATCGAACGCTGGCGCTGCGCGATGCGCCACACGCCATGCGCGGCGCGCGCTCGCGTGTGGCGCAAGCATCGCCGTGGGTGAGCGGGTTCTCCAGCGCGTCGCGCGTCGCTCTCCATCCGGGTGCTGGTGCGTGCGGCCGTACCAGGTCGCCGGTGCGCTTGGCGATCGTTGGCGGCTGCGTGTGTCCGCGCCACGTGTCGCCTTGTCCGCTTCCACCGGCCGTCGCATGCCGTGCAGCGTGCGGATGCCGCGTGATCCCAGCCGCAAACGGCGGCGTACGCACTATCCTGTGCCGATGACCGATTCGCTCGCCGCTGCCTCCGCTTCTCCGACGACCGTCGCGCCACCGCGCATCGCACTGGTGTTCGGCGGCAGCGGCCAGATCGGTGAGCGCCTGCTGCACCGCCTGCTGGCCGACGGGTGGGAGGTGCACGCCTACTCCCGGCAGGCGCGCGCGGCGCATCCCGGCCTGCACTGGCATGCCGGCGAACTCAGTGCGCTGCAGGCGCCACCGGTGGCGGCGGAGGTGGTGTTCAGTTGCGGGCCGCTGGACGCTTTCGCCGACTGGTATCGGCGCGCCCCCGTCGCCGCTTCGCGCGTGGTCGCCTTCGGCTCCACCAGCCTGGAGGTCAAGCGCGACTCGCTGGACGCCGCCGAACGCGACGTCGCCCGGCGCCTGCGCGAGGCCGAAGCCATCGTGTTCGCGGTGGCCGCCGAACGCGGCGCGGCGGCGACGGTGTTGCGGCCGACCCTGGTCTACGGCGCCGGCCGCGACCGCACCCTCAGCGCGATCGCGGCACTGGCGCGGCGCACCGGCTGGTTCGTGCTGCCGCGCAGCGCCAGCGGCCTGCGCCAGCCGGTGCACGTGCAGGACCTGGCCGACGCGGCGCTGGCGGTGCTGGCGCACCCGGCCACGCACGGGCGCAGCTACGCCCTCGGTGGCGGCGAGACGCTCAGCTACCGTGAGATGGTGCGGCGGGTGCTGGCCGCGCTGCGGCCGCCGGCGCGGCTGCTATCGCTGCCACATGCGGCGTTCGCGTTGGCGCTGACGCTGGCCCACGCCTGCGGCCGCCTGCAGGGCATGAACCGCGCCGCGCTGCAGCGCATGCGCGAGGACCTGGCATTCGACCTGCAACCGGCGCAGCAGGATTTCGGCTACGCGCCGCGCGCCTTCGCGCCGGATGCGGCGATGTTGGGCCTGGAGGCCGGGGACACGGCGCAGCACGGCTGACACGGCGTCGCGTCCTCGCTGGCGCGATGCGAACAGCGCGTAGGCGCGGCGGGTGGAGGAATTCCGGCAGCGCCTGCGTCCGCCTGGCGATGCGCGGTGGTGGTGCTGGCCGCGCTCAGTAGCGCCAGTGCATGCGCCGGTACAGCTTGGCCAGCACCCAGGCCGGGCCGATCAGCAGATAGGTCAGATCGGTGAGGAAGCTGGGTCGGTGGCCTTCCAGCGCATGTCCGATGAACTGCGCGATCCAGGCCACCACGAACACGCCGATCGCCAGCCACAGCAGCCCCTGCAGGCCCAGGTGCGCCTCCAGCAGCCGGCACAGACAGCCGCAGAAGAAGAACGCCGCCAGCATGCCGTAGCCCAGCGGGCGCGACAGGCGGTTGTAGTACATCCATGCCGCGAACATGCCCAGCGCCGCCCACAGCCCGCTCTGGAACCAGGTGCCGCCGACCGGGATGCACCACAGCAGGGCCACCACCGACCACAGGATCGCCGGCACCGCGACCACGTGGATGCGCTGGTTGGCGGCATTGCGGTGATCGTCGGAATAGCTGGCGAAATAGCGGTCGATCGGGCGCGCGTAGGCGGTGGTATCCATCTTCCCTCCCAGGAACCGCTCCAGCATAGCGCCATCGCCGGCGCGATGCGGAGACACCGCGCCGTGGATCCGGCAACGCAGGCAGCGATTGCCCGCAGCACGGCGCCTTGCCCGCTTGCTGGTCGCGCCCGACACCGTCCATGTCCTCGCCCAGCGCAGCGCAGATGAGGCCGTGCCCAGCGGAGCGACCTTTCGGAGCCTCCAGGAACGTTGGGAAATGTCCTGTGGGAGCGGCTTCAGCCGCGACGGGCTTTGCCGGGAACATCCCGTCGCTCCCGCAAGGCAACGTGCATCCGGTTCGATCGTGCCGGATGCAGGGGGATGAGAGGTGCTCGCTTCGTTTCGACGAACGGCGTCTGAGATGCGTCGGACGCCGCACGACCGGTCAGCGCAGGCACGCGGTGGCGTCGCCGATCGGGGGCGATCGCGCTGTCGGCACGATCGCCCCGCCACGGCTTGGCGACTCAGGCGCGGGCCATGCTCTTGTTCGTCTCCTGCTGCTGCTCCCGCTGCACCGACTCCTGCTGCTGCGCGGACTGGCGAGCCAGTTGTGCGCTGGTCTGCTCCAGCGGCGGTGCTTGCTGCTGCAGATCCACCACCGCACGGAAGCCCGGCGTGGTCCCGGCGACGAAGGCCGTTTCACCCCGCATGCTGACTTCCTTCAGCTTGTCCGGGTGGTCGATCCCGGCCTGCTTGGCCTGCAGGGTCAGGTTGGCCACGGCTTCGTTCGACAGCTTGGCGTGTTGCGGATCGGCCTGCTTGGCGGCGCGATCGGCCTCCGTGCGCATCTTGTCGTACAGCGGCGTATCCGGATGTCCCGGCTCGCCGAGCTGCGGGCCTTTCGCCGGCTTGGCCTGGGCCTGCTCGGCGGCGGCCAGCCCGGCCCGGGTGTCGCGGCCGACGATGCCGTCCTGGGTGAGGCCGCGCTGTTTCTGCAGGGCCGTTACCGCTTCGTGGGTGTTGTCGCCGAAGCGGCCGTCCTCGGCCAGCGGGCGGCCCTGCGCGTCGCGGATGCCGAGGCGATTGAGGTGCTGCTGCAACTCGCGCACTTCCGAGCCGTGGTCGCCCTGACGCAGCGTGCCGTTGCCGCGCTGGGCCTGATCGCGCGCAGACGCGTCGACCTGCTGGCCGCGGTTCCACCACGTCTCCGGGCTGACGGCTTTCCCATTCGCATCGTGCATCTGGTAATGCACGTGCTGCGCGTACTGGTTCGCCCCATTCGGGCCGCGTCCGCCCATGGTGCCGATCGGATCGCCGGCGCGCACGGTATCGCCTTCTTTCACCGAGCGTGAATCCAGATGCAGGATTTCGTGCGAGTTGCCCTGCGCGTCGCGGATCTTCACCGTGCCGTACTGGCCGCCGGAGAAGGTCACCGTGCCGGAGATCGGTGCGTGCACCGTCGGGTGCTGCCGGTTGATGCCGGTCTGGCCGCCTTCGTAGTTGAAGTCGGTGCCGCCGTGCGGGCCGCGGGCGCGCTGTTCGCCGTAGTGCCCGGTGATGTGCGGATCGACCTTGCCCTGGCTGGGCAGCATGCGTTCCATCGTCTGCTGGAAGTTGCTGTGAGACGCCCCTGCGTTGGCGGTCGCCGGACGATGGCCCTGCGTGGGTGCAGCCACGGGCTCACCCAGCCGTCCCGCTGCCAGGTTCTGCATCAACTCGGGTGTCAGCGTTCGTTGCCAGTGTTCGAAACGCCTCTCGCGATCCGCCAGGCCGTTCGGTGGGTTGGCGCCGTTGATGGTGGCACCCGCGTTTTGGACGCTGTTGCGCTGTTCCTCGGGAACTTTCTGCTGCCAGTACCAAGTGGCGATGCGCGAGGCGTTCTCGGGCTGAGATGCCAGTTCTGGCCGATTGACCAGATCCAGCCCCAACGCCTCGCCAGCCGCGCGGTACTGCGCCTTGCCGGTCAATTGCATGTAGCCACGGCCGTGATACAGATAGCCGTCTCCCGGCTGATCGTTGCCGAGATCCCGTCGATTGCCGTACATGAGTTCGCCGAGCCGTTCGGGTCGTCCCCTGAGCGCCTCGACGCGCGCGCTTTCGAGCGCCTCCGGCCCTTCGCGCAACGCAGAACGCACATTGGCCGTGATCTGTCCGATTCCCTTGGTGTAATTGAAGCTTTCCTCAAGCCTGGAAAGTCCGCCGGACTCATGGCCCACCTGCGCCATGAAATTCGCCAGTTCCCTGGGCTGTGTGATGCCGGCCGCGTAGGCGGCGCGGAGCATCTGGTTCTCTCTGTCTGTTGCCATGGTGTAGCTCCTCATTTCTCAGCAACGTGATGGACGGACCATCCATGTCCGCGGAAACCATTACTTCCCTTTAATTCTTGTCTGGTGCGCCCTCTTCCAGTGGGGCGACCTTGGGTAGCTTGGCGGGGTCGAAATCCGCGAATGCCACCTGCCCGAAATCTTTGGCCGTCAGTTCCAATTGCTTATGTTGTTCTGATTGCGTATCGGTGAGTTCGCGTACCACCTTGTCCAGCAGCCAGGTTTTGCTGTCAGGCGCATAGCGAAAAGTGAAGTCGTCAGCCCAGCGCTCGCGCGAGCCGCCCGAGATGGAGATGGTGAATTGCCCTTTCTCGATCCGCGAAAACGCATAAGGATCGCCGGCCATGCCGCCGCAGTTCGCGCATGGGACGATATGCGCATTCTCCGCGGCCTTGTGCAGCTCTCCACGTTCATTCTGGGTCAGCAGGATCACCGTTCTTGGCGCGCCCTGACCCAACTTCTCGCCCGCGGGCGATGGGGGGGAAACGACCAGTAATGCATCTGACCGACCGGTGCCGGTGAGGTCGCCCCGGAGCGTGTCCACGGCCTCCATGCCAGCAGGAACGAAGGATGCGACATTTTGCACAGGAGCACTCCCTTGCTGGTTGGCGGTGGCGTTCTGCCCCTGGTTTTGCTGACTAGGGGAGGGAGACTGCTGCGGGGTGTCTCGCATGTCGGCAGACTTGCCGTCCGCGGGCGCACCTCCGCAGGCTACCAATGCCAGGGCGAGGAGAGGCGAAGAGAACTTCAGGAAATGCACGCGAATTCCTCTTTTAGGTTCAATTTCCACCCAGTGAGGCGGGCATATACGTACTGCTCCGCAGTTTCTGGGCGCGAGTGTTGGATAGACGGCGGACGTTTGTGGCGCGATAGGTGGAACGGCGTTGCGCTGGCGAATAAGCATCCATGCGGGTCTCCTGGGGCCGCGACTACAACGCCTGATCGTCGACCTTCACCAGCGTCCAGCACGGCTTCTGTGCGAACTGGTAGACCTGCTGGTCGCCGGTATCGGGAGTGCGCACCATGACTTGCCGGCCCTCGGCGTTCTGCGTCACCACGACCTCGCGTCCGCCTTTGCGGGCCGCATCCAGGTTCGGGATCACCGGCCATTCGACCTCGGCCAGGGGCACGTTGCGGGTCACCGGCGCCGGTTCCGGCTGCGCGTCCGGGTCGATGTGGATCATCGTCAACGGGTTGGCGGTCGCCTTCTCCTGGACCGCGATGTCGGCGCTGAAGCGCTTGAGGAAGGCATCGAAATCGGCGTCCTGGCAACGCGGGGCGGCTGCGGCAGGTGCGGCCTGCGTGGGCGCGGCCGTCGCCGCGGCCACCGTGGAGCCAGCCGGTTGCACCTTGCACGCGACCAGGGCCGCGGCCAATGCCAGGGACGTCAGAATGGGGCGTGCGATAGCCAACGGATCCTCCTGATCGGGTCGAGCGGGCAATCGCCCTTCGGGCGGGTGAGTTTAGTTCACCAGGATCATCATGTCGTGAAGCCGAACCGGGACATTGTCGGGGATCTACCGGCAGCGAACGTCAGGGCTGTAAGCAGCGTGGCGAAAGGATCACAGTCCATTCGAGAACACATCCAGCTTCCGCGGTTCGATCCATCCTTGCGCACAATCGCCTTCAGGACGCGCATTGCCTGCAATGGTGCAGTGTTTGCCCTGTTTGCGCTGTGTCACGAAGTCGATTGGGCGCTCGCCATACTGATTGCAAATGGGCTTGCCGTTGCATGCGCCGACGCTGGCGGGAGGGACGGCGACCACGTAGTAGTAGGCTGCCTGTTGACCCGCATGCGCGTTCGCCAGAATGCAGACGAACTGTCCATCCGAAAGCTTGGCGGTGACCTGCACCTTGCTGCCGGTGACGGGTAGGGCATCCAGAAGTGTCGCGTCGCGTTCGGCCACGCCTGCGAAGTTTCCGTCTGCGCCACAGTCTGGAGACACGTCGACGTCGTAGAAATCGCCAGCGTCCATGTTGCCCGCTACGCAGCCGTTGCCCTTGGCCGCATTCTCACAACGAAGGTGCAAGGACTCGGCCAGTGCTGCAACGCCGTCATCCTGATGGGCCGTCTGCGATGCGGTGGACGCGCGAACGGGGGCGGCCTTGTCCGAAGATGCAGTGCGAGCGGATGCGTCAGCGGCGGGACTTGCGGTTGTCGACGCATCGGTCTGCCTAGGGCTGCAGGCAGCCAGCGCCATGACAAGCGTGAGGGCTGCAAAAAGCGGGGGCGAACTAGCCAACGGATCCTCCTGATCGGGTCGCGCGCACGAGCGCTCGCGCGGGTGCCGGAGTCTAGCCGGCCAGGATGCTCCGGGTCGTGAAGCGGCGGGCATGGCGGTCGGTGCCCGCAAGGTGGCCGCCTTCCGCGACCACCCGTGACGCGCCGGGCATCCGGCGCGCGGCCCCACACTCAGTCGACCGAAATCCCCGCCAGCCGCTGCAGCGCCTCGGCGTACTTGGCGCGGGTGCGGTCGATCACGTCCTGCGGCAGGCGCGGGCCGGGCGCGGTCTTGCCCCAGTCCAGCGTCTCCAGGTAGTCGCGCACGAACTGCTTGTCGTAGCTCGGCGGGCTGGTCCCGACTTCGTACTGGTCGGCCGGCCAGTAGCGCGAGGAGTCCGGGGTCAGCATCTCGTCCATGATGTACAGGCGGCCGTCGGCGTCGGTGCCGAACTCGAACTTGGTGTCGGCCAGCAGGATGCCGCGTTCGGCGGCGAAGTCGGCGGCGAAGCGGTAGATGCGCAGGGTGGCGTCGCGCACGCGCTCGGCCAGTTCGGCGCCAACGGTCTTGACCATGGCGTCGAAGTCGATGTTCTCGTCGTGGTCGCCGACGGCGGCCTTGGTCGACGGGGTGAAGATCGGTTCGGCCAGCTTCTCGGCCTGGCGCAGGCCGTCGGGCAGTTCGATGCCGCTGACCTTGCCGGTGCGCTGGTAGTCCTTCCAGCCGCTGCCGATCAGGTAGCCGCGGGCGATGGCCTCCACCGGTACCGGCTTGAGCTTGCGGGTCACCACCGCGCGCTTGGCGTACAGCGCGGTGTCCACGCCCTCGGGCAGCACCGCGGCCACGTCGATGCCGGTGAGGTGGTTGGGCATCAGGTGCTCGGTCTTCTTGAACCAGAAGTTGGAGACCTGGCACAGCATCTCGCCCTTGCCCGGGATCGGGTCGGGCAGCACCACGTCGAAGGCGGAGAGGCGGTCGGTGGCCACCATCAGCAGGTAGTCGCCGGGCGGCGCATCGGCCGGCAGGCGCTCGCGGGGAATATCGAACACGTCGCGGACTTTGCCGCGGTGGCGCAAGGGCAGGCCGGGCAGATCGGATTGCAACAGCGTGGTGGACACAGGCACTCCTACGGACTTCGCAATGGCGACCGTCCCGGGACCCGGCGGGCCCGCGGCGGACGGCGGGCCGCGTAGTGTACGGCCGGAATGCCCCGCTGTGCCGTAAAATGGCCGGCCCTGACGCCGCGCCCGCCCTTGCCCCATGCCCTGGTACGGAAAACTGCTCGGCGCCATCGCCGGGGCCCTGCTGCTGCGGCCCACGCCGGTGCTGGGCGCGTTGATCGGGCTGCTGATCGGGCACGCCTTCGACGCCGACTGGTTCAAGCTGTCCCAGCGCGAGGATCCCTACCGGGAACTGGGCCTGACCCGCGACGCCACCGACGCCGAGATCGAACTGGCCTATCGCCGGCTGATGTCCCAGTACCACCCCGACAAGGTCGCCAGCGCCAGCCCCGAGCTGCGCGCCCGCGCCGAGAAGAAGGCCAGCCAGCTCAACACCGCCTACGACCGTATCCGCACCCTGCGCAAGCGCTGAGATCCCGCCATGTCCGACTGCATCATCTCCCCGTCCATCCTGTCCGCCGATTTCGCCCGCCTCGGCGAGGAAGTGGATGCCGTGCTGCGCGCCGGCGCCGACTGGATCCACTTCGACGTGATGGACAACCATTACGTGCCGAACCTCACCATCGGCCCGATGGTCTGCCAGGCGCTGCGCAAGCACGGCGTCACCGCGCCGATCGACGTGCACCTGATGGTGGAGCCGGTGGACCGGCTGATCCCGGATTTCGCCGAGGCCGGCGCCAGCATCATCAGCTTCCATCCCGAGGCCAGCCGCCACGTGCACCGCAGCATCCAGCTGATCAAGTCGCACGGCTGCAAGGCCGGCCTGGTGCTCAACCCGGCCACCCCGGTGGACATCCTCGACTGGGTGCTGGACGAGCTGGACCTGGTGCTGGTGATGTCGGTCAACCCGGGTTTCGGCGGCCAGGCCTTCATTCCCTCGGCGCTGGACAAGCTGCGCGCGATCCGCGCCCGCATCGACGCCAGCGGCAAGCCGATCCGGCTGGAGATCGACGGCGGGGTCAAGCCGGACAACATCGCCGCGATCGCCGCCGCCGGCGCCGACACCTTCGTCGCCGGCTCGGCCATCTTCAACGCGCCGGATTACGCCGAGGTGATCACGCAGATGCGCGCCGCGGTGGCGGGGCGCTGAGATGGCGGCGCTGCACATCCGCCCGGCGGTGGCCGACGATGCGTCGCTGATCCTGCGCCTGATCCGCGACCTGGCCCGCTACGAGCGCGCCGAGGACGCGGTGCAGACCGACGAGGCCGGCCTGCGCGCGACCCTGTTCGGCGCTGATGCCCGCGCGCAGGCGCTGATCTGCGAGGCCGACGGCCAGCCGATCGGCTACGCGGTGTATTTCTATAACTACTCCACCTGGCTCGGCCGCAACGGCCTGTACCTGGAAGACCTGTACGTGGACCCGGCGCACCGCGGCGTGGGCGCCGGCAAGGCGCTGCTGCAGCACCTGGCGCGGCAGGCGGTGGCCGAGGGCTGCGGCCGCTTCGAATGGTCGGTGCTGGACTGGAACCAGCCGGCGATCGACTTCTACGAAGCGGTCGGCGCCCGCGCGCAGGACGAGTGGACCGTCTACCGCCTGCAGGGCGAGGCGCTGGCCAGGTTCGCGGCCGGCTGAGCGGCGCCGGACGGCCAAAAGAAAAGAACCGCACCGTCGCCGGTGCGGCCCCTGGGAGAGAAATCGGAGGCTGATCCTGCCTCCATCCGTCTTCCTTGCTATGGCCTTCCATGTTCCGGACGCACGGTGACGTGCGTATGACAGCGCACCCGCCTGGATTCACGCATCGCGCATGCCGCGCCCGTTAGCCTGGGCGCCTCACCCCGGGATGGTTCGCATGGCTGCAGCGCATTGGCGTCTGATCCTCAACGGCAAATCGGCCGGCGACGAGGCGTTGCGCGAGGCGGTCATGGCCATGCGTACGCGCGGCGTGGCGCTGCAGGTGCGGGTGACCTGGGAGCAGGGCGATGCCGAGCGCTACGTGGCCGAAGCGGTGGCCGATGGTGCTGCGTGCATCGTCGCCGCCGGGGGCGACGGCACCCTCAGCGAGGTCGCCACGGCGCTGGCGCATCGCCAGGAACCGGCCGCGGCGTTGCCGGCCCTGGGCCTGGTGGCGCTGGGCACGGCCAACGATTTCGCCACGGCCACCGGCCTCCCGCTGCCGCCGCTGGAGGCGCTGGAGCTGATCGCCCGCACCACGGCGCAGCCGATCGACCTGTTGCGCATCGAGGCCGAGCACGGCCCGCACTGGTGCGCCAACGTCGCCAGCGGCGGCTTCGGCACCCAGGTCACGGTGGAGACCGACGAAGGCCTGAAGAAGATGCTCGGCGGGCTGGCCTACCTGGTCACCGGCATGAGCCGGCTGGGCCGGATCGATCCGATCCGGGCCCGCTTCGAAGGGCCGGACTTTGCCTGGGAAGGCGATTTCATCGCGCTCGGCCTGGGCAACGGCCGCCAGGCCGGTGGCGGCCAGGTGCTGTGCCCGGACGCGCTGCTCGACGACGGCCTGCTCGACCTGACCCTGGTGCCGGAGCTGACCGGCGAGGTCGCCGCGACCCTGGGCACCCTGGTCACGTCCGGCAAGCAGGCCGCGCTGGAGCGGGTGGCGGTGCGCGCGCGCCTGCCGTGGCTGCGGATCGAGGCGGCGCAGCCGCTGACCCTGAATCTGGACGGCGAGCCGGAAACCTCGCGCCACTTCCGCATCGACTGCGTGCCCGGGCGCCTGCGCATGCATCTGCCGCCGGACTCGCCGCTGCTGCAGGCGCCAGAGCGCTAACCGCAGGTCGAGGGCCAGCCCGAAGGCCGGCGCCCATGTGGGAGGGACTTCAGTCCCGACGCGCTGTCCTTACCGATCTCCGCAACACCGCGCTCGGTCGCGCCGTGGCAGGACGAACACGACGGATCACGGATGGGTGCGATGCGCGCCGAACAGCGCGCCCGAAGTCATGCGCCGCCTCCTGTGGGAGGGACTTCAGTCCCGACACGACGCCCTCGCCGACCGCTTCCGCACCGCACTCGATCGGTCGCGCCTGCAACCGTTGCCAGTCGCCGCAGTTGCGGTAAAGTAGCCGCCGTGTCCAGTCTGACGACCCCGCTTTCCTTCACTTCCGCTCGCCGTGCGTGGCGATGGTGGCCTGCAGCCGTCGTCCGCCCTGTCACCGAGTCCCGGAAGGAAAGCCGTCTTGATTACCCGCGAGCAGTTCCAGCGCTACGCCGCTGAAGGTCACACCCGCATCCCCGTCGTCCGCGAAGTGCTGTCCGACCTGGACACGCCGCTGTCGGTCTATCTCAAGCTCGCCGACGCCCCGCATACCTACCTGTTCGAATCGGTCGAAGGCGGCGAACGCTTCGGGCGCTACTCGATCATCGGCCTGCCGGTGCGTCGCGTGTACACCTTCCGCGGGCACACCCTGGAGGTGCGCGACCATGGCGAGCTGATCGAGCGCCGCGAGGTGGCCGATCCCTTTGCCGAGGTCGAAGCGCTGCGCGCCCAGCATGTGGTGCCCAAGCTGGCGGGCGTGCCCGGCTTCACCGGCGGCCTGGTCGGCTGGTTCGGCTTCGAATGCATCGGTTATATCGAGCCGCGCCTGGCCGGCGCCGTCGCCCGCGACGAGCTGGACACGCCTGACATCCTGCTGATGCTGTCCGAGGAAGTGGCGGTCTTCGACAACCTCAAGGGCCGCCTGTACCTGATCGTGCACGCCGACCCGGCCGAAGCCGACGCCTGGGAGCGCGCGCAGGCACGCCTGGATGCGCTCACCACGACGTTGCGACAGCCCGGCGCCGGCTACCCCGCGCCGCTGGCGCGCGATGTGCTGGACGAGAGCGACTTCGTCTCCGGTTTCACCCGCGAGGGCTTCATCGCCGCGGTGGAGAAATCCAAGGACTACATCCGCGCCGGCGACATCTTCCAGGTGGTGCTGAGCCAGCGCCTGAGCGTGCCGTTCACCGCGCGCCCGGTGGACGTGTACCGCGCGCTGCGCGCGCTGAATCCGTCGCCGTACATGTATTTCCTCGACGTCGGCGACACCCAGGTGGTCGGCTCCTCGCCGGAGATCCTGGTGCGGCTGGAGAACGGCCAGGTCACCGTGCGTCCGATCGCCGGCACCCGCCCGCGCGGCAAGACCCCGGAAGAGGACCAGGCGCTGGAGGCGGAACTGCTGGCCGATCCGAAGGAGCGCGCCGAGCACCTGATGCTGATCGACCTGGGCCGCAACGATGCCGGCCGGGTCTCGCAGGCCGGCAGCGTCGCGGTCGGCGAGCGCTTCGTGATCGAGCGCTACAGCCACGTCATGCACATCGTCAGCGAAGTCACCGGCACCCTGCTGCCCGGCCTCAGCTATGCCGACGTGCTGCGCGCCACCTTCCCCGCCGGCACCGTCAGCGGCGCGCCGAAGATCCGCGCGCTGGAAGTCATCCGCGAGCTGGAGCCGATCAAGCGCAACGTCTACGCCGGCAGCATTGGCTACCTCGGCTGGCACGGCGACGCCGATACCGCCATCGCCATCCGCACCGCGGTGATCAAGCACGGCCGCCTGCACGTGCAGGCCGGCGCGGGCATCGTCTACGACTCCGATCCGCAGACCGAATGGGACGAGACGATGAACAAGGGCCGCGCGCTGTTCCGTGCGGTCGCCGAAGCGGCGAAGGGGCTGTGAACGCCGCCGCATCGCCGCGGATCGGCTTCCGCAACGACTACAGCGAAGGGGCGCATCCGCGCGTGCTGGCCGCGCTGGCCGCCGCCAGTGTCGAGCAGAACGCCGGCTATGGCCTGGACCGGCACAGCGCGCGCGCCGCGCAGCTGATCCGTGCCGAGATCGGCTGCGCCGACGCCGACGTGCACCTGCTGGTGGGCGGCACCCAGACCAACCTCACCGCCATCGCCGCGTTCCTGCGCCCGCACCAGGCGGTGATCGCCGCGGCTTGCGGCCACATCGCCACCCACGAGACCGGCGCGATCGAGGCCACCGGCCACAAGGTGCTCACCGTGGACGCGGCCGACGGCCGGCTCACGCCGGAGCGAATCGCGCCGCTGCTGGCCGAGCACGGCAACGAGCACATGGTGCAGCCGCGGTTGGTCTACGTGTCCAACACCACCGAGGTCGGCACGATTTACCGCAAGCACGAACTGCAGGCCTTGCGCGCGTTCTGCGACGCGCATAGCCTGCTGCTGTTCCTGGACGGCGCGCGCATCGGCAGCGCGCTTACCGCCGCGGGCAATGATCTGCGCATGGCCGACGTCGCCGCGCTGACCGACGCGTTCTACATCGGCGGCACCAAGAATGGTGCGCTGCTCGGCGAGGCGCTGGTGATCCTCAACCCGGTGTTGAAAGCGGATTTTCGCTACCTGCTCAAGCAGCGCGGCGCGCTGCTGGCCAAGGGCATGGTGCTGGGCACGCAGTTCGCCGCGCTGTTCGAGGACGGGCTGTTCTACGAACTGGCCGCGCATGCCAACCGCATGGCCGCGCGGCTGCGTGACGGATTGACCGCCGCCGGTGCGCAGTTCGCCTCGGATTCGCCGACCAACCAGCTGTTCGTGATCCTGCCTGCCGCCGCGGTCGAGACCCTGGCACAGCGCTACGACTTCGAGCGCTGGCAGGTACTGGGCGACGGCCGTTGGGTGATCCGCTTCGTGACCTCGTGGGCGACGCAGGCCGATGCGGTCGACACGTTGATCGCGGATTTCGCCGCGCTGATCCACTCCGGCACGCCGCGTGCGGCCGGCTGACATTCCGCCAAGGAGAGGAAGATGAAAATCCGTACGCTCGTTGCCTGGGCCTTTGCCGCGGTGCTGGTCTTGCCGGCCGTCGCCAGCGCGCAGGTCAACAGCCTGCCGTCGCAGCCGCATTTGTTGGTGAAGGGGGAGGCGCAGCGCGAGGTGGTGCCGGACAGGTTCTCGCTACGCATCAACCTGCGCGCTGTGGATATGCAGCCCGACCTTGCTCGCAAGCGAATCCAGGCATCGGCGGAGCAGATTCTTTCAGCACTCAAAAGGAATCGTGCCTTGCAGGACAGCATCATGGCCTCCTCTTTGCAGATCCAACCCTCGTATCGCTTCTCGCCGCAAGGAGGAACTCAGGAGTTCGAGGGTACCGAGGTCAAGCGCAGCATTGGTGCCACGTTCCGGTCGCTCGACGATGCGCGCCAGTTCCTAAGCGGATTCAAGACCAGCCGTGAGGTCGAATTGTCTGGAATCCAGACTTCGTACAGCAAGGAGGACGAGATACGTATGCAGCTCAAGCGGGAAGCCGCCGAGCAGACCCGTGTTTCGGCAGAGGGGCTTGCCAAGGCCTATGGCGTTCGTATCCAGGGGCTTTACACCATCTCCGATGTCGCGCCTAGCTTTTCCTATGGCATCCAGGCTGGCACCTGGCCAGCCGCGCGCAACGTCCGCGCCGGCTTTGTGTCCTCTCCAGAGCCGCCTGCGCCAGCCAGCGACGTTGGCGCGATCGTCGACTCACTCGAAGCCGGCACCCTCACCCTCTCCGAAAACGTCTATGCGGTCTTCCTGATCGCGCAATGAGTCCTTCGCCATGCTGCTGATGCTGGATAACTACGACAGCTTTACCTACAACCTCGTGCAGTACCTGCAGGCGCTCGGCGCCGAGGTCAAGGTGGTGCGCAACGATGCGCTCAGCGTGGACGAGATCGAGCGCCTGGCGCCCGAGCGCATCGTCATCTCGCCGGGGCCGTGCACGCCGAACGAGGCGGGCGTGTCGCTGCAACTGATCGAGCGGCTGGGCCAGCGCACGCCGATCCTGGGCGTGTGCCTGGGTCACCAGAGCATCGGCCAGGTCTATGGCGGGCAGGTGGTGCGTGCCGGCACCATCATGCACGGCAAGACTTCGCGCATCCGTCACGAAGGCCGCGGCGTGTTCGCCGGCCTGCCGGACCGCTACGAGGCCACCCGCTACCACTCGCTGGTGGTGGAGAAGGCCACGCTGCCCGACTGCCTGGAAGTGACGGCCTGGACCGAACACGACGACGGCACGGTGGAGGAGATCATGGGCCTGCGCCATCGCCAGTTCCCGGTCGAGGGCGTGCAGTTCCATCCCGAGTCCATCCTCACCGAGCATGGCCACGCCTTGCTGAAGAACTTCCTGGAGCGCTGAGCGCGCCGCGCCGGCGTCGCCCACTTCCCGTCACTGCCGGACCCTGCCGATGCACGAGCGCACCGACGCCTTCCATTTCTACGAACCGGCCAACGGCCACGGCTTGCCGCACGACCCGTTCAACGCCATCGTCGGGCCGCGGCCGATCGGCTGGATCGGTTCGCGCGGCGCCGACGGCGTCGCCAACCTGGCGCCCTACAGCTTCTTCAACGCCTTCAACTACGTCCCGCCGATCGTCGGCTTCGCCAGCATCGGCTGGAAGGACAGCGTGCGCAACATCGAGGCCACGGGCGAGTTCACCTGGAACCTGGCCACGCGGCCGCTGGCCGAGGCGATGAACGCCAGTTCCGCCGCGGTGGCGCCGGAGGTGGACGAGTTCGCGCTGGCCGGCCTGACCGCCGCGCCCTCGCGCCTGATCGGTGCGCCGCGGGTGGCCGCCAGCCCGGTCAGCTTCGAATGCCGGCTCAGCCAGTTGCTGCCGCTGCAGAGCGCACGCGGCGAGCCGATCCAGACCTGGCTGGTGCTGGGCGAGGTGGTCGGCGTGCACATCGCCGAGCACGCCCTGCACGACGGCATCTACGACCCGGCCGCGGTCGCCACCCTGCTGCGCGCCGGCGGCCCGGCCGACTACTTCGAGGTGCTGGCGCAAGGGCGCCTGCGCATGTCGCGGCCGACGCAGGCGCGCTGAGCCCATCACATGCAAAACAGAAAAACAAAAAAACGCATCCAGTACTGGAATTCATTGTCCATGCTTGTCGCCTGCATCTCATTAAGTGGTTGCGGCAATGATCGCTTGCCCGCATCTGTGACTGGCTACAATCACATGAGCGATTGGAGCATCGAGAGATTTACAGTCGACGGCGCAAGTGGACCCAACCTTTCGCCCGAGGAAGGGGGCGGGAAATTTTCATGCTGTGCGTCCATTCCAAGGCGTTGGCATCCGGGAATGAAGGTCAAGATCCAATGGACCTATGACACCACGCAAAATGGCTCGCAGCCCCCATCGCCGCAAGAAGCAATTGTTGATCTACCCCAATATCCAAGCCAAGGCGGGGATATTCAAGTGCATTTTTATCCAGATCATAAAGTCAAGGTAGTAATTTCGGAATATGGCATTGGACACCCTCTTTACCCCATGAGCGAAGAAGATAAGCGCCCCTGGGAAACCCGAAAAGATCTACTTCTTCCCCAGCTACGAGCAGCTCCTCTCCCATGACCATCACGCCCCAACAAGCCCTGCAACGCACCATCGAGCACCGCGAGATCTTCCACGACGAGATGGTGGGGCTGATGCGGCAGATCATGCGCGGGGAGGTGTCGCCGATGATGACCGCGGCCATCCTCACCGGGCTGCGGGTCAAGAAGGAAACGGTCGGCGAGATCGCCGGTGCGGCGGTGGTGATGCGCGAGTTCTCGCGCACCGTGCCGGTCGTCGACCGCACCCACATGGTCGACATCGTCGGTACCGGCGGCGACGGCTCGCACACCTTCAACATCTCCACCTGCGCGATGTTCGTGGCCGCGGCGGCCGGCGCCAAGGTCGCCAAGCACGGCAACCGCAGCGTCTCCTCCAAGTCCGGCAGCGCCGATGCGCTGGAGGCGCTGGGCGCGGCGATCGAACTGCAGCCCGAGCAGGTGGCGCAGGCATTGGCGGCGACCGGCATCGGCTTCATGTACGCCCCGGTGCACCACCCGGCGATGAAGGTGGTGGCGCCGGTGCGGCGCGAGATGGGCGTGCGCACCATCTTCAACATCCTCGGCCCGCTGACCAACCCGGCCGGCGCGCCGAACATCCTGATGGGCGTGTTCCACCCCGACCTGGTCGGCATCCAGGCGCGCGTGCTGCAGGAACTGGGCGCCGAACGCGCGCTGGTGGTGTGGGGCCGCGACGACATGGACGAACTCTCCCTCGGCGCCGGCACCCTGGTCGGCGAGCTGCGCGACGGCCAGGTCCGCGAGTACGAGGTGCACCCGGAGGATTTCGGCATCGCCATGTCGGCCAGCCGCAACCTCAAGGTCGCCGACGCCGCCGAATCGATGGCGATGCTGCGCGCCGTGCTCGACAACGTGCCCGGCCCGGCCCTGGACATCGTCGCCTTCAACGCCGGCGCGGCACTGTATGTGGCCGGCCTGGCCGAAGACATCGGCGCCGGCATCGCCCTGGCGCGTGCGGCCATCGCCGATGGGCGTGCGCGGGCGAAGCTGGAGGCGTATGTGGCGTGTACGCAGGGTCTGGTGGGGGCCCGGGACCCGGGACCCGGGGCCCGGTAGGAGCGCAGTTCGCCGATCTGCGGCGATTGGCGTCCGGCCATCCCGTCGTCAGTTGCAACGCGTGCATGGCGGCTTAGGCTGTTGCGGGTCCCGGGTCCCGGGTCCCTTCTTTACCCCACATCGCCGATAATCCGGCCATCCCCCAGGATTCCCACCGCATGAGCAGCGACATTCTCCGCACCATCCTCGCGCGCAAGGCCGACGAGATCGCCGAGCGCAGCGCGCGCGTGCCGCTGGCCGAGCTGGTCGCCCGCGCGGAGGCCATGCCGCCCACCCGCGGCTTCGCCCGCGCGCTGCAGGCGGCCATCGCCAACGGCGACCCGGCGGTGATCGCCGAGGTCAAGAAGGCCAGCCCGTCCAAGGGTGTGATCCGCCCGGACTTCCACCCGGCCGACATCGCGGTCAGCTACGAATTCGGCGGCGCCGCCTGCCTGTCGGTGCTGACCGACGAGGACTTCTTCCAGGGCCACGACCGCTATCTGCAGCAGGCGCGCGATGCCTGCACGCTGCCGGTGCTGCGCAAGGATTTCACCATCGATCCATACCAGGTGTACGAGGCGCGCACGCTCGGCGCCGACTGCATCCTGCTGATCGTGGCCGCGCTGGACGACCTGCAACTGGCCGAGCTGTCGTCGCTGGCCCTGCAGCTGGGCATGGACGTGCTGGTGGAAGTGCACGACATCGACGAACTGGAGCGCGCGCTGCAGGTGCCGGCGCCGCTGATCGGCATCAACAACCGCAATCTGCGCACCTTCGAGGTGTCGCTGCAGACCACCCTGTCGATGCAGGACGCGGTGCCGCGCGACCGCCTGCTGGTCACCGAAAGCGGCATCCTCGGCCCCGACGACGTGGCGCTGATGCGCGGCGCCGGCGTGCACGCGTTCCTGGTCGGCGAGGCGTTCATGCGCGCCGAGGAGCCGGGCGAAGCGCTGCGCCAGCTGTTCTTCGCGGCATGAGCGGGCAGGACGCCAGTCCGTACCCGCTGCCGCGCGCCGATGCGCCGCTGGTGGTGTTCGATTTCGACCACACCCTGTACGACGGCGACTCCGGCAGCCACCTGTTCGCCTGGCTGATCAAGCGCAATCCGCTGCGCCTGGCCGCCGCGGTGCTGGCCACCCCGTTGCTGGGGCCGCTGGTGGCGATGCTGCCGACCCGCCGCACCGGCATCTCCGGCTACGTCTGGATCGCCAGCTTCGGCCTGCGCCGCGCGCGCGCGTTCAACCGCATCATCGACCAGTACGTGCTGCAGCATCAGGCGCAGATCCGCCAGCGGCTGCTGCCGCAGGCGCTGGAGGTGTTCGCCCGGCACCGCGCCGCCGGCGATCGCGTGGTGGTCGCCACCGGCGCGCCGCCGGAACTGGCGCGCGCCATCCTCGGCTTCGTCGCGCACCAGGACGTGCCGGTGGTCGGCAGCCTGATCGGCCCGCGCCTGGGCGCGGTCACCGCCACCCGCCACTGCCACAACGAGGAAAAGATGCGCATGCTGCGCGAACTGGGCTACGGCGAGATCGCCATGGCCTATTCCGACAGCACCGCCGATCTGCCGCTGCTGCAGGCCGCGGCCGCGCCGGTGGTGGTCAATCCCAAGCACGGCGCGGTGGCGGTGTTCCGCCGGCTGTTGCCGTCCGGCACGCCGATCCTCAACTGGGGCTGCCGCGACCGCGCCGGCGACGCTGGCGGTTCCCGCTAGCGCGCGCCGCGGCGGGGAAGGCCGGCGTCAGCCGCCGGCAGCCCCGCGGTAAGCGCTGTCGCTGCCCACCAGCGCATGGTGCAGCGGCGCGATCCATTGCCCGCGGTCGATGTCGTAGGCGCCGAAGCTGCCCTCGAACTCCCAATACGCCCAGGCGAAATGGCGTTTCTCGGCGGCGTTGACCACCGCCACCGTCCAGGCCAGGCGATCGGCCGGCGGCGCCTGCTCGTAGGCACCGAACTCGCCCAGCAGTACCTGCCGGTGATGCGCCTTGGCCCAGGCCGCGATGCGGTCGAACTCGCCGTAGAGCTTGGTCCGGTCGGCTGCGCTGCCCCAGCTCACGCCGGTGTGGTCGCGGATGTCCGCCGGGGCCCACGGCGCGCCCTGGTGGGTGAAGCGGAACGGGTTGTAGTAGTGCACGGTGACCAGCAGGTGCGCATCGTCGTCGGGCAGGCGCAGGCTGTCGAGCGCGGTGAAGGAATTGCTGCTGGCCGGGCCCACCACCACCGTGCGGGTCGGGTTGTCGCGGCGGATGATCTGCAGCGCATCGCGCAGCAGGTCGTTCCACACCGCGCTGGTCATCTGGCCGTTGGGCTCGTTGAGGATCTCGAACAGCACCGACGGCGGCGCATGGCGGTAGCGCGGGGCGACCTGGCTCCAGAACGCCAGCAGCCTGGTCCGGCACACCGCCGCGTCGGCCGCGCAGGGGTGGAAGTCGTGTTCGTCCAGGATCACGTTCAGGCCCGCGGCGGTGGCTTGGTCGACCACCGTGTCCAGCGTCTTCAGCCAGGTCGGGTCGAGCCGGTTGTCCGCGTCCATGTGTGCGAACGCCTGCAGGTTGACCCGCACCGTGCGGAAGCCACCGTCGCGGATCGTGCGGTACAGCGGCGGACGGAAGCGCGCCTTCGCCGGATCGTTCCACAGCGGGTCGTAGCCGAGGATGTTGACCCCGCGCCCGAGCCGGGCGAAGGCGTCGTCGGCCTGCGCGCGCGGCGCCGGCAGCACCAGGCACAGCAAGGCCAGGAACAGCGGAAGGGCACGGCGCATGGCGGTCTCGCGGGGCAGGGAGGGGCGAGACGCGCAGCCATCGGCGGCGGCATCCCGGCCGCGATCATCGCGCGGCCCACCCCGGCAAAAGCGAACGCGGCCTGACCGCAGATCGGGTCACCAGCGCAACGGCTTCAGGCGCCGCGGAGACCGCCTTTGCGAATCCCCAATCCCGACTCCCAAATCCCGGGCCTCACCCCAACCACCGATACAGCGCCCCGCCCACCTGATACAGGCTGATGCCCAGCACCAGCAGGCCCACCGCCACCAGCACCCAGCGCTCGCGCACGCGCTTGACCAGCAGCGCCGCCAGCGGCGCGGCGAGCATGCCGCCGACCAGCAGGCCGAGCACGATGTCCAGGTGCTGCACGCCCATGGTCAGCAGGAAGGTCAGCGAGATCGACAGCGTCACCAGGAACTCGGCGGCGTTGACCGTGCCGATGGTGGTGCGGGCCTGGCCGCCGTGGGCGAGCAGGGTCGAGGTCGCCACCGGGCCCCAGCCGCCACCGCCGCTGGCGTCCAGCAGGCCGGCGACGAAACCCAGCAGCGGCACCCGCCGCACCTCGCGGCGCGGCAGCGCACGGCCGGCCGCGCGCAGCAGGATCAGCACCGCCAGGGCCAGCAGATACAGATAGACGAAGGGGCGGATCAGCTCGCCCGGCAACTGGGTCAGCACGTAGGCGCCGGCGACCCCGCCGACCATGCCCGGCAGCGCCAGGCGCAGGAACAGCCGCTTGTCGACGTTGCCCAGGGCCAGGTGCGACAGGCCCGAGGCGCCGGTGGTGAACACCTCGGCGCTGTGCACGCTGGCGCTGACCACCGCCGGCGGCAGGCCCAGGCTCAGCAGGACCGAGGACGAAACCAGGCCGAAAGCCATGCCCAGCGCGCCGTCCACCAGCTGGGCGGCCAGGCCGACCAGCACGAACCAGTAGAAGGTCTCGCTCAGCACCATCGTGCCGGGCCTATCGACCCATGGCGGTCAGCGCGCGCCGTACAGCACCACGGTCTTGCCGCGGGCGTGCAGGATGCCGTCGACCTGCAGCTTCTTCAGCACGCGGCCGGCCATCTCGCGCGAGCAGCCGACCAGTCGCGCCAGTTCCTGCCGCGACACGCGCAACTGCATGCCCTGCGGGTGGCTCATCGCCTCCGGCTCCTGGGCCAGGTCGTGCAGGGTGCGCACGATGCGGTCGGTCACGTCCAGGAACGCCAGGCGGCTGGCCTTGCGCGAGGTGTCCAGCAGGCGCTTGGACAGCTGCACGCCGATCGCGTACAGCACCCGTGGCGCATCGGACGACAGCGAGCCCAGGAACAGCTGGTGCAGGCGCTCGTAGCTGATCTCGGCCAGTTCGCAGGGCGTGCGGGTGCGCAGGATCACCTCGCGCTGGTCGGACTCGATGAACAGGCCCATCTCGCCGACGAACTCGCCGCTGCCGAAATAGCCCAGCACCAACTCGCGGTCGTCATCTTCCTCGGCGATGATGCTGACCGAGCCGCTGACCACGTAGTACAGGGTGCCGGCCGGATCGCCTGGCCTGAACACGTCCGTCCGCGCCGGATAGCGGCGACGGTGGCTGTGGGCCAGGAAGCGGTCGATGGTGGCGGTGTCCAACGTCAAAGGACTTGGAGCGATGCGCACAGGTGCTGCAGTGGATGTGTTTCCGGGGCTCATGGCGGCTTCGCTACGGCGTAATTCCCGAAGCTTAACGGGACGCGTTCGCGGCGGCAAACAAGAGACGGACGCCACGTTTCGCAGCGCGGCCATTTGGCTCATAATTGATTGGCTTTCCCCCCGACCCACTTCCAGAGGATCCACGCCGTGGTCAAGCCGTTGCCTCGCCTGAGGCTGCAAGGTTTCAACAACCTCACCAAGGCGTTGAGCTTCAACATCTACGACGTCTGCTACGCGATCTCCGAAGAGGAGCGCCAGCGCTACATCGAGTACATCGACGAGCAGTACGACGCCGATCGCCTGACCCAGATCCTCACCGATGTGGCCGAGATCATCGGCGCCAACATCCTGAACATCGCGCGCCAGGACTACGATCCGCAGGGCGCTTCGGTGACGATCCTGATCTCCGAGGAGCCGGTCATCGACAAGAAGGCGGCGGGCAAGGAGATCATTTCCGACGCCGTGGTCGCGCACATGGACAAGAGCCACATCACCGTCCATACCTACCCGGAAACCCATCCGCAGCACGGTATCGCCACGTTCCGCGCCGACATCGATGTCGCCACCTGCGGCGTGATTTCGCCGCTGAAGGCCCTCAATTACCTGATCGAGAGCCTGGAATCGGACATCGTGATCATGGATTACCGCGTGCGCGGCTTCACCCGCGACGTGAAGGGCAAGAAGCACTACATCGACCACAAGATCAACTCGATCCAGAACTTCCTGGCCAAGAACGTCAAGTCGCGCTACGAGATGTTCGACGTCAACGTCTATCAGGAGAACATCTTCCACACCAAGATGCACCTGAAGGACTTCGACCTGGACCAGTACCTGTTCGAGGAAAAGGCCAAGAATCTCTCGTTCAAGGAGCGCATGCGCATCGAGGCGCTGCTCAAGCGCGAGATCGAGGAGCTGTTCCACGGGCGCAACCTGTCCGAGTAAGCGCTCCACACCGGCGGGACGGCCCGCCCGCAGCACGCGCTGCGACCCCTGCCGACGGCGGCCCGATGTGCAGACATCGGGCCGTTTTCGTTTTCATTTGTCTACGGAGAAAGACAATGCCCTGGATCTACCTGCTGCTCGCCGGTCTGTTCGAGATCGGCTTCGCCCTCGGCCTGAAGTACAGCGAAGGCTTCACCCGGCCGTGGCCGACCGTGGCCACCCTGGCCGGTGCGGGCCTGAGCCTGTGGCTGCTGACCCAGGCGCTCAAGCACATCCCGCTGGGCACCGCCTATGCGATCTGGACCGGGATCGGTGCGCTGGGCACGGCGGTGCTCGGCATCGCCCTGTTCGGCGACAGCGCCTCGCCGGCGCGGTTGGCCTGCATCGGCCTGATCGTGGTCGGGGTGATCGGCCTGAAGCTGGTCGGGCACTGAGCGCAGCCCGCGCGCGCGTGGGCCTCAGGCGGCGGCGATGCGGCGCCGGGTCAGCACCCGGCCGATCAGCAGCCGGTGCGCGACCACCGCCAGCAGGGCGGCGATCGACAGCGCGATCAGCGCGCGGGTGAACACGCTGCCGAGGTTGCCGGCGTGCTGCAGCTGGTCCAGGCGCCCGAAGCGTGCGGGATCGGCATTGGCGTAGGCGATCTCGACCGTGGCGCCGTCCAGCAGCAACGGCGCGGCCTCCGCGCCGCTGGCCTCGAAGGCGCCGCTGTGCAGGCGGCCCTTGCTCTCGAACACATAGTGGAAGCGGTAGCGCACCAGTGGCTCGGTCTGCACGCCGAAGGCGCCGTCGGCGATCACCGGGACGGTGGCGACGGAATGGTCGCGCAGGATCGCGCTGGCCTGGCGGTAGTCGCCGAGCAGGTGATGCAGCAGGGCGCCGCCGCCGATCGCGAACAGGGTCGCGAACAGCAGGCGCGACAACCAGCGGGTCCGGGGCGATGGCAGATGGGGCGAGGATGCGGGCATGACAGTCTGCAGGCGGAGCGCACACGGGCGCGGCTCGGCACGGGTACATCGGTGGCTGCGGCACATGGCGATACCGCAGCCGGAACGGCGGGCGCCGACGTGGAATCAGTCAGCGTTCGTTCACTTTAACGCGATCGGGCCGGCAATGCCAGCCGGGGCGGCATCGGCCCGACCGGCGGGCGGCTACAGCCGATAGGCGACGGCCTTCATCAGCCGCGAGGCGGCGGCCATGACCGTGGGGATCGGCGGCGGCAGGCGCCGCGCCCCGGCCTGTTCGGCATGCTCGGCGTGGCGGGCCTCGTCGGCCTTCATCACTGTCAGCACGTCGCGGCTGCGCAGGTCCGCCGGCGGCAGGGTCTGCAGGTGCTCGTCCAGGTGCGCCTCGACCTGGCGCTCGGTCTCGACCACGAAGCCCAGGTTCCAGCCGTCGCCGCGCAGCCCGGCCAGGGTGCCGATCGCGTAGCTGCCGGCGTACCACAGCGGGTTGAACAGGCTGGGGCGGCTGTCCAGCTCGCGCAGCCGCGCCGCGCACCAGGCCAGGTGGTCGGTCTCTTCCTGCGCCGCCTCCAGCAGGTGCGCACGGGTGGCCGGATCGCGCGCGACCGCGGCCTGGCCGAAATACAGGCCCTGTGCGCAGACCTCGCCGACGTGGTTGATGCGCATCAGGCCGGCGGCATGGCGGCGCTCGTCCGGCGCCAGCACCACATCGGCGGTGGCCGCGGCCGGGTAGGGGCGCTGCGCCGGCGGGTCGCCGAATACGGTCTCCAGCGCGCGCTGGGCCTCGACCAGGGCGCGATCGAGCGGGGAGTGCTGGCGGCTGGTCGTCATGGGGGAAGCCCGGAAGCAGTGGGGATCCCGATTTTCGCCGCCGGCCGGTGTGCTGCCAAGCGCGCCACCGACCCTGGCACCGCAGGTCTAGGGCGCACTTGCGCGCGGCGGCCGGGCCACGTAGAATTGCGTTTTTGCAATTCACAACGCGTGGCAAAGTTCCGGCCGTTCGCTGCAGGAATCCGCCCGACCAACCGAGTCTGATCATGAGCACCTTCACTGCTAAGTCCGAGACCGTCCAGCGCGACTGGTATCTCGTCGACGCCGCCGGCAAAACGCTGGGCCGGCTTTCCACCGAACTGGCCCGCCGCCTGCGCGGCAAGCACAAGCCGGTCTACACCCCGCACGTCGATACCGGCGATTACCTGGTGGTGATCAACGCCGAGAAGATCGTCGTCACCGGCAACAAGCTCAAGGACAAGAAGTACCACCGCTTCACCGGCTACATCGGCAACCTGAAGACCGAGAGCCTGGAGCAGGCGCTGGAGCGCCACCCGGAGCGCGTGATCGAAATCGCGGTCAAGGGCATGCTGCCCAAGGGCCCGCTGGGCCGCGCGATGTACCGCAAGCTCAAGGTCTATTCCGGTGCGGAGCATCCGCACGCCGCTCAGCAGCCGCAGGTTCTGGATATCTAATCATGGCGATTTCGCAAAACTACGGCACTGGCCGCCGCAAGTCCTCCACCGCCCGCGTGTTCCTGCGCAAGGGCACCGGCAACATCTCCGTCAACGGCCGTCCGCTGGACGAGTTCTTCGGTCGCGAGACCGCGCGCATGATCGTGCGCCAGCCGCTGGAACTGACCAAGAACACCGAGAGCTTCGACATCCTGGTCACCGCCACCGGCGGCGGCACCACCGGCCAGGCCGGTGCGATCCGCCTGGGCATCGCCCGTGCGCTGGTCGAGTACGACGAAACCCTGAAGACCGAGCTGCGCAAGGCCGGCTTCATGACCCGCGACGCCCGCGAAGTCGAGCGTAAGAAGGTCGGTCTGCACAAGGCCCGTCGCGCCACCCAGTTCTCCAAGCGCTGATCCATCGCGCCTGGCGTGGGCTCCCTCGGGAGCCTGCTGGGGACCAAGCAAGAGCCCGGCTTCGGCCGGGCTTTTGTCGTTCTAGGGTTGTGGTTTGTGCTGGCAAGTGCAGTGGTGGTCGTCGAGGCTCTGCCTCGTTGGATCTACTCACGGGCTTGGGCGGTCGCCGGCCTGATTGGAGGTCCGGGGTCGCTGGGAGGTTTCCTGCCTCACGCTCGAGGTCGCGCGCCCTGCTGCCGAAATGCTTCCGATGAAGTTCATAGGCTCGCGCCTGCTTCCAACGATCCGCATTCCATCTGGTGGAGTAGCCCCCTTGGAGTCCAAGGGCGCGCGCCGACAGGCGCGGGGATGTGGAAGCGGAAGGGCTGGGGCCCACATCTTGCGCAGCAAGATGTGGGGCGTAGGCGCGAAGCGCCTGCGCAAACCCCGCGCCAAACAAAAAAGAAGGCCGATCTTTCGATCGGCCTTCTTTTTTGTTTGGCTGCCCCGGATGGATTCGAACCACCGAATGCCTGAGTCAGAGTCAGGTGCCTTACCGCTTGGCGACGGGGCAATGTGGACTGCAAGTATCGCACGCCTTGGGCGTACACACCATGGTGGCTATGGGTGGACTCGAACCACCGACCCCAGCATTATGAGTGCTGTGCTCTAACCGGCTGAGCTACATAGCCCTGGTGAACCGCCAATTCTTATGGAGAAGCGGGCGGCTGTCAACGGGTTTCTGCGCTGCTTGTGGCCCGGCCGCAGCCATGGCAGAGTCGGAGCCAGTAGATTTTTCAGGAGTCCGCATCGTGATCGATCCGGACGGCTATCGACCGAACGTAGGCATCGTGCTGATGCGGCCGGATGGTCAGGTGTTCTGGGCACGCCGTGTGCGCCGGGACGGCTGGCAGTTCCCGCAAGGCGGCATGAACACCGACGAGACCCCGGTGGAGGCCATGTACCGCGAGTTGCGCGAAGAAACCGGGCTGTTGCCCGAGCATGTGGAAGTGCTCGGCGCCACTCCCGGTTGGCTGCGCTATCGCCTGCCCAGCCGGGCCATCCGCCGCAACGAGCGCCAGGTCTGCATCGGCCAGAAGCAGGTCTGGTTCCTGTTGCGGATGCAGTGCGACGAGAGCCAGCTGAACCTGGAACTGACCGAGACGCCGGAGTTCGACCACTGGCGCTGGGTCGATTTCTGGTACCCGGTGGAGCACGTGGTGCTGTTCAAGCGCGGGGTCTATGCGCGGGCGCTGCGCCACCTGGCGCCGCTGGCGCAGACCATCGCCGGCGCCGGCATCCGCGCCATGCCGACCCTGGCCCAGGAGGCCTGGTTGCCCGGAAATACCGCCGGCCACGAGCGGCCGCGCAAGCGTCCACGCAAGCGCGGCGGACCCTGGGCGGCGCGGATTAATAACGATTAACGGGCGGAATTGACAACCATTCTCACTTTGGTTTGAATGGGCGCCAGGCGCAGTCCGCGCCGTCCGCCGCCAAGCCCGCCGTGTACGTCTGCATCTGCAATGGGGTCACCGATCGTCAGATCCGCGAAGCCGCCGAAGCCGGCTGCCGCAGCGTGTCCGAACTGACCATGCGCACGGGCTGCGGGGCCACCTGCGGCTCCTGCTTGGACATGGCCGGCGACCTGCTGGAGCGCGCGCTGAGCCGCGAGCTGCCCCTGCCGGTGCTCGGCGGCCTGGCCCGCGCCGCCTGAGGCCGTCGCCGCGCTGCAGCGCGGGATGATCACGATTCGCGTTCCTTCACGTCGCAGCGCGATTCGCTAGAGTCTGCGCTTTCCGGCTTACGCGAGCGATGCAATGAAGGGCGACAGCAAAGTCATCGAGTTCCTCAACAAGGTCCTCTACAACGAGCTGACTGCGATCAACCAGTACTTCCTGCACGCCAAGATGCTGAAGAACTGGGGCCTGAAGGAACTGGCCGAGCACGAGTACAAGGAATCCATCGACGAGATGAAGCACGCCGACAAGCTGGCGGACCGCATCCTGTTCCTCGAGGGGCTCCCCAACTTCCAGGCGCTGGGCAAGCTGCGCATCGGCGAGAACCCCAAGGAAATCCTCGAGTGCGACCTGGCGCTGGAACAGGACGGCACGGTCACCCTGCGCGAAGGCATCGCCTACGCCGAATCGATCCAGGACTACGTCAGCCGCCAGCTCCTGGCCGACATCCTGGAATCGGAAGAAGAGCACATCGACTGGCTGGAAACCCAGCTCGACCTGATCGACCGGATCGGCGAGCCGAACTACCTGCTGACCAAGCTCGACGACTGAATCGTCGGCGCATGAGGCCGCGGCGCTGGCCTGTGTCCGCGCCGCGCAGGATGTTGTTCGCTCTGCGCTCCGGGATGGCGCTGACATGCACGTGTGGGAGCGGCTTCAGCCACGACGCGTGGCTGGCGCAAGGTCGCCGCTGATCCCGCGCAGCGGCACATGCTGCTTCTGCGCGAATCCATGGTGACGACATGGCACCCGCATCGTGCGGCGTTGCCCTTTCTGTTGGAACGGCTTCTGCCGCGACGCGTTGCAGGCCGAAAGTCGCCGCTGATCCCGAACAGCAGCACATGCCGCTCCTGCGAGAGTCCATGCGGCCGACATGGCATCGGCATCGCACCACCTCGCTCTCCTGTGGGAGCGGCTTCAGCCGCGACGCGTTGATGGTGGTCGTCGCGGCTGAAGCCGTTTCTGCACGCACCGGGCAGGCGGCGACTGCGGCGGTACGGCGCAAGCGCAGCGAGACCTTCCTGTGCGGACCACCGCAACACGTCGCTGATGAATCTCGCGGCGTCCTCTGCGCGTGATCGCGGGTGGGGCATGCGGCTTGGCGAAGGTCATGCAGGTGCACCACGACAGCCATGCATGCACAGCGCCACTGTTCCTGTAAGAGCGGCTTCAGCCGCGATGGCGTTACCGGTAGCGCCTTGTCGCGCTGAAGCGCTCCTACAAGAAAGGCAGTAGACCGTGCGTCGATGTCTTCGATGCACTGTGGCCGGGTCTCGCGGGCGCGTGTCGTCTGCAGACGCGCCGTAGCGCGATACCGCGCTAGGGTTCGGCGGGTTCGGCGGTGTCGCGGACGCTGGCGCGGTAGCCGCTCAGCGCCAGGCGCGCGCGCGCGAATTCGGCGATCACCAGGGCGACCGCGACCACCGGGCGATCCAGCGTGCCGGTGCGCACGCCCGACTCGATGCGCAGCGCCGCCGCCGACAGCGCCAGTGCGCCGAGGTTGGCGGCCGAGGACTTCAGCGTGTGTGCGGCCTCGCGCAGCGCGTCGCTCTGCGCCGTCGCCGCAGCCTGCTCCAGGCGCTGGATCAGCAGCGGCGCATCGGCCAGGAACAGCTCGACGATCTGCGCCACGCTGGCCGAGCCGATGACCTCGCGCAACTCGTCGAGCACGGCGATCTCCAGCACCGGCGCCGGTACCGCTGATGGCGGTTCCGGATCGTCTGCCTCCGGCGCGGCGAGCGGTGGCGTCGACGTTGCGGTGGCGACGCGCGATGCCAGGTCCTGTTCCAGCGCAGGCGCTGCCGGGGGGGCGTCGAGCGTGGCGTGATCGGGCGATGGCAGCGAGGCGGTCGACGTGGTGGTGGGGCTGGATACCGTGGCGGCGTCCGTCGTGTGCAGGGTGGTGTGGCGGGTGTCCTGCGGTTCGACGTGCACCGCCTCGGCGAGCGCATCCGCCGCTGGCCCGCTGGCGATCGCCGCGGACCCGTCCGCGGCTGCATCCGCCTCCGGCGCGAACGCCGCGCCGGCCGGCGCGACCGCCGGCTGCAGCGGCAGCCAGCGCTGCAGGCAGTCCTCCAGCCGCGCGCGGTCGAGCGGCTTGGACAGGTAATCGTCCATGCCGGCATCGAGGCAGCGCTGGCGGTCGCCGGCCATCGCATTGGCGGTCATCGCCACGATCGGCAGGCGCGGGCGCGACGCATCGGCCTCGCGCTGGCGCCACTGCCGGGTAGCGGCGTAGCCGTCCAGCACCGGCATCTGGCAGTCCATCATCACCAGGTCGTACGGCTGCCGCGACAACTGCGCCAATGCGGCGGCGCCGTCCTCGACGCTGTCGGCGTGGTGGCCGAGCGATTCCAGCAGCCGCCGCGCCACCATCAGGTTGACCGGATTGTCCTCGACCAGCAGCAGGCGGTAGCCGCTGCGCGGCGGCGGCGCGTCGGCCACGACGGTCGTCGGTTCCGCGGCGCGGGCCGGCGCGGGGGCGTCCATGAGGTCCGTCGCGAAGGCGTCGTGGTAGAACGCGTCGGCGGTGTCGGCGCCATCGCCAGCGGTCTCGCTGGCCAGGCTCGGCGTCGCCGGTGCCAGCGCCAGCATGCTGCGCAGGTCGATGTCCGCCGCCTGCCGCGACAGCAGCGCGCCGTGCGCGCGGATTTCCTCGGGAATGTCGGCCTCGCCGTACAGCCAGATCAGCCGTGCGGTCTGTGGCGCCGGCAGGCGCGCCACCGCCCGTTGCAAGGCGCGCGCGCTCTGCCGCAGCCCGTCCAGGTCGCCGATCACCAGATCGTAGGTCGGGCGCACGCTACCGCCACTGCCGTTGCCGCGCAGCCGCTCCAGCGCCTCCTGGGTCGAATCGACCTTGCTCACCTGCACGCCCCAGTTCGGCAGCAGCACGCTCAGGCGCTGCTGCAGGCGCTGGTCGGCGCCGACCAGCAGCGCATGCAGCCGCGGCAGGCCGCCCGGATTCTGCGGCAGGTCGCCGATCACCTTCAGCAGCGGGATCTCGAACCAGAACGTGGCGCCCTGGCCCTGCCGCGACGCCACGCCGATGCGCCCGCCCATCAGTTCGACGATGCGCTTGCAGATGGTCAGGCCCAGCCCGGTGCCGCCGTACAGGCGGGTGGTGGAGGCGTCGGCCTGGGTGAAGGCCTGGAACAGGTGCTCCTGGCGCTCGGCGCTGATGCCGATGCCGGTGTCGCGTACCTCGAAGCGCAGCAGGTGCTGTGCCGGGGTCTCGCCGAGCCGGCGCACGCTCAGGTCGATGCCGCCGCGCGCGGTGAACTTGACCGCGTTGCCGAGCAGGTTGCTCAGCACCTGGCGCAGGCGCACCGGATCGCCTCGCACCGGCAGGCGCACCGCCGGGTCCAGTTGCAGCGCCATGCGCAGGCCCTTGGCCTCGGCCGCGCGCTGCATCAGCTCCAGCACGCCGTCGAGCAGTTCGCGCAGGTTGAAGGTGGTGATCTCCAGCTCCAGCCGGTTCGCTTCCAGCTTGGAGTAGTCCAGGATGTCGTCGACGATGCGCAGCAGTTGCAGCGAGGAGGTGTTGGCCGCGCGCAGCATCTCGCGCTGGTCCAGGCCGAGCGGGCCGCGCCCGATCAGTTCCAGCATCGGGATGATGCCGTTCAGCGGGGTGCGGATCTCGTGGCTCATCGTCGCCAGGAACTCGCCCTTGGCCAGCACGGCGGCCTCGGCGGCCTGCTTGGCCTGCAGCAGTTCCTGTTCCAGCCGCTCGCGCACGTGCACGTCGTGCTGCAGGGCGTTGCGCTCGGACTCGGCCAGCGCGGCACGCGCCAGCGCCGCATCCAGGCGTTCGATCTGCTGGCGCGCGCGGCAGCCAGCCAGGGTGGCCAGCGCCGCGGCGGCGGCCATGCACAGCGGCGCCAGCCAATGCCACAGCGGCGGCAACGGCAGCGCCAGCGGCGGCAGTGCCAGCAAGGTGCCGGCGACGGCGAGCGCCGCGGCGAAGGTCGCCGGCCGCGGGACGGGCCGACGTCTGCGGACGGACATGGCTAGAGCACCGCGTTCTGGAAGTCGAAGTTCAGCTGGTCGCCGACCGACTGCACCAGGTTGCCCTGGATGAAGTCGACCCCGCCCATCCACATCGCGGCCGCGGCCTGCGCCTGTTCGATCTGCTGGCCGATGATCAGCAGGCCGGCGCGGTGTGCCAGGTCGATGGTGGCGCGCAGCTGGTCGCGCAGTTCGGCATCGGCATGCGCGCCGGCGAAGCGTGCCGACAGGCGCAGATAACCCAGCGGCAGATGCGCCAGTAGCGCTTCGGCCTCGGCGCCCGGTTCGAACTGGCTGATGCAGAACTGCACGCCCAGCGGCATCAGCCGTGCGCAGAACTGCTGCAGCGTGGCGGTGTGGACCAGCGCATCGTCCAGGCGCAGGTCGATCACCAGCGAGGTGCCGGTGACGCCGCGCCGGCCGATGGTGTCGATCAGCCATTCGGCGAAGGCGGTGCGCGCCAGCGTGCGCGTGGACTGCGAGACGAACAGGCGCAGCGGCGGGGTGGCGTGCTGGTACAGATGCAGCAGGCCCAGCGCGTGGTCCAGCACCTGCTGGTCGAGGTCGGCGAGGCGTCCGCCGGCCTCGGCGGCCGGCAGCACCTGGCCGGCCGAGAGCAGGCTGCCGTCGCGCTGGCGCAGGCGCAGCAGCACCTGGTACTGGGCGATGTCGCCGCCGGCGACGGCGACGATCGGCTGGTAGGCCGGTTCCAGTTGTCCCTCCAGCATCGCGATGCGCTGCAGGTCCTCGTCGGTGCGCGGCGGCACGTAGGCGGCGATGCTCTGCGGATGCAGCCGCGCCTGCAGCGCGGTGCGTTCGACCGCTTCGAGCGCGCTGCCAGCGTCCTCGAAGCCATGGCCGAAGTCGGCGTAGCCGATCGCGCAGCGCAGGTGCAGCGCCTCGTCCTCGCGCAACGGGAAGGCGTGGCCGGACAGGGTGTCGCGCAGGCTCTGCGCGCGTTGCCGCTGCGCGTCGGCATCGGCGTCGTCGGCCAGCAACAGGAAGCTGTTGTCGTTGAGCCGCGCCAGCGGCTGCGGCGCGGTGATGCCGGCCAGGCGGCGCCCGGCCTGCACCATCAGCCGCTCGAACGCAGCGTAGCCATAGCGTTCGCGCAGGCCGAGCGCGCTGGCGATCTCGATGAAGTACAGGCTGCCGGGGCGGCGCGCGCGCAGCGTCGTGTCCAGCAACTGCAGCACGTGGGCGCGGGTCGGCAGGCCGGTCTCGGGGTTGTTCAGCGGCACCGCCTCGGCGTGGCCTTGCTGGGCCTGCTGGCGGGCGCGGCGGATGCGGTTGGAGACCGCGGCGATCAGGTGCCGCGGCCGGATCGGCTTGGTCAGGAAGTCGTCGGCGCCGCTGTCGAGCACTTCGTATTCCAGTTCCGGATCGGCGTCGCCGGACAGGAACACGATCGGCAGCAGCTGGTGCTGCGGCTGCTGGCGGATCAGCGCGGTCAGGCGCATGCCGTCCAGTCCCGGCATGTGCAGGTCCATCAGGATCAGGTCCGGCCGGTAGTCGACGATGGCCTGCTGCACGCCTTCGGCCTGCATCTGCACCTGCGCATGCATGCCGGCGCCATGCAGCACGCTCTGCGCGAACAGCGCCTGCGCGCGGTCGTCCTCGACGATCAGCACGCGGTACGGCGCGGCCGCGGCCGGTGCGGCGGGATCGGGGGCGGCGTCGGCGACGACGAAGGCGGCCGCGTTGGCGTCGGCGGTGCCGTCGTCGTGCTCGCTTGCGGCCAGTGGCGTGGCGGCTGCCGCCAGTTCGGTGGGCACCGGAGCGGCCAGGCCGTCACCGGCGACAGGGTCGGCGGGCGCCGCGCGCGCCGCATCGCCGACCCAGCGCCGCCAGTAGTGCGGCGGCGGGGTCTCGGCGCGGACATGGCGCGCGCGCGCGTCCTCGCGATGGGAAAGCGGAGCGGTGTCGTTGGCGGGCATCGCGTCTGGTTCCTGGGGCGCGTCCAATTATGCGACGAAGTTCACGATGGCTGTGCGCCGGGCTGCGAGGGGTTGCCGGTCGGTGCCGTCGGCGAGGCCAGCAGGCGGCGCATGCCCCGCCACAGCAGGCGCCATGTCCACCACACCAGCAACGCGCCGAGCGCGCTCGCCGCCAGCACGACGGTCAGTGCCAGCCACGGGTGCGCGAGGGCCAGGGCCAGCGCGGCGATCACCACCGAATCCTCGGCCAGCGAGGCGATCCAGTTGCTGGCCGGTTCCGGCGAGGTGTTGAGCAGGGCGCGGGTGCCGGCCTTGAGCGCGTGGCTGGTCAGCGCCACGCCCGCGCCGGTGGCCAGCGCGCCGGCGCTCAGCTGGCCGTCGGGCGAAAGCGTGGCCGCGGCCAGGAAGGCGCCGGCCGGAATCCGGGTCAGGGTCTGCAGCAGGTCCCACACCGAATCCACGCCGGGGATCTTGTCGGCGAAGAACTCGGCCAGCGCCAGCGCGCCGGAGGTGCCGAGCACCCACCACGACTGCGTCGCCTGCAGTGCCGGCGGCAGCTCCAGCCAGCCGAGCAGGCCGGCCAGGCCGATGCCGAACACGGTCAGGTAGACGCGGATGCCGGCCAGCCAGGCCAGCAGGATGCCGATTACGAAGAGATGGGCGTCGGTCATGGCAGGCGCTCCTGCAACTGCACGGATGCCGGCCACTATCGGCCAAGCCCGCCACGAAGGCCAGCCCGTGGCGCGGGCCGGCCGCGCAGTCCGGCGCCGCTCAGGAGGGTGGCTTACACTAGGTGGCCCAGCAGGCCGACCCGCGAGGATCGACGCCGGCGCCGCCTCGGTGGCGCGGCAGCGCGCATGAACCGACCCGTTCCCCGTTTCCAGATCGTGCCCAATGGCGCCGCGCCCCGCCGCGGCCGCGGGCTGTGGTTGCTGCTGGCCGGGCTGTGGCTGCTGTCGCTGGCGCTGACCTGGTGGCTGGCCAGCCGCCAGGCCGCGCCGCGACTCGGTGCGGTCAGCGCGCAGTTGCGCGAGGCCGAGCGCAACCTGCAGGCGCAGCAGCGGCAGATCGAGACGCTCAACCAGCGCCAGGCGACCCTGGCCCGTTCCGACCAGATCAGCCGCGCCGCCAACAACGAGGTGCAGAGTTCGCTGGCAGAGCGCGACGAGGAGATCGCCGGGCTGCGTGCCGACGTGGCGTTCTACGAGCGCCTGGTCGGCGCGACCAGCCAGCGCAAGGGCCTGAGCGTGCATTCGGTGGAGTTCTCCGCCGAGGCCGGCGGCACCTGGCGCTACAACGTGGTGCTGACCCAGAACCTCAACCGCGGCGCGATCAGCCAGGGGCAGCTGCGGCTGACCGTGGAAGGCGTGCGCGGCGGCAAACTGACCAGCGTCGGCTGGGACGAACTGCACCAGAAGACCGGTGTGCCCGGGCAGGACTACTCGTTCCGCTACTTCCAGCAACTGGACGGCAGCGTGATCCTGCCCAAGGGCTTCACCCCGCAACGGGTGCGGGTGGCATTGAGCGGCGGCGGGGCGCCGGTCAGCCAGACCTTCGATTGGACATTGGCCGGTAACGGCAAAGGGGAATAATCAGCCTATGTTTGGGAACAAGAACAGCCGCAACAGCGGCCAGACCGTGGTCGATACGCTGATCGGCGCGCAGGTGGTGATCCGCGGCGACCTGGTGTTCAGCGGTGGCCTCTACGTGGAAGGGCGCATCCTCGGCAAGGTCGTGGCCGAAGATGGCGCGCCGGCCACGTTGACCCTGTCCGAGCACGGCAGCATCGAGGGCGAGGTGCGCGCGCCGGTGGTGATCATCAACGGCCAGCTGATCGGCGACGTGCATGCCGCCGAGCGCGTGGAACTGGCGTCCAAGGCGCGGGTGCAGGGCAACGTGCACTACCAGGTGGTGGAGATGAACGCCGGCGCGCAGCTGACCGGCCGCCTGATCCACGCCGGCAGCCTGGCCGCGCTGGCGCCGCCGGAAGCGCACCGCGAGGCAGCCGGCGACGCCGAGCCGCCGCGCGCGCTCACCGCCGAGGCTTGATTCGGCCGTCCGCCGTCCCCATTCTCCCGCCATGAGCACTCTCGTCTCCCTGCCCGGCGCCGCGCCCACGCCCGATTACCAGTCTCTGGACCGGCCGTTGAACTTCACCGCGGCCGCCGCGGCCAAGGTGCGCGAGCTGATCCGCGAGGAAGGCAACGACGCGCTGGCGCTGCGCGTCTACATCCAGGGCGGCGGCTGTTCCGGCTTCCAGTACGGCTTCGAGTTCGACGAGA
The DNA here is from genome assembly GCF_034105425.1 of Xanthomonas sp. LF06-19. Lineage (NCBI taxonomy): Bacteria > Pseudomonadati > Pseudomonadota > Gammaproteobacteria > Lysobacterales > Lysobacteraceae > Xanthomonas > Xanthomonas sp. LF06-19. The sequence goes on along the minus strand of NZ_JAXGGH010000002.1, from coordinate 285,157 downwards.
ACCGCGCCGAGGACGACCTGGCGGTGCAGACCGACCAGGTCACCCTGCTGGTCGACCCGCTCAGCCTGCAATACCTGATGGGCGCGGAAGTGGATTACAGCGAAGGCCTGCACGGGGCGCAGTTCGTGATCCGCAATCCCAACGCCAAGACCACCTGCGGGTGCGGCAGCAGCTTCAGCGTGTAGACACGCTGCGGCTTGCGGGACGCACGGTTTGCCTGCACCCTGCGGCGCATGTCCGATCCGACGCCTGCCTCTTTCGCCTTCGCCGGTCCTGCGATCGACCGTGCCGATGCCGTACGCAACGACCCGGCCGCGCTGCGCCAGGCCTGGGAACAGGCCAGGGTGCTGGTGCTGGAAGCCGATGGCCAGGCGCATGCCGATGCCGACGGACGCCCGCTGATCGCCAGCGCCGCCGCCCTGGGCGCGCTGGCAGAGCAGGCCATCTTCCTTGGCCTGGACCAGGATCAGGCCTGGTTCGCGCTGGCCGCCGACGCGCTGCCGCAGGCGCTGGCGCCGCCGCAGCGCATCGACCTGCGCCGCGCCGCGGCCGAGTGGCCGGCGCCGGAGGCGGGCCTGTTCGCCTACGCCCGCGCGATGCTGCACTGGCAATCGCGCACCCGCTTCTGCGGCGTGTGCGGCGGCACCATCGCGTTGCAGCGCGGCGGCTTCCTCGGCGTCTGCACGCGGTGCGCCAGCGAACACTATCCGCGGGTGGATCCGGCGGTGATCGTCGCGGTCAGCGATGGCCGGCGCCTGCTGCTGGGGCGCCAGGCGAGCTGGCCGGCGCGGCGCTACTCGGTGATCGCAGGCTTCGTCGAGCCCGGCGAATCGCTGGAACAGACGGTGGCGCGCGAGGTGGCCGAAGAGACCCAGGTGCGGGTGCGACCGGGCAGCTGCCGTTACTACGGCGCGCAGCCGTGGCCGTTTCCTGGCGCGCTGATGCTGGGCTTCAGTGCGCAGGCGGAGGCGGACACGCCGCAGGTCGACGGCGAACTGGAAGACGCGCGCTGGTTCGAGCGCGAGGAGGTCGGCGCCGCGCTGGCGCGCCTGGCGGCGCAGGGCGACAGTGCCGACGATGGGCACGGCCTGCGTCTGCCGCCACGCATCTCCATCGCCCGCGCGCTGATCGAGGATTGGTACCGGCACGGCGCGCCGGCCTGACCGCGCCGGCACGTTCCGCGCACCCGCTTCAGAACGGTCCCGGAGGACCTGCATGTTCACGACCCTCGTCGCTGTGATCGTCGCCCTGGTGCTGGGCCATGTCGCGCCCGGCATGGTGGCCTCGTTGCGCCGCTTCGACGCCTTCGGCGACTGGCTGAGCTGGCTGGACACGCATGCCGGCGAGGGCGGCGCCTGGCGCGGCCGCTTCGGCATCGCGCTGGCGCTGCTGCCGCCGCTGCTGCTGGTCGGCCTGCTGCAGTGGCTGCTGGCCGCGCCGCACCTGGGCCTGCTGATCCTGCTGTTCGGGATCGTGGTGCTGGCCTTCAGCTGGGGCCCGCGCGACTTGGACACCGACGTCGAGGCGATCATCGACGCCGATGACGCCAGCGCGCGGCGCCTGGCGGTGGCGCAACTGCAGGCCGATGGCGGGCCGCTGCGTGAGGATCCGGCCGGGCTGGTCGAGGCGGTGGCGGTCAGCGCGCTGCGGCGCTGGTTCGCGGTGCTGTTCTGGTTCCTGTTGCTGGGGCCGTTCGGCGCGCTGGGTTATCGGCTGCTGGCGCTGGCCGCGGTCGGCCCCTATGCCGCGCGGCTGCCGCCGGCGACCGCCGCCGGCGCGCGCGCGTTGCTGGCGGCGCTGGAATGGCCGGTGGCGCACCTGATGACCTTCTCGCTGGCCCTGGTCGGCAATTTCGAAGCGGTGTTCGGCGCCTGGCGCGCCGCCGGCGGCAAGCGGTGGCAACTGGACACCGGCTTTCTCGGGCCGGTGGCCTGCGCCAGCGTGCGCGGCGAACTCGATGCCGAGGCGCACGACTACAGCGACGCGGGCATGGTGGTGCCGGCGCTGCGGCGCCTGCCCGAGCTGCGCGATGCGATGAGCCAGGTGTGGCGGGTGCTGCTGCTGTGGCTGGTGCTGCTGGCGCTGCTGGTGATCGCCGGCTGGGTCAGCTGAGGCGCATACCCAAGGCCGGCATCAATTCGGCGGGGGGACGCGTTCCGAACTGACGGCGGGCTGTCAGTCGCCGCTCGGGAACTGGCGCTCGTACGCAGCTACATGCAGGGGAAACAACTGGGCATACTGCGGATCGCTGATGCCGATGACCGACACTTCGCGCCCACTCGCGCCGAGTTCCGCCGAGTGGTCGCTGATGCACACGCCGATGCATTCGAGCAATGTTCCGTTCGCATCGCGTGCCGAGAGATGCAAGCCCTCCGACGCCGGACCCTGGGCGGCGATCACCTGCGCCTGGATCAACCTATAGGACGGTGTCGGCACGAACCTGCCGAACGCCACGCCCATGGGCGCGTCGCCAAGTTCGAGCGCGGACCAGCCGACCAAGAGTTCCTTGCTGTAGATGCCGAACTGCGGCATGGCCGTTAGCCGGGCGCCAGCAGGGTGAACGGGAACCACGGCAGATTGCGCGCGATCCAGTAGCCCGGCAGCGCGACCAGCCAGAAATTCGGCCGCGAGACCATGCTCACGACTGGCGCAAACCAGGCCGCGCGCCAGCCGGCCTTCCAGGCGATCAGGCCCGGCAACAGGGCCAGGCCCAGCATCGCGCCGGGATTCATCGCGAACGCGCCGGCCGGGTCCAGGTGCACCAGCGCATGCAGGGCGCGGGTCATGCCGCAGCCCGGGCAGTAATAGCCGGTGAGCGCATGGAACATGCACGGTGCGAACGGGTTGTTCGCGGCATTGGGATCGAGGCGGTACAGCAGCGTGGCGCCGCCGGCCGCGAATGCGGCGGCGGCGCCAAGGCACGCCCGTTGTTGCCAGGCGCGCACGCCGATCAGCTCGCGTGCTGGATCTGCTGCATGTAGTCCATGTAGCTCTGCATGCCGCCGGTGGCGACCATGACGGCATTGATCAGCAGGCCGATGATGGCCAGTGCGGTGGTCACCCAGCACCAGGTCTTGGCGGTGTTGGAGGCGCGGCGCGCGCCTTCCAGGTCGCCCTGGTTGAGCAGGCCGTTGACCTTGCTGGAGAACACGATGGCGACGATGCCGGTGATCAGCGCCGGGCAGCACAGGCAGAAGCCGAGCACCGTCGAGATGATCGCCCAGGCCAGGTGGTTGGGAACCGGACCGGGGACGCCGGAGGCGGGAGGCGGCGGGGGCGCGACGGGGCTGACGGTACTCATGTGGATCTCCTGGATGGGTGGTGCACGGCAGTCGGTGAGTCTAGACGAGTCGCTGCGGTGCGGAGGTGGCGGGCCGTCAGTGCGGCGCGAGCAGTGTGAAGGGATACCAGGGCAGATTGCGCAGCAGCGCATAGCCGAGCAGCACCCATAGCCATAATCGCGGGTCGGCGAGGATCTTCAGCAGCGGCGCGAGCGGGCGCAGGCGCAGGCCGGCGGCGTTGAGCGCCATGATCACCAGCAGCGGCAGTGCCACCACCAGCAGGGGATTGCTGGTCCAGGCATGGGCCAGGTCCAGGTGCACCAGCGCGTGCAGGCAGCGGGTACTGCCGCAGCCGGGGCAATATAGGCCGGTAAGGGCGCGGAACGGGCAGCCCGGCAGCGGATTGCCGGGGACATTCGGATCGATCCGACGCAGCACCACGGTGGCCACCACCGCGGCGCCGCTCAGTGCGACCAGCGGCAACCAGCGGGGCAGAGACTGCAGGCGCTGAAGGGACATGGCAGGCGGACGATCGCGTGGTCGGCCGCCGTCGCAGGCGACGGCGGCCGCGGCGCTCAGGACATGGACGACTGCTGCATCATGCCCAGGCCGCCCAGGGCGAAGATGAAGATCAGGTACAGCACGATCAGCACCACCGAGGTCGCCGCCGAGTAGATCGCCCACTTCTTGGCCTTGTCCGACGAATCGCGCGCACCGGCCACATCGCCCGCGGCGAGCTTGGTGTTGACCTGCGAGGCGTAGACGATGGACACGATGCCCAGCGGCAGACAGCAGAACAGCGTGGTCAGGATCGCCCAGACGAGGTTGTTGGACACTTGCGGTGCGGTGGTATTCATCCGTGTTACTCCGGTGGTTGGGTGGTGGAACGGGAAACGGTGGGGGTCAGTTGCCGGCCAGGCTGCCGATCGCCTCCAGCAGGACGGCCACGAAGATCCACACGACGACCAGGATCGGCGAAGCGAGCGCCCACCAGCCGGCCTTGCGTGCGGCGGCGCGCGCGCCCTCGATGTCGCCGGCAGCGCGGCGGCCATCCACCTGCGCCGCGTAGACGATGGACACGATGCCCAGCGGCAGGCAGCAGAACAGCGTGGACAGGATCGCCCAGACCATGTTGTTGGGCACATAGACGCCCGCGTTGGGCGCTGCTGGTGGTTCGGGCTGGTTCACTGTCCGCTCGGTCCTTCGCACTGGACGCCACGGCCTGTGGCGTCTCCCCTGCGGTTAATTTACCCGAAGCGCGTGCCCAGGGCACCTGCGCCGCACTCAGGCGGCATCGCCACGCAGCCTTCTCACCTGCGCCTCCAACGTCTCGGCGGTGGCCTGGGCCCCGGCTACCGGCGCATCGGCGATCACCTCGATGTGGGCGCGGAAGCGCCGTGGCACGCGCATGCGCCGCAGCCGCGAATCGCGCTTGCTCCACATGCTGGTCCACATGTTGCGCAGCGCCATCGGTACCACCGGCACCGCGCGCCGGGCCAGGATCTTCTCCACGCCGGACTTGAACGCGGCGATCTCGCCGTCCTTGGTCAGCGCGCCTTCGGGGAAGATGCACACCAGCTCGCCCTCGGCCAGCGCGGCGTCGATGGCGTCGAACGCGCGCTGCATCAGCTCGGGATCCTCGCGCGCCCCGGCGATCGGAATCGCCTTGGCGGTGCGGAAGATCCAGCGCATCACCGGAATGTTGAAGATGCGGTAGTACATGACGAAGCGCACCGGGCGCGGGATCGCCGCGGCCAGCACCAGCGCGTCCATGTAGCTGACGTGGTTGCACACGATCAGCGCCGCGCCCTCGTCCGGCACGTGGCGTTCGACGCCGTGCAGGCGCAGCCGGTACAGGGTGCGCACCATCACCCAGCTGAGGAAGCGCATCAGGAACTCGGGCACGATGCTGAAGATCCAGATCGCCACCACCGCGTTGGCGATGGCCAGCGCCAGGAACACCTGCGGGATGCTCAGCCCGGGCATCGGGATGCGCACGCCGAACAGGTGCAACTGCTGCATCTGCAGGGCGATGCCTATCATCGCGGCCAGTACGATGAACAGCGAGTTCTGGATGTTGAGCCCGGCGATGACGCGCGACAGTTCCGCCTTCGGCGTGCGGCTCTGGATCAGCGCGAACAGCGGCACCACGAACAGGCCGGTGCACAGGCCGATGCCGACCAGGTCGAGCATGATCCGCCAGCTGCCGGCCTGGTGGACGAACTGGCCGATGCCCAGGCCGGTCTGCAGCGCGGCGCCAGGGCGGGCGAAGTACAGGTCGAGCATGAAGGCGCTGATGCCGAACGCGCCCAGCGGCACCAGGCCGATCTCGACGGTGCGCCCGGACAGCTTCTCGCACAGCAACGAGCCGGTGCCGGTGCCGATCGAGAACAGCGCCAGGGCGAAGATGTACAGGTCCTGCGCGCCGCCCAGGTTGAGTTCGGCGTAGGTCGGCAACTGCGCGGTGAGCACGGTGCCGACGAACCAGAACCAGGACACGCCGAGCACGGCGTTGCGCACCGCCAGCTGGCGCCGGGTCAGGCGCATGATCGCCAGCGATTCCGGCAGCGGGTTCCAGTTGATCTTCAGCTCGGGTGCGCCGGCGTCGACCTTGGGGATGCAGCGCGCCATCAGGTTGCCGGTGACCGCCAGCGCGACCACCGCGGTGGCGGCGGCCACCGGCCCGTGGCTGCCGGCGATCTGGAAGATCAGCCCACCCAGGATCATGCCGCACAGGATCGAGATCGAGGTGCCCATCTCGACCAGGCCGTTGCCGCCGGTCAGTTCTTCCGGTTTGAGCACCGAGGGCAGGATCGAGTACTTCACCGGGCCGAACAGGGTCGACTGCAGGCCGGTGCAGAACAGCGCCACCAGCAGCACCGCCATGTTCTCGGTCAGGAAGCCGACCGCGGCCAGCGACATGATGCCGATCTCCATCGTGGTGGTGATGACCACCAGCCGCGACTTTTCCAGCTTCTCGGCGATCTGCCCGGCCAGCGAGGAGAACAGGAAGTACGGCAGGATGAACAATGCCGGCGCCAGGTTGGTGTACAGCGTGCGCTGCTCCGGGGTCACGCCCAGGTAGAACAGCAGGCCGATGATCGCCTGCCGGTACACGTTGTCGTTGAACGCGCCCAGCGACTGGACCACGAAGAACGGCAGAAAGCGGCGTTGCCGCAACAGGGCGAACTGGCTGTGGGCGGACATGCAGGCTCCTTTGCGAACGCGCGCAGCCTAGCAGGTTCGCCGCGCGCGCAGGCGCGGCGCGCGGCGGCCGGTGCTGGCGCTGTCGGTTGCGGCCTGCAGGGCGTCGCGCTGGGCGCGCAGCAGGGCGATGAAGGCGCGTGCGGCGGGGGTCGGATCCGGCCGCCACACGGCGTAGGTGAGGAAGCGGAAGCGCTCGCGCAATGCCACCGTGGCCACACCGTGCATGCCGGTGGCCATGGTCTGCGGCACCACCGCCAGGCCCAGGTCCTCGGCCACCAGTTGCCGCTGCAGGTCGGCGTGGGTGACCTCGTACTGCAGGCGCTGGCGCAGGCCGGCGGCGGCGAAGGCGCGGTCGATGATGCCGCGCACGCCGGCGCCGGGGATCAGCCCGGCCATCGGCGCGTCTTCCAGGTCGCGCAGGGAGACCTGGCGGCGCGCGGCGAAGCGGTTGCCGGGTGCGGCGATCAGCGCCAGCGGTTCCTCGTGCAGCAGCAGGTGTTGCGGCGGCAGCGCCACGTGCGGGCCGACCCCGACCAGGGCCACGTCGAGCCGGCCTTCGCCCAGTTCCAGCAGCAGCGCATCGCTCATGCCGGTGCGCAGGTGCACGTCCACCGCGCTGTGTGCCTCGCGGAAGCGGCGCAGCACCGCCGGCACCTGCACCGCGTTCAACGAGGAGATCTGCCCGATCTGCAGGCGGCCGCGCACCGTGCCCAGGGTCTGCGCCATTTCCTCGTGCAGGCGTTCGGCGGCGCGCAGGGTGGCGCGCGCGTTGTGCAGGAACACCTCGCCGGCGGCGGTGGCGCGCACGTGGCGCGCCCCGCGTTCGAACAGGCGCGCGCCCAGCGCCTGCTCGATCTTGGCGATCTGGTGGCTCAGCGCCGACTGCACGGTGTGGCAGCGGCGCGCGGCCGCGGTGAAGCTGCCTTCCTCGGCGACGGCGACGGCGAATTCGAGCTGGCGCAGGGTCAGCATGGCGCTGCCTGGCGCGCACGGTGGCAATGCCGCAGCCGATCCGCGCCGGGGCTGCATGCGCCACGCGGCGTCTGTCGCAGTGCACGCCTCATGCTGTGCGCCCGAGCCGCTTGCGCCATTGCTGACGCAGCCACAGGCGGATGTTGTAGCGGCGCTTGCGGCTCATGAACGGGTAGCGCAGGGTGATGCCGAGCAGGCCGCGCAGCGTGTCCAGCCGCGGCGCCTGCGCGGGCAGGGCGTCGCAGCGCACCGAGATGCGGTCACAGCCGGCGTCGTGGGTGCGGTGGATGACGTCGGCACGCATGATCAGCAGGTCGCCGACCGCGAGGTGCGGCACCACCTTGTGCGCTTCCAGGTCGAAGCCGATCTTCCAGCCGGGGCTGGCGTCGTACAGATCCTCGATCGCGTACCAGTCGCCGATGGCCAGGGCCTCGCCAGGAAAGCGCAGCCGGAACCAGTCCAGCGTGTCGGCCTCCACGCAGCGGAAGCGCAGCGCGCCGCGGCCCTGGATGCGCTGGTGCAGCTGCGGATCCAGCCGCGCGACCACGTCGTCGGCGACGATGGCCACGTTGGCCAGGCCGGCATCGGGCTTGCGCACCGGCATGTAGCAGATCAGGTAGTTGCGGTGGTCGCCATGCAGGAAATAGCTGAAGTGGTCCAGGTGCCAGTTGAGCGCGCCGCCCGGCGCGGCCTTCGGATCGCGGTGCTGGTCGAACGGCAGACGCAGGCTTGGCGCGGCATGGCTTTCGCGGATGCGGATGGCGCAGTAGCCGAAGCGGTCGACGGCGATCGCCAGGCCCATGGCCGCGGCCACCGCCGGCACGGTGGCGGCGATGCGGGCCTGGATGCGCTGCATGTCCGCCGCCGGCAGGTCGCCGATCACGCCGTCGTGGAACTTCTCGGCGCCTTCCAGGAAGCGCAGCAGGCTGTCGGGAATGTCGCCGTCGCCCAGGAAGCCGCGGACCACCGCATACCCGTGCTGCTGCAGCGCCTCGGCGATGTCGGTGCTGGGCATGGTGCGGGTTCCTTCGGCGCGGGGGCGGTGGTGGGGCGGCGCTCCAGTCCGGACGCCGCCTGCGTTCGAAGCGGCGGCCCCGGCGAACCGGCCGGCCTGTCGGCGCGGGAATCACACTATCTCGAAAACAGATGGCAGTGGTGAAAAAAATGCGTTTGAAAGATCGCTGCCACCGCCACAGACTGCGCCCCTCCCCACGATCCGGTGTCCGTCCATGGAAACGACTTCGCATCCGCCGATGCGCCGCGGCCTGGTGCTGCTGATGGCCACCGCCACCGGCCTGGCGGTGGCCAGCAACTACTACGCGCAGCCGCTGCTGGAGGTGCTGGCGCAGACCTTCGCCATCGACGTGCGCCGCGCCGGTGCGGTGGTCACCACCGCGCAGTTGGCCTACGCCGCCGGCCTGCTGTTCCTGGTACCGCTGGGCGATCGTTTCGAGCGCCGCAGCCTGATCGTCGGCCTGTACGCGCTCAGCGCGGTCGGCCTGCTGGTCAGCGCGATGGCGCACAGCTTCGCGCTGCTGCTGCTGGGTACGCTGATCACCGGCCTGAGTTCGGTGGCGGCGCAGATCCTGGTGCCGTTCGCCGCGACCCTGGCCGCGCCGCACGAGCGCGGCCGAGTCATCGGCACGGTGATGAGCGGCTTGCTGCTGGGCATCCTGCTGGCGCGCACGGCCTCCGGCCTGCTGGCCGGGATCGGCGGCTGGCACACCGTGTACTGGGTCGCGGCGGCGCTGATCCTGGTGGCCTCGGGGCTGCTGTGGCGCGGCCTGCCACGGCACCCGGGCAACCCGCACCTGTCCTATCCGCACCTGATCGGTTCGGTGCTGGCGCTGCTGCGCGACGAGCCGGTGCTGCGCGCGCGCTCGGTGCTGGGCGGGCTGCTGTTCGCCGGCTTCAGCATGTTCTGGACCACCCTGGCGTTCCTGCTGTCCGGCCCGGACTACCGCTACGGCACCGCCACCATCGGCCTGTTCGGGCTGATCGGCGCGGCCGGCGCGTTCGCCGCCAACCTGTCCGGCAAGCTGTCCGACCGCGGCGCCGGCCATCTGGTCGGCTGGGGCGGCCTGGTCATGCTGCTGCTGTCGTGGCTGCTGCTGCTCGGCGCGCCGCACTCGCTGTGGCTGCTGATCGCCGGCGTGGTGCTGCTGGACGTGGCGGTGCAGGGCGTGCACATCGGCAACCAGAGCGTGATCTACCAACTGGATCCGGCCGCGCGCAACCGCATCACCTCGGCCTACGTCACCTGCTACTTCATCGGCGGTGCGATCGGGTCCAGCCTCGGCACCGCGGCCTATGCCTACGCCGGCTGGCGCGGGGTAGCGCTCGGCGGTGCGGCGCTGGCGGTGGTGGCGCTGCTTTGGATGGGCCTCAGCGTGCGGCCGGCGCGGCAAGCGCCGGCGCAGGCGCCGACGGCACCGTCGCGGCAGTGACCGCCTGCGCGGCGTCGCGCAGCTTGGGCAGCAGGCGCAGGGTCAGCGCGAGCTGGTTGCGTACCAGCCGGCGCTTGGCCTCGTCGATGCCGTCCTCGCGTTCCAGCGCCTCGGCCAGCGCGATCTCGGCCGGCTCGTCGGCGGCCGGCAGCGCACGTCGTTCCGCAAGCGCGTCGGCCAGCGCGCCCAGCGCCTGCGGCAGGTAGTCGCCGGCGCGGGCGATGTCCGGATCGGTCTCGCCGGCCAGCGCCGCCCGATGCGCGCCCAGCGCCGACAGATAGCCGAGCAAGGTGTTGGACAAAGCCAGGAAGCGGAAGCCGGCATCCAGGTTGCGGCGGTAGCGGCCGGGCTCGCGCAGCATGTTCGACAGCGCCACCGACAGCGCGGCGTCGGCGTTGTGCATGTCGCGGCGGGCGATGCGGTAGGGCAGGTCGTCGCGCATGCCGCTGCGGTACTGCTCCAGCACCTGCGCCAGGTAGCGCGCGCTGCTGGACAGCACCGTCGCCAGCACCTGGTTGAGGCGACGGCCCTGCCAGTCCGGCAGGATCAGGAACGAGGCGGCGGCGGCGATCGCGCAGCCGATCAGGGTGTCGAGCAGGCGCGGCCAGATCAGCATGAAGCCGTCGCCGATCAGGTTGAAGCAGAACAGCGCCATCACCGTGATCGCCGCGGTGGCGAGCATGTAGCGGTCGGTGCGGGTGACGAAGAACACCAGCGTGCCGAGCAGGGCGAACAGCAACTGCAGCTCGGTGCCCGGGAACAGCTGCATCAGCGCCCACGCCGCGCCCAGGCCGATCAGGGTGCCGGCGATGCGCTGGGCCAGGCGCAGGCGGGTGGCGCCGTAGTTGGGCCGGCACACGAAGGCGGTGGTCAGCAGGATCCAGTAGCCGTTGCTGGCGTGGATCGACTGCATGATGGCGTAGCCCACCACCAGCGCGATGGCCATGCGCAGCCCGTGCCGGAACAGCACCGAGCCGGGCGTGAGCTGCTGGCCCAGGCGCCGCAGCATCTCGCGCAGGGTGTGCGGCGAGGAGTCGCGCAGGCGGGTGTCGAGGGTGTCGCTGGTGGTGTCCGATTGCGCGGCCTCGGCCAGGCGCCGCTCGATGCTGTGCAGGTTGGTCACCAGCAATTCCAGCGAGCCGAGCAGCCGCGCCTGCCGTGGGTCGGCACGGGCGTGCAGGAAATCCAGCGACTCGCGCAGGTCGGTGGTGGCCTGCTGGGTCTGCTCGCCGTAGTCGAACGGCTGCCGCAGCCGGATCGCCTCGCCCAGCGCCGCGCAGGCCTTGCCCTGCAGGGCCAGCAGGCGCTGGCAGCGGTACAGCACGTCGCTGTGGAAGAACGCGTCGGTCAGCGCCTCGTACGGGTAGTGCGAGGAACTGGCGCGCTCGTGGAAGTCCTGCGCCATGTAGTACAGGCGGAAATACAGGCCCGACTGCACGCCGGGCCGGCCGGAGCGGCCGAAGCGGCTGATGATCGCGGTCTTGGCCGCGTTGAGTGCGGCCACCACCTGCGCGTTCTGCTCGGCCAGCGCCAGCCGCCGCGCGTGCAGGTCGCTCTGCCGCACCGGCTCGAACAGGGCCGCCTTGAGCCGCAGGTAGCGGCCCAGCTCCAGGTACAGCCGCGACAGCCGCTCGCGCACCGGCCGGTTGGCGAACAGCACCGTCCACAGCACCGACAGCACCGCGTACCAGCCGGCGCCGAGCAGCAGCAAGGCCACGCCGTGCCAGGCGTTGCCGCCGACATGGCCGTTCTGGGTGCCGTGATCCAGGCCGATCATCGCGTAGATCGCCAGCGCCACCGTGGCCTGGGCGATGGAGGCGTAGCGTTCGCCGAGCGCGCCGAGCAGGGTCAGGGCGAAGGTGGACAGCGCCAGGCCGGCCGCGAACGGCCACGGATACGGGAACAACAGCACCACCGCGGCCGCGGCGGCGGCGAAACACAGCAGCGACAGCAGCACCGACTTGATCCGGCCCAGCCAGTTGTCGTCGGTTTCGGCGATGGCGCTGGCGATGGTGCCCAGGAAGATCGCCGGCACCGCCTCCAGTTGCTGCAGGTGCCAGCACACGCCCATCGCCACCGCCAGCGCGATGAACACGCGCAGCCCGTAGCTGGCCTTTTCATGGGCCCACAGGCGGCTCAGGCGGGTTTCGATCGAGGGGGTCGGCACCGCTCCACGATAACGCACCGTCGCTGTATGCGATCCCCCTCGGGAGGGTGGATGCACGCGGGCGCTCAGACCTCCAGGTGCCGCAGCCGGGCGTCCAGCAGTGCCGGGAAGCGCTTGTACCAGGTCTGGTTGAGCGGCGAGGGATGCGGCAGCGGGTAAAGCGTCACGCGGCGGGCGCGGCGGCCGTCCTCGCTGCGCAGCGCGACCTCGGTCTGCGCCTGGAAGCGGTCCTCGCGCGCCCAGAACGCCTCCAGCGCCGCGCGCACCTCGCGCGGCTGGTCGATGCCGAACCACAGGAAGGCCTCGCGGCCGAGAGTAAGGATGGCGTGGCCGCGCCACTGTTCGAGCAGCAGGTGCCGCATCAGCGGATGGAAGCGGCGCTTCACCGGCATCGACCACGCCTTGTTGCCCACCGGCTTGTACGGCACGGTGTTGAGCCAGAAGGCGACGCGGCCGGCCTTGAGCCCGGCCGCGAAGTCGGGCATCTCTGCCCCGTCGTGCAGGTGTCGGTACAGCGCCTTGCGCACCAGCTGGCCGCCGCTGCCGACGAAGGGTTCGCCGTGCTCGACCTCGCTGCGGCCCGGGTCGCGGCCGAGGATGCACACCCGCGCGTCGCGGCGGCCCAGGCCGATGATGGGATCGAGCGGATCCTTGCCGCAGGCGGCATAGGCCGCGGTATCGATGCCGTCGGTCTGCGCGGCGAGCGCGCGGAAGCGGGTGCGGAGAGCGGGGGAGAGGGCCATGGAGCGTGTGCGAATCGGTGGGGAATCCAGGCTAGCGCAGCGGCGATGGTGGCTGCGTGCGGGCTTCCACGCGAGAGCGGTGTGCGCTCCTTGTGGGAGGGACACCAGTCCCGGCAAGCGAGGATGTCAGCCGCACTTTGAGCTTCACTCGTCGCGGCTGAAGCCGCTCCCACAGGGAGTGGGATCGGGTGTCCTTGTAGGAGGGACTTCAGTCCCGACGCCAGGTGGTGTCAGCCGGCATCGGGGCTTTGCTCGTTGCAGCTGAAGCCGCTCCCACAGAGAGTGGATCGGGTGTCCTTGTGAGAGGGACTTCAGTCCCGACGCCGGGTGGTGTCAGGCGGCATCGGGCTTTGCTCGTCGCGGCTGAAGCCGCTCCCACAAGGAGTGGATCGGGTGTCCTTGTGGGAGGAACTTCAGTCCCGACGCCGGATGGTGTCAGCCCGCATCGGGCTTTGCTCGTTGCGGCCGAAGCCGCTTCCATAGGGAGTGGGTCGGATGTCCTTGTGGGAGTGACTTCAGTCCCGACGCCGGGTGGTGTCAGGCGGCATCGGGCTTTGCTCGTTGCGGCCGAAGCCGCTCCCACAGGGAGTGGGTCGGATGTCCTTGTGGGAGGAACGTCAGTCCCGACGCCGGATGGTGTCAGCCAGCATCGGGCTTCGCTCGTCGCGGCTGAAGCCGCTCCTGCCCGTGGCGACGTGTTACGCCCCCTGCTCGCGCGCGATCGCGCGCCAGCCGATGTCGTGGCGGTGGAATTCGCTGGCCCAGTGAATCTGCGCCACGCCGGCGTAGGCATGCCGCTGTGCCTCGGCCACGCTGTCGCCCAGCGCCGCCACGCACAGCACGCGGCCGCCGGCGCTGAGCACGCGGCCCTGCGCGTCCAGCGTGGTGCCGGCATGGAATACCTTGGCGTTGCCCGGCACCGCGTCCAGGCCGGTGATCGCTTCGCCGGTGACAGGCGTCTCCGGATACGGCGCCGCCGCCAGCACCACGCCCAGCGACGGGCGCGGATCCCACTGCGCTTCGGTGGCGTGCAGGCGTTCGTCGAGCGCGGCCTCGAGCAGGTCGAGCAGGTCCGACTGCAGTCGCAGCATCACCGGCTGCGTTTCCGGGTCGCCGAAGCGCACGTTGAATTCGATCACCTTGGGCGCGCCACTGGCGTCGATCATCAGCCCGGCGTAGAGGAAACCGGTGAACGGCACGCCGTCGTCGCGCATGCCGCGCACGGTCGGCTCGACCACCTCGCGCATCACCCGCGCGTGCACCTCGGGCGTCACCACCGGCGCCGGCGAGTACGCGCCCATGCCGCCGGTGTTGGGGCCTGTGTCGCCGTCGCCGACGCGCTTGTGGTCCTGGCTGGTGGCCATCGGCAGCGCGGTGTGGCCGTCGACCATGGAGATGAAGCTGGCTTCCTCGCCGTCGAGGAATTCCTCGATCACCACGCGCGCGCCAGCGTCGCCGAACGCGTTGCCGGACAGCATGTCGCGCACCGCGGCCTCGGCCTCGTCCAGCGACATCGCCACGATCACGCCCTTGCCGGCGGCCAGGCCGTCGGCCTTGATCACGATCGGCGCGCCCTTGTCGCGGACATAGGCCAGCGCGGCCTCGACCTCGGTGTGCACGGCGTAGAACGCGGTGGGAATGCCATGGCGCTGCAGGAAATCCTTGGCGTAGGCCTTGCTGCCTTCCAGCTGCGCGGCGGCGGCGCTGGGGCCGAAGATGCGCAACCCGGCGGCGCGGAAGCGGTCGACCACGCCCAGCACCAACGGCACTTCCGGGCCGACCACGGTCAGCGCCACGCCTTCGTCCCGGGCCAGCGCCAGCAGCCCGTCGAGGTCGTTGACCTTGACCGGCACGTTGCGGCATTTGGCCTCGCCGGCGGTGCCGGCATTGCCGGGCGCCACCAGCACTTCGTCGACACGGGGGGACTGGGCCAGCTTCCAGGCCAGGGCGTGTTCGCGGCCGCCGGAGCCGATGACGAGCAGTTTCATCGCGGAATTCCAGATTGCAGGGAAAAGGGGAGCGGCTGCGCCGGGCGCGCGTGCCTCACGTGCAGCCTTCGCGCTGCAGCGCCTCGGGGAAATGGTAGGTCCAGGTCTTCGCGTCCAGGGCGAAGCGGTGGCTGCGCTGCACCGGCCGCTGGCCGCACTCCGTGCCGGTTTCCTCGATCAGCAGCGGCCAGACGCGGGCGGCGTGGTCGCGGTCGTCGAAGCGCAGGGCGAAGTCGATGGCGAACTGGCCAGCCTTGCAGTCCGCGGCCGCATCGGCGGCATCGCAGTCGGCGGCGGCGCTGTTGTCGATGTGGCTGCGCACGCTGCCGGCGTCGACCAGGCCCTTGGGGCCGGGCAGGATCAGGGTCTGCGATTGCAGCGCATAGCCCTGGCCGAACCAGCCGTCCTCGACGCGGAACCCGTAGAAATCGCTGCCGGCGCGGACGATGCCGACCTCGCCGGGTTGGCCCTGGCTGCCGTAGGTGCCGCCGGTGCGCTCGGCGGCGACGGCGAAGCCCTGGCCCTCGGGGCGCAGCACGTAGAAGTCGATGGTGCCAGGTTCGGGATGGCCGGCATCGCGCAGCGCGCCGCACACCGCCAGCAACTGCTGCCAGCCGTCGCCGGTGACCACCGGCTGTTCGGCGCAGACCTGCCAGTCCACCGCATGACTCTCGCCCCCCTGGGTCCATTGCCCCGGCCAATGCCCGACCAGCGTCGCGGCGCTGCCGTAGCGTTGCTGCAGGAACGCCTGCAGCCGCGCGGTGCGGCTGACGTGGGGCTGGGCCGCCGCGCTGGCGTGGGCCGACGCAGGTGCCGCGCTGGGTGCGGGCGTCGCGGCCGGCTTGCAGCCGCCCAGCACGAGGGCGCCGGCCAGGGCCAGCACGGCGAACGGACGCGGCACGACAGCGGACAGGCGCATCGCTGCAGACCTCAGTGGCGGAAGTGGCGCACGCCGGTGAACACCATGGCGATGCCGTGCTCGTCGGCCGCGGCGATGACCTCGGCGTCGCGCATCGAACCGCCCGGCTGGATCACCGCCTTGATGCCGGCCGCGGCGGCGGCGTCGATGCCGTCGCGGAACGGGAAGAACGCATCGGAGGCCATCACCGAGCCCTCCACGGCCAGGCCGGCGTCGGTGGCCTTGATGCCGGCGATGCGCGCCGAGTACACCCGGCTCATCTGCCCGGCGCCGACGCCGATGGTGCGGTGGTCCTTGGCGTAGACGATGGCGTTGGACTTGACGTACTTGGCCACCTTCCACGCGAACAGCAGGTCGGCGAATTGCGCCTCGGTCGGCGCCAGCCGGGTCACCACCTTCAGCGCATCGCGCGGCACCACGTGCGCGTCGCTGGTCTGCAGCAGGATGCCGGAGCCGACCCGCTTGCTGTCGATGCCGTAGGCGCCGTCGCCGGCGGGGATGCGCAGCACGCGCACGTTGGCCTTCTTCTTGGCGTACTCCAGCGCGGCGTCGTCGTAGTCGGGGGCGATCAGCACTTCGACGAACTGGCGGTCCAGGATCGCCTGCGCGGTGGCCGCATCCAGGCGCCGGTTGAAGGCGATGATGCCGCCGAAGGCGCTGGTCGGGTCGGTGGCGTAGGCCAGTTCGTAGGCGTCGCCGCAGCCGGCGCCGACCGCCACGCCGCACGGGTTGGCGTGCTTGACGATGACGCAGGCCGGCGCGTCGAACTGGCGCACGCATTCCCAGGCCGCATCGCTGTCGGCGATGTTGTTGTAGGACAGCTCCTTGCCCTGCAGCTGGGTGAAGGTGGCCAGGGTGCCGGGCGTGGGGAAGAGGTCGCGGTAGAACGCGGCCTGCTGGTGCGGGTTCTCGCCGTAGCGCAGTTCCATCACCTTGACGAAGCTGGAGTTCATCTGCGCCGGGAACGCGCTGCGCGTGGGCACGGCGGCGTCACTGGCGGTGACCGCGGACAGGTAGTTGCTGATCGCCGCGTCGTACTGGGCGACGCGGTTGAACGCGGCCACCGACAGGGCGAAGCGCTTGGCCGCCGAAAGCCGGCCGTCGTTGGCCTCCAGCTCGGCCAGCAGTTCGGCGTACTGCGCCGGATCGGTGGCCACCGCCACGCGGGCGAAGTTCTTGGCCGCCGAGCGCAGCATCGCCGGGCCGCCGATGTCGATGTTCTCCACCGCGTCGGCGAGCGTGCAGTCGGCCTTGGCGGTGACCGCCTCGAACGGATACAGGTTGAGCACCAGCAGGTCGATCGCGGCGATGCCGTGCTCGGCCATCACCGCATCGTCGATGCCGGCGCGGCCGAGCAGGCCGCCGTGCACCAGCGGGTGCAGGGTCTTGACCCGGCCGTCCATCATTTCCGGGAAGCCGGTCAGTTCGGACACGTCCTTCACTGCCAGCCCGGCCTCGCGCAGGGCCTTGGCGGTGCCGCCGGTGGACAGCAGCTCGACGTCGCGCGCGGCCAGCGCGCGGGCCAGGTCGATCAGGCCGGTCTTGTCGGAAACGGACAGCAGCGCCCGGCGCACGGGCAGGAAATCGGAGGACATGAGGCAGGGCGGGGGCAGCGGAACGGGCTGCCATTGTAGGCGCTGAGGCCCGCCGACGCCCGGCCGGCCGGGCCCACGGGCCTGCGGATCGCATGCGCGGCGGCGCCGGCACACGGTGTGCGCGCCTCGCCGTGGAGCCGCGCGCGCGGTGCGTGCGGGCCGTGCAGAACACCTGCGCCGTGGCTTCGGCCGCGCGCGCAGCCGCTGCGATGCATTAGGCTGTCGCCGCCCCGCCCTCGCCGTCAGGACCACGCGCGTGTCGATCTATGCCCTCAAAGGACGTTTCCAGGACCTGCTGCGGCCGGGCGTGCGCGTGCTGGACCGGCTTGGCGTCACCGCCAACCAGGTGACGGTGGCTGCGGCGCTAGTGTCGCTGCTGGTCGCCGCGGTGGTGTACGCGCAAGGCGCGGCGCAGCCGCTGTGGTACGCGCTGCTGCCGCTGTGGATGCTGCTGCGGATGGCCTTGAACGCGGTGGACGGCATGCTGGCGCGCGAGTTCGGCCAGCAGTCGCGGCTGGGTGCCTACCTCAACGAACTGTGCGACGTGGTCGCCGATGCGGCGCTGTATCTGAGCCTGCTCGGCGTGCCTGGCGTCGGTGCCGGCTGGCTGTGGCTGATGGCGCTGACCGCGGCCTTGACCGAATATGCCGGCGTGCTCGGGCTGATGGTCGGCGCCAGCCGCCGCTACGATGGGCCGATGGGCAAGAGCGACCGTGCCTTCGTCATCGGCGTGCTGGGGCTGCTGCTGGCCGGCGCCTGGATCGGCGCGGCGACGGTCACGGCCGTCGCCATGGCGGTGGCGCTGTTGTGCGCGGCGACCGTGCTGCGCCGGGTCGCGGCGGGATTGCGCGAGGCGGCGGCACGCGCGTGAGCGGGGCGGCCGGCGTGGCCGCGGCGAACAGGGATTCAAGACAGACAAGGAATCGGCAACGGATGCGGCAGGTCAACGAAAGCGAATTCGCCAGTTTCGACGGCACACGATTGTTCTACCGGCACTGGCCGGCCACGACGCCGGCGGCGCCGCCGCGGGCGGTGGTGCTGCTGCACCGTGGCCACGAGCATTCCGGGCGGGTCATGCACCTGGCCGAGGAACTGGGCCTGGACGAGTGCGCGCTGTTCGCCTGGGATGCGCGCGGCAACGGCCGCTCGCCCGGCGCGCGCGGCGACGCGCCCGGCTTCTCGGCGCTGGTGCGCGACCTGGACCGCTTCGTCGCGCACATCGGCGAGGTCCACGGCATCGCCGTGCAGGACATCGTGGTGGTGGCGCAGAGCGTGGGCGCGGTGGTCGCCAGCACCTGGGTGCACGACTACGCGCCGCCGCTGCGCGCGCTGGTGCTGGCCTCGCCGGCGTTCAAGGTCAAGCTGTACGTGCCGTTCGCGCGGCCCGGGCTGGCCCTGATGCAGACGCTGCGCGGCAACTTCTTCGTCAACAGCTACGTCAAGCCGCAGTGGCTGACCCACGACCCGGCGCGGGTCGAGAGCTACCGCAACGATCCGCTGATCACCCGGCCGATCTCGGTGCGCGTGCTGCTGGGCCTGTACGCGGCGGCGGATCGCGTGGTCGGCGATGCGCAGGCGATCACCGTGCCGGTGCAATTGCTGGTGTCCGGCAGCGACTTCGTGGTGCACCGCGGCCCGCAGGACCGCTTTTACGAGCGCCTGTCCTCGCCGGTGAAGGAGCGCCACCTGCTGCCCGGTTTCTTCCACGACACGCTGGGCGAGCGCGATCGCGCGCCGGCGCTGGCGCAGATCCGTCGCTTCGTGCGCGAGCGCTTCGCCGAGGAACCGGCATTGCCCAGTCTGCGCCACGCGCACCGCCGCGGGCCGACCTTCGAGGAAGCCGAGCGTCTGGCCTGGCCACCGGAACGGTACAGCCTGCAGGATCTGCGCTGGCGCGGCGTGCGCGCCGGCCTGCGCCTGGGCGGGCAGCTCTCCGAAGGCATCGCCCTCGGCCTGCAGACCGGTTTCGATTCCGGCAGCACGCTGGACTACATCTACCGCGACCAGGCGGCCGGGCGCGGCCCGCTGGGGCGGATGATCGACCGCAACTACCTGGATGCGATCGGCTGGCGCGGCATCCGCGTGCGTCGCCAGCATCTGCATGAGCTGCTGGGCCTGGCGATGCAGCGGCTGCGTGCCGCCGGCCTGCCGGTGCGCGCGCTGGACATCGCCGCCGGCCACGGCCGCTACGTGCTCGAAGCGCTGGCCGGCGGCAGCCAGCGCGCCGACGCGATCCTGTTGCGCGATTTCAGCCCCTTGAACGTGGCGCAGGGTCGCGCGCTGATCGCCACGCTCGGCGCCACCGACATCGCCCGCTTCGAACAGGGCGACGCCTTCGACCGCGACGCGCTGGCCGCGCTGCAGCCGCGGCCGACGCTGGCGGTGGTGTCGGGCCTGTACGAACTGTTCCCGGACAACGACCAGGTGCTGCGCTCGCTGCAGGGCGTGGCCGCGGCGGTGGAACCGGGCGGCTACCTGGCCTACACCGGCCAGCCCTGGCATCCGCAGCTGGAGTTCATCGCCCGCGCGCTGACCAGCCACCGCGGCGGCGCGGCCTGGGTGATGCGCCGCCGCACCCAGCAGGAGATGGACGAACTGGTGCGCACGGCCGGCTTCCGCAAGCTGGAGCAGCGCATCGACGAGTGGGGCATCTTCACCGTGTCGCTGGCGCAGCGGATCGCGCCATGAGCGCCGCGGCCGCGCGGCCGTGGCGGCGGGCGCTGGCCTGGCTGGCGCTGCTGGGGCCGTTCTTCTTCCTCAGCTACGGCCTGGCCAACACGCTGGCCGCGCGTCGCGCCGCCGTGCCGTCGCTGCCGTTCGCCTGGGAACCCCACATCCCGTTCTGGCCGTGGACCATCGTCCCGTACTGGTCGATCGACCTGTTCTACGTGATCTCGTTCTTCGTCTGCCGCACACGTGTCGAACTGGGCACGCATGCGCGGCGTCTGCTCACCGCGCAACTGCTGGCGGTGGGCTGCTTCCTGCTGTGGCCGTTGCGCTTCAGTTTCGAGCGGCCGCCGACCGAGGGCGTGTTCGGCTGGCTGTTCGCGGTGCTGCTCGGTTTCGACAAGCCGTTCAACCAGGCGCCGTCGCTGCACATCGTGCTGCTGGTGGTGCTGTGGGTGCGCTATGCGCAGCACCTGCACGGGCTGGCGCGGCTGGCCCTGCACGGCTGGTTCGCGCTGATCGGGCTGTCGGTGCTGACCACCTACCAGCATCACTTCCTCGACGTGCCCACCGGCCTGGCCGCCGGCTGGCTGTGCGTGTGGCTGTGGCCGGAGCGCATCGCCGCGCCGTGGCGCGCCGCGGCACCGGCGCGCGATCCGCGGCGCTGGCGCCTGGCCGCGCTGTACCTGCTCGGCAGCGCGGCCTGCGTGGCCGCCGCACGCGCGCTCGGCGGCGCCGGCTGGTGGCTGCTGTGGCCGGCGCTGTCGCTGCTGCTGGTGGCGCTCAGTTACGCGCTGCTCGGCCCGCCGGGCATGCAGAAACGTGACGACGGCCGCCTGAGCCTGGCCGCGCGCTGGCTGTACGCGCCGTACCTGGCCGCCGCCTGGCTCAACTCGCGTGCCTGGACCTGGCGCGATCCTGCGCCGCGCGAGATCGCCGACGGCGTCTGGCTCGGGCGCCTGCCCGGCCGCGGCGAGCGCACGCGCTTCGCCGCGGTGGTCGATGTCAGTGCCGAACTGTCGTTGCGCGAGGCGCAGGCGCACGACCGTGTGGTGCCGATGCTGGACCTGGTGGCGCCGCCGGCCGCGGCCTTGCGCGCGGCCGCCGACGCGATCGCGGCGGCGCGCACGCACGGCGCGGTGCTGGCCTGCTGCGCGCTGGGCTATTCGCGCAGTGCGGCCGCGGTGGCCACCTGGCTGCTGCGCAGCGGCCGTGCCGCCACGCTGGACGACGCGCTGGCCCTGTTGCGGGCGCGCGCGCCACGCATCGTGCTGGGACCGGCGCAGCGTGCCGCCATCGCCGCCGCCTGCACCGCGCCGCCGGCGCCGCTGCAGGCGCAGGAGGTGCCGGCATGAGCACGCCGCTGGAACTGCGCACGATGGCGGCGGTGTTGCGCCAGGGTGCGCCGCTGGACCGGTTGTCACTGATGTTGCTGGCCACGGCCCTGCTGCTGGTCGCCTGGTATGCCGGCACCGGCGCCGTGCTCGCCGCGGCGCTGTGCGCAGGCTCGGCGCTGGCCGGCCTGCTGCAGCGCTACTGGGCGGCACGGGTCGGGTTGGATGTGGACCTGCTCGAGGCGGTGCTAGCCGAAGCGGAACCAGCGCGCGCCGGTGCCGACCTGGATGCGGTCCTGCACAGATTGGGCCTGCTGCGCACGCTGCCGCCGCCGCGCGATTGGCTGGCGCGCTGGCAGGGCATGCGCCGCCTGTTGCGGCGGCAGTTGATCGCGCTCGCGGCGCAGTGGCTGGCATTGCTGCTGGCGCTATGCACGGCGCAGTTTGCATGAGGACGCAGGCGTCATGACCGACGAACCCGCAGCGACCTTGCGCTCCGACGTGGATGCGGCGCGGCACGCGCTGTGGCAGCGCCTGCAGGCCTACCGCTTCGGCGAGGGCGAAGCGGCGTTGCCGGCGTTCGTGCGCCGCGTGGCCAAGGAAGCCAACGTGTCGCAGGCGCTGGCCGCGCACGCGGTCGAGGAATACCGGCGCTTCTGCTTCCTGGCCTGCGTGGCCGGCGAGGAGGTGACGCCCAGCGCCCTGGTTGACCAGGTCTGGCACACCCACCTCACCGATACCCGCGAGTACTGGCAACGGTTCTGCCCGCAGGTGTTGCGGATCACCCTGCATCATCAACCCGGGCGCGGCGACCCGGCCGACGCCGAGCGCTTCCAGGCGCAGTACAAGGCCACGCTGGGGTACTACTGGCATCACTTCGGCGAGCCGCCCTTGGCGTGCTGGCCGGCGCCAGCCGGCGCGCCGAATGCGCCGGCACCGCGCCAGGCCGGTACGCGCCGCGTCGTCCGCGCGCGCGGCGGCGGCGCCCTGTGGGGCTGGATGCTGGGCGTGGCGCTGCTGTTCGCGGTGCTATGGCAGGGCAACGGCCCACGCTCGCCGCTGCACTGGCCCGGACCGCCGTTCCTGCTGCTGTTCCTGGCCGGCATCGGCCTGGCCTGGAGCCTGGGCGCGCGCCTGCGCCTAGCCGTGCGCGGACTGCGCGGCGCTGACACCCAGGCGCTGCTGGACCCGGCCGAACTGGCGTATCTGGCCGGTGGCAGCGAGCGCGTTGCCGATCAGCAACTGGCCCTGCTGCTGGCGGCCGGCGCATTGCGCCTGCAGCCCGATCCGAATGTGCGCCGCCACGCGCGGCTGGAGCACACCCGCGTCGCCGCACCGCCGGCGCTGCAGCGTGCGCTGGCGACCGTGCGTGCGCAGCCGCAGCTCCAGCAGGCGCTCGCCGCATTGCGGCGCGACGCCGCGCCGCTGCGCCGGTCGCTGGTCGACAAGGGGCTGTGGCTGGGCCATGGACAGGCGTTGTGCGCCCGCCTGTTCGGCGCCGCACCGTTGCTGGCGCTGTGGATGGTGGGCCTGCTGAAGCTGCGCATCGGCCTGCAGTTGCAGCGCCCGATCGGCTTTCTGGTGGCGGCGATGGTGGTGGTCGCGGTCGTTGCGCTCGGCTTCCTGCTCACGCCGCCGCGGCGCAGCGTCGCCGGCGATGCCTTGCTGGCCGAGCGCGAGGCGGCCTGGCGCGATGGCGTCGCCGCGCCCTCGCTGGCGCCCGGTTCGCATCTGGCGCTGCCGCTGGCCCTGGCCGGCACCAGTGTGCTGATGACCACGCCCTGGGCCGATTACCACGCCTTGCGTTTGCCGCTGCCCAACGGTGCTGGCTGTAGCGCTTCGACCAGCAGTTGCGGTGGGGGCGGTGGCAGCAGCGACGGCGGCAGCAGTTGCGGCGGTGGTGGCTGCGGCGGCTGTGGAGGCGGCGACTGATGGCCGCTTCGACCTGGCAGGCGCGGCGCGCGCAGTGGCGCGCGCGGCTGGCGCTGGCGTTGCGCGCGCGCGGAGCCACGCCGAATGGCGTGTCCTGGACCGGACTGGCGTGCGCGGTGCTGGCGGCGCTGATGTTCGCCCTGGCCTGGCGCGAGCCGCCGGCCAATGCCGCCGCGCTGCTGGTGCTGGCGGCGCTGGCGCTGCAGGCGCGGCTGCTGTGCAACCGCCTGGACGGGCTGCTGGCGCAGCAGGCGCAGATGATCGGCCGTGCCGGGGCGGTGTACAACGAAGCGCCGGACCGGTTGTCGGACGTGGCGGTGTGCCTGGGCGTGGGCTATGGCCTGCAGCCGGTGCTGGGCGTCGGTGCGGAGCTGGGCTGGGCCGCTGCGCTGGTGTGCATGGGCACCGCCTACGTGCGCATGCTCGGCCTGGCCTGCGCGGTGCGCGAACCGTTGCAGGGGCCGATGGCGCGCGTGCAGCGCATGCATTGGCTGTCGCTGGCCGCGTTGGCGGCGGCCGCTGCATTGCTGCTGCAGCACGCCACACTGGCCTACATGCTGCTTGCCGTGGCGCTGGCGCTGTTGATCGCCGCCGCCGCCCTGACCATCGCGATTCGCGTGCGCGCCATCGTGCGCGAACTGGAGTGGAAATGATCGCCCGTCTGATCGCCCGCGGCTGCAGTGCCGCGATCCGTCTGCTCACCGGCGCACGTGCGCTGTGGCGCGGCTGCATGCCGTCCAGCGAGCGCCGCGTGTACTACGGCAACCACGCCAGCCACGGCGATTTCGTGCTGATCTGGTCGTCGTTGCCGGCAGCGCTGCGACGCGAGGTGCGGCCGGTGGCGGCGGCCGACTACTGGCAGCGCGACGCGTTGCGCCGCTACCTGATCCACGCGGTGTTCAACGGCGTGCTGATCGAGCGCGATCCGCAGCAGCGCCAGCGCGATCCGATCGCCTGCCTGTGCGAGGCGGTCGACGGCGGCGGCTCGCTGATCCTGTTTCCGGAAGGCACGCGCAATACCGAGGAGGGGCTGCTGCCGTTCAAGAGCGGTCTCTATCACCTGGCGCGGCAGCGTCCGGAACTGGAGTTCGTGCCGGTGTGGATCGACAACCTCAAGCGGGTGATGCCCAAGGGCAAGTGGCTGCCGTTGCCGTTGCTGTGCACCACCACCTTCGGCGAACCGCTGCGGCTGGGCGCCGGCGAGGACAAGCAGGCCTTTCTCGATCGCGCGCGCGCGGCCTTGTTGGCGTTGGCGCCGGAGCAGGCGGAGGCCGCCCGATGAATCCGATCGCGCTGAGCGAACACCTGCAGCAATCCTCGCTGCGGCAACAGACGGTATGGCTGTTCCTGGGCATCGCCACGGTGCTGGTGGTGGCCACGCTGATCGCCGAGACCCTGCGCTGGCGGGCGCGCGAACGGCCCAGTGCGGTGCTGGACAACCTGGTGGCGCGGATCCGCGCCTGGTGGGTGATGGCGACGGTCGTGGCGCTGGCGTTCGCCTTCGGCCGGCTCGGCGTGATCGTGCTGTTCGCGCTGGTGTCGCTGTTCGCGCTGCGCGAGTTCATCACCCTCACTCCCACCCGGCGCGGCGACTACTACGCGCTGCTGGCCGCGTTCTACGTGGTGCTGCCGTGGCAGTACTGGCTGGTGTGGAGCGACTGGTACGGCCTGTACACGCTGCTGATCCCGGTCTACGCGTTCCTGGTGCTGCCGATCCTGTCCACCATCGGCGGCGACACCACGCGCTACCTGGAGCGCACCGCCAAGGTGCAGTGGGGGCTGATGATCAGCGTGTTCTGCATCTCGCACGTGCCGGCGCTGCTCAACTTGCGCATTCCCGGCTACGAGGACCGCAACCTGCTGCTGTTCGCGTTCCTGGTGATCGTGGTGCAGTCCTCCGACGTGCTGCAGTACGTGTGGGGCAAGCTGCTGGGCCGGCACCTGATCGCGCCCAGGCTGTCGCCGTCCAAGACCGTGGAAGGTTTCGTCGGCGGCATCCTCTCGGCCAGCCTGCTCGGCGCGGCGCTGTGGTGGATCACCCCGTTCTCGCCGCTGCAGGCGTTCGCGCTGGCGCTGGTCGCCAACCTGATGGGCTTCTTCGGCGGCCTGGTGATGTCGGCGATCAAGCGCGACCGCGGCATCAAGGACTGGGGCCACATGATCGAAGGCCACGGTGGCGTGCTCGACCGATTGGACTCGGTGTGCTTCGCGGCGCCGGTGTTCTTCCACCTGATCCGCTATGGGTGGGTGTGAGGGCGGGGAGTGGGGATGTCGGGATTGGGGATTCGTTGGAGTGGCGCGCGCTGCGAGTGTTGCGCCTGCGTAGGAGCGGCGTCAGCCGCGATGCTTTACCGAGCGCGCATCGCGGCCGATCGCGCAGCAGGAGGACAGCATGGCGTCCGCACCCGCATCTTCAGACGATGTCGCGTCGGGGCTGAAGCCCCTCCCACAATGGCGAGGCGCGCGGTTCGGCGTTCGGTGTTTTTCTTCGCTGCGGTAATGCGTTCGATCGCCTGGGTGGGTTTCAGGCGTCGCGGCTGAAGCCGCACCTATGAGGGCGATGCACCGGCGCTACAAGCTGGGTTGCCGTGTCGGATCGCTTGACAGTCGAGTCATGCAGGACAGCATGCTGGATCCCGATTCCCGATTCCCGATTCCCGGCCTCCCTCAGGCCAACCCGTATTCCTTGAGCTTCTTGCGCAAGGTGGCGCGGTGGATGCCCAGCAGCGCGGCGGCGCGGCTCTGGTTGCCTTCGCAATGGTTGAGCACTTCCACGAACAACGGGATCTCCATCTCGCGCAGCACGATCTCGTACACGTCGTCGGCGTCGCAGCCGTCGAGGTCGCGCAGGTAGCGGCGGACCGATTGCGCCACGTGTTCGCGCAGCGGCGGCTTCGGCGCGCCGCGACTGGAGTCAGGACGAGTGGTGGCGGCGTTCAAGTTCGACGGATCCCCGGGTGACAGCGGCGCCGGACGGCAGGAGGGCCGGCGCGGGGGGACGAGTCTAGCGCGTGGCCTGCGCCGCTGCCATGGCGTAGTGCCCGAACGCAGCGTTCTCAGTGGAAATCGAAACTGAATGCCGCCGTCTCGGCGGCCGGTTCGCGCACCTGGAACGCGATCTGTGCGCTCTGTCCCGGCGCCAGTGTGGCGCTGTCCGGCCGTGCGCGCCCCAGGTACTCCTGCGGGCGCAGCACGCGGCTGCCGATGGTGCGGCCGTCGGCGTCGGCCAGCGACAGTTGCAGCAGCGGCCAGGCCTGCGCCCAGCGCGCGTCGTTGCGGAAGGTCGCCTGCACCTGCAAGGTGCCGGCATGGCCGGGCAGCGGCCGCACCTCGCGGCTGAGCATGGTGAAGGCGGCCGGCTCGTGCCAGGCCGGCACGCTGCAGCGCAGGACCTGGCAGACCCCGGCCACCCACGGCCGCCAGCGCGGGTCGGCGCCCAGGCGCTGGCGATCGGCGATCAGGATCTGCAGCGCCAGCAGCAGGCCAAGCCCGGCCAGTGCGATCCACTGCCAGGGCGCGGCACGCAGCACCGGGCGGCGTTCGCGCGGGCCATGCAGGAAGCTGGGCGCGGCGGCGGCGGACACTGGCGAGGTGGGGACTGTCGCGGGAGTCGCGCCCGCGGCCGGTGCCAGTGCCGGGTCGGTCGCCGACGCGCGGGCTAGCGACAGCGTCTCCAGGTCGCCCGCATCAGGTGCGGCGTGGACCGCGTCAGTCTCTTCCTCGGCCGGCTTCACGTTCGCAGACACTGGTGAGACGCTCGACGCCACGGGCGGCGCTGCAGTGTCGGTCAGCGGCGTCGCGTGTGCCGACGCGTCACCGCCCGCCGCCGGCGCGACCGGGGTCTCGCCCTGTGTGGCGGACGGATCGGGCTGACGCAGCAAGGTGGCGAGGCTGGGGCGGGGCGGAGTGCGATCGGGCATGCGCGCGGGCGACGACGGCGAGAGCCGTATTCAAGCACGCGCCGGCGGGATCTGCAGTGCGCTGCCGGCGGATCGTGGTCTTTGTCAGCGCTGGACGCTCTACGGAGCGAGGGTCACGCGGCGGCTCAGCGCGACTTGCGGGTGTCGAGCAGGTCCAGCAAGCCGGCGCGCTGACGCGGGCTCAGGCTGTCGAAGCGCTCCAGCAGGCGCAGTTGCTGGTCGGTGAACTGGTACTGGCTGGGCAGTTCGCCGATGGCGGCGGCATCGGCCGTCATCGGTTCGCCGAACACGCGCTCGCCGCGGCCGGTGGCCAGGTATTCGAAATGCAGCCCGCTGCGGCGGGCCAGGGCGATCAGGTGCTCCAGCGCCGGCGCGGTGCCTTCGGCCATTTCCCACTGCGCCACGGCGCTGCGGGTCACGCCCAGGTCCAGCGCCAGGGCCTCCTGGGTGAGGCCGGTGAGCTTGCGCGCTTCGCGCACCCGTTCGTACAGCTTGCTGTTCACACGCACCTCCGCAGGGGAGGCGAGATATAGCCGCGCCGGCGGCCGCGCTTGGTTCGCGGCGCTGTCCATCATTGAAATGTTAGCGATACTGTCCCTGGCGCAATGGGCCGGCTGGCCTTGAGGTGGACCACGCCCCGGCCTGGCCGTGCCCCGGTTCAGTCCCGGCGCACGCCGTCGATGCGCATCCAGTCGCCGTCCTGTTCGGTGCGCAGTTGGGCGAACCACGGGGCGTAGCGCTGCAGCAGCTCCTGTTCCTGGCCATGCAGGATGCCGGACAGGGCGATGCGCCCTCCCGGCGCCACGCGCGCGGCCAGGGTCGGCGCCAGCGCATCCAGCGCCGAGGCGAGGATGTTGGCCACCACCACTGGATAGGTGGCCGCCGGTTCGTCGGCAGGCAGGTACACGACCAGGCGCTCGCCCACCGCGTTGCGCTCGGCGTTGTCGTGGCTGGCCAGCAGCGCCTGCGGGTCGTTGTCCACGCCCACCGCGGCGGCGGCGCCCAGCTTCAGCGCGGCCAGCGCCAGGATTCCCGAGCCGCAGCCGAAATCGAGCACGCGCGCCTGCGCCAGGACGCCGTCGGTGGCCAGCGCATCCAGCCAGCGCAGGCACAGCGCGGTGGTCGGGTGGGTGCCGGAGCCGAACGCCAGGCCCGGGTCCAGGCGCACCACGGCGGCATCGGCGCCGCTGGCGTCCTCGGGCAGGTCGTGGTTCCACGGCACGATGAAGGTGCGCGCACCGAAGCGCATCGGCTGGAACTGGTCCAGCCAGGCCCGTTCCCAGTCCTGGTCGTCGACCTTGCGGAAGGTGGCCTGGGTCCAGTCCAGCCCGGGGTCGAAGGCCTCCAGCGCAGCCAGCAACACCAGCGCGTCCTGCTCCTCGGGGAACAGCGCGGTGAGCACCAGCGTGCCCCACAGCGGGGTCTCGCCCACGCCCGGTTCCAGGATCGCGCGTTCGTTGCTGGTGTCGGCGTCGGCATCGAGCAGGGTCACCGCCAGCGCGCCGACATCCTCCAGCGCGGTCTCGTAGCGGGGCTGGGTGGCGTCGGTGCAGCGCATGGTCAGTTCGAGGAACGGCATCGGTCGGTGGGGCAATCAGGGGAAGCACGCATCTTAGACGGGCGGCGGGCTTCGCGCTGGAGGCCGACTTGCGGCGGAGCGGGGGACGGCACGCATTTCGGCCGGGTGCGAACCACCTCCAGCCGGCGCCGTTCGGAATGCGACACGCGACGGCGGTACGCGGCGTCGCGCTGGCCGCACCGGGCCGAACAGGCCCAGCAATGCGTTCGGACGCTGCCGGGCCAGCACCGGCACTGCGATCTGCACCGCGCCGCCCGTGACGCCGTGCCGTTCGTCCGTGCCGCCGGTCCGCACGTCCATGCGTCACGCATTTGGCGCATGCCGCGCCCGTGGCCTGGGGTAGACTGCCGGCTCGCAGCGGCCGGGCGACAGGGGGTCCGGCTGCGCTTCTGCCCGTGGTCCGGCTCTTTCGCGCATGCCCGTCGTGTCCCGTCCAACCTGGCTGTTGCTGGCGCCCGCCGCGCTGTTGCTGGGCGTGGTCGCCTATCGCGCGCTGTCGCTGCCGGCGGCACCGATGGCGGCGCTCGCGCCGGCGAGCGTGGTGGCGGCCGACGCCTACCCCGCGTCCGCCACGCCGGCCACGGCGTCGCGCCAGGCGTCGGCGCCTGCGCGCCTGCGTGAGGAGAAGGAGGGCGAACACAGTGCCGACCTCTACCGCGCCGCGCAGCAACTGTCGATCGCCGCCGCGCACGGCGACCCCGAGGCGTCCTGGCGGCTCAGCCGCATCTACGACTACTGCGCCGGCTATGCGA
Source organism: Xanthomonas sp. LF06-19 (assembly GCF_034105425.1). NCBI lineage: Bacteria > Pseudomonadati > Pseudomonadota > Gammaproteobacteria > Lysobacterales > Lysobacteraceae > Xanthomonas > Xanthomonas sp. LF06-19. The sequence goes on along the minus strand of NZ_JAXGGH010000002.1, from coordinate 255,654 downwards.
TGGACCCGGTCGGCTACGGGGCCGATACCCGCGCCATCGCCGACGCGCGCCTGCCGACCTCGGCGCAGATGGTGCAGGCGCGCGCCCGCGTCGGCCGCCGCTGCGCCGGCTTCGCGCCCGGCGACGGCCTGACCCGCCAGGCCATCGTCGCCCAGCGCGTGCAGGCCGCGCGCGGCGGCAACCTGGCCGCCGAAGCGGCGCTGCTGGCGCTGGGCCAGCCGTTGCATGCCGGCGCCGAGTACAAGCGCGATCTGGTCGCGCGGGTGCGCGCCTCCGGCGATCCCGATGCCTACGTGGCGCTGTCGCCGGCGATGGGCCTGGCCGCCAGCGGCGACGACAGCCTGGACGGGCGCGTGGCCGGCACTCAGTTTTCCGAATTGGCCTGGCAGTTGGCCGCCTGCAGGCTGGGATTGGATTGCGGCCCGGACAGCGAGTTGATGACCCGCTATTGCGCCAACGGCGGGATCTGCTCGCGCGACCCCACGCAGGACTTCAGCAGTTTTGTTTACGACGCCGCGGTGCCGCGGCAAGGCACGGACACGATGAACGACATGGTCAATCGACTGGTGGACAGCAAGGGAGCAGGCTCATGAATTACCGGCGATGGCTGCACGGCGCCAAATTCTGGTTCTGGGTCCTGGCCTTCGTCGCCTATTCGGCGGCGGCGGCGGGCCTGTTGCTGATCGACACCGCCGAACAGCGCTACCGCGGCCTGTCCAAGGTCGAACTGACCACCGCGCACTCCGCGCCGGACGTGCGCCGCGCTGGCGCCGCACAGGTGGCGGCGATCTACCGCGCCAACAGCGGCATGCCGTTCTCCACCCTGGCTCCGGGCAGCACCTTCCAGATCGTCTGGCCGGACGGCTCCACCGAGACGGTGATGATCGTCAGCCCGACCTCGAGCCTGGGCGTGGAGCCGGTGGCGGGAACCCAGCAGGGGAAGTAGCCGGGAGTGGGGAACCGGGAATGGGGAATCGCAAGAGCGGGTTCCCGGCCCCTCATTGCACTGCGCGGTGGTTGTCGCAACGATGTCGGCGACGGGCGCCGACGCGCTACGTCGAGGCCATTCGCTCCCGGGGCCTATTCGTTCCGCCCCGATCCCGTGGTGCTTATGCGAGCGCGCTAGCGAGGTCGCGGCCTTCACCGCCGAAACTCGGGAGCCGGCACTGCCGATTCCCGATTCCCGTTTCTCCATTCCCGGCTGTCAAACCAACGCAATCGACTTGTTCTTGCGCTCGGCCAGACGCTTTTCCAGGTAGTGGATGTTCTGGCCGCCGGCCTGGAAGCCCTTGTCGCGCATGATCCGCTGCTGCAGCGGGATGTTGGTCTTGATGCCGTCCACCACCATCTCGCTCAGCGCCACGCGCATGCGCGCGATCGCGGTCTCGCGGTCGGGGCCGTGCACGATCAGCTTGCCGATCATCGAGTCGTAGTTCGGCGGCACCTTGTAGCCGCTGTAGATGTGCGTATCCACGCGCACGCCGGGGCCGCCGGGCGGGTGGAAGCCGGTGATCAGGCCCGGGTTGGGCATGAAGGTTTCCGGGTCCTCGGCGTTGATGCGGCACTCGATCGCATGGCCGCGCAGGACGATGTCCTTCTGCTTGATGCTGAGCTTGTGCCCGGCGGCGATGCGCAGCTGCTCGCAGACCAGGTCGATGCCGGTGATGCGCTCGGTGACCGGGTGCTCCACCTGGATGCGCGTGTTCATTTCGATGAAGTAGAAGCGCCCGTTCTCGAACAGGAACTCGAAGGTGCCGGCGCCGCGGTAGCCGATGCGGATGCAGGCGTCCACGCAGACCTTGCCGATCTCGTTGCGCAGTTCCTCGGTGATGCCCGGCGCCGGCGCCTCCTCCACCACCTTCTGGTGGCGGCGCTGCATCGAGCAGTCGCGCTCGCCGAGGTGGATGGCGCCGCCCTGGCCATCGGCCAGCACCTGGATCTCCACGTGGCGCGGGTTCTCCAGGAACTTCTCCATGTACACCTGGTCGTTGCTGAAGGCGGCCTTGGCCTCGGACTTGGTGGTCTCGATGGCGGCCTTCAGCGCGGCCTCCGAATGCACCACGCGCATGCCGCGGCCGCCGCCGCCGCCTGCGGCCTTGATGATCACCGGGTAGCCGATCTCGCGGGCGATCTTGGTGTTGGCGACGATGTCCTCGCCCAGCGGGCCGCCGGAGCCGGGCACGCACGGCACGCCGGCGGCCTTCATCGCGCGGATCGCCTCGACCTTGTCGCCCATCAGGCGGATGGTGTCGGCCTTGGGCCCGATGAAGATGAAGCCGGACTGCTCCACGCGCTCGGCGAAGTCGGCGTTCTCCGACAGGAAGCCGTAGCCGGGGTGGATGGCCTGGGCATCGGTGACCTCGGCCGCGGCGATCAGCGCCGGGATGTTGAGGTAGCTCTCCGACGAGGGCGCCGGGCCGATGCACACCGACTCGTCGGCCATGGCCACGTGCTTGAGGTTGCGGTCCACGGTGGAATGCACCGCGACCGTGCGGATGCCGAGCGTATGGCACGCGCGCAGGATGCGCAGCGCGATTTCGCCGCGATTGGCGATGACGACTTTATCGAGCATGGGAAGGCCGGGAATTGGGAATGGAGAATCGGGAATGGAGGACGGCGTGCATCGTCAATCTCCGCGCTTGCTCAGAACATTCATCAATGCGGTCAGTTTGGCGAAGATCGTATCGATCAATCCGTCGAGTGCCGCGATGTCGGAGGTGTAGTCGAGCCGGCGCGCGATCTGCAGGTGCGTGCTGGCCTCGGACAGCGAGCCACGTGCGATCGACAGAAAACGCAGGTATTCGGGAGTGGAGCGGCGTGCCGCGCCTTCGGCGATATTGGCGGGGATGCTGACCGCTGCACGGCGCAGCTGCGCCGTCAGCCCGAAACGTTCCGTCGCAGGAAACGTCTCGGAGAGGCGGTAGATCATTTCCACCAGATCCATGGAGTCGCGCCAGACGTCGAGCCGCTCGTGCGGTCGCTTTGACGATTCCCCATTCTCCATTCCCGATTCCCGGCGTCTCAGCCAATCACAAACAACGGCTGATCGAACTCCACCGGCTGGCCGCTTTCGCCCAGGATCGCGACGATGGTGCCGGAGACGTCGGCTTCGATCGGGTTGAACATCTTCATCGCCTCGATGATCGCCAGGGTCTCGCCGGCCTTGACCGCTTGGCCGACGCTGACGAAGGCCGGCTTGTCCGGGGCCGGCGAGGTGTAGAAGGTGCCGACCATCGGCGCGCGCAGCACGTGGCCCTCGGGCAGGGCGTTGCCGGGCTTGGCGCTGCCGCCGGTGGAGGCCTCGGTGGGCGAGCTCATCGGCATCGGCGCGGCGGCGGCCGGCGCGGCCGCGGGGGCGGCGGCCACGTACTGCGGCGCGCTGGCGGTCATGCCCTTGGGGGTGCGCGCCAGGCGCACGCTTTCCTCGCCTTCCTTGATCTCGATCTCGGCGAGATTCGATTCTTCCAGCAGGTCGATCAGTTTCTTGATTTTGCGGAGATCCATAACGGCCTCGTGAGGTGACTTTGAAAAAGACCGGGCGCGCGGCCCGGGGACTCAGACGGGGGTGTGCGGTGCCGGTCGGGCGTGGGCGCGGCTCATGCGGCCGCTCCCAGCCGGGTCAGCGCCGCGTCCATCGCATAGCGGTAGCTGTCGGCGCCGAAGCCGCAGACCACGCCGACCGCGTGGTCGCTGAAGTAGCTGTGGTGGCGGAACGGCTCGCGGCTGTGCGGGTTGGACAGGTGGATCTCGATGAACGGGATCGCCACCGCCGCCAGCGCGTCGCGCAGCGCCACCGAGGTATGGGTGAACGCGGCCGGGTTGATCAGGATGAAGGCGGTGCCGTCGCCGCGCGCGGCCTGCACCCGGTCCACCAGCACGTGCTCGGCGTTGGACTGCAGGCTCTCCAGCGCGTGACCGGCGGCGCTGGCCTGGGCCAGCAGCGCGGCATCGATCTGCGCCAGGGTGGCATGGCCGTATACGCCCGGCTCGCGGGTGCCGAGCAGGTTGAGGTTGGGGCCATGCAGCAGCAGCAGTCGCGCCATCGGGAACAAAGCAGCGGAAAGGGCGGCAGTCTGCGCGAAGCCGGCATTGCTGTCCAGTTCGGCGAAGTTGCGGGTGTTTTAAACAAATGTTTGATTTTTCGCCGGTCTGCGTCGCGTCAGCGCAGGCATGGCGGGCGGGCAACGGGCAGCGCCACTGCCTGCGGTTATGTCGCATCTTGCGCGGACCATGCAAGTGTCGCTGCAGCATGGGACGGCCACATTGCAGCGCCATCGCCGCCGCGCGTCGACGCGCCGGCGGAAGTGGTATATACCATTTCAAAATCACTGAAATACCAGTCGAGGGTAGGCGCATGCGAACCGAGCGTATTGGCCGTTGTGGCCTTGGCCGCCACATCCTGGCGTTCGCGCTGCTGGCCGGGGCGACCGCACCCGCGCTGGCGGCGGCGCCGGCCACCCTGCCGGCGGTGTACCCGACGCCGACCGCGCTGCGCCTGCTCGGGCCGGAGCTGCCGCTGGGGCCGTCGGTGGTGCTGGTGCAGGCCGGCAAGGCCGACCCGGCCACCGACGTGCTGGTGCGCGCGGTGTTGCGCGAGGCCGGGGTTTCCCGCATCCGCCGCGCCAGCACGCTGCCGCACGACCCGCAGGCGGTGTCGGTGGTGCTCGGCACCGTCGACGCGGCGCCGGTGCGCGATGCGCTGGCCGCCATCGACCTGGACGTGCCGGAACGCGCGGAAGGCTATGCGCTGGGCAGCATGGCCAGCGGCCGCGGCACGCGGATCGTGCTGGCCGGCCGCGACGGCGCCGGCCTGTACCACGCGGCGCAGACCTTCCGGCAACTGGTCGCGCACGGGCGCATCGCCGCGGTGGCGGTGACCGATGCGCCGGCGATGCCGGTGCGCGGCACGATCGAGGGTTTCTACGGCAAGCCCTGGAGCATGGCCGAGCGCGCCGCGCACCTGGCGTTCCTGGCGCGGTTCAAGGCCAATACCTATATCTACAGCCCCAAGGACGATGCCTTCGCGCGCGATCGCTGGCGCGCGCCGTACCCGGCGGCCACGCTCGCGGCGCTGGGCAAGCTGGCCGCGGTCGCCAACCGCGAGCACATCAACTTCGTCTACGCGCTCTCGCCGGGGCCGTCGATCTGCTACAGCGATGCGGCCGACCTGCAGGCGATCCGGCGCAAGTTCGCCGCGTTGCGCGCGCGCGGCGTGCGCAGCTTCTACATCGCCTTCGACGACATCGAATACACCAAGTGGAACTGCCCCGGCGACGCCGCCGCGTTCGGTCGGGCCGGCGAGCAGGCCGCGGCCACCGCGCAGGCGCAACTGCTCAACGCGGTGCAGGCGGACATCGCCGCGGCCGGCCACGGCGCGCTGATCATGGTGCCGACCGAGTACTTCAACGTCACCGAGTCGCCGTACAAGGCGACGCTGCGCAAGGCGCTGGATCCGCGCGTGGTGGTGCAGTGGACCGGCACCGACGTGGTCCCGGCGTCGATCTCGGTCAGCGATGCGAAGAACGCGACCAAGGCGTTCGGGCGCAAGACGCTGCTGTGGGACAACTACCCGGTCAACGACTTCGCCGAGACCGCCGGGCGCCTGCTGCTGGCGCCCTACGACCGTCGCCAGGCCGGGCTGTCGACGGAGCTGAGCGGCATCGTGTCCAACCCGATGAACCAGGAAGTGGCCAGCCGGCCGGCGGTGGCCGGGCTGCTCGCCTTCGCCTGGAACGACCGCGGCTACGACGCGCAACGCACCTGGCGCGTGGCCGCCCGCGACCTGGCCGGTGGCGATGCGCAGGTCGCCGACGCGCTGCTGACCTTCTTCGACACCCAGCACCTGGCGCCGACCTTCGGCCATCTGCCCTGGCAGCCGCAGGCGCCGCGACTCAAGGCGTTGATCGATGCGACACGCGATGCGCTGGCCGACGGCGATCCGGCTGCCCGCAGCGCGGCGCTGGCCGCGCTGGGCCGCGCCGCCGACGACCTGGTGGCGGCACCGCAGCGCATCCGTGCCGGCACCACCACCGGCGCGTTCGTGGCCGAGGCAGCTCCATGGCTGGACGCGACCGCGCTATGGGGCCGCGCGCTGCGCCTGAGCGTGGACGGGCTGAACCAGGCGCTGGCCGGCGATCCGGCGGCCGAGCAGGCCTTCGCCACCGCCGGGCAACTCGCCGCGCAGGCCGCGGCGATCCCGTCCATCCCCGGCGCCACCCGCTTCGGCGGCCCGGTCAAGGTCGCCGACGGCGTGCTCGACACCTTCGTCGCCGATGCCCCCGGCCTGGTGCAGCGTCCGCCGGCGCGTTAGCGCCAGGATCGGCGCACCACGGCGCTCCTTGCCGACGGCTCACCTGTTGCGCGGCGGACGCCGGGTCCGGCGCGGCACCTTGCCGATGCGGCCCGCGCGGTGTCCGACACGAGGCGGCGGGCGGCGTCGTTGCCGGCGAGAACGCGCGGAGCTTGATCGGCCCCGCGGCGACGCCGCGCGAGGAGGCCGCAGCCGCGAGCCGCGAGGGTCGCGCCGTCGGTACGTGCGGACCGAGCGCTTCTGTGTCTGCCGCGGCGTCAGCGGCCTTCGGCTCGGCCTTGCCGATCGCCGTGCAGCCTGACTCATGGACATCGCCCATGTGCTGATGCCGCATTGCCATGGCGATCTGCGCACGCATTAACCGAGGGTTTACACCTCCGGCGGACATCCCGGGCACAAAGAACGCCCGACCGGCCAAGGTGCGAGCCATGCGAATTGCGATCATCGGCGCAGGATTCTGCGGCAACGTGCTGGCCGCGACGCTGGCCAGGCAGGGCGCCGCCCGCCACATCACCCTGGTCGGCGTGGCCGACACCTACGGCCGCGGCATCGCCTACGGTGCGGCGCGGCCGGAACACGTGTTGAACGTGCGCGCCAAGGACCTGGGGGTGGATCCGCAGGAGCCGGGCGGCTTCGCCGACGCCATGCAGCTGGATGCCGCGCAACGCCTGCAGTTCCTGCCGCGGCTGCTGTACGGCCGCTACCTGCAGCAGCACCTGGACGATGCGCTGGCGGCGTCGCCGGTCGAGGTGGCGCGAGTGAGCGAGGAGGCGGTGGCGGTGGAGCGCGATCCGGACGGCTTCCGCCTGTTCCTGGCCAATGGCGAGGCCGTGGTCGCCGACGTGGTGGTGCTGGCGATCGGCGCGCTGCCGCCGGCGGCGCTGCCGGGCATCGGCCCGCGCCTGGCGGTGCATCGCCGCTACATCGGTTGGCCGTGGCAGGACGGCGTGCTGGACGAGGTGCCGCCGCAGGCGCGGCTGTTGCTGGTCGGCACCGGCCTGACCATGGCCGATGTGGCGTTGACCCTGCGTCGGCGCGGACACCGCGGCCCGATCACCGCGCTGTCGCGGCGCGGCCTGGCGCCACAGGCGCACCTGGCGGTGCCGGGCGCGCCGGTGAGCCTGCCGCCCAGCGTCGTGCAGGCGCTGCGCAGCCACGACCTGCGCGGTCTGGTGCGCAGCCTGCGCCAACTGACCACGGTGGTGGAGGACTGGCGCTGCGTGGTGGATGCGCTGCGTCCGCACCTGCAGCCGTTCTGGCAAGGCTTGGCGCCGGCGGCGCGCGCCCGCTTCCTGCGCCACCTGCGGCCGTACTGGGAAGCGGCGCGGCATCGGTTGGCGCCGGCCGCGGCGGCCGCGCTGGCGCAACTGCAGGCGCAGGGCCAGCTGCGCATCCGCGCCGGGCGCCTGCTGCGCGCGCGGCTGGGCGAAATCGCGGTGGAAGCGGTGATCCGCGATCGCGCCAGCAGCAACGCGCGCACCGAGGACTTCGATGTGCTGATCCGCGCCACCGGGCTGGACACCGACGTCGCCCGCACCAGCCATCCGCTGGTCGCCACGATGCGCGACGCCGGCCTGCTGCAGGCCGATCCGCTGGGCCTGGGGCTGCAGGTGGACGAGCGCCTGCGGGTGCGCGACGGCAGTGGCCATCCGGTCGCCGGGCTGTACTGCATCGGGCCGCTGCTGCGTGGCGTGCTGTGGGAGATCACCGCGGTGCCGGAACTGCGTACCGCCGCGCAGCGCCTGGCCGAGGAGCTGGCGACGCTGGCGCAGGTGCGGACCGCCGATGAAGGCGAGGCACGCCAGCGGCAGGCGTTCTAGCGGACTGATCCGGTGCGGCGTGGACGTGGCGTGGGAGGCAACTCTCACGACGCTGCAGTGCGCTTTCCCGATAATCCAATGCGTCGGGACTGAAGTCCCTCCCACAGTGCACCCGGCAGGCTCGCCGCAAGCCGCTTGGGAGGCGCGAGGTGGGTCGCGACAGCGCTATCGGCAATGCGTCGCCGACGCGGACGTCGCTCCCACAAGGGCGCGCATCGGCGGCTGGCTCGCCGGCTACTGCGTCGGCTGCGCGCCGCCGCCCACCCAGCCCTCCACTTCGCCCGGCGCGAACGGGCCGAGCTTCTGCCTGACGATGCGGCCGTCGGCGTCGATCAGCACGCTGTACGGCAGCAGGCCCTGGGTGTCGCCCAGGCGCACGCTGGCGTCGGCCGGGCCGGGCGTCTCCAGCGCGATCGGGTAGCCGATCGGCACTCGCTGCAGGAAGGCGCGCACGTCTTCGGCACGGTCTAGGGCGATGCCCAGCACCTGCAGGCCGTCGCTGGGTTGCGCGCGCGCCAGCCGGTCCAGTTCCGGCATCTCGCGCACGCAGGGTTCGCACCAGCTCGCCCAGACGTTGACCAGCAGCGGCCGGCCGCGGAACTGCGCCAGCGTCAGGTGGCCGCCGTCGAGCGTGGGCAGGCGCAGCGCCGGGGCGGGATCGCCCGGGCGCGCCGCGGCGACCGGCGGCGCGGCCGCATGGCCGTTGGCCGTGGCGGACGTTGCCGGGGGCTGCGCCGGCGTCCGCCGTTCCCACCAGTGCGCCGCCGCCACGCCGAGCACCGCCGCCACCGCGGCGACCGCCAGCAGGCGCGCGCTGGCGGGAGTCATCGCGCCGCGCGCAGCAGGGCGTCCTCGACCACCGCCTGGCTCAGCACCGGCGGCAGTACCGTCGGCGGCGCGCCAGGGCCATAGACCACGTACAGCGGCACGCCCACCGCCTTGTGCTCGGCGAGGAAGGCGCTGATGCGCGGATCCTCGTTGGTCCAGTCGCCCTTCATGTACACCGCGTCCACCCGCTTGATGGTGTCGCGGAACGCGTCGCTGTCGAACACGTTGCGTTCGTTGGCCTTGCAGGTGACGCACCAGTCGGCGGTCATGTTGACGAACACCACGCGGTTGTCGGTGCGCAGGCGGTCGAGCATCTGCGGCGAATAGGCCACGGTGTTGCGCTCGACGCTGACGCTGGGCGGCGGCAGCCGGGTCACGCCCCAGGCCGGCACCAGCGCGGCCAGCAGCAGCACGGCGGCCAGGCGCATGCCGGTCTTGTGGTCGCGCCAGCGCGCGCGCTCGAACCACCACAGGCCCAGCGCCAGCAGGGTGGCGCCGATCAGCAGCAGCGCCACCGCGTCCACGCCGCGCTGCTTGCCCAGCACCCACAGCAGCCAGATCGCGCTCAGGTACATCGGGAACGCCAGCACCTGCTTGAGCGTCTCCATCCAGGCGCCGGGCTTGGGCAGGCGTCTGGCCAGCGAGGGCACGAAGCCGATCAGCAGGAACGGCAGCGCCAGGCCCAGGCCCAGGGTCAGGAACACCAGCATCGCCATCGCCGGCGGCGCGGTCAGCGCATAGCCCAGCGCCGGGCCCATGAACGGGCCGATGCAGGCGCTGGACACCACGCAGGCCAGCACGCCGGTGAAGAAATCGCCGACCGGGCCGCTGCGCGTGGACAGCGACTGGCCGACGCCGCCGAGGTTGGCGCTGAGGGTGAACACGCCCGACAGGCTCAGCCCGACCACGAACATCAGGTACACCAGCACCGCGACGAAGCCCGGGCGCTGCAGCTGGAAGCCCCACAGCAGCCGCGCGGCCACGGCGATGCCGCCGACCACGGCGAAGGAGGCGAGCACGCCCAGCGTGTACCACAGCGCATGGCTGCGGGCGCGGCCGCGGCTCTCGCCGCTCTGCGCCAGGCCCAGCACCTTCAGCGACAGGATCGGCAGCACGCACGGCAGCAGGTTCAGCAGCAGGCCGCCGCCGAGCGCCAGCAGCAGGATCCACAGCAGGTTCTGCGTGGCCGGCGGCGGTGCGGCGCTGCGCGCGGCGTTGTGCGCCGAGGCGTCCGGCGTCGCCGGCAGGGCATCGGCGGCCGTGGCCGCGGCCGCGTCGTTGGCGTCGGCCTGGCGGCTGTCCAGCGGCGTCACCAGCAGCGGGCTGACCTCGGCCTGGTCGGCCGGGGTGACGGTGCCCTTGGGCAGCGCCAGCTTCACCCGCCGGGTCATCGGCGGGTAGCAGATGCCGTCGGTCTGGCAGCCCTGGAAGGTCGCCACCAGGGTCGCGGCGGTGGCGTCGGCGCGCTGGCGCTGCAGCGGCACGGTGACCTCGGTCTGGTCGAAGTACACCACCACGTTGCCGAAGTGTTCGTCCTGGTGCGAGCTGCCCTTGGGCCAGCGCGGCATGCCGGTGCGGATGCCGGGCGCGCCCTCCAGCGCCAGCGCGGTGCGGTCGCGATACAGGTAATAACCGGGCGCCGGGGTGAAGCGCAGCAGCAGGGTATTGCCGTCGCCGACGATGGCTTCGAACTGGAACGCCTGGTCCGAGGGCAGCGGCAGGCCCTGCACCGCCGCGGTGCCGGGGCCGGGACCGAACAGCGGCTTGGCGCCGTTGCCGGCGCCCGGGCCGTTGCCCGGTAGCCCGCCCGTTGCGGCCGGCGGCGGCAGTGCCGGTGCGGGATCGGTGGCGGCCGTGGCGGCCGGCAGGGTCACCTCGAGCAAGCGCTTCTGCGGCGGATAGCACACGCCGGCATCGGCGCAGCCCTGGTAGCGCACCTCCAGCTGCACGCGGCTGGTGCCGGGATCGGCGACGCCGCTCTGCACCGCGTTCAGTTCGTCGCGGTAGGTCTCCACCTCGCCGAAGTACGGGTCGGTCTTCTTGTGGCCGGCCGGCAACTGCAGGGTCGGGTTGGGCTTGAAGCCGCCGATCACCTTCACCGCGATGCGGTGCCGATACAGGTAGTAGCCCTTGGCGATGTCCCAGTGCAGCGCGATGCGGCCGCGTTCGGGTGCCTGTGCGCTCAGCGCGAAGGCCTGGTCCACCGGCAGCAGGTCCTTTTCGCTGATCGCCAGGGCGGGGAAGGCGGCCACGGCCAGCAGGCACAGGGCGGCGAGGCGGTGCAGCAGGGTCATCGGCTTACGGTTCCTCACGGGTTTCGGTATGCACCCATTGCAGGTAGGGCGGCAGGCCGCCGGCGACCTCGAGTTCGACCAGTTCGGGGACCTCGTAGGGGTGCAACGCGCACAGCCGCTGCCGCAACGCGGGCAGGCGGTCGGCGGCGGTCTTGATCAGCAGCAGCACTTCCTCGCCGTGTTCCACCTCGCCTTGCCAGCGGTAGGTGGACTGCACGCCGGGCAGGCGGCTGACGCAGGCGGCCAGGCGTTCGTCGACCAGCGCCTGGGCAACCCGCGCGGCGCTGGCCGGATCGGGGCAGGTGCTGAGCAGCAAGCGGAGGGCGGGCGCGGACATGCGGCCGACAGTATAGGGATGCCGGCCGCGCTTTGGCGGCGCCCGCGGGGAAAGCCGGCGCCGCTCTGAATCTCCAATCCCGAATCCCGGATTTTTCAGCAGCCGAATGGCTGATCATCCCCGCCCGCTGCAAATGCAGCGGGCGAGGCACCACGGCTCAGTTGAGCAACTGGCAACTGGCCGGCTTGGCCGAGGTGAACAGCGACGAGGTCGCCCACTCCGGGTGGTCGATGAACGGGTTGCGGTTGCCCTGGAAGCTGTAGATCACCTCGTTGCGGGCACGCTCGGCGTCGTCCGGCGGATCCTGCTGGCTCCACGCGATCAGGGTCGACAGCAGGCCCATGTAGGCCGGCGAGGACGAGGTCTTGACGATCTTGCTGCGGTCGTCGGTCAGCTCCAGGTCCGGCTCGGACTGCCCGGTCTTGGCATCCACGCCACCCTCATAGCGGATCGCCATGTACATCACCGCACGCGCCATGTCGCCCTTGCGGTGGTCCCACACCTCGAAGGTGCCGCTGTTGCCGTCCGGGGTGCGCACCCAGTTGGAATTGCCCGGGTAGCGGCCGCTGCCGCCGCCGAAGCCGGCGTTGGCCTCGGTGGCGCGCTCGCCGCAGTTGCTGTCGCACTTGGCGTAGGGCTTGTTGCCGCGGTCGGCGTTCCAGGTGGCGTCGGTCAGGTACAGCATGTGGGTGTCGGTGTACGGCGCGTAGGGCAGGCCCTTGTTGCCGGTGGCGGTGCCGAAGCCCAGCGAGTTCGGCCAGCTGTGCTCGCGGTTGTACTTCAGGCCGCTGCCGCTGCCGGCACGGTCGGTGCCCTTGGCATAGCTGCGGTTGCGGTAGGCGTCGAGGACGCGCTGGCTGTTGTTCGGATCCTCGTCGGCGATCTCCAGGATGGCCCAGGTGTCGGTGCCGGAGCTGCTGCTGTACGGATAGACGGTGTGGCCCTTGATCGTCTCGTGCAGCGAGCAGCGCAGCTGGCTGGGGCTGGAGGTGTTGACCCGCGAGTAGTAGCTGCCGGCGCCATTGCCGCCGCCGCCCGAGCCGCTGGCGACGTTGAAGGCGACGCTGCGATCCTGCGCCGGATGCGCGCCGTCGGCATCGCTCACGCGTGCGGCGACGATGCTCAGGGTGCAGCTCTCGCCGGCCTTCAGCGCGGTGTTGGTGGACAGCGCGAACTGGGTGCCGCTGCTGGGGTAGGTCAGCGCCACGCTGCCGGACTGCTGGCAGCTCAGGCCGAACGCACCGCTGGCCAGGCTCACCGCCTCGCTGAAGGTCACCGCCAGGTCGCCGGCGGCGGGGAAGTCGGTGGCGCCCTGGGTCGGGGTGGTGGCGGTCACGGTCGGCGCGGCGTTGCTGCCGCCGCCGCCGGCGAAGGTCTGGCCGTTGTTGCAGGCGCCGAAGGTGCTGGTGGCGCTGTCGCTCCAGCTGAAGTCGGCCGCGGCGCTGCCGTTGCCGCGCAGCTGCAGCGAGGTGCCGGCCGGGGTGCTGTTGCTCTCGCTGACCGGCAGGTTCTGGCTGGTCATGCCCGCGGCGGGGCCGCCGCCGCCGGTGATGGCGCCCTCGTAGCTGAGGAACTGCACCACCTTGCCGTTGCCGTCGACCAGCGCCAGGCCGTCGTTGGGCCCGTTCTGGATGCCGTTGCTGGCGTAGCTGACGGTGGCGATGCGCACCTGCCCGCCGCAGCTGACCAGGTTGCCGGCCGGCACCGCGCTGTTGGCGTAGACGGCGGCCGACCCCGGGTTGCTGCCGTTGTACAGGTAGACGCGGTAGCCGCTCAGGCTCTCCCCGGCGGTGGCGACGATCTCCACGCCTTCGCCGGTGTCGCCGGCGGCGGTGGCATCGTCGTAATGCAATTCATTGATGAATACGGCGGCCTGGGCCGGCCCGGCAAGGGCGAGCAGGCAGGCCAGCGGCAGCGCAACGGCGGATGGCTTCATCGACAACTCCTTTTGGTGACGGATCCCCCCATGGGTCCGCGCTCAGCCTAGCCTGCCTCTGTGACACTGTGACGGGATTCGGTCACTGCTTGCCACCGAATGCACGTTCCTGGCAAAAATTTTTTGCCTCCCGCCCTTGAAAGCCCCGGCCGCGGCACTACATCAGGCGCATCCCGGCGCTACCGGGTTTTTTCGCGAGCGTTGCTGGCAGTCGTCATGGGCGAGTGCTAACATCGCCGGCCTTTCCTAGACCAATCAATCACTTAAGAGGTCTCACTCAATGAGCATCAAGCCGCTTCACGACCGCGTCGTAGTCAAGCCGATCGAAGCCGACGAAATCTCCGCCGGCGGCATCGTGATCCCGGATTCGGCCAAGGAAAAGTCCACCAAGGGTGAAGTCGTGGCCGTCGGCGCCGGCAAGCCGCTGGACAACGGCAGCGTGCGCGCCCCGGCGCTGAAGGTCGGCGACAAGGTCATCTACGGCCAGTACGCCGGTTCCAGCTACAAGGCCGAAGGCGTCGAGTACAAGGTGCTGCGCGAAGACGACGTTCTGGCGATCGTCGGCTAAGAGCGCCGCCGATCGCGGGAATCGGGAATGGTGAATCGGGAATCGGTCAGGCGCCTTCGTCGCCCGCGATTTCCGTCCCGTCCCGACCGCCCGCTCTTGATCTGCCTATTCCCTGTTCTCCATTCCCTATTCCCGAGGTAACTCAACATGGCTGCCAAAGATATCCGTTTCGGTGAAGACGCCCGTTCGCGCATGGTGCGCGGCGTCAACATCCTCGCCAATGCCGTCAAGGCCACCCTGGGCCCGAAGGGCCGCAACGTCGTGCTCGAGAAGAGCTTCGGCGCCCCGACCATCACCAAGGACGGCGTCTCCGTCGCCAAGGAAATCGAACTGGCCGACAAGTTCGAGAACATGGGCGCGCAGATGGTGAAGGAAGTCGCCTCCAAGACCTCCGACAACGCCGGCGACGGCACCACCACCGCCACCGTGCTGGCGCAGGCGCTGATCCGCGAAGGTTCCAAGGCGGTCGCCGCCGGCATGAACCCGATGGACCTCAAGCGCGGCATCGACAAGGCCGTCGTGGCCGCCGTGGCCGAGCTGAAGAAGATCAGCAAGCCCACCGCCGACGACAAGGCCATCGCCCAGGTCGGCACCATCTCCGCCAACTCCGACGAGTCGATCGGCAACATCATCGCCGACGCCATGAAGAAGGTCGGCAAGGAAGGCGTGATCACGGTCGAGGAAGGCTCGGGCCTGGAGAACGAGCTGGACGTGGTCGAGGGCATGCAGTTCGACCGCGGCTACCTGTCGCCGTACTTCATCAACAACCAGCAGAGCCAGCAGGCCGACCTGGACGACCCGTTCGTGCTGCTGCACGACAAGAAGATCTCCAACGTGCGTGACCTGCTGCCGGTGCTGGAAGGCGTGGCCAAGGCCGGCAAGCCGCTGCTGATCGTCGCCGAGGAAGTGGAAGGCGAGGCGCTGGCGACCCTGGTGGTCAACACCATCCGCGGCATCGTCAAGGTCGTGGCGGTCAAGGCCCCGGGCTTCGGCGACCGTCGCAAGGCGATGCTGGAAGACATGGCCGTGCTGACCGGCGGCACCGTGATCTCCGAGGAAGTGGGCCTGGCGCTGGAGAAGGCGACCATCAAGGACCTGGGCCGCGCCAAGAAGGTGCAGGTCTCCAAGGAGAACACCACCATCATCGACGGCGCCGGCGACACCTCGGCGATCGAGTCGCGCATCAAGCAGATCAAGGCGCAGATCGAAGAGACCTCGTCGGACTACGACCGCGAGAAGCTGCAGGAGCGCGTGGCCAAGCTGGCCGGCGGCGTGGCGGTGATCAAGGTCGGTGCCTCGACCGAGATCGAGATGAAGGAAAAGAAGGCGCGCGTCGAAGACGCCCTGCACGCGACCCGTGCGGCGGTGGAAGAAGGCGTGGTGCCGGGCGGCGGCGTGGCGCTGGTGCGCGCGCTGAGCGCGATCGGCGAGCTGAAGGGCGCCAATGAAGATCAGACCCACGGCATCCAGATCGCGCTGCGCGCGATGGAAGCGCCGCTGCGCGAGATCGTCACCAACGCCGGCGAAGAGCCGTCCGTGATCCTCAACAAGGTCAAGGAAGGCAGCGGCAACTTCGGCTACAACGCCGCCAACGGCGAGTTCGGCGACATGGTCGAGTTCGGCATCCTGGATCCGACCAAGGTGACCCGTTCGGCGCTGCAGAACGCCGCTTCGATCGCCGGCCTGATGATCACCACCGAAGCGATGGTGGCCGAGGCCCCGAAGAAGGAAGAGCCGGCCGCCCCGGGTGGCATGGGTGGCGGCATGGGCGGCATGGGCGGCATGGATTTCTGATCCAGCCGGCCTCGGCCGACCTGTTGTTCCACGCAGTCGAAAGGAGCCCCGCAGCGATGCGGGGCTCTTTTTTTGTGTCATCGACATCGGGGCATGCCGATGCGCTCGCATGCTGACCAACCTGCCGGCCGCGCCGCTGGCGCATCCGCTTGGCGCGCGTCTGTAGCGAGCTTCCCGTCAGGACGCAGGATCATGCGCAGGAACGGCTTCAGCCGCGACGAGGCGCTACCGGGAATGCCTGTCGCGGCTGAAGCCGGTCCCGCGAGGACAACGGCGTTTCTCGCCGAGCTGCGGTAAGCAGCGAAGCGGGTCATGGAAGCTGCCTGTGCCGGGCTTGTGCGATCTCCCCGACCGAGGCGCGGCACAGGCGTGCCAGGCGGCAGTGACCCAACCGGACGGATGCGAGTGCAGGCTTCGCTCCATGCACCTCAAACACCACGAGACGCTGCGCGCCGGACCCTTGCCCCAACCCCTCTCTCAACGGAAGAGGGGCACGCGATCGCGATGCGCATGCAGCCCATCGTTGCCCAGCAGCGTCTCCGCCAGAGGTGCGGCTGGCACGGCCTGCGGTGGCGATACGGCGAGAATCGACGCGCTGCGCGGCGAATCGCGCACAACGCGCAATCGTCTACAAGTGCGCTGTAGCCGCGTGTTGACAGCGTTTTCAGCGCCATGCAGGTTAGGACGCACGGGCGTCCAGGGGGATCTGCACGCCCGCATGTTCGTCCTTTTGTTTGCGCCGCGGCCGGCGCACGGTGGCGCGTGCCGGCGGCATGCGCAGCACGGTCGTGGGCGCGGCGCAGCGAAGAGGGCGCCGCAGGTCGTGTTCGCACGGCGCTGCTTCCATCCGCTGCCGGGGACACCGCATGCCACTTCGCTCATCCACCACCCTCGCGTTCGGTATCGTGCTGGCGCTGTACGGCGCCAGCGACGCGCGCGCGCAGGACGCCGACACCGCCGCGCCCAAGGCCGCCGCCACCACCGACCTCGGTCAGGTCGTGGTCACCGGCTCGCGGATCAAACGCTCGGAAGTGGAGGGCGCCGAACCGGTGCTGACGATCAGTGCGCAGCAGATCCAGCAGGAAGGCTTTCTCACCGTCTACGACGTGCTCAGCACGCTCAACCAGCAGGGCAGCGTCGAGGCCGACACCAAGTACGGCTCGCACACGCCCAACGCCTCGCCGGTAAGCCTGCGCGACCTCGGGCCCGGGCGCACGCTGCTGCTGGTCAACGGCCACCGCGTCGCCGACTACCCGCAGCCCTACGCCGGCGAGAGCAACTTCGCCAACTACGCCAATATCCCCTCCGCGGCGGTGGAGCGCATCGAGATCCTCACCGGCGGCGCCTCGGCCATCTACGGTTCGGACGCGGTCGCCGGCGTGATCAACGTGATCCTCAAGCAAGGCTACGAAGGCAACCAGGTGCGCCTGCGCGGCGGCACCGCCACCGCCGGCGGGCGCGACGTGGTCGACCTGTCCTGGGTCGGCGGGCGCAGCGGCGACAAGTGGAACCTGACCTACGCGCTGCAGTGGACCCGGCGCGATCCGCTCTCGGTCGGCGAGCGGCCGAAGATGGACGACCAGGACGACGAGTCCTACAGCAACTGGACCGCGCAGGCGCGCAAGTACGGCTTCAATCCATTCACCGGCCTGAGCCTGGTCGACGCCGGCAACAACACGCGCCTGGCGCCGCCCAGCGGCACCTGTGCGCGCTTCGGCGGCCAGTTCGTCGACGCGCAGCGGCTGAGCTACGACTACAACAGCGACACCGTGCGCAACCTCGGCGGTTACTGCGGCATGGCCCACGACTACGCCGACTGGCTGGCCGCCAGCGGCGGCGACAGCGGCTCGGCGTATCTGTACGGCACCTTCGACTTCGACAACGGCGTGCAGGCCTGGAGCACGCTGTCCACGACCAAGAGCCTGGGCTACTGGACCTACGACCCGCCCTACGTCTACCTCGGCCCGTTCCACGACACCGGCAGCGACCGCGACCTGTACGCGATCCGCCAGCTCACCCGCTACGAATCCGGCGGCTGGAAGAACCTGGCCAACACCACCAGGGAACTGTCCTGGGACCTGAGTGCCGGCCTCAAGGGCCGCCTCGCCGATCGCTTCGACTGGGAAGTGGCGGTGGGCCGCGCGCGCTACACCGTCGACGAATACGTGCGCACCGTGGACACGCAGAAGGCCACCGCCTATTTTCTCGGCCCGCAACTGGGCAGCACCGCCGACGGCACGCCGATCTACGATCTCGACGAGTCGCGCTGGTACCAGCCGCTGACCGGCGCGCAGTACAACGACCTGGCGGTGAAGGCGCACAACCGTGCCGATTCCTGGGTCAACCAGGCCAGCGCCAACATCACCGGCGAGCTGCTGCAGGGCTGGGCCGGGCCGATCAAGTTCGCCGCGGTGGGCGAAGTGGCCAAGCAGGGCTACCGGCTGTCGCCCGATCCCTGCGCCAATACTTGCTATCCGCTGGACGTGGTCGACTACGGCGGCGGCGAGCGCCTGCGCTACTCCGGCGGCATCGAGTTCGACGTGCCGCTGCTGTCCACGCTCAACGCCAGCCTGGCCGCGCGTCACGACCGCTATGGCGACTACCGTGCCTACGGCAGCGACCTGGGCGCGGCGATCGGCACGCAGCGCGACACCACCTGGAGCGCCGGTCTGGAGTGGCGGCCGCTGAGCACGCTGCTGCTGCGCGGCAGCGTCGCCACCAGTTTCCGCGCCCCGGACATGCACTACGTGCTCGGCGAACCCAGTTCCACCCAGCAGACCGTGATCGATCAGTACCGCTGCATCCAGAAGGGCTATTACCTCACCGGCGGCTGCAGCGCCGAGAACAGCGACGTGTTCTACCTGATGCAGGTCAATCGCCGCGGCACCCCGGACCTGGAATCGGAGCATGGCCGCTCGGTCACCGCCGGCTTCGTCTGGGACATCGCCGAGGGCCTGTCGCTGACCGCGGACTACTACCGGATTCGCTTGCAGGACATGATCAAGGACCTCAACCGCGACGAGGTGCTCAGCGCCGAAGCCGGCTGCCGCACCGGCCTGACCACCGCCGGCGGCGTGTGGGTCAATCCCGGCGGCGCCGAGTACTGCGCGCGCATCCTTTCGCGCGTGGCGCGCGATGCCGCCGGCCGCGTCACCGGCATCGAGCAGGGACCGATCAACATCGCGCAGATGCACGTGTCCGGCGTCGATGCCTCGCTGAAGTACCGCTTTAACACCGCGCGCTGGGGCAACTTCAGTGTCGCCCTGGATTACAACAACCTGATCGGCTACCACGAGCAGACCTATCGCACCGACGACGACAAGAACCTGCGCGACCAGAAGATCCGCAGCAAGCTGCGCGGCAGCGTGCACTGGGAGAACGGCGGCCCGCTGGACCTGACCGTGTACGCCAAGCGCTTCGGCTCCACCCAGGCGGTGAACTGGGGCACCTGCACCCGCTTCGACGACGGCTACCAGCCCAGCCCCTCCGACGCCTGCCGCGTCACCGACAGCGCCAACCGCCATTTCGGCGAGAGCACCACGCGTTACTTCGGTCGCGTCGGCCCGGCGCTGTACTGGAACCTCACCGCCGGCTACCGCATCGCCCCGAAGATGAAGGTCAACCTGTACATCAACAACGTGCTCGATACCGTCGGCTACGACAACAAGGAGCGCTACTACGGCTACCAGTTCTACAACACCACCCTGTACGACGCGATCGGCCGCGAGGTGGCGATGGAATATGTGTTGGATTTCTGAGGGGCCGGGAATGGGGAGTCGGGAATGGGGAATCGAAAGCGGCGCGGCGATGCTGCTTCTCCGATTCCCCATTCCCGGTTCCCCTTTCCCGGCGCCACAAGTTGCTGATGCAACTGTGGCGCTGCCGCAAACCCTGTGCTATCACTACGTCCCGTGAACGCTTCCTGCCGCAGCTTTTACTTTTGGTATTACGGTTTTCCGATGCCGCTGGCGGAGGAAGGATCGCGTTCACCCTGAAGGACACTTCAGCCGCAATCCCGAAAGCCGCCAGCGAACCTGGCGGCTTTTTTCATGCCGCCGGATCTGGCCCCCACCCAGCCCCCCGACGAGACACGCACATGGCCCCGCACACCGACGATCTGCGCATCCGCAAGATCGAACCGCTGACCCCGCCCTCCCAGCTGCAGGCGCTGCTGCCCTGCGACGAGGAGGCCTCGCAGACCGTCGCCGCCGCGCGCGCGGCGCTGCACGAGATCCTGCACGGCCGCGACGACCGCCTGGCGGTGGTGATCGGTCCTTGCTCGATCCACGACCCGGTCGCGGCGATGGAGTACGCGCAGCGCCTGCGCCCGCTGCGCGAGACCTACGGCGATGCGCTGGAGATCGTGATGCGGGTGTACTTCGAGAAGCCGCGCACCACGGTCGGCTGGAAGGGCCTGATCAACGACCCCAACCTCGACGGCAGCTTCGACATCAACAAGGGCCTGCGCCTGGCGCGCGGCCTGCTGCGCGACATCAACCGTCTGGGTCTGCCGGCCGGCGTGGAGTTCCTCGACATCATCTCGCCGCAGTACATCGCCGACCTGGTGGCCTGGGGCGCGATCGGCGCGCGCACCACCGAGAGCCAGGTGCACCGCGAGATGGCCTCGGGCCTGTCGTGCCCGGTGGGCTTCAAGAACGGCACCAGCGGCGACGTCAAGATCGCGGTCGATGCGGTCGGCGCGGCCTCGCATCCGCACCATTTCCTGGCGGTGACCAAGGACGGGCAGACTGCGGTGGCGGCCACCGCCGGCAATCCCGATTGCCACGTGATCCTGCGCGGCGGCACCCAGCCCAACTACGACGCCGACAGCGTGGCCGCGGCGGCGCAGGTGCTGGAGAAGGCCGGACTGCCGGCGCGACTGATGGTCGACGCCAGCCACGCCAACAGCGGCAAGAACCCGGACAACCAGCCCAAGGTGATCGAGGACATCGCCCGCCAGCTCGAGGCCGGGCAGACCCGCATCGTCGGCGCCATGGTCGAGAGCCACCTGCGCGGCGGCCGCCAGGACCTGGTCGCCGGCCAGCCGCTGGTCTACGGCCAGAGCATCACCGACGGCTGCATCGACTGGGATACCTCGGTGCAGGTGCTCGAGCGGCTGGCGCAGGCGGTACGCGCACGGCGCCAGGCGCGCGTGGCGCAGGCGGCCTGAGGGCGCTGCTGGGAGAAACGCACGCAGCCTGACCGGCTGCGTGCGTGGGGGCGGGGGAGGCCCTGAAGAGGGGCCGGACGCGCCGCCGAATGCGAAGGGAGAGAGCTTCGGTATCGACGGCTGCGTGCCGGTGATGACGTTATCCGCCCATCCGGTGACCACGGTATGCCGGTGTGTGGCAGCGGCTGGCAAGGTGTTGGCGAGGCGTTAAGACCGGTTGTCGCCGGTTCAGCGCGGCGGCGTGGAAGTGGCGCGATGGGATGTACAAGCCGCGCATTGATGGGCCGGGGGCATAGCGGCGATCGCCTGCCGGACGCACCAGGTCCTGCTCGGCGCGACGCTGTTCCAGCGCCATGCGCGTGGGGTCAAGCTGACCGCCGAAGATCGGCAACTGGCCGATGCCGCCAGCGCCGCGTTGGCCGACATCGGGGTCTGACCGATAGGTGCTGCCCGAGTCGCATGCGCGCATGTGCGGACGCCGCTGCTGGCGAAACCGGTCACCGTGTCGATAATGCCTGCATGGCCGCCGACTCGCCCTGGTTCCTGTACCTGCTCGAATGCCGCAACGGCAGCTACTACGCCGGCATCACCCCGGACCTGCAGGCACGCTTCCAGGCGCACCTGCGCGGCGCCGGTGCCAAGTACACCCGCGCCAACCCACCGGTGCGGCTACTGGCCAGTCGCGCCTACCCCGACCGTGCCGCCGCCTCGCGCGCCGAGTACGCACTCAAGCAGTTGCCGCGTGACCGCAAGCTGGCGTTCCTGACCGCGCCCGAGACCGCATCTGACGCCGATAACCTTCAAGCGACCGCCGAATCCGCAGCGGTGTCGTAGGAGTGGCTTCAGCCGCGAGAGGCGTGACCCGTAACGCCCGTCGCGGCTGCAGCCGCTCCCGCGACGATGCCGCACATTCGCGCAGATTCTGGATGCGAGAGGGCTGCACTGTGGGAGGGACTTCAGTCCCGACGCGACGAACCCGAACGACGCGACAACCGCTCCATCGGGCATGCCGCTGTACGCAGCAGACACACCCGATGCACACCCGGCCTCAGCGGCTGGGCCAATGCCACGCTGGCCGATCGAGCGCGCGCAGGCCGGCGACGTCGGTCTGGCCGTGCTCCTTGATCAGCAGGTGGTGCAGGCAATCGGATTGCTGCTCCAGCGCCGCGATCAGCCGGCTGGCATGCGAGACCACGATGATCTGCGCCTGCCGCGCGGCGCTGCCGATCAGCCGCGCCAGCGCCGGCAGCAGGTCCGGATGCAGGCTCGCTTCCGGTTCGTTGAGCACCAGCAGTTCCGGCGGGCGCGGGCTCAGCAGGGCGGCGATCCACAGCAGGTAGCGCAAGGTGCCGTCGGACAGCTCGGCCGCCGACAGCGGCCGCAGCAGGCCATGCTGGTGCATCGCCAAATCGAAGCGCCCGGCATGCACCTCGATCGTCAACCGCGCGCCGGGGAAGGCATCGTCCACCGCCGCATGCAGGCCGTCGGCGTCGCCGATCTCCAGGATGGTCTGCAGGGCAGCGGCGAGGTCGGCGCCGTCGTTGCTCAGCACCGGCGTGTGCGTGCCAATCTGCGCCATGCGTGCCGGTGCCGCGGCATCGGTGCGGAAGTGGTCGTAGAAGCGCCAGCGACGGATGTTCTCGCGGACCTCATGCATCTCCGGTGCCGCGCGCGGATCGGAGAACTGCGCCAGCACGCTGTCGAAACTGGCGATGCCGGCACCGGCATCGGTCCAGCCGTCGTCCTGGGTCCGCAGGCGCACCGCCGGCCCGTTGCGCTCCACCAGCAGGTTGGACTGGCGCAGCCAGGGGCCGGCCCAGATGCATTCGCGCTTGATCTGCGGATCCAGCCCGAAGGCCGACGCCGACGGCGTCGGCAGGCCCAGGTCGATGGCGTAGCCGAATGCGTCGCTGGCGTAGCCCAACTTCAGGCCGATGGCCTGTTGCCGCACCGTGCCCTCGACCGGATGCTCGCCGCGCCGGACCGCGCGGCTCAGCGTCTCCGGGCCGGCCCACAGCGCCGACGGCAAGCCGCCTTCGCGGGCCAGTGCGGCGATCACCCCGCCCTGGGCGGTGTCGGCGAGCAGGCGCAGCGCCCGGTAGACGTTGGACTTGCCGCTGCCGTTGGCGCCGGTGATCAGGGTCAGCCCCGCCAGCGGCAGCACCAGCTCGCGCAGGGAACGATAGGAGGAAACCGCCAGGGTGGTCAGCATCGGCGCAGCATACCCGCTGCCGGCGCCGCTCAGCCGCCCGCGTGCATCGTCCCTGTATCCAGCCAGCGCTGGTGCCAGGACAGCGCCTCGGGCAGCAGGTGCGGGGTGTGCTTGCCGTAGCTGGCGTGCAGGGCGCGGTCGAAATAGTCCTGCAACTGCGCGCGGTAGCTCGGGTCCACGCAGTGCGCGAGCAACTGTTGCGCGCGCTGCCGCGGCGGCAGGCCGCGCAGGTCGGCCAGGCCGTGCTCGGTGACGATGATCGAGACGTCGTGCTCGGTGTGGTCCACGTGGCTGACCATCGGCACGATCGAGGAGATGCTGCCGTGCTTCGCCGTGCTGGGGCTGAGGAAGATCGACAGGAAGCCGTTGCGCGCGAAGTCGCCGGAGCCGCCGATGCCGTTCATGATGCGGCTGCCCATCACGTGGGTGGAATTGACGTTGCCGTACAGGTCGGCCTCGATCATGCCGTTCATGCCGATGCAGCCCAGCCGCCGCACCAGTTCCGGATGGTTGGAGATCTCCTGCGTGCGCAGGATGATGCGCTCGCGGTAGAAGTCGATGTTGCGCTTGAACTCCTCGTTGGCCTCCGGGCTCAGCGCGAAGCCGGTGCACGAGGCGACCTTCAACACGCCGCTGCGCAACAGGTCGAGCATGCCGTCCTGGATCACTTCGGTGAAGGCGCTGAGGTCGCGGAAGCCGCTGCTGGCCAGGCCGGCCAGCACCGCGTTGGGAATGTTGCCCACGCCGGACTGCAGCGGCAGCAGGTTCGGCGGCAGCCGGCCCTTGCCGACCTCGTGCTGGAAGAACGCGATCAGGTGCTCGGCGATGCGTTGGCTGGTGGCATCTGCGGGCGTGAACGGGCTGTTGCGGTCGGGGCCGTGGGTGCGCACCACCGCCACGATCTTGTCCGGGTCGCAGCGCAGCGACGGCTCGCCGATGCGGTCGTCGGCATGCAGCAGCGGGATCGGCTTGCGATGCGGCGGCAACGCCGTGCCGTAGTACACGTCGTGCATGCCGTCGATGCCGGCCGGCTGCCAGTCGTTGACCTCGACGATCACCTTCTTCGCCAGGTCCAGCCAGGTCTTGTTGTTGCCGACCGAGGTCGACGGGATCAGGCTGCCGTCCTCGCGGATGCCGGCTACCTCTACCACCGCGGTGTCGATCTGCCCATAGAAACCGAACCACACGTGCTGGGCGACGTGGCTGAGGTGGATGTCGATGTAGTCCAGGCTGCCGGCGTTGATGCGCTGGCGCGCGTCCGGGTCGGACTGGAACGGCATGCGCAGGGCGATGCCGTCGGCCTTGGCCAGGGCGCCGTCCAGTTCCGGCGCGGTGGAGGCGCCGGTCATCAGCTGGATCTTGAACGACTGCCCCTGCAGGTGCGCCGCCTCGATACGCTGCGCCAGCGCCATCGGCACCGCCTTGGGATAGCCGGAGCCGGTGAAGCCGCTCATCGCCACCGTCTCGCCGGGCTGGATCAACGCCGCCGCGGCCTCGGCGCTGACGATGCGTTCGCGCAGGCGGGGATGGAGGATACGTTCGGCGGACATGCGGCGACCATGGCGTGGGAAGGGGATGGCAATTATCGCGGATCGGGCCGAGGCCCGCGTTGGGGTGTGTCCCCACTTTTTGCGCCTGTCGCGTGGCGGCGCATGCGGCGCAACGGACGCAGCGATGAGGATGTACGCCACGGTGTGTGCGATGTGTGCGGCGCTTCGCGCGCCGCACCCTCACCCCAACCCCTCTCCCGGTGGGAGAGGGGCGCTGGTTTCTCCGCTCTCCTTGTGGGGTCTGGTTTGCGATGGCAGGACGCAGCGCGCATGCAGCCGGTGCAATGGAGCGGCCTGGCGGCCCTGCGTGCACCGCCACGCAACGCCGGGTATGCGCCACCGTCGCTTTCACGCGTTCCACGCCGCGCCGCGGCGATAGTGCGGCGGTGCCGCTCTCCGCCCGCCCACTGACCGCCGTCCATGCTCGCTACCGGCGTCTGCCGCGCGGCTGGCGCCTGCTCCTGCGCGGCCTGCTGATCGCCTACCTGCTGTATCTGCTGGCCGGCAACGTGTTCCTCAACACGCCGCTGTTCGACTTGGCCACCAACCGCAAGCCGGAGAAGTTCCGCATGCACACCGGGCCGGCCGTCACCGTGCTGCCCGGCTTCATCACCGCCTGGAACGTGCGCATGCGCGGCCACGTGCAGCGCAATGTCTGGCAGGTGCGTGCCGACCGCGCCAGCGCGCGCATCGCGCTGCTGCCGCTGCTGCATCGCGAAGTGCGCCTGCCGTGGATGGAAGCGGTGAACGTGATCGGCGAGATGGACCGCGTCGAGGAGATGATCCCGCCACCGCCGCCCAGCGACCAGGGCTGGACCCTGCGCTTCGATGCGATCCACAGCGGCACGCTGCGCCGCGCCCGCTTCGGCGATTTTGCGATCGAGGGCAAGGGCCACGGCACCGTCGGCTTCCTCAAGCAACTGCGTGGCGGCCCGTCGGAACTGTTCCGCTCGCAGATCGTGTTCGAGGACGCCAGCGTGCGCTACGGCAAGCGCCAGATCGCCGACCAGGCCACGCTGGACGCGCGCTTCTCGTTCCCGCGCCACTACCGCGCGCAGGCGCCGGGGCTGCGCAAGCTGGGCATCACCGACCTGGCGCTGCGCATGCACGGCCGCAGCGTGGCCCTGCGCATCGACACCGCCGGCGACACCACCAAGCTGAGCACCGAACCCGGCCTGGGCCATGTGCAGGCCGATCTGCACCTGCTGCGCGGCGCGCTGCAGCCCGGCAGTGCGCTCAACTGGCGGGTGCCGCTGCATGCCGGCGTGGGCGCCACCGATCGCGGCGTGCTGACGCTGCTGCTGGACGTGGAGGGCGAGGACATCCGCGCCCGCGCGCGCCTGCCCGGTCAGGTCGATCCGCGCAGCATGCTCGATGCCGACCTGCGCATCGCCGGGCGCCAGGTGCCGTTCGACGACCTGGCGGCGTTGCTGCCGCGCACCTCCGGCCGCGTGCAGGGACGCTGGCATTTCGAATCGTTGAACTGGATCAGCGACCTGCTGGTGCGCAAGCCGTGGTTCCAGCTCGATGGCGGCGGCGACGTCGCCGCCGATCTGCAGTTGCGGCAGGGCGCGCTGCAGCCCGGCAGCCGTCTCGACGTACCCGACGTGCAGGCGGTGGCGGAGATCATGCGCGTGCGCCTGAGCGGCAAGGCGCAGGCGGTCGGCCGCATCGTCGGCAGCGCCGAACAGCCGCGCACGCAACTGGACGTGCGCATGCGCCGCTTCGCGCTGGCGCCGCTGGACGCGCCCAAGGCCAGCTTCGTCGAAGGCGAGAACCTGCAACTGGACTTGCAGGGCGACGGCGCGCTGGCCACCTTGCGCGACTCGTTGCAGGCGCGGCTGCGCTTCGCCGATGCGCGCGTGCCGGACCTGCGCGCCTACAACCGCTACCTGCCGGCGGCGCAGGTGCGTGTGCTCGGCGGCGATGGCCGGCTCAGCGGCGATCTGCAGCTGGATGCGTCCGGCCAGGTCGGCCAGGGCACCTTGCGCGTGCTCGGTCGCCGGGCGCGGCTGCAGACCGCGGGCCTGGAACTGGCCGGTGATCTCGACCTGGACGCGCGGCTGCGGCGCGCCGAGCTGCAGGACAAGCGCTTCGATCTGAGCGGCAGCACCCTGCGCCTGCAGGGCGTGCGCTACGGCACCCAGCCCAGGCAGGGCGACTGGTGGGCGACGCTGCGCATTCCGCAGGGCCGCATCGCCGCAGCGGCGCCGGTGCAGGCCGATGCGCAGGTGCAGATGCAAATGCGCGACGCCGGCCCGGTGCTGGCGGTGTTCGCGCAGCACAGCGATGCGCCGGCGTGGTTGCTGAAGCTGGCCGACGCCGGGCAACTGCAGGCCAGCGGACAGCTGCGCTGGCGCAAGGACGCGCTGTGGCTGGATCGGGTCGCGGCGGAGAACGAGCGGGTGGCCTTGCGCGCGCGCCTGCGCGTGGGCGATGCCGGCACCCAGGGCGATCTGTATGCGCGCTGGGGCGTGCTTGGCGTGGGCGTGGCCTTGCGCGGCGAACAACGGCAATGGCATCTGCTCGGCGCGCGCGAGTGGTACGACAAGCAACCGGCATGGCTGCCGGAGGCGCCGGCACCGGCGGCATCGCCTTAGCGCGACAGAGATCCCGTTAGGCCTGTTTCGCTGGCTGCGGGTGGATGCGCTGTGCGCCGCGCCATGCCGGCACGCGAAAGCACGCAACGCGCGTATCCCCCCGCTTATCTATTCCCCATTCCCGTCTTCCCATTCCCGCCCACGCAGAATGTACTGCCCGGTATCGTTTTGCAGTGCAGCGTGCAATGTCCAAAAAAAGCGCCCAAGATCGCCCTGCATCCCGACGTGGGGGAGGGAGCAAAGCCCGCTGGCAGTTCGCTGCAAGCGGGCTTTTTTATTTCAGTCGGCGGGCATCGCGTCGCTGTCGGAAAGTGCCTCGGGTGATTGCGACAGTTGTTGCGCTAGCGCCTCCGCTGCCGGCGTTCGGTTGGCCTCGCTCCACAGCAGCCGGAAGCTGGCGTGCGGCAACGGCGGCAATCCAAAGCGCTCGTCCACGGCGACCATTCCCGCTTCCAGATCTTCCTGGGGCAGGGCGGTGATGGCCAGGCCGGCCTTCACGGCGGCGCGCAGTCCCTGCTGACTTGGCGAGGTGAATGCCACTCGCCAGGCGAGATCGGCGCGCTCCAGTGCAGCGGTTCCCACCTGCCGGTGCAGGCAGGGCTTGGGCGCAAAAGCGAGCGGGACTGGCGCATTCGCGGCCGGCGCGAACGCTGGCGCGGCCGCCCACACGAAGCGGGTCCGGCGCAACAGGGGCGTTGTCGGGTCGTCCTCCAGTGCGAGTGTCACCGCCAGGTCGAGGGAGCCCGCAACGATCTGCTCGTGCAGCGCGGCATAGGTATCCACCGTCACGTCCAGCCGCACCGCCGGAAACATCCGTGCGAACCGCGCCAGCATCGGCGGAAGGCGATCGCCGACGTAGCTTTCGGGGGCACCGAAACGCACCGTGCCGGACACCGGAGAACGCCGGAAACGCCGTGCGAGCGCGTCATGCGCCTGCAGCACCTGCGTCGCATGGCGAAGAAAGTCTTCGCCGTCTTCGGTCAGGCTCACCCGGCGGGTTGTGCGATTCAGCAGTGCCGTGCCGGCCTGCGCTTCCAGTTTGCGAATGTGATGGCTGATGGCCGACTGGGTGAGGTGCAGCCGTTCGCCAGCGCGCGTGAAGCTGCCAGTCTCGTTCACCGCAACGAAAGTGCGTAACAGATCCGGATCGTAGTCCATGCGATTCAGTCCATTGTTTAATTAATTCAAGAAAATTAAATCATTTCCATCATCCATTGTGTGCTCGCAGACTGGAAGTCAGCCGCTCCCAAGCCCGAATCGACCCGCCGTGCACCGGTCGGTCCGCTCGGCGCCGCGGGCGGATGTCCCTCTAGGAAAAGCCCATGACGCACCTTCCTTCCGTGCGCAGGAACACCCTCACGCTGGCGGCCGCCTGCCTGGCTTCGCTGATGTTCGGTCTGGAGATCTCCAGCGTGCCGGTGATCCTTCCCCTCCTCGAAGCGGCGCTGCATGGCAGCTTCCGCGATCTGCAGTGGATCATGAATGCCTACACCATCGCCTGCACCACCGTGCTGATGGCGACGGGCACGCTGGCCGACCGCTACGGGCGCAAGCGGATCTTCCTGATCTGCGTGTTCCTGTTCGGCGTGACCTCCTTGGTATGCGGCCTGGCAGGGAGCACGGAGCTGCTGATCGCTGGTCGCTTCCTTCAGGGGATGGCCGGGGGCGCCATGCTGGTGTGCCAGTTCGCCGTGCTCTCGCAGCAATTCGCAGACGCGACGGCCCGTGCCAAGGCGTTTGGGATCTGGGGGATCGTCTTCGGCATCGGCCTGGGTTTCGGCCCGATCATCGGTGCCGGCATCGTCGCGTTGTGGAGTTGGGAATGGGTTTTCCTTGTGCATGTTCCCATTTCCGCGATCGCTCTGGGACTGGCGCTTGTCGGTGTCGATGAGTCGCGCGATCCGCAGCGGCGCCGTTTGGACGTCGCCGGGATCGTCTCGCTGTCGGTCGCGGTGCTCGCCTTGGCGTGGTTCATCACGCAAGGGCCGGTAACCGGCTTTGGCAGCGTTTCGTCGCTGGCGAGTCTGATCATCGCCAGCGGCAGCTGCGTCGCGTTCGTTGTGGCGGAGCGCCGCGCCGACGCGCCCATGTTCGACTTCTCGGTGTTCCGCATCCGCGACTTTTCCGGCGCCCTGTTGGGCTCGATGGGCATGAACTTCAGCTTCTGGCCGCTCATGATCTATCTGCCGCTGCTGTTCCAGCATGGGCTGGGCTACGGCAACGTGGCCACCGGACTTTCGCTGCTGGCTTACACCTTGCCGACCCTGGTGCTGCCGCCGTTGGGCGAGCGGCTGGCGCTGCGCTACCGCGCGCATACCGTGATTCCTGCCGGTCTGTTTGCGATCGGAGCCGGCTTCTTGCTGATGGCGTGGGGCAGCGGCACGGTGCGGGCCAGTTGGTTGACGATGCTCCCCGGGTGCCTACTGGCCGGTACCGGGTTGGGGATCGTCAACACCCCGGTGACCAATACCATCACCGCGTCGGTCTGCGTCGCGCGTACCGGCATGGCCTCCGGCATGGACACCAGTGCGCGCCTGATCAGCCTTGCGATCAATATCGCGGTCATGGGATTCATCCTGGTGGAGGGCGTGTTGTCCTTTCTCCGCCGGACGCTGCCGACGGTCGACGTCACGTTGCTGCGGGGGCTGGCTGAGCGGCTTTCCGGCGGAACCGCACACGCGGCGGGGCAGGGCCTCTCCACGCCGACGGTTCCGCCCGACGTCGCGGCGGCAGCCATGATCCAAGGCATGCAATGGGTGATGTTGTATGGCGGCATCAGTGCCTGGATCCTCGCGCTCTGCAGCGTGATCGTGTTCGGAAGGCGTGGCGCCGAACATCGGTCTGCCGTGTCGAAAGAGGTCGCCTGATGGACGCGCGACCGAGGCGAAGGCGCTCGGCCGGTTGCCCATGACGGAAGCGCCGCGTCCTGCGCTGCGCCCGAAGCCCGGGCGCTGGGACGTGGATTGTCCGCGGCGGCGCGTGCACATGCGCCGCCGGCGGCGCCGCTGCGCCTCGACTGCCGCGAACCGTCGTCGATGCGGGGTGCGCGGCGCCGGTTGCGTGTGCGTCAGGTCGGCATGGCCTGCGACGGCGGTTCCGGCGACGGTGGCAGTTCCGGCCGGGTCGGATCCACGGTCAGCGGCTCGTCGCTGCGCAGCAGCGCATGCGCTTCGGCTTCGCTGGCCACCGCCGGCGGCGAACCGCGCAGCGGCAGGCCGGCGGTTTCGCGCACGAAGGCCATGGTCGCGATGCCGACCACCGCCGCCCCCATCAGGTAGTACGCCGGCACCAGCGGATCGCCGGTGCGCTCGACCAGCCACGCGGTGACCAGCGGCGTGGTGCCGCCGAACAGCGACACCGACACGTTGAAGGCGATCGACAGCGCGCTGTAGCGCACCGGGGTGTAGAACAGCGCCGGCAAGGTCGACGGCATCGAGCTGGTGAAGCACACCAGAGCCACGCCCAGCAGCATCAGGCCGAGGAAGATCAGCCAGTCGTTGCCGGTGCCGACCAGCCGCAGGCACGGCACCGCCAGCACCAGCAGCGCGATGCAGGCGCCGATCACCATCGGCTTGCGGCCCAGGCGATCGCTGAACAACCCGCCAAGCACGTTGAGCGGCATCATCACCAGCATCACGATGATGATCAGCAGCAGGCCCTTGCTCTCGGCATAGCCCATGGTGACGCTGAGGTAGCTGGGCATGTAGGTCAGCAGCATGTAGTCGGTGACGTTGAACACCAGCACCAGGCCCACGCACTTGAGCAACTGCGGCCAGTGGACGCGGAACAGCGCGCCCAGGCCCGGCGCATCGTGCTCGCGCTTTTCCGCCTCTTCGGCATAGGCCTGGAACGCCGGGGTTTCCTCCAGTTTCATGCGCATGTACAGGCCGAGCAGGCCCAGCGGGCCGGCGATCAGGAACGGCACGCGCCAGCCCCAGTCGTGCAGCTGCGCATCGCTCAGCGTGAAGTGCAGCGCGGTCACCGTGGCGGCGCCGGCGATGTAGCCGCCCAACGTGCCGAACTCCAGCCAGCTGCTCATGAAGCCGCGGTTGCGGTCGGTGGAGTACTCGGCGATGAAGGTCGCCGCGCCGCCGTATTCGCCGCCGGTGGAAAATCCCTGCACCAGCCGCGCCACCAGCAACAGGATCGGCGCCCAGATGCCGATGCGCTCGTAGGAGGGGATGAGGCCGATCGAGAACGTGCCCAGCGCCATCAGGATCATGGTCGCGGCCAGCACCTTCTGCCGGCCGTAGCGGTCGCCCAGCGGGCCGAACACCAGCCCGCCCAGCGGGCGCACCAGGAACGCCACGGTGAAGGTCGCGAACGTGGCGATCAGCTGCGCGGTGGGGTTGGTGCTGGGGAAGAACACGTGGCCCAGGGTCACGGCCAGGTAGCCGTACACGCCGAAGTCGAACCACTCCATCGCGTTGCCCAGCGCCGCCGCGCCGACGGCCCGCTTGAGCATGGGTTTGTCGACGACGGTGACTTCTTCCACCTGCAGTTGGCGGCGGCGCTTGAACCATCCGAAATGGGCGTGGAACTCCGACATGTCTTCTCCTGTCCTGGAACGGTGAGGTGATGACCCCCGGCCCGCACGCGTCAGGCAAGCAAGACGGAACGACAGGGCGCTACGGGCGCCGCACTGGTCTGCGGGGGCGATCCCGGACGGCCGCGTCAACACCACGGCGCTGCAGGATCGAAGAACGGAGCGGGCGGCGCAGGGCGCACAGGGGCTCCGTCGAGACGGCCATGATACACCATCGTCGTGACGGGGCTGGCGACAAGGTCTGCGAAACGTTGCGAAAAGTGCTGAAAAGCTGCGTTCTGCGTGGATTTTGGAGCTGTGCGGGAATGGCCTCCGTCGTAACGTGCGACGGTGGAACGGCCTTTCGGCGCCGGATGGGCCGTCGGGTCGGGACTGAAGTCCCTCCCACAGTGCATTGCTGCACCGTGGGGTTGCCGAGAATGTGGGTGCTTCACCTGTGGGAGCGGCTTCAGCCGCGACGCGCGGTGGTGGGAGATCCAGCAAGCGTCGGACACGTCGGAATGAAGTTCCTCGTATGCAGCGCAGACAGCTCCGCCCTGGCTGGGGCCGATGCTGCAATCACGACGCTTTCCTTGCGCTCGCCGTGTCCGACGGCGCGCGTTTGATTGCATCCACGCCGCGGTCCTGTCCGCGGTCGCCGCGGGATGCCATCATCGGCCGATGGTT
This sequence comes from Xanthomonas sp. LF06-19, assembly GCF_034105425.1. Lineage (NCBI taxonomy): Bacteria > Pseudomonadati > Pseudomonadota > Gammaproteobacteria > Lysobacterales > Lysobacteraceae > Xanthomonas > Xanthomonas sp. LF06-19. The sequence goes on along the minus strand of NZ_JAXGGH010000002.1, from coordinate 223,023 downwards.
TCTGCTCCCTTCGCCGTTCCCGACGTCCTGCAACCCACGCTCGAACGCAGCCTGGCGCGCTTGCGCCAGGCCGTCGCCGCGCAGCCGTGGCCGTCTCATCCCGGTTTCGAGGACGCGCTGGCGCGCGCGCTGCTGGCCAGCGACTTCCTGCTCGACACGCTGTGCCGGCAGCCGTCGCTGCTCGCGCACCTGGCGCAGCCGGATCCGCCGCCGTTGCCGCTGCCGCAGCTGGATCCGGCGCAGCCCGCCGCATGGCCGGCGCAGTTGCGCCGCTACCGCGCGGCCGCCTCGGCGCGGCTGGTGTGGCGCGACGTGCTGGGCCTGGACGAGGTCGATGCGACCCTGGCCGGCAGCACGCGCTTGGCCGAGGACTGCCTGGCGCTGGCGCTGCAGGCGCTGGAGGGCGAGTTCGCCGCGCGCCACGGGGTGGTGCGTGCCGCCGACGGCAGCGTGCAGCGGCTGGTGGTGTTCGGCCTGGGCAAGCTCGGCGGCGGCGAACTGAATTTCTCCTCCGACGTGGATCTGGTCTACGCCTATCCGCAGGGCGGCGAGTCCGACGGCGCGCGGGCGCTGGCCGCCGAGGAATACTTCGCGCGGCTCGGCCAGCGCCTGGCGCGGCTGCTCGACGAGACCACCGCGGACGGCTTCGCGCACCGCGTGGATCTGCGTCTGCGCCCATTCGGCACCGCCGGCCGGGTGGCGCTGTCGTTCGCCGGCATGGACCAGTATTTCCAGCGCGAAGGCCGCGACTGGGAGCGCTACGCCTGGCTGAAGGCGCGCGCGGTGGCCGGCGACATCGCCGCCGGCGAGGAATGGCTGCAGGCGCTGCGCCCGTTCGTGTACCGGCGCTATCTCGACTACACCGCGCTGGACGGCCTGCGCGAGATGAAGGCGGCGATCACCGCCGAAGTGGCGCGCCACGACCGGCTGGACGACATCAAGCGCGGCGCCGGCGGCATCCGCGAGATCGAGTTCCTGGTGCAGTCGCTGCAGTTGATCCGCGGCGGCCGCGAACCCGCACTGCGCGAACGCCGCCTGTTGCCGGCGCTGCACGCGCTGGTCGCCGCCGGCCAGGTCGCCGCCGAGGACGGCGCAGCGCTCGCACAGGCGTATCGCGTCCTGCGCCAGGTGGAGAACCGCCTGCAGATGCTGCGCGATGCGCAGACCCACGCGCTGCCCGAGGATCCGCTGGACCGCGCGCGCATCGCCTTCGGCCTCGGCCATGCCGACTGGGCCGCGCTGCACGCGGCGCTGCAGGTGCAGCGCGATCGCGTCGCCGCCGAGTTCGCCGAACTGCTGGCGCCGCGCGAGCGCGCGCTGGCGCCCGATGCGCTGGCCGACTACTGGCGCAGCCTGCCCGACGCTGGCCAGGTGCAGGTGCTGCGCGAGGCTGGTTTCTCAGACCCTGACGGCGCCGACCAGGCCTTGCGCGGTTTCGTGCAGTCGCTGGGCGTGCGCACGCTCTCCGATGCCGCGCGTGCGCGCCTGGACCGGGTGCTGCCGGCGCTGCTGCATGCCGCGGCGCGCTCGGCGCAGGCCGATGCCGCCCTGCACCGCGTGCTCGGCCTGCTGCAGGCGATCCTGCGCCGGGCCAGCTACCTGGCCCTGCTCGACGAACAACCCAGCGCGCTGGCGCGGCTGGTCGACGTGCTGGCGCGCAGCGCCTTCCTGTCCGAACGGCTGGCCGCGCACCCGCTGCTGCTGGACGAACTGCTCGACAGCCGCGTGGACGGCGCGATGCCGGACCAGGCGGCGATGCAGCGGCTGTGCGATGCCGCGGTCGCCACCGCCGGCGACGATCCGGAAGCGGCCCTGCGCGGCCTCAACGAAGCGCGCCAGGCGCTGAGTTTCCGCATCGCCCTGGCCACGCTGGACCGGCGCCAGCCCGCGCTCGACAGCGCCCGCCAGCTCGCGCAGCTGGCCGAGGCGGTGGTCGTAACGGTGCTGCGCCTGGCGCGTGCCGATCTGGTCGCCGCGCACGGCGAGGTGCCTGGCGGCAGTTTCGCCATCGTCGGTTACGGCAGCCTCGGCGGTGTGGAACTGGGCATCGGCTCGGACCTGGACCTGGTGTTCCTGTACGACCACCCGCCTGGCGTGGAGGCCTCGGCCGGGCCGCGGCCGCTGGAGAGCGGGCGCTGGTTCGCGCGGCTGGCGCAGAAGGTGATCGCCCTGCTCGGCGCGGTCACCGGTGGCGGCCGCCTGTACGACATCGACGTGCGCCTGCGCCCGGACGGCGGCAAGGGCGCGCTGGTGTCGTCGCTGGCCAGCTACCGCGAGTATCAGCGCGAGCGCGCCTGGACCTGGGAGCACCAGGCCTTGGTGCGCGCGCGCGGCGTGGCCGGCGATGCGCCGCTGCTGCAGCAGTTCGAGCAGGTGCGCGCGCAGACCCTGGCGCGCCCGCGCGAGGCCGCGTCCCTGCGCGAGGAAGTGCGCAAGATGCGTGCGCGCATGCGCGCCGAACTCGACCGCAGCGATGCCGCGCGCTTCGACCTCAAGCAGGGTGCCGGCGGCCTGGTCGACCTGGAATTCCTGGTGCAGGCCGGCGTGCTGCTCGGCGCCGCGCAGCAGCCGGCACTGTTGTTGCCGCGCGACACGCCAGCGCTGCTCGATGCGCTGGCGCACATCGGCTGGTTGCCGCCGCCCATCGCGGCGAGCCTGCATGCCGCGCATGCCACGCTGGTCGAGGCCGGCCTGGCCTGCACGCTGGACCGGCGTCCGCGCCTGACCGCGCCCACGGTCGAGATCGCCGCGGCGCGTGCGGCGATTCGCGCTGCCGCGGCCGCCCTGGACCTGGTGTTCGTCGATGGCCGAGCGGACGGCGACGCGGCGCGCTAGCGCGATTCTTGTTGGCAGCGCATGCGCGCACGCATGGTGTCGGTGGCGACATGCTTCTCCGGCAACGCCGCGTCTTGCCGAGTCGCGGCGGAAAGCGCGCCGTCGGCGCTGGCTGCGATCGGCCGGAGGGCCTGGGCTCGCCGTCGTGATGCCACCGCAAACACGCCGCCTTGATCGCGGCGATCGGCGTCGGCATGCCGTTCCGCGCCGCGGTGGCGCGATTGCTACACGCTGACGTATTGAGACTGGAACCAGACCGCGTCGGGATCAGTGTCCACCACCTGGTCGGGATCCACGCCGAACAGCGCCTGGTAGGCGCGCTTCCACAGGCCGGCGCGACCGGCGCACAGGTCGTGCCACAGCGCATGGAAGGTCACTGACTCGAACACTCGCACCACGTCCACGACCTGCTCGAGGTAGGCCTGGAACAGGTAGACCCGCTCGCCGTCCACCAGGATGTTGACGTTGTGGATCAACTGCGACGGATCGCCCAGCAGCACGATGTTGACGAAGTCGCCGTCGCCGAAGGTCGGCAACGCCGCGTCCGCCAGGTACGGCGTGGTGCGCAAGGGCCGGTCGCGGCGCAGCAGCACCATTTCCAGCATCAGCGGGGCGAAGGTATTGCACGACCACGCTGGGTTGGAAACGGCGGGACTGGTCAGCGTGGCCAGCGCTGTGCCGGCCGGCTGCAGTTGCGCCAGGGTGGCGTTGAGCGCACTCAGCGCGAGGGCGGGGGTGACGTCGTGCGGCATGGGTGTGGTCTCGTCGCAGGCGCGGCGCACGGGACGTGCGCCGCCGATGGCCTGTTCAACGTCTGCCGTGGCCGCTTGTGAAGCCGCGCTTGCGCAAAGCGCGGCGCAGCCGTCAGCGCGTCGGCGCCATCCGCCACAGCAGCGCGCGGAACGGCGCCAGCAGGCATACGCCGATGCCCAGCTTCACCGCCAGGTCGCCGGCGGCCCAGCTCAGCCACGGCAGCGCCGAGCCGGCGAAGGCGATCGACCAGAAGATCGTGGTGTCCAGCGTCGCGCTGCAGGTGGTGGCGACGATCGGCGCGCGCCACCAGCGCCCGCGGCGCAGTCGGTCGAACACGGTGATGTCCAGCAGTTGCGCGGCGATGAAGGCCAGGCACGAGGCCGCGGCGATGCGCGGGGTGGCGATCCAGATCGACAGAAGCACCGCCAGTGCGAACCCGCACCAGGCCACCCGCCGCGCCGCGCGCGGGCCGAAGCGGCGGTTGATCAGGTTGCTGACCAGGAACGCCAGCGGATAGCTGAAGGCGCCCCAGGTCAACCAGTCGTTGATCGGGAACTGCACCAGCACGTTCGACAGCAGCACCACCGCGCCCATCGCCAGCACGGACAGCAGCAGCGCGCGCGGGGTCAGCGCGGCGAAAGTGGGCGAGGGAGCGGCAACGGACGGCACGGCGGTCGGGGCAGGGCGGCGGGCGCGCATTATCGCGGCCCGGACGCGCGATGACCAATGCCGGTGTGCGGACACGCTCCTACAAATGGAACCCCGCGCTGGGAACCGCTTTTGCGATTCCCCATTCACTATTCCCCAATCCCGGCTCCATCGCGGCTGGAGCCTTTCCTACAAATGGAACTCCGCGCTGGGAACCGCTGTTGCGATTCCCCATTCCCCATTCCCCATTCTCGGCTTCACCGCGGCAGCGCCGTTCCATCCACCGCCGCGCGGCCCACCGCCGGGTCGTCGGTGAAGAAGCCATCGATGCCGGCGTCGATCAGCGCGCGCATTTCCTTCATGCTGCCGGCGGCATTCACCGCAGCCGGGCCGCGCGCGTCCTGCAACTGCTTGGGCAGGAAATAGTTTTCCGGCCGGAAGGTGTACGGAATCACCTGCAGGCCGGCCGCATGCGCATCGGCCACGAACGAGGTGGGCGGAGCCAGGTCGCCGTCGGCACTCACCGGCACGATCGCGCGCAGGTTGGGGCTGACCAGCTGCGCGTACTTGGCGATCGCGCGCAGGCCCTGTGCACTGCCCATCTGCGCGTAGGTCGGGCCATTGCGCAACTGGTCGCCCGGGCGTTCCTTGGGATCGCCCAGCAACTGCACCAGTCGCACGTTCGGATGGGTGCTGCCCAACTTGCCGTGCAGGTATTCCAGGTTGCCGATCTCGAACGACTGGATCACCACCGGCGCCTTGCGCGTGTAGGCATGCGCATCGAGGGTGGCGACCAGCTTGTCTTCCATCGCCAGGCCGAGCCCGCGGAAGTAGGTGCCGTGCTTGATCTCGGGAATCAGCCCGATCGGACGCCCGCGCGTGGCCGACTCGGCCGCGGTGAAGTCGATGATCTCGTCCATGGTCGGCACCTGGAACTGCCCGTCGAAGGCGGTGCCGCGCAGTTGCGGCAGGCGCTCGCGCGCGCGCAGGGTCTTCAGCTCGGCCAGGGTGAAGTCTTCGGTGAACCAGCCTTCCACGCGCTGTCCGTCGATCTGCTTGACGGTCTTGCGCGCGGCGAACTCCGGGTGCGCGGCCACGTCGGTGGTGCCGCCGATCTCGTTCTCGTGGCGCGCCACCAGCACGCCGTCCTTGGTCGAGACCAGGTCCGGCTCGATGAAGTCGGCGCCGTCGGCGATGGCCTTGGCGTAGGACGCCAGGGTGTGTTCGGGGCGCAGCGCGCTGGCGCCGCGGTGGCCGATCACCAGCGGCTTGTGCTCGCCCGGGGCGGCGGCCGGTACGGCCGCCGCGGTGGTCGCCAACACGGCCATCGCGCATCCCAACAACCAGGAGGTGGATCGGATCATCGCATGCGTTCCGGTTCGGGGGCGGACGGACAGGATGGACGCGCTCAGAAGCGCGCGTCCAGGGTCAGGAACGCCTGCCGCGGCGCGCTGGCGTGGAAGGCCAGCGAGCGGCCGTTCGGGTCGCTGTTGCTGAAGGCGGTGAGGTTGGAGGCGTAGCGCTTGTCGGTGAGGTTGGTGACGTTCAACGACAGCTTCAGGTCCCGCAGGAACGACACCGCCCCGAAATCGTAGCCGGCGCCGGCATCGAAGGAGGTGTAGCCGCCGAAGCCCTGGTCGTTGGTGTAGGTGTAGTAGCGCTGGCCGGTGTACTTGCCGCGCAGGTTGGCGTTCCAACCGTTCCAGGTCCAGCTGAGTTCGCTGGCGAACATGCGCTTGGGCGTGTCCACGGTGGACTTGCCGGCGGTGGGGATGACCACGCCGTTCTGCACGTAGTTGTCGTCGTAGGTGGAGCGGTTGATCGAGGCCGAGTTGTACCACTGCAGGTGCGCGGTCGGCTTCCAGATGAAGGTCAGCTCGCCGCCGCGGCTGCTCACCGAGCCCACGTTGAAGAAGCGCGTGGTGCACGCCGGGCTGGTGCCCTGCTGGATGCTCGGGCACGGGTTGAGCGAGAGCAGGCGGTTGTCGAAGGTGACGTCGTAGCCGACCAGCGAGGCCTCGAACTGGTCGCGCACCAGGCGGTAGCCGGCTTCGAAGGTCTTGGACTTCTCCGGCTGCAGCGCGCCGACGCTGGCGTCGAACGAAGCCTGCGTCACCAGCAGCGGGCCGCCGGCGCCGCCGCCCTGGAACGCGGCGATGTTCTCGGCGTAGGAGGCGAACACTTCCTGGCCCTCGGCCAGGCGGTAGCTCAGGCCGGCCTGCGGCAGCAGCGCCTTGCTGGCCTTCAGTTCGCCGTTGGCCACCGGCGCTTCCACCGCGATCCCCGGGGTCTCGCGCGCGGTCATCGTGGTGTGCGGGCTCTTGGCGCCGATGTCCAGGGTTAGGCGCTCGTCGAGCAACTTGAAGGTGCCCTGCACATAGGCCTGCTTGGTGGTGATGACGTAGTCCTGCGAGAACAGCCGGCGGTTCGGGTTGCTGAGGAAGATGTCGTCGTCGATCGGGCCGTCGATCCAGTAGAAGTTGCGCTCCACGTGGTGCTTGTTGCGCTCGTACCACACGCCCGCTTCCAGGTGGTGCGGGCCGATGTCCCAGCCCAGCGAGGCGATGCCGCCGGTGCGGTTGATGGTGTAGTTGGTGCTGCGGATCGAGATCGGCAGCGCCTGCGGCGTGCCCGGGTAGGACGGCTGGCCCGGCGACCACCAGTGGCCCTGGCCTTCGTTCTCGTGATGGTAAACCTGGGTGTGCACGCTCACCGCATCGGACGGCTGGAAGTCGCCGGCCAGGTAGTACAGGTCGTCGTTGCGCAGCGCGCGGCTCTGGTAGTAGGCGTCGTCGATGTTGTCCACGCCGCCGCTGTAGCCGCAGCGGCTGGGGTTGCGCGTGGCCGGCGCGCAATAGGCCGCGGCCAGTGCGCGCTGCCAGTCCGGCGCATACAGGTTCCAGTCCCAGCCGAGGCCACGGTGCAGACCGCTCTTGGACAGGTAGGCGTAGTCGGCCTGCGAGGTGCGCGAGGTGTCGACGAACGCGGTGATCTTGCCGCCCTCGAACTGGTACACGCCCTTGCCGTTGAACTGCGCGGTGTGGGTCGGCGAACCCGGGGGGGCCCACATGTCGGCGTCGGCATAGATGCCGGACAGGTAGGCGGAGAAGCCGTTGTGCTCGCCGGTATCCAGGCGCAGGTAGGTGCGGCGGTTGCTGTCCGAGCCCACGGTCTGCGCCAGGCGCACGCCCACCTCGGTGGACGGATCGTCGGAGTAGTACTGCACCGTACCGCCGAGATTGCTGGTGGAGGCCGTGCCCAGGCTGCCGATGCCCGAGGCCAGTTCCACGCCGCCGAAGTTCTCGGCGATCAGCGCGCGGCTGATGTTCAGGCCGTTGTAGTTGCCGTAGGCGTTGTCGCCCAGCGGCAGGCCGTCGAGGGTGTAGCCCAGGCGCACGCCGTTGAAGCCGCGCAGACTGATGGTCTGCGATTCCTCGTTGGCGCCGAAGGCGTCGTTGGACTGCACGTTGACGCCGGGAATGCGGTTGAGCAGCTTCTGGATGCTGGTGCCCGGCGGTAGCACCGCCACGTCCTGCGTGGTGATGCGCTGCACCTGGCGGGTCTCGCCCTGGCCGATCACCGACACCGCATCGAGTTGCTGCACGTCGGCCGCGGCACCATCGGCGGCGGGCTCCGCAGCGGTGGCGGCGAAGGGCGACAACAGGGCGGCGAGGATCGCCGTGCTCAGCAGGGAATGGAGAGGCATGCGCAAGGGGGATTCGTAAAGGAAGTGCGCACACGATGCGACAGCGACGTTGCAGGTTGGCGTCATCGGCGTTGCGGTTGTCATGCAGCGGTCCTGCGGCATGGCGTTCGTGTCGCCGCCGCCGGGCGCGCGATGACTGCAGGCGCGCCATCGTGCGACATCGCGGAAGAAGCGGCGTGGCGCGCGCGTGTCGACATCAATGCGATACAGAGTGTCGCCAATTGCCATGCATGACGAGTGGTGAACACATGTAGGCGTGTGTGTCGGAGACCCGGCGAAACATGCTGTTTCCAAAGTCGAAAACGGCGTCGTCCGTCAAAGTTTTGTAGTGCGCTCCTCCTCAATGATCACGCCTCGCCCAAGCCCGACGACGTGCCGATGCGTGCAGACATGAGCAGGAAGCACAGTGCCCTCGCGTCGCTCGGAGCGTCGTTCGCATGCGCTGTTGGGTCCTCGCCTCGACAGGTCTGCGCGCGCCGTACCCTCACCCCAACCCCTCTCCCGGTGGGAGAGGGGCTCAGGCTGCTCCCTTCTCCCCTCGGGAGAAGGTGCCCCGCAGGGGCGGATGAGGGTACGGGCGCAGCCTCGCAGCAACGCACCACGCGCGCACTTCGCGCTTCACACCCTCACTCCAACCTTTCTCCCGAGGGAAGAGGGGCAGTCGATTTCCCACCGCGAGGCCGCCACGGCCTCGTCCCACCCGCTCTACCCCCGGAGAGACGCCCATGCTTGATCGCATCCGCCGTCGGCCCTTGCTGGCTGCCGTGTTGTCCGCTTCCCTGCTGTGCGCGCTCGGCACCGCCAATGCCGTGCCCGACGCCTCCATCGCGGCGATGACCGCCACCCTGCGCAGCGCGCCGGTCACCTTCGACGTGCACCTGCCCTTGCGCGATCAGGCCGGCCTGGACGCGTTGCTGGCCGATATCCAGGATCCGGTCTCCCCGCAGTATCACCATTGGCTGACGCCGGCCGAATTCCAGCGCCGCTTCGCACCGGCGCCGGCACAGGTCGCGCAGGTGCGTGCCGCGCTGCAGGCCGCGCACATGAACGTCACCGAGCAGGGCAACACCCTGCATGTCAGTGCGAGCGCGAACAACGTCGAGCGCTTGTTCGCGGTGCCGCTGACCGCCGAGGTCCAGCAGGGCAGCCAGGCCCACCTCGCCGCCGCCGCGCCCTTGCAGTTGCCCGCCGTGCTGCGCGACAGCGGTGCGACCGTGACCGGCCTGACCCGTGGTGCGCCGCCGATGCACGTCAACTGGCAGCGCGCGCCCACCAAGAATCCCGCCAACCGCTACGGTGCCGGCGGTACCACCTACTGGTACAACGATCTCAAGCAGGCCTACGGCTACCCGTCCTACCAGGCCACCACCGGCGCGGCCGGGCAGCAGCGCCGGCTCGACGGCACCGGCAGCACCATCGCCATCCTGATCAGCAGCGACGTGCTGGATTCGGACATCAAGGCGATGTTCGACCACGAAAACTTCAGCCGCTACGCCGCCAACCACGCCGATCCCACCCTGTACGCGCGCCACTACGTGGCCGGCGCCAAGCCCGGCCTGCAGGACGGCAACGACGCCGCAGGCGGCGAGGCCGCGCTCGACGTGCAGATGGCGCTCGGCGGCGCGCCGGGTGCGCACGTGCTGCTGTACGTGATCCCGGACCTGAGCGACGCCTCGGTGCTGGCCGGCTACCGGCAGATCGTGCAGGACAACCAGGCCGACGTGGTCAGTTCCTCGTTCGGCGTCTGCGAGCTGTACTACACCGCGGCCTACAACGGCGGCAAGGATTTCACCTCGCTGCTGCGCCCCTACGATGCGGTGTTCAAGCAGGGCAACGCGCAGGGCATCACCTTCGTCGCCTCCAGCGGCGACAACGCCGGCCTGGACTGCGCGGATACGCAGTACGCGGTCGACCACAAGGACGGCCACTTCGTCGCCGGCGTCGAACACCCCGCAGCCAGCCCGCACGTGACCGCGGTCGGCGGCGGCAACCTGCTCACTGCGTACAAGAAGGGCAGCCTGGAATCCGGCTACAAGAGCGAAAGCGCCTACGGCGATCCGCTGGAGACTGCCGACTACTACGGCGTCGGCGCGAACCTGGCCGGCGGCTACTGGGGCGCCGGTGGCGGCGTCAGCACCCTGTTCCAGCGTCCGGCCTACCAGTTGCGTGCACTCGGCGGGACGCGCACGTCCATGCGCGCGCTGCCGGACATCGGCATGCTGGTCGGCGGCTGCCCGGGGATTGCGACGCAGCCGTGCCGTGAGGGCGACAGCTCGGTGGCCACCTACTTCAAGGGCGGCATCTCGGCGGTGATCGGCACCAGCGTCGCCGCGCCGGAATTCGCCAGCGCGGTCGCGCTGCTGGTGGAGAAGCAGGGCCGCCAGGGCAATCTCAACGATTACCTGTACCGCCTGGCCGCCAATGGGCCGGAGGCGCTGCATCGCGGCATCCCCGGCTACAACGGCGTGGTCGACAACAACCAGCCGATCAAGGGCAAGTACAACTACACGGTCGGCGTGGGCACGCCGGTGGTGCGGCTGCTGATCGGCGCGCTGGATGCGGCGCCGGCCGGCGTGCCGCGTTCGCCGAGCAACCCCTGACATAGCGTGATGTGACGCGTTGGGCCCGGTTGCCGTGTCGGTGTCGTGGCAGCGACGCCGGCACGGCGGCCGATCAGGCCAGCGCCAAGCGGTCGCGGATCAGTGCGGCCACCCGCGCGGTTTCGCGTAGCGGTTCAATGTCGGTGGCGGGTGCGTCACCGGCATTCTCTGCCGGGAGCAGCCGCCCGCGCGCCTGCAAGGCGCGATGGAAATCCAGGGCGCGGCCACGCGCCGTCTCCGGCATCAGCACCTGCACCGGCACGCGCGTGGCGCAGGCTTCCGACAGCAGGTTCACCGAGTCTGGCGTGCACACGAGGCGTTCGGCCCAGCCGAGCAGGCCGGCATAGGGATTGGCGCCGTCGTCCGCGCCGCACCACACCATGCCCGGCACGTCGGCAAACGTGCGGCGCAAGGCCGCGGCCACCGCAGGCGGCGTGCGCCGCGATGCGCTGGCGAGGAGGCTGCCGCCGTGCGCGCGCAACTGTGCGGCGATGTCGGCGAAGGCGGCCTGTGCCTGTGCTGCGCTCCACGGCGCCAGCCCGGAGGGGCCGCCCACCAACAGTCCGACACGCGGCGAGGGCAGCGCGCCCAGCGCAGGAAACGCGGCGCGTCCTGCCGCCAGCCAGGCATCGTCGATCGGATGCAGGCTGCCGAGCAGGGTCAGCACATTGGGGCCGCGCAGGCGATCGTGTTCCGGCACCACCACGATGTCCCAGTGCTGCGGATCCAGCCGCGGATCCAGGATTTGCACCACCCGGCTGCCGCGTGCGCGCAGCAACCGCGTCGCCAGCGCCGCCTGACGGCCGCAGCCCACTGCCAGCGGAGGCGGCTGCCGCAATGCTGCGGCGAACGTCGTGCCGTACGCATGCCGCGCGCCGGGCAGCCAGCGCGGCGCCAACCAGCGCCACGGCATGTGCGGATGCAACACCTGCGCCTGGATCGGTACCGCGGCCGGAAGCGCCAACGCGGCGGCCAGTGCCTCGGCCTGGCGGGCGTTGCCGGCGCGGCCATCGCTAATCGCCCAGGTCGCGTCCGATCGTTTCACGTTTGGTAGTAATCCGTTGCATCGCGGCCGGGTGTTGCGACAATCGTGCCACTCTACACTGGCCGCCTCGCATCGGGACGGCCCCACCGGCCTCCTGGCGCTTCCCTCGATCAAGGAACTTCCTCCATGTCCGACGCCTTGCACGACGCCGCCCTCGACCAGTTGTTCCGCACCGCGCGCACCCAGAACGCGTTCCTGGACAAGCCGGTCGCCGAAGACACCCTGCGTGCCCTCTACGACCTGGTGAAGTGGGGCCCGACCGCGGCCAACGGCAGCCCGGCACGCTTCGTCTTCGTCACCTCGCCGCAGGCCAAGGAAAAGCTCAAGCCGGCGCTGTCCGAGGGCAACCTGGCCAAGACCCTGGCCGCGCCGGTCACGGTGATCGTGGCCCACGACGAGGACTTCCACGAGAAGCTGCCGTATCTGTTCCCGCACACCGATGCCAAGAGCTGGTTCGACGGCCCGCGCGAAGGCCGCAGCGAAGGCGCGTTCCGCAACGGCTCGCTGCAGGGCGCCTACCTGATCCTGGCCGCGCGTGCGCTGGGCCTGGATGCCGGTCCCATGTCCGGCTTCGACAACGCCAAGGTCGATGCCGCGTTCTTCGCAGGCACTGCGATCAAATCCAACTTCCTGGTCAACCTCGGCTACGGCGACCCCAGCGGCCTGTTCCCGCGCCTGCCGCGGCTGAGTTTCGACGAGGCCGCGCGCATCGAGTGAGCGCGCGGGTTCCGCTTTCGTGTCCCACCGCAGGCCCGCGCCTGCCGCAGTTTCGTCCCATCACCCCTCCAAGGAGTTCCACCATGACCAAGACCCGCAAACTGCTGCTCCCGCTCGCCATGGCCCTGGCCGTCGTCGTCGCCCAGCCGGCCACCAGCGCCTTCGCCGCCCCGGCCGCCGCCGCTGCCGCCGCCAAGGGCGTCTCCGGGACCTACACGCTCGATCCGGCCCACACCGACGTGCTGGTGCAGTGGAGCCACTTCGGCTTCTCCAACCCGTCCGCGCACTTCGGCGACGTCGACGGCACCCTGGTCTACAACGCCCAGGACGTGAGCAAGTCCAGCGTCAACGTGACCCTGCCGCTGTCCGGCCTCAACAGCTTCACCGCCAAGTTCGACGAGCACCTGAAGAGCGCCGACTTCTTCGACGCCGCCAAGTTCCCGACCGCCACCTTCAAGAGCACCAAGGTGACCTCGGCCGGCGGCAACAAGCTGACCGTCGCCGGCGACCTGACCATCAAGGGCACGACCAAGCCGGTGGTGCTGGCGGTGACCCTCAACGGTGCCGGTCCGCACCCGATGAAGAAGGTGCCGGCGCTGGGCTTCGACGCCACCACCACGGTCAAGCGCAGCGACTTCGGCCTGGGCGCCTACGTGCCGAACGTCAGCGACGAAGTGAAGATCCGCATCACCACCGAAGCGCTGCAGGCAGCGGCCAAGTAAGGCCGCCTGTGGTTGCGGCAGCGCTTCGCGCGCTGCCGCCTGCCGCAATGCAAACGCCCGCCATTCGGCGGGCGTTTGTGTTTTCAGGATCTCGCTGGGTGCAGTGCAATGAAACTGCGCGGGGCGATCCTACTGCGCGCGAAAGACGCACCGTAGGGGCGGCTTCAGCCGCGATGGCCTTACCGCGATGGTTCTTGGCGAAGCCCCGCATGCGCCCGAAGCGCCAGGCGCGTCCTTACCCTCACCCCAACCCCTCTCCCGGTGGGAGAGGGACTATTGCGCCGGATTGCCGTGTATTCCGTGCCGGCCATATTGCGCGTGCTTTTTGCTTTCTTCGACGCGGCTTTCAGTCTTCGGCCGCGTCCCCGCCCGCCTTCCAATACCCCGTCGCGCGGATCCACTCCTTGGGCACGCCCAGGTGGCCTTCGACGAACTTGCGCATCATCCGCGCGCGTGCCGATTCGCAGGCGATCCAGTAGAACGCGTCGCCCTCGGGCGGGTCGAAGTCGCGCAGGGCGCCTTCCAGCAACTGGCTGCTGCGCGCGTCCACGCCGTTGCGTTCCAGCCAGGTGATGCGCAGCTCGGCGTCGCAGTCCAGCGCCTGCCGGTCGGCGTAGCCGGGGATCTCGATCAGCGCGTCGACTTCCGCGTTGGCCGGCAGGGTCTCCAGCCAGCGGCCGATCGCCGGCAGCGCGGTCTCGTCGCCGATCAGCACATAGGCATCGAAATCGTCGGCGGCCACGAACGAGCCGCGCGGCCCGCCGACCACCAGCGCATCGCCCGGGTCGGCCTGTGCCGCCCAGCGGCAGGCCGGGCCGTCGCCGTGCAGCACGAAGTCCAGGGTCAGTTCCTGCGCGTCGGCATCATAGTGGCGCGGGGTGTAGTCGCGGGCGGGCGAGGGCAGCGCGTCGGCCGGATACACCGGGCCGTGCTCGGTCATCGTCGGCAGCACGAACGCGCCTTCGGGGTTGGGGAAGAACAGCTTGACGTGGTCGTCCGGCCCGGCGCTGACGAAGCCGTCCAGCTCGGGGCCGCCGACGACGATGCGGCGCATGTGCGGGGTCAGCGGTTGCGTGCGCAGCACTTGCAGATGACGCAGGCGCAGCGGGTGGCGCAGCAGGCGGTGTTCGTGGGTCGCCATGGGAATCCTCGGAAGTGGGGGAGAGGGTTGGCAGGCGACGCGGACGCCGAAAGCGCTAATGTCCGCGTGCTGGCTGGAAGGGGAATCAGGGTGTGTTGCCATCCATGCCGTCGGCGGCGGCATGCAACAGCGCGGCGACGCGCTCGATCTCGTCCGGGTCCCAGCGCCCGTGCCGCGCCAGCAGGCCGTGCTTGATGCGGCGCATCGCCTCGCGCACCGGCGCCGGCACGTTGGCGCGCACCAGCGCACGCGCGCTGTGCTGGGTGCGCTGCAGCGCCGCGTCCACCTGCGCGCGCTCGGTGCGCACGAAGGCCTGGCCGGCTTCGGTGATCGCATAGCGCTTGCGGGTGGCGTCGGCATCGGCATGTACCAGGCCCTGCGCTTCCAACTGCGCCAGGGTGGGGTAGACCGTGCCGGCGCTGGGCGTGTACAGGCCATGGAACAGCTCGGCGACCGCGCGGATCAGCTCGTAGCCGTGGCGCGGCTGGGTCTCGATCATCGCCAGCAGCAACAGCCGCAGGTCGCCGTGGCCGAGCGGGCGGGGGCCGCGTGCGCCACGGCCGCGGCCGGCCCGGTCCTCGTCGAACAGGCGGTGCGCGGGATGCGGGCCGGGGGCGTGGGGTCGTGGCATTTCGATATGTCGAATCTGGTGTGGAAAAGATATATCGAAGCAGTGTGGCCGGCAAGCGCTTGGCAGGCCGGGCGCGGGAGCGCGGTGGGATTGGTTCAGTCAGGACGGCAGCGCGCGTTTGCGTCCTGCGCGTGCATTCGGTGTGCTTGGGAGTTCCGCGGGGATGCGCTGTCCAAGTTGCATCGGCCAGCCGTGGCCCTTTTGAGAGTCAGCTGGTCATGCAGTCGCGAAAAGGGAAGCCGGAAGCCGACTGACACCCTCCCTCGTCGGGACTGAAGTCCCTCCCACAAGAGATGCCCAGTCCATCCCTGTGGAAGTGGCTTAGCCATGACGCGCTGTACGGCAACTCCGTTCGCGGCCTGGGCCGCTTGTGTCGACAGAGGGTCTTGCGGCGCGCTCGCCGGGTGCACTGTGGGAGGGACTTCAGTCCCGACGCACTGCACCATCGGAACGCACGCCGCGTCGCGCGTCGCAGTTACATGACAGCCGACTTGTGTCAAAAGAGAGTCTTGCAGCGAGCTTGCCGGGTGCACTGTGGGAGGGACTTCAGTCCCGACGCGTTGCGCCATCAGAATGCACGCCGCTTCGCGCATCGCGGCTGCATGGCAGTCGACGTGCGTCAAAAGAGCGCCTTGCAGCGCGCTCGCTGGGTGCACTGTGGGAGGGACTTCAGTCCCGACGCATTGCGCCATCGGAACGCGCGCCGCTTCGCGCATCGCGGCTGCATGACAGCCGACTTGTGTCGAAAGAGGGTCTTGCAGCGCGCTCGCTGGGTGCACTGTGGGAGGGACTTCAGTCCCGACGCGTTGCGCCATCGGCAGGCACGCCGCGTCGCGCATCGCGGCGGCATGGCAGTCGACGTGCGTCAAAAGAGCGCCTTGCAGCGCGCTCGCCGGGCGCACTGTGGGAGGGACTTCAGTCCCGACGCATTGCGCCATCGGAAGGCGCGCCGCGTCGCGCATCGCGGCCGCATGCCAGTCGACGTGCGTCAAAAGAGCGCCTTGCAGCGCGCTCGCCGGGTGCACCGTGGGAGGGACTTCAGTCCCGACGCATTGCGCCATCGGCAAGCACGCCACGTCGCGCATCGCGGCGGCATGGCAGTCGACGTGCGTCAAAAAAGGAGTCTTGCGACGCGCTCGTCGGGTGCACTGTGGGAGGGACTTCAGTCCCGACGCATTGCGCCATCGGCAAGCACCCGCCGCTGCATCTCGTCCAGGTACTCGTCCAGTTCCTGCACCGAGGTGAAGATCTCGTTCAACGGCACCGCCTTGACCACGTCGAACACCTTGCGGATCTGCGGTTGCGGGTTCACCACCAGCACCCGCCCGTCGCGCGCGGCCAGCACCTTGCGCGCCTTGAAGATCGAGCGGATGCCGGCGCTGCTGATGTAGTCCAGGTGCGACAGGTCCAGCACCAACGTGGTGATCGGCGTGGCCAGCAGCGGCGCCAGCGCCTCGTCCAGGGCCTGGTAGGTGTGCGTGTCCAGTCGCCCGCTCAGGGTGAGGCGTTGGCGCTTGTCCTGCGCCGGGTCGATCTGCAGGCTCAACGTGGTCATGCGGGCGACTCCTGAAGAGGGGGATCGGCAGGTTGCAGCAACACGATGCGCACCACATTACGGCCGGCGTCGTGGCGATACTCAAGGCGATCGGCGAGTTGCTGCACCAGGTGCAGGCCGAGGCCGCCGATCGGGCGCTCGGCGATGTCCGCGTCCAGGTCCGGCACCGGCGCGTTGCGCGGGTCGAAGGCCGGGCCGCTGTCGTGGAACTCCAGCACCAGCGCGTCGTGCAGCAGGTGCAGGATCACGTCCACCGGCAAGGGCGCGCGGCGCAGGTGGCCGTGTTCCAGGGTGTTGCAGGCCAGCTCCTCGACGATCAGCCGGGTGCGGCTGACCTGCTCGCCGCTCACGCCGTGGCGCAGCAGCGCCGCCTCCACGCTGTCGCTCAATTGCGCCAGTGCGTCGATTGCCGGTTCCATCTGCCATCGCAGCATCATCGCGTCGCCTCCCGTGCCGGATCCTGGCGCAGCCGGATCGCCAGGAGCGTAATGTCGTCGGACTGCGGTGCCGGTGCGGTGAACGCCTGCACGTCGGCCAGCACCGCGGCGCACTGCGCCTGCGCGTCGGCGCCCGGCTGCAGCGCCGCCAGCAGCCGCGCCTCGCCGTAGGGCCGCTCCTGCGCGTCCATCGCCTCGGTGATGCCGTCGGTGTAGCTGAGCAGGGTGGCGCCGGCGGCCAGGCGCCCATGCACCACCGGATAGCGCGATTGCGGCTCCAGCCCCAGCGGCGGGCCCGATTCCAGCGGCAGCAGGTGCGCACTGCCGTCGGCGTCGAGCAGCAGCGGCGGCTCATGGCCGGCGCTGGACAGCCAGTAGTCGCCGCTGTGCACGTCGATCAGCCCGCACAGCACGGTGGCGAACATGCACGGCTCGTTGCCTTCCACCAGCCGCTGCGAGGCCGCGATCAGGATCGCGTCCGGGCGCGTGTGCCGGCGCGCGGCGATCTCCAGCACCGTCATCGCCCGCGCCATGAACAGTGCCGCCGGCACGCCCTTGTCCGACACGTCGCCGACCACGAACCACAGCAGCCCCGGCTCGGTCTCGAAGAACTGGTAGAAATCGCCGCCCACCATCTCTGCCGGTTCCAGCAGCGCATAGGTTTCCAGGTGCTTGTGGGCGCTGTCGAAGGTGCGCCCACCCGGCAGCATCGCCTGCTGGATGTCGCGCGCGATCGACAGCTCGCTCTGCATGCGCTGCCGCGCCTGCGCCAGCGTGGCGATCTCGTCCAATTGGCGCTTGATCGAGCCGCGCGCGCTGTCGAAGGCGCGCGCCATCACCCCCACTTCGTCCGCGCGCTGCACATGCCGCAGTGGGTAGTCGAACGCGCCCTGGCTGAAGTGCAGCGCCGAGTCGGTCAGGTCCTCGATCGGCCGCACCAGCCGCACCGTGTAGCGGTGCAGCAGCCACAGCCACAGCGCCAGCGCGGCGGCGCCGGCCAGCGCGCCCCACAGCACGATGCGGTCCAGCCCGGCCAGGATGTAGTCCTCCGACACGCTCAGCGCGAAGGTCCAGCCGGTGTCGCCCACCGCCGCGCTCTGGGTGAGGTAGCGGGTGCCGTCCGGCGCGGTGTGCTCGAAGCGCACCGCGGTGTGGGTGTCGGCCGCCTGCGCCAGCGGCGACAGGTCCGGCCGCGCCCGCGCTACGTGCGCCTCCAGGGTGCGGCGGAAGCGCAGCGCCGGGTCCGGATGCAGCACGAACAGCCCGTCCGGCGACAGCAGCATCGGCTGCAGCCCGCTGTTGGCCGGCAGTTCGGCGACGATGGCCTGCAGCCGCTGCAGCGGCACGTCCACGCTCACCATGCCGATCGCCTGCGCCTGCGGCCCATCGCCGGGCAGGCGCAGCGGCAGGTTGTAGGTGGTCAGGTAGGCGCCGCCGGTGCTGGCGTCGCTGTACGGCTCGGACCACCACGGCGCCGGCGCGGCCAGGGTGCGCTGGTACCAGGGCATGCTGCGCGCGTCGAAGCCCAGCGCCTCCACCGGCTGTTCCAGCACCCCGGTAGCGGTGCGCCGCAGGTGCCAGGCGAAACCGCGGCCGTCGTCCTTCAGCGCGCCGGGCTCGATCACCAGCAAGGCGCCGGCGATGTCCGGGTCGCCCTGCAGCGTGGCCAGCAGCAGGTTGCGCAGGTTGAACGGCTGCCGGCCCAGCCCGCTCGCGGCGGCGGCCAGGGTGCGCCCGCTCACCTGCACCGAACCCAGTGTGGCGTCCAGGCTGCGCGCGGTCTGCTGGGTCAGCCCGGCCACCTCCTCGCGGGCGTTGCGCACCATCACCTCGCGCGCGCCCAGGTAGAACAGCAGGGCCAGGCCCAGCAGCAGCGCCACCTGCAGCAGGCTGCCCCACAACAGCAGCCGCGTGCGCAGGCTGTGCCGCCAGGCGACCGCGGAGGCGTCCTGCGCTGACGAGGCAAGGGCGATGGCGGCGCTCCACGGGGGCCTGGAGCCCGATCATAAGCGCAGCCGCGGCCGCCCGGCGCAGCGGCTGTCCGCACTGTCCCGCCGCGTGTCCCGGGCCAATGTGACAGTCCGTTCCATACGCTGGCGTACGAGGTCCTGCGAGGCGGTTGCGCTACACTTGCAAGCTTCGAGAAAACACATGCCATCGCGCGCGTGCGTGCGACCTACGGGAGCGTTATGAACTGGTTGAACGAGGTGCTGCAGAACGATCCGAATCCCACTGAAACCCAGGAGTGGATCGAATCGCTCAAGGCCGTCATCGATGTCGCAGGCCCCGAGCGTGCGCATCAGCTGCTGGAGGACATGGTCGAGCTGACCCGTCGTTCCGGCGCCTACCTGCCGTTCTCGCCGACCACCGAGTACGTCAACACCATCGCCCCCGCCAACGAGGCCAAGAGCCCGGGCGACGCGGCCATCGAGTGGAAGATCCGCTCGATCATCCGCTGGAACGCGATGGCCACCGTGGTCCGCGCCAACCGTAAGCCGGGCGACCTGGGCGGCCACATCGCCTCCTTCGCCTCCAGCGCCACCCTGTACGACGTGGGCTTCAACCACTTCTGGCGCGCGCCCTCGGACAAGCACCCCGGCGACCTGCTGTACATCCAGGGCCACAGCTCCCCCGGCATCTACGCCCGCGCCTTCCTGGAAGGCCGCATCAGCGAAGACCAGCTCAACAACTTCCGCATGGAAGTGGACGGGCAGGGCATCTCCTCCTATCCGCACCCGTGGCTGATGCCGGACTTCTGGCAGACCCCCACCGTGTCGATGGGCCTGGGCCCGCTCAGCGCCATCTACCAGGCGCAGTTCATGAAGTACCTCGAACACCGCGGCCTGATCGAGAAGTCCGACCGCAAGGTGTGGTGCTTCATCGGCGACGGCGAGAGCGACGAACCCGAGACCCTGGGCGCCATCGCCCTGGCCGGCCGCGAAGGCCTGGACAACCTCATCTTCGTGGTCAACTGCAACCTGCAGCGCCTGGACGGCCCGGTGCGCGGCAACGGCAAGATCATCCAGGAGCTGGAAGGCGTGTTCCGCGGCGGCGGCTGGAACGTCATCAAGCTGCTGTGGGGCGGCTACTGGGACGCCCTGCTGGCCAAGGACACCAACGGCGTCCTCAAGAAGCTGATGATGGAAACCGTCGACGGCGAGTACCAGAACTGCAAGGCCTTCGGCGGCGCCTATACCCGCGCCAACTTCTTCGGCAAGTACCCGGAGACCGCAGCCATGGTCGCCGGCCTGTCCGACGACGACATCTGGCGCCTGAACCGTGGCGGCCACGATCCGCACAAGGTCTACGCCGCCTACCACCAGGCGGTGAACACCAAGGGCATGCCCACCGTGATCCTGGCCAAGACCGTCAAGGGCTACGGCATGGGCTCGGCCGGCGAGGCGCTGAATCCCACCCACCAGACCAAGAAGCTGGACGACGACGCCGTGCGCGCGTTCCGCGACCGCTTCAACATCCCGCTCAGCGACAAGCAGCTGGCCGACGCCGAGCAGGTGCCGTTCTACCACCCCGGCCCGGACTCGCCGGAAGTGCAGTACCTGCAGGAGCGTCGCGCCGCGATGGGTGGCTACCTGCCGCAGCGCCGCCGCAAGGCCGACCTGTCCATCCCGGCCCCGGGCCTGGACAAGTTCGAGCGCCTGCTCAAGGACAGCGGCGAGCGCACCTACTCCACCACCATGGCCTTTGTGCAGAGCCTCAACATCGCCCTGCGCGACAAGGAACTGGGACCGCGCATCGTGCCGATCGTGGCCGACGAAGCGCGCACCTTCGGCATGGAAGGCATGTTCCGGCAGATCGGCATCTATGCCCCGTTCGGCCAGAAGTACAAGCCGGTGGACGCCGACCAACTGATGTTCTACCGCGAGGACCAGTCCGGCCAGGTGCTGCAGCAGGGCATCAGCGAGCCGGGCGCGATCTCCTCGTGGCTGGCCGCCGGCACCAGCTACTCGGTCAGCAACGTACCGATGCTGCCGTTCTACATCTACTACTCCATGTTCGGCTTCCAGCGCGTGGGCGACATCGCCTGGCAGGCGGCGGACATGCGCACCCGCGGCTTCCTGCTCGGCGGCACCGCCGGCCGCACCACGCTCAACGGTGAAGGCCTGCAGCACGAAGACGGCTTCAGCCAGGTCATCGCCGGCTCCATCCCCAACGTGCGCAGCTACGACCCCACCTTCGGCTACGAAGTCACCGTGGTCATGCAGTACGGCATCCAGCGGATGATGCAGGAGCAGGTGGACGAGTACTACTACATCACCCTGATGAACGAGAACTACGCCCACCCGGAAATGCCGGCGGGCGCGGAAGACGGCATCATCAAGGGCATGTACCTGCTCAAGGACGCCGGCAAGCCCAAGAAGGGCGAACTGCGCGTGCAGCTGCTGGGCTCGGGCACCATCCTGCGCGAAGCCATCGCCGCCGCCGAGCTGCTGGACAAGGATTTCGGCGTCACCGCCGACATCTGGTCCTGCCCCAGCTTCAACGAACTGCGCCGCGACGGCTTCGACGCCGAGCGCTGGAACCGCCTGCACCCGGAAGGCGAACAGCGCAAGCCGTTCGTCACCCAGCTGCTGGAAGGCCGCCAAGGCCCGGCCATCGCCGCCACGGACTACGTGCGCGCCTTCGCCGACCAGATCCGCGCCTTCGTGCCGATGCACTACACCGTGCTGGGCACCGACGGCTTCGGCCGCTCGGACACGCGTGCCAACCTGCGCCGGTTCTTCGAGGTCGATCGGTACTACATCGCGCATGCGGCCATTGCGGCGTTGGCGAAGGAGGGGAAGATGACCGGCAAGGATGTGGCTCGGGCGATCAAGCAGTACAAGATCGATCCGGAGAAGGCTAATCCGGTTGGGGTTTGACGTTCCGATTGATCTTAGGTGAGATTAAAAGAGGGGCCGACTGGCCCCTCTTTTTTTAAGATGAAGGGCTAAGACTATCAATTCGACGACTGAGCTGATTATTTTTTGTGTGTGTGCACATGGTTCTGTGTAAGACTGGTAGTCGCGCCGAGCTCTCTTAAGGATAAAGACAAATGCGGCCAATACATCCATTTCCGGCCC
The DNA here is from genome assembly GCF_034105425.1 of Xanthomonas sp. LF06-19. Lineage (NCBI taxonomy): Bacteria > Pseudomonadati > Pseudomonadota > Gammaproteobacteria > Lysobacterales > Lysobacteraceae > Xanthomonas > Xanthomonas sp. LF06-19. The sequence continues at coordinate 201,152 of NZ_JAXGGH010000002.1, read as the reverse complement.
GGATGGCGCCTGAAACAATTTCGGAGATGCTTGACAGGTTGCCAATAGGTGCAAAGATACTTGATCCAATGTGCGGTTCAGGCGTGGTGTTGCGTCAGGCTGGTCATCGAGGTCATTATGCTGTAGGCATTGATGTTGATCCGCTTGCAGTTTTGATGAGTCGAGTTTGGACTAGTCGTGTTGATCATCTGGCGGTTACAGATGTCGCAGCAGACGTGGTTGCAATGGCAAAGCGAAGTAGATTGACGCCTATTGGGCTAACGCAGGTTGGGGCTTGCCCCGAGACACAGCAGTTCATCAACTACTGGTTCGCTGAAAAACAACAGAATCAACTTGCTAGGCTAAGCGGCGCCATTGCGCGCCTCGCCCCCCCATCATCGATTCGCGATTTGCTTCATTTGGCGCTTAGCAGAACGATAGTAACGAAGCATGTCGGCGCTTCTCTAGCCTGGGATGTATCGCACAGTCGCCCCCATCGCATGCGTTTAGAGAATGACTATAACGTTTTCTCTGGATTTGAGTCTTCAGTACGGGCGATCTTGGCAAGACTCGTTGAACAGCCAAATGGAAAAATCTGTGTCAAACGTGGGGATTGCCGGGATCTGAAGGATCTCGTCAAAGAGAAGTTTGATGCAGTTGTAACATCTCCACCGTATTTGAATGCGATTGATTATCTTCGTGGGCACAAGCTTGCGCTCGTTTGGCTTGGCTACACGATACCGGAGCTCCGAAACATTCGATCTGGCAGTATTGGAACTGAGAAATCGGGGTCTACACGGCATCAAAGGACTCCAGATTACCCAGGTTTAGAAGCACTAGTGCCCGGTATCTCTAAACTCCCTATTCGCCAAAAGTCAATTGTTAATAAATATGCCCACGATGCGGAAGATATTTTGAAAGAGTTACAGAAAGTGGTTGTGCCAGGTGGGAAGCTTGTGTTGGTACTGGCAGACTCAGTAGTGCGTGGGGTTGAGGTGCCTAGTTCAAAAATATTTTCTGATATTGCATGCCGCTTTGGATTTAAAGCCATTGGAAAAGTTGTTCGCGAAATTCCTGCAGCCAAGCGATATTTGCCTATAGCAGCTGAGACAAGTTCTTTGGCGCGGAGGATGCGCTACGAAAGTGTAGAAACGTTTACTGTCATGGATTGATACCTAAAGCCTCTTTTAAGCTTATTAAATTGGAGTCATACTTCTTTGGGAGCTCTCCTTTGGGGCCGTAAAGACGATATTTCTTTCTTTTTCCCCGGTCTGCTCTTATCCATAGAGAGCCTGATGGCGCTATATTGTTGATGATGGTTTGTAAGTCGACTGCTATTAATCCATCTTGCCTGCATATTAGAACGAGGAAGCTTTTCTCATATTTCTCCTTAAGTAATGTTATTGATTTTATGTTGTCCGGTGTGAATCCAAAGTGCCACGGGCGAAGTCGCTGTGTTGCATGCTTCAAATACAATGCAATATGGTTATTGATAATATATTCAGCCGCCCGGCCACTGGCTTGAGGTGATGTGATTGTTAAGGGATGGCCAGTCCCGCTAACGAGACTGGCTAGAACTGCACCGTGATATAGATGGTAATCAGGAATCATGTGCCAGATTTTTGATGAAGCTAATGTTGCCCTTGAACTTATAAATTATTCTGGCTTTTGAGCCGTTATGAACAACAAAAAGATGATGAATTGCGGAGCCGCCTTTCGCTAACTGTGGGTTGCCGATAAAGCCTCTTCTTCTGCTGACATTTGCAACGACGTCTGGATCCGCATAGCCGCTAATATCAATGGGGGGGTGAACGTAGACAGCCTGTGGGGTGCCTTCTGTTGATCTATCGATGTAGCGAACAAGATACGAAGGTAGATTTTTCTCTCCAACCAGCGCGGCCAGGGCATACATGCGGTCCTTTCCTGCGCCAAACTCAATGGAGGAAGACTCAGGGAAATCAAAGAGGTCAAATGCCATTTCAGCTCTGTCAATATCGACAGTTGACTGGTCAATACTGGCGCTTGCAGCTGGAGCTATCCGGTGATCGCCAATCCATACCAATGCCCCCTGACCTTCTCGAATAGCACTGAGAGCCAACTTGTGAAACATGAAGCAGCGATGCCAATCAACATACAATGATTGAGGCATCGTTAGTTCAAAGAATTCTAGATAAGCCCCGCGACTTCCAAACATTCTTGCGCGCTGAATGTATGTGTCTTGTTGAATTTTGTGTTTAACATCTCGAGTGAAAAACATCGAGAGAAGATTGTTCAGTGTGACGCCTCTGGAGACGATATTCCCGCCAATAATTATAGTGAAGAGGCTTTGAGGATCGGTCGCCGCGCCAGAGTTATTCTTCCAATCTCGCTCACTGTTCAGCACCACAAGCGCGTGCCGGGGAGCATTCTCAAGAACGTAAGTAGTGATCTCATCGGGGTCAAAATCAGGATAGCGCTCGTTTGCAAGTGTCCAAATCGCTTCGGCGTACTTCGAGAAATTTTGGCTCGTTCGATCTGAGAGATCTTCTATGGCACTATGTATTCGAGACCAATCTCCCTTGTGATCAATCTTTTTGCCACTCGTATGCAGTAAGAAGGAGTAGTTTTGCTCGCCGTGATTAATGTGCAGATTTAAATGTGCGGCATTAACGAGGAAGCTGAATAATGCCTGCCTTACGTATTTTGGATCATCACCTGCATCTGGCAAGAGCGTGCGTTGATACTTGATTGGGCCGCTTTCTGGAAAGAAAACGTCCTGGCCTGTGTAGCGGGAGTGAGTTGGGAAATCAACCCATACATGGCTGTCATTGGAAAAAGTATTATTGAGGTCTAGTCGCGCGGGCGTAGCAGTGACGCCTATATAAATGCCTTCATCACCAAGTATATTGGTAATCAATTCATTTATCTTGGTTTTTTCGCCTTTGTTTATTTTACCGTTGGGCGACGCGTAATCTGCTTCGTCATCAATGACGATAGGATTTTTCACGCCATCGATCTTGTCAATCAGCTTTCTAAGATCTGAGCCATTTTTCTTACAGAATATCACATGGCTCTGCCCTTTTATTTTTACGGCGGGATCTAGGACTTCACTGAAATTCTTCGCTGCCGGTGAAAGTCCTGAAGTCTTAAAGCGTCCTAGATTTTGGCCAAGAAGATCAACGCTATCATTAAGAAGATGAATTATTAACTGATATCCTTCATCCAAAAGCTTCGCCGTCAAGCAAATCATCATCTCAGTCTTCCCACTTTGTGGTTCTCCATAGATAACAAAGGAATTAGAGTGAGATTGAAGATTGTTGTATGCTCCACGTACCGCTGATTCGATTGAGGTAACTTCCTTTCCGCTTTTGCGGAGGCGGGCTAATTGGCGCTCGTATTGTTTTGAACTGGAATCTTGCTTCTTGTTAAACTTCGTGGGGTCAAAAAACCTGCCTGTGCTTGCCATTGCCTGCTCCATCCATGATAAATTTTGGGGAAGTTGATTTGTAAAGTTAAGAGCGAAATTTAAAATCTATTTCCTTTGGAATGGTCGCTAATTTACTTTTGTGTGTCGAGATATAACAGAGTTTTAGATTTCCTGGAAGCCCTCTGGGAATTATCGAAGTTAGGCATGGTGCCGCCGCCGCGTATGCATGTTCGAGCGCCGCCACCGATCAAGCAACATGTTTGCGGCGCGATGGTGATCTAATGGCACCAGTATTCCGCAGACGTGCTGCGCGCGCTAGAGGGATAACTTGATCGCGAAATGTCTACAATTTGCTATTGACGAGTACAATCGGTGCGTTGCACTGTTGCTAAAGGAGCGTCGAAACTCCTCACAGAGCGGTACCCACCTCCGACAAACCGGTGGGTTTTTTGTGCCTGATGCTCGGGCGCAAGCCGACGCGATGCCTGCGTCGGGAGGGCGGCTAATACAACACCCTTCGGGGGAATATGCCCGCCGGCTCTGTGCGGTTTCGAACCTCCCGACTTCCCGTCCGCCATGCGTGGCGGCCGGACCCCTTCATGGAACGAGGAGGCAACGATGGCGCACGACCGTTTGGACGACGACGACATGCCCGGCTATTTCCTGCCGGAGGACAGCCAGTTCCGGCTGGCGAAGCTGCGTGATCACGTGAGGTTCTTGGTCCGGCTTGCGCAGCCGCGTACGCCGGACGAGGAGCGCGCCGCCGAACCCAAGGTACGCATGGGCGAACTGGCGCTCTGCCTGGAGCTGCTGGCCGAGCAAGTGGACCTGGTGCTGGGCGCGCTGTCCTATCCCGCCCAGCGGACCGACACGACCCGTGGCACTTGGTCCGATGCCACTGTCCAGGCAGCAGCGGATGCTGGCAGCGGCACGTTCCGCGTGACGCAGCAGCAGATCGACAGGCTCACACAACTGGCCGAGACCGTCTCCGCCAATGCCCGGATGGTGGTGGCTGGCGATGCGGCCGAGCGTGCCGGCCAGACGTTGCCGGAAGTGGGCAGCACGCTCTGTGCCGCGGCGAACGATGTGCGTGAACTGCTGCTGCAGATCGCACACCAGCCGCTGCGCGAACCGGCGTCGAACCGAATCCGCGAAGAGCGGGCGGTCTATGCGTTGGAATCCGAGGCGCCGCCTGCGGGAGGCGGATGGCTACATTGATCCTGGCTACATTGGCGTGGCGCGGGCGCTTTGTAAGACAAGGTCTGCCCAACGCCGTTGGACCGAACAGGGTGCAGCGAGCGTCCGCGTGCGCGACGGCATACTCGCGCCGACTTGCCGGCCGGACTATTCTCTAGCGCAAGAGAATCGAAGCGAGCGTGTCATGCTGACAGCGAAGCACCTGATCGGCATCCTCTTCATTGCCGCGACGCTGCAATTGACAGGATGCCAGGCTGACTCGGCTCAGCCCCCAGCGCCGGACCGAGCGCCGCATGCCAAGGAGGAATCTGTAATGAGAACCACCGTGCCGTTGGTCAGGCCGCTGAGCCCGCAAGTGTTGGCTGATGCCATCACGCTGGATTTCGATGTTCCCGCCCAGGCCGATGATCCGGAACCGCCTATCTTCATTGGGGTGAGGGTAACGGCCCCGGATGCTGAGGCTGCACTGTCCACAGTGGACCGCTTACGCGACGCCGGCGTCACCGCGCAGGTCCATCTCTCTCGGTTGACGGCGGCAGGCGAGGAGCCCGTGGTATTGCAGCGGAGCGAACTGGTTGGGCGCACCGAGTACCAGACGGTAGCATTGGACCGCGACGGGCATGTGCCAGGTCTCCTCAAGGCGAATGCAGATGAGCCGACGATGCGCACCGCTGGATTGATCGCGCCAGGTGCTACTTATCGTGAAATGGATCTGGCCTTTGTTCGCGATACACCGCCTGGTCGCTACCGGGTGTCCGTTCGCTTCGGGGGCAATGTTCGTGCCTTGGAAGAGACACACCCGGAACTGCTGGTTGCCTTCACCGCCAAGGCGCAATAGGGAGGCGTAGCACCATGAGCGAGCCTACACCGCGGTACACGGTCACTGTCTATCTGGCTGCCCCCGGCACACCGTTGACGTTATCCGGCGGAACGTCTGCGGCGGGACACATGTATTACACGCTTTCCGATGGAAAGCAGGTTGATAGCTACGGCTTTGCGCCTGTCGAACACGGAAGCTCCAGTGGTCAGGGCAAGGTGTACGACAGGGATCTGCGGGATTACAAGGATCCCTACTACAGCCGCACCATGGAAATCAGCCGGGAGCAGTACGACCGGCTGCGCGCCTTTGGCGACGCACCGCAAAAGCACGGCTTCGATATGAAGTACAGCGGTACGACGAACAGTTGCATCGACTTCACCTGGGGCGCGCTCAACTACGCCGGGCTGCACCGTCGAGATCGCCATGGCGCCATCGATGAAAAGTTCGAAGGCGACCTCAAGCCGCTGAGCAACAAGGACGACGTTCAAAGCATCCCCGCGCCAAAGCCGGGAAGCGAACTCAACAAAGAGCATCACAATCCGATGCCGAAGCAGACCATCCTGCAGAAGGTCATCACCGAGAATGGGACGCAAGGCGAGCAGCGCGCGTCCGGGAGGCTCGCCGGTGCAGGGCCTGAGTTACCACGCGACCCATTGCTGCAGCAGGCGGAGTCCGCGGTGGTGAAGTTGGAGCAAGGCTTGGGGCGGGATTACGACGGCAACAGCGCCAAGTTGGCGGCAAGTGCCGCATACCTTGCAAAAGAAAGCGGCCTCTCCCGTATCGACCACGTGGTACTCAGCCAGGACTCGCGCAATGTGCGGGCAGGCGAGAACCTGTTCGTTGTCCAGGGAGCGCTGAACGACCCCGCACACCTGCGTGCGCACATGCGGACCGAGGATGCGCTGCGCAAGCCGGTTGAGGAGACGCTGGCGCAGCTGCAGTCGTTGAACGAGGCGCAACGCCAGAACCTGGCACAAGGTGTGGAGCAGCGGGACCAGATCCAGGCCCGACCACATCAGATGGGATAGCCTGCCTGCGCTATCAGCACCCGATTAGTGCCGCGGTCCTGTAAAGGTTCGGCTGCGAGCCGCACTTACTGCTGCATTGCGCCTTCGCGGCACAGGCCGATGTTGGTTCTCGCTGCGTGCACGATGGCCAGGTGGCGGTCCGCCAACATTGGCGTCTAGGAATCAGGCGCTCAATCGTCTGGCGCTGGATGCGCCAGGGGCGCGATGCCGGTAGTGGATTGCAGTTCACCCCTGGCGACGAACCGGGCGAAGGAGAGCGCGGCTCATGACAGGCTCTTGTCCCTTGGTCGCCGCAGCGGCCCAGCGTCGTCCAGATGCTTGCGCGCGCCAGATGCCCGATACTGCAGCCTGCGATTCAAACGCTCGAGCGCGAGGGTGCGATGCGAAGCTACGGATGGGGTGCGTTGTTGTGGTTGCTGCTGTTGCCGTCGGTGGGGGCGGCGGAAACGCCGGCCGATCAGGCCTATGCACGCGCTACCGCTTTCCGCGACCGGGCCAGTCAGCTCAGCGAGCACGGTGCCAAGAGCACGCGTGAGGACCTGCTGCAGGCACGCGATGCCCTGCAGCAGGGCTTGCAGTATCTCGACGATCCGACGGTCGCAGCGCTCGCCGAGGGCAGCAAGACGCTGCGCTTCCGCCGCCTGAACCTGCTGGGCGATCTGGTGCGGGTGCAGGTGTGGCTCGGCGACCGCGACGCGGCGGTGGCGGCCTGGCGCGCTTTGGACGCGATGTCCTGGCATGAGGGGCTGATCGACTTCGTGGTGGACAAGGACCCGGCGACGGCGGCGTTGCTGGACGATCCGCGCCTGGCCGAGGTAAGGCGCCCTCGATCGCGGTGCCTCACGCCGTGCAGCTGACCGAAGCCCAGCGCGTGGCCGGGTTGTCGCAGGTGTGGATGGCCGCGCGCGAGCGCTTCGTCTGGTTCGACCACGTTCCCGACCTGGACTGGGACCGCCTGTACCTGGAGACGCTGCCGCTGGCCCAGCGCGCGGCGGATACCGACGCCTACTACCGCGTGCTGGCGCGCTTCCTGGCGCAGTTGCACGACGGACACACCGGGATCCTGCCGCCCAAGGAGCTGGAGGACCATTGGTATGCCCGTCCCGGGCTGCGGACGGCCTGGCTGGACGGGGAGGTGGTGGTGACCTCGGTCAGTGATGCCGCGCTGCGCCGCCAAGGGGTGGCACGCGGTGACCGCATCCTCGCGATCGACGGCGAGCCGGTGGAGCAGTACGCGCAGCGGGTGGTGCGTCCGCAGCTCAGCAGTTCCACCCCGCAAGACCTGCAATTGCGCATGTATACCTACGCCTTGCTGGCCGGCGATGCCGCCACCCCGGTGCGGCTGTCGGTGGAGCACGCTGACGGGCACCGCAGCGAGGTGCGTGCCGACCGAAGCGGCTACGCCACGATGAAGATGCCGGAGGCGCCGCTGCTGCGCATTCGCCGCGATGGCGTGGCGGTGCTGCGTGTGTCGCAGTTGGAGAACGATGCCAGCCTGCAGGCGCTCAAGCAGGCACTGCCGCGCGTGCGTACCGCGCGCGGACTGGTCCTGGACCTGCGCGGCAATGGTGGCGGCAACACGTGGTTCGGCTTGCAGATCCTGCGCTATATCGCCGCGGCACCGTTGCCATCGCTGCGCTCTGTCGAGCGCGACAACGGCTCGTCGCTGGCGCAGGCACGCGGGGCCAGGCTGATCGAGTGGCGGCCGGTGCAACAAGAGCCGGTGGCACCCGAACCGAACGCCTATTCCGGCCCGGTGGCGATGCTGGTGGACGCGGGCACGTTCTCCGCCGGCGAGGACACGGCGGCGGTGTTCCGGCTGATGCGGCGCGGCCCATTGGTGGGGCAGGCGACAGGCGGGAGCACCGGCCAGCCGTTGCTGCTGACCCTGCCCGGCGGCGGTTCGGCGCGGATCTGCGTCAAACGCGACAGCTACCCCGACGGCACCGACTTCGTCGGCGTCGGCGTGCTGCCGGACATCGTGGCCGCACCGACCCGCACCGACCTACGCGACGGCAACGACCCCGTGCTCGAACGCGCGGTGGCGGCGCTGGGCCAGCAGTGGCCATCGACGTCGCGCTGATACGGCATGCGCCGCGTGCGGCGCGGTGGCACGTCTGCGCCATCGCACTGGCCACGGCGCTTTTGCTGTTGCCTGCCTGCACCTCGATCGAGGCGCCACCTGCCAACTTGATCGCCAAAGAGGGCGCGCACGCCACGGCGGTGACCAGGATCGGGCCGGTGTTCGTGGTCAGAACCGTGAGCGTGTTGCCTGGTAGCGCACGCGCGGCCGAAAAGTTCGCTGTCACTGACGAGTGTCGCAGCGGAACGCTGCACGTCGCCTTGCGACGGCAGGAGAGTGCAGAGCCCTATGCTGCGCCGGCCTGTGGTGCAGTGCTGGCGGCACTTCAGTACGCCGTCGCTGCGTCCGACTTGCCCGACCTGGAGTTGAAGCTGACTGTGGATCTGATCAGTCCAGGGCGGCAACTCATTGCCCGCACGTCATCGCTCGCAACAGCGGGCGGGGCTAGCACGCGCTATGCATTCGCACTAGACAAGGAAAGCGACTTGGCCGCCGCGAACGTCGTCTCCACAACGGCACACGAAACATTCCACCTGCTGCGTGGCCTCAGCGGCACGACGTCCGAGATGCAAAAGGAAGAACGCCTGGCTTACACGATGGGCGCATGCGCGCAACTGCAGGCACTGGGATGGGTGAGGAGCAAGGATCTACCATCCATTGCGCTTCCAAAGCGGGCCGAGGGTATTTCTGAAAGCGTCAACGCATCCAACGCTGCGGGAATCTTGGTTGCCAAAGATCTGATGCGGTTCATGCGGGATGGCTTGGTGACCAGGGACTCGGCCGAAGGGCGCGGGATGGCGCACTTCTGCCAGACGGCCCCTGAGTGAGCCAAAAGCGGCCCTTGGCAGGCCAGGTCAAGCTGGTGGAGATGGACAGTGCTCCACGCGCTCGGCTACGTTTTAGGGGGAGGTAAGCCAGACCTGCCATTTCACAGCCGCCGGGGCATCAGGGAGGGAGCGATGGCGAGATTTTGCTGTTGGCGGGGACTGTTCGCCTTCTTGTTGACCGGATGTGCCAGTGCCCCTGCCGGCGACGTGGTGGCAGCAGTGTCTGGAGACGCAATCTGTAGGCAAGCCGCCGATTGGGGTAGTGGGGGATCGTTGTCCGCGCAGCAGATCACGCCAACGATCATAGGGAACGAGGTGGGGGTGACCTATCATTTCGACCTGAGAGTAACAGGCGGCTTGCGATCGCTCGACGCCAGTTGTGGCTCGGGCAGCTACGCCGAGTGCAACTTCACTGCACATCGGCTGGACGGCAAGGCATACCAGTTCTCCGAGCTCTCTACGTTTGGTCTTTGGCGGGTGCAGGGTCGCCTGTATCTGCTGTATCGCATTGTGTCGCCGAAGAACGACGCAGCGACCCGCAAGCGCCGGTTGGTGGAGTTGGCCGAGCCGCCTGTGGAGATCTGCAATCAGATCGGCGATTACTCGGACCTGATGTAGATGTCCTGCCGGATCGACAGGTTGCCTATGCGCTCTCTCCCCGCTGGATCATCCGGACCACAGGGTGCTGGGCATCAGCGGCCTCTACACCACGCACCTCAGGGAACGGCTTTCGATGCGGGTTGACTCGGTCATGAGGTTGCAGCACAACGTGCGCAGGCGCAGTTTGGCGCATCTGCTGGTCTCCCAATGCATCTGGGTGGCACTCATCTGCACGCAAGCGCTGGCGGCGGATGCACCGCGCCTCTCCGTCGAGGGCATGAACAAGCACAGTGCCACCAATGGGATGGGCTTGTTCCTGACACGTTCTCAGGTCGCGACACAGGGGCACGCGCAGCCTCTGCACTTCAAAAAACGCATCGTCTGCAGCGATCGCCGCATCAAGGTGGCCTTTGCCAAGGGACTGGAGCGCACGCCTGAGCTGGTCTGCCGCGTCGCCTCCGAGGCACTCGCGTTGGTCAGCGCCCAGTCGCACGTGCAGAACATCGCCATCACGTTGCTCGTCGTGCCCAGTCGGGTGAACTACCAGGCGACCTTCTACAGGGTGGGCAGAGGGCCGAAGCTCGTCCTCATCGTGCCGGTGCTGCCGAGCGAAGAGGCGACGCTGGCCAACGTCGCCGATCTGGTGGCACATGAGGGCTTCCACGTGGGCATGTTCGCCGCTGGCGACGTGTCGCTGGCTGGGAACGAGTACGCTGCCTACCTCTATGGGCTGTGCGGGCAACTGGTGGCATTGGGACATCTGGAGCCTTCGGCGCTGCCGGGCTTCGGCATGGCGTCGGACGATCCGCATCTTGTCGATTCATCCGAGAGCGCCGAACGTGTGCGGACCGAGGTGCTTCAGGTCTTTGGCGACCTCCCCATGACGAGGGAAAGCCCCGCCGGTGAGGCGCTGCTCGCACAGTGCCGCGCGATTGCGCCTGCCAGTTCGAAGCACTGAGCCTTACGTCTTCTGGGCTTCAGCTTGCCGGCGTCAGCCTTGAACGCACGACGCGGCGCGAGATGAGTGGCGCCTGCCTGGCGTCGGCAGACCAGCAGATGCCTTGCACCCCTCGATACGCTAGCATCCCCCGCACACGACGGCGCGCGGCGCCGTCCTTCAGGGGGACATCGATGAAATATTCCATGCTGGCCGCGGCCGTGGCGGCCTTGCTGTGCGGCTGTACCGTGGTCTCGCCCGATCCGGGGCAGCAGGCGGTGCTGGTGGACAAGCCGCTGCTGTTCGGCAAGGGCGGCATCCGCCTGGACGACGTGCGCGATCCCGGCCGCACCTACACGTGGATGACGACCTCGGCAGTGTACGTGGACACCACGCCGCAGACGGTACAGGTGGCCTTCGACGACTTCTCGTCCAGCGACAACATCCTGTTGGACTTCTCCACGCAGATCCAATACCGGATCACCGCGCCAGCGCGGCTGCTGTCCGGCTTCGGCCAGGACTGGTTCAAGAACAACGTCGCCAGCCAGTACGCGGCGATCGTGCGCGATCAGGTGAAGCGCTACGACATGACGCGGATGATGAGCGACCCGGACAGTGCACGGAAGATCGACGAGGCGGTGACCGAGAACGTGCGCGCCCTGGTCAAGGAGCAGGGCCTGCCAATCCAGATCCAGAACATCACCCTCGGCCGTGCCCGTCCCAATCCCGACGTGCTGCAGCAGATGAACCTGACCGCGGCGCAGCAGCAGCGGGTCAAGACCCTGGTGGAAGCCACCACCGCCGAGCGCCAGCGCGAGCAGGAGCAGGTGGCCAAGGCCGATGCGGACAATGCCTACCGCAACCGCATGGGCCTGACCCCGGAGCAGTACCTGGCCAGCCAGATCGCCGAGATCAACGCCGAGGCCTGTGCCAAGGCGCAGGCCTGCTACATGGTGCCGTCGGGGACGTCGGTGATCGCCAAGTAGCGCGACGCGGTAGAGGCGGGCCCGGGTGGCCCGCCGTTTGCGGACATCGGTGGTGGCATGCGCGTCGCGAATGCGGCGCGCCGGCGGCGGTTGTCGCGGTGCCGCGGGTCTGCCACTGTGACAGCCGTGTCCTGCGAGGAGATCCGCAGATGGAGCCCGCACAATCCCCAGCGTTGCAGTGCCCGCCGTCAACCCGCCTGTTCGCCTTGCTGGCGCGCGAGGCGCGCATCGGGGTGATCTTCCGCCGCGGGCCGAGCAAGCAGGTGCAGCTTATCCACTGGGATCTGCGCGACGACACGTTCGTGCACGGCCAGTGGTTCAAGGGCCGCATCTACGAGCGGCGTTGCGATCTGTCGCCGTCGGGGCGGCTGCTGGTGTATTTCGCCTCTAAGCAGCGCGGCGACTTCGGCACCTGGACGGCGTTGTCGCGGCCGCCGTTCTTCACTGCGCTGGCGCTGTGGCCGAAGGGCGACTGCTGGGGCGGCGGCGGGATGTTCGAGGACGAGCGGACCTTGTTGTTGAACCACCGGCCACGCGAGGGGCGGGATCCTTTTCCGATGCCGACCGGCTTCCAGTTGCCGCACCATCTGCAGGTGCGGCCGTTCGGCACGCATTCGGGCGGCGGCGAGGACGAGCCGATCGACGGCGTGTTGCGCGAGCGCGATGGCTGGCAGTTGCGCGATGACGGCGAGGGCGAACGTGGCGGGTTGCGCAGCGGCGCATTGTTCCGCTTCAGCCGCCCGCGCGTGCGCGAGAAGCTCGGCGCCAATGGCCGCCGCCTGCAGTCGCTGCTGCATGCGGTCGGCCAGGAAAACCATGCCTGGTATGGCCAGGATCACCGGGTGCTGGACCGCGACGGCACCGTGCTGGTCGACCTGCCGGGCAGCGACTGGGCCGACTGGGACGGCAGCGACCTGGTGTTTGCGCGCGAGGGCGGGCTGTATCGCTTGCGCAAGAGCGACTTCGGCGAGGTGGCGCAGCGGGGGGAGCCGGCCTTCCAGTTGCTGCACGATTTCAGCGGCGCACGCTTCGCGCCATTGGCGCCGACGGCGGATGCGCTCAAGTATTGACCGGCTTTTGCGCGGTGCCTTCAGTAAACCTCTGCGAATACGTGCCGGTAAATGGCGTTGCTTTAGAAGACCTTTAACGGCGGCCGGCCGGCACCTGTAGGAGCGGTTTCAGCCGCGACAACGCCATGTGGAGATGCAGCATCCGCCCGACCGGCGGCGTGCGCGCCGCGCCTCACTGCCGCGGAACACCCAGCAGAAACTTCAAGCCATGGGTGAGCCCGCGCGGCGCAACGCTCAGGTGATCCTCGTCGTCCAACACGTCCAACTGCAGGCGCAGCGACGGATAGTGCCGTCCACGCAAGGTCTGCACCATCTGCTGCGCGTCGGTCACCATGTCGTAGCGCTTGCCGTAGCGGCGCTGTTCGTACTCGCCTACATACACGTAGACCTGTGCCGGAAGATCGCGGTGACTGGAAGCGAAGCGGGCCTCCTCCGCGCGCATGGCATGTTCGCCGAACCAGTACGATGGACTGCCCAGGATGTAGCCGGAAAACAGCTCGGGTGTGCTCAGCAGGATCTGCGTACCGAGCAGGCCGCCGTAGGAATGGCCAAGGAACAGGCGCCGCGCTTCATCGGTGCGATAGTGCTGCGCAACGAAAGGGAGCACTTGACCGCGCAAGTACGCAATGTAGGTGCTGGAACCCCCGTGAGTGGCGCCGGCGGCCGCAACATCGCCGGCCTCGGTGGTGGGCGTGTAGTCGCGGCGACGGCTTGGCATCGGTTCATCGCCGAGTGCATACGACAAGCCGACCAGGATGAAGTCCTCGATAGCCGGACCTTCGCCGTTCAAGCGCCGCGCAATCTGCCGCGCCACCGGAAACGCGTAGTCGGCATCGGTGGCGTACAGCACCGGGTAGCGCCGCTCGGGGTGATCCACATAGCCGGCAGGCAACGCCACGAACACCTGGTAGGTGCGGCCGGACAAGCGATCGGGGACATCCCACACTTCGGTCCCGGCCAGTTCGTACGGCGCACCGCTGCCGCGCTGACCACCGAGCTGCGTCGCTACCGTGCGTGCGGGAGGTGGTGCCGGTTGCGTGGTGGCCTCCTTCGTTGCAGACGCTGCCGCGGGCGCCTGCGCCGTGTTCGTGCACCCGGCGAGCAGCAGGCACGTCCAGACCAGCCAAAGCGGTTTCCTCATTCCGTCATTTCCGTTTGTTCGGGTCCGCGCGCGAGTCGGCGCATCTGCATGGTGCCATGGCGGCGCGAGTGCCGGCGCCTCGCGTGTTCTGCATCGCGCGCGCACCCGTTCCGCGGCGCCCGCGGTCCGTGTCGATTGGACGTGCGAAAAGGAGATTCCGGCGCTGGCGGCTTCCCTCTGCATGAAAGGTAGATTAGGTTGCCTGCACTTGGGGGGAGTCGCATGCGTATCGCGTTGGTCATCGTCGTTGCCGTGGCATCGCTCTGGCTGCTTGCTGCAGGACGTGCTGCGGCGCCGACCGGGCGGCAAGCCCCGATCAGGATCGCCTCGGTCTCGATCCAATACAAATACATGGGGTGGGGGTACGTCGATGAACGTTTCCAATTGGTTCCGGCGCGCAACGGCATGGGGTTTGTCATGCGCTGGACGGATCAGGATGGGGCGAGGCACGCCGAGCAGGTGGTCGCTACGGACAAGGTGATGGCGCTGTTCGCGGCGGCACGCGCGCCTCGCATCGATCGCGCGACCGGGCTGGGCGCGTTGCAGCAGCGGGCGATGGAGCCAGCGACCATCGCCAGAATCCGCAATGCGCTGTTTGTCGATCGGGATTGTCCACCCCTACAACAGCGCCAACTGCGTGCCGCGCAAGTGAATGGAGATGGCGTGAGAGACGCGCTCGAGCGGCTCTATGGCGAAACTATTCCATGGACCGACGATAGCCCGTCCATGACGATCCGCATCGTGCCCGAACGTGGTGCGCCGCTGGTGTTCCATTCGCAGTCGCAGAAGCCGTTCATGCTGGCGTGGATCCACGGTGTGCCTGGGATCCGAAGAGATGAGGCGATGGATGGCCCCAAGGCGACCTGGTCGCTGCCGCTCAGCGATGCGCTTGTGGAAATCCTGCCGGCCCTGTCGCCTGCACGAAAGCGCTTGGCGCGCGAGCAGCTGGTGAGGGTGCTGGCTCGGAACCTGGAACGCCGCTCTCCTTTATCCTGCTCGCAGGATCGTGGCAACGCGCACGCAGGGAGTTGAATCTTCGGTGCCTGGCTCTTGCAGGTGAGTCGGCCAGGCAGGGCGCGCAACCGGCTGACAGGTGCTCCTTGGTGTCGTCCGGATGTGTGCGTATAGACTGGCAACTCCATACTGGGGGCGTCCGATGAGAGTACTTCGCTGCCTGTTGCTGCCGGCCCTGCTGTGCCTCGCCGCATTCGCTCAGGCCCAGGACGACACGCGCCGCATCGCGGTGACCATCGACGACCTGCCGTGGCAGCGCATCGAGCAGACGCCGCCTGCCCAGTTGCCGGCGCTGCATGCGCAGTTGATGGCCTCGCTGCGGCAGGCGCAGGTACCCATCGTCGGCTTCGTCAACGAGGACAAGCTGGAGCAGGACGGTCAAGTGCAGCCGCAACGCGTGGCGATGCTGCGCGACTGGCTGGATGCCGGCTATGCGCTGGGCAACCACACTTACGGCCATGTGAACCTGCACCGGGTGGGCGTGCCGGTGTACGAGGACGCGATCGTGCGTGGCGAGCGTACGTTGCGGCCGTTGCTCACGGAGCGTGGCCAGTCGCTGCAGTGGTTCCGTCATCCGTATCTGGCCACCGGCCGCAGCGTCGCCGACCGTGAGGCGGTCAACGGCTTCCTGGCCGCGCATGGCTACCGCATCGCGCCGGTCACCGTGGACAGCGGCGAGTGGGTCTGGGCGTTCGCCTACGCGCATGTGCTGGACGAGCCGCCCGGCCCGGCGCGCGATGCCATGCTGCTGCGCCTGCGCAAGGGCTATGTGCCGTATATGCTCAACAAGCTGGACTTCTTCGAGCGCGAATCGCAGGCCCTGTTCGGCCGCCGCATCCCGCAGGTGTGGCTGATGCACGCCAACGCGCTCAACGCTGCCGCCTTCCCCGAGCTGGTCGCGGCCACGCGCCGCCGTGGCTACGCATTCATTTCCCTGGATGAAGCGTTGCGCGACCCTGCCTACACCCATGCCGAGGGCTATACTGGCCCCGGCGGGATTAGTTGGCTGCACCGTTGGGCGATGGCTGAGGACAAGCCCAAGGACTTCTATGCTGGTGAACCCGTGGTGCCGCGGTGGGTGTTCGCGCTGGCGGGGGTGGACTCGGAGTAGGTAGCGCATGCAGCTTATCGGCGCTACCGGCAGGCCTTCACTGCTTGCGTACGCGCGGTGGGATCACGATGGCCCGTCTCCGTTTGCCCCGACGCCCATGCCCTCGTCCAAAACGCCTCCGTGGAAGAAGCCGAATCCGCGCGGTCAGCGCAGCCAGCCGTTGTCGTCGTCGCAGAAGGCGGCGGCGAAGCAGCGCGCCGAGGAGAACGGCCGGCCGTATCCGAACCTGGTCGACAACATGTGGGCGGCGCGCCTGCCGCGGGATGCGTCGTCCTCCGGGACGGCCAAGTCGGAGTAGCGCCGAACCTGCAGGTGCGGAGCGCCGCGCCCTGGCAGACGTATCGCGCAGCCGCCTCGCTTCGGAAAGAACCGCCAGTGGTGCCGATGCCGCCTGTAGGATCCCGCCGCTTGGTGTGGCCGTCTCTCGTGGTTCTGCGCCCTGTTTGACTGCAACGATCGTCATGCTTCGGCCGGCCCCGTCGCAAGTCATGGGCCGCCCACACGTCGGTGGCTGCGAGAGGTCGCGCCTGGATGAATGCCGGCGCACTGGCGCGGAGGCCATGCCCTTGGCGCCGCGCGGGCCATGCCCATACCGTGCCGTGCCGGCACTGGGCCGGTCATCGCATCCAGGTACGGGTATGACTCCGCAAGAACAGCAGCTTCTCGAAGACTTCCTGGCGCGCCTGCGCAGCGCCGGCGGGGTGGCCAAAGATCCGCAGGCCGACGCGCTGATCCACGCGCGCCTGGCCGATCAACCCGATGCCGCGTATCTGCTGGTGCAGCGCACCTTGCTGCTGGAGCACGCGCTGGAGGCCGCCAAGGCGCAGATCGCGCAGTTGCAGCAGGCGGCCACGCCCCCGCCGCCGCCGGCCAGCTTCCTGGGCCAGGGCTTCAATGCGGCGCCGCCGCCGTTGCCGCCTGCGCCCGCCGCCACAGGCGTCGCCGGGGCTGGTGCGCCCGGCTGGCGCGAGCGCTGGTTCGGTGGTGGCGCTGCGGCCGCGGAGCCGACGCCGGCACCGGCCGCCGCGCGTGGCCCCAGCTTCCTCAGTACCGCGGCCACCACGGCGGCCGGCGTGGCCGGCGGCATGTTCCTGTTCGAGGGCGTGGAAAGCCTGCTGGGCGGCCACCACGGCGGTGGTTTGTTCGGCGGCGGCGCGCCGCAGGAAACCGTGGTCGAGAACATCACCAACAACTACTACGACGACACGCCGCAGCAGGACATGGGCCAGGACTTCCAGGACGACGGCGACTTCGGCAACGACAACTGGACGTAACCTCGCCGCTTGCATTGCTGCCGGATCGAGCAGTCAGGCGAGCGCCGGTAGGGCGATCGCCTGAGATTCGGCAGGCTGGCCATCCATCGCTTCAGGGATCTATTCAAAAGAACAGTCATCAGTGGGCCGGTATCGAAGTAAGGGTCAAGGAATACAGGCGCTTACAAGTCTAGTTCTCTTGACTATCTATTCATAAATCTATTCAATCCGGGAATGAGCGAGGCCCGGCTACGCGATCTGATTGCTTTTCTGCGCCATGAGGGGGCAGCGACGGCGCCTGGTATCGCAGCGGCGTTCGGCGTCAGCCAGCCGACGGTCTCGCGTCTGCTCAGCGCTGCCGGCGATCAGGTGCTGCGGATCGGCAAGGCGCGCGCCACGCGCTACGCGCTCAGCCGCACGTTGGGCCGGGCAGGCCGACACTGGCCCCTGTTCCGTCTGCGTCCTGACGGGCGCGCCGAGACGCTTGGCGATCTCCATGCCATGCACGGCGATGGATTTCTGTTCGTTCCGCAGAACGCGCGACCGGTTCTGGTGCATGG
Source organism: Xanthomonas sp. LF06-19 (assembly GCF_034105425.1). NCBI lineage: Bacteria > Pseudomonadati > Pseudomonadota > Gammaproteobacteria > Lysobacterales > Lysobacteraceae > Xanthomonas > Xanthomonas sp. LF06-19. The sequence continues at coordinate 183,140 of NZ_JAXGGH010000002.1, read as the reverse complement.
TGAATTCGCCGATGGCGTGTTCCCAGGGCTGCCGTGGTTCCTGGACGATCAGCGCCCGCAAGGCTTCCTCGGCCGTGCCTTCGCACGGCGCGTCGCCGAAGACATCGGCGCGCCGCAGGATCTGCAGCGCTGGCAGCCTGACGATGTCGTCCTGTCGTTGCTGCGGCATGGCGACGATCAGCCCGGCGACCTGGTCCTGGGCGAGTTCGCCTTGCAGCGTGCGCAACAGGCCGCCCTGCAGCCGGCTGATGCGCTGGAGAAGGCGCAGCGATCTCAGCATTATCCGCAGCGCGCCAACGCCGTCTTGCGTGGCGAGGCGGTGGGCTCGTCGGCAGGAGGCGAACAACCGAAGTTCACCGCAATCCTGCACACGGAAGGCGGCTACACCGCAGTCATCGTCAAGTTCAGCGAGCGTGCCGGCACGCCGGCCGCGCAGCGTTGGAGCGACCTGCTGCGGTGTGAACACCTGGCCAGCGACATCCTGCGTGCGCACGGTATCGCCGCCGCCGAGAGCGAACTGCTCGAGAGCGACGGTCGCGTGTTCCTGCAGTCCACGCGGTTCGACCGCACGCCTGTGCTGGGACGGCGCGGCTTCGTCTCGTTGGCCGCGGTGGATGCGGCCTACTTCGGCCATGGGCGCATCGACTGGTGGTCGTTCGCACCGCAACTGCAGCGCGAAGGCTGGCTGAGCGACGCAGATGCGCAGCGCCTGAGCGTGTGCGGTTGGTTCGGCGCCTTGATCGGCAACAACGACATGCATCTGGGCAACGCTGGCCTGATGCTGGGCGATGCCTTGCCGCTGGCGTTGGCGCCGATCTACGACATGTTGCCGATGGCGTTCCGACCCGCGGCCAGCGGCGAGGTGGTGGAGCGCGCTTACGTATTGCCGTTGCCGACACCGGACCAGCGCGACGACTGGCGTGCGGCGGCCGGCATGGCGGTGCCGTTCTGGGGGCGTGTCATCGAGGACGTGCATGTGTCCGCGGCATTCCACAGCATTGCGCGGGACGCGTTGGCGCAGTTGACCCGCGCTGTAGTGCGGATCGGTTGAGCGCTTTCGCACAGCGTTAAATCACCCGACACATCGCCCTCACGCGGGCCGGACATGCGGCAGTGGAAGCTGCCGCGACTCCCCACCACGAGGTCCTGCCCATGGCTGCAACCAGCACACGTGTCCGTCTGCATGTCGAAGATACCGGCGGTGCCGGTCGTCCGGTGATCCTGATCCACGGTTGGCCGCTGTCGGCCGAGGCGTGGAAGGACCAGGTCGGGCCGCTGCAGCAGGCCGGCTACCGGGTCATCGCCTACGATCGTCGCGGCTTCGGCCGTTCCGAGAAGCCGGCCGACGGCTACGAGTACGACACCCTGGCCGACGACCTGGCCGGCATCATCGAGGACAAGCAACTGCGCGACGCGGTGCTGGTCGGGTTCTCGATGGGCGGTGGCGAGGTGGCGCGCTACGTGGCGCGGCATGGCACCGGGAAGCTCGCCGGCGTGGTGTTCGCTTCCGCGGTGCCGCCGTACATGCTCAAGACCGACAACAACCCGGAAGGGCCGCTGAGCAAGGAGCAGGCGCAGGAGATGGAGCAGGCCCTGAAGGCCTCCCGCGAGACTTTCTTCGATAACTTCACCCGCGGCTTCTTCAGCGCCCACGGCACGCTGAAGGTCAGCGAGGCGCAGCGCCAGGAGGCGATCGCGCTGTGCCTGCAGAGCGACCAGACCGCGGCGCTGGGCTGCATGCAGGCGTTCGGCACCACCGATTTCCGCGAGGACCTCAAGAAGGTCGACGTGCCGACCCTGGTGCTGCACGGCGATGCCGACGCCACGGTGCCGTACGAGGGCTCGGGCCAGCGCACCCATCGCGCCATCGCCGGCAGCGACGTGGTGTTGCTGAGGGATGCGCCGCATGGCTGCAACACCAGCCATGCCGAGGAGTTCAATCAGGCGCTGCTGGGGTTCCTGGCCAAGCTGGGCTGATCGCTGGCGCGTGTCTCGGTGCCGACGCTCACGGCGTGGCACCGCGACGACGCGACTAGGCAGCAGGTAGAAACCAACCCGCGGCAGCGCTCGGCTGCCGTGGGTCGATCCGGCCGACTCAAGCCATCGCGCAGATCACTCGCCGACCAGCGTCGCCACGCTCTGCGGATCGACGTAGACCACGGTCTGGCCCGAGGCGACACTGTACTTGCCGCCGTAGCCGACGTTGAGAGTGGACGAGGTGCTGTACTTGGTGAACGCGGTGGCGCTGCCGGCGGGCACGCGCACGGTGATCTGCCGATGCTGGGTGCCGGTGTTGACCGCCACCAGGACCAGCTTGCCGCTCGGGGTCTTGTAGGCGCTGACGGCGACGTCGTTATACGGCGCGGCGGTGGCGCCGATGCGCACGGACCCCGGACGCACGAAGCGTGCGTATTGCGACATCACGTAGCCGCGCTTGCTCACTGTGCCGTTCTCGGCAATCAGCCCGTAGCTGCGGCGGATGTACCACCAGATGTAGCCGCTGTAGTTGGCCAGCATGCTGTTGTGCAGTTCGCTGCCCACGCCGAGCGCGGACGGCCAGGCGTTGCCGTCGGTGTTGTCGGTGTAGTGCTCGGTCATCCACAGCTGCTTGCCCTTGCTGCGCGCCAGCGGGTAGTCCTTGGGCTGCACGCCATACAGGTGCCCGCCGACGATGGACAGGTACTGGGCGGCGCTGCTGTTGAGCACCGGGTCGGTCAGCGCGGGGTTGAAGCCCAGCGACTCGGCGGCGAGCAGCTTGAACTTGCCGAACTTCGCGCCCTGCGCGCTGATGAAGTTGAGGAAGTCGGTGCCGTTCCAGTCGCCCGACTCGTAGTCCGGATGCCAGTCTGGCTCGTTCTGCAGCGACAGGGCGTAGATCGGCGCGCCTTTGCTGTCCATGTAGGCGGTGAAATCCAGCAGGTGCTTGGCGTACGCGTCGTAGTACTGCGGCAGCAGCTTGCCGCCGTTGTTAAGGCTGTTGTTGGACTTCATGTAGGCCGGCGCCGACCACGGCGTGGCCAGCAGCACTGCGCCGTGCGCGCGGGCCCGCACCGCCGACGGCACCTGCTGGCTCCAGCCGGAGCTGGACGGATCGATGCGCATGCGCATGATCGACAGGCCGATCTGCCCGGTGTCGCTGCCGAACGCCAGGTCGACCTGGGCCGGGGTGAGGTCGGCGACCCAGCCGGCGCCGTTCATGCCGCCGAAGCCCTGGATGGTCTGGTGGACCTCGCTCGGGGTCACGGTGACGGTCTGTGCCAGGGCGGTGCCGGCTGAGAACAACGTGGCGGCTGCGGCGAGCAAGGTGCCGAGCAAACGAGGGGTCTTCATGGCGTGTCCAGCAGTGGGGGAGGCGTGACGCTAGCCAGCGCAGATGACCATTTCAATGTCGCGGTCGTCCAAAGCCGGCAAGTGAGACCGGCGGCGCACCCCAAGCGCTAACGTCTCCTCAATCCACATCAGCGTATGCGTCGCGCTGCATGATGCGTGCAGCGCGGTGCACCACACGCCTGCGGCGTGAGGTACGGCGTGCGGATTGTGCGCAGTTGCGCGTGCAAACGCCGCAAGATGCACAAGTGCGCGCATGGCAAAACTGCGCACAATGCAGGCGCCGGCAGGACGCAGGGGACACGCCGGCATCTCCTCTTGCGAAGGGTGTTGCGCATGCCATTGTTCCGTCTTCCGCAACGCAGCGGCGTTGCCCTATTCGCTGCGATGCTGTCGATCCTGCTCTGCCTGCCGATGCTGGCGCAGGCGCAGGCCACCCGTTATCGCGACGTCGCGCCGCTGTTGCTGGGCGTGGCCTGGTATCCGGAGCAGTGGCCGGAGGCGCAATGGGAGCGCGATCTGGCGCTGATGCAGGCGGCGCACGTGCGCGTGGTGCGGATCGGCGAGTTCGCCTGGAGCCGGATGGAGCCGCGCGAGGGGCAGTACGACTTCGACTGGATGGACCGCGCCATCGCCGCGGCCGCGCGGCACGGCATGGTGGTGGTGCTGGGCACGCCGACCGCGGCGCCACCGGCCTGGTTGACCCAGACCTATCCGGACACCTTGCGGGTCAGCCAGGACGGCGTGCGCGACGAGCACGGCAACCGCCAGCAGTTCTCCTTCGCCAGTACACGCTACCGGCGCTTCGCGCATGCCATCGCCGAGCAGATGGCGCAGCGCTACGGGCACAACCCGCACGTGGTCGGCTGGCAACTGGACAACGAGTACGCGCAGTCCTCGTTCGATCCCGAGGCCAAGGCGCAGTTCCACGCGTGGCTGCAGCGCAAGTACGGCAGCATCGAGGCGCTCAACCAGCGTTGGGCCACCGCCTACTGGAGCCAGACCTACAACGACTTCGCGCAGATCCCGGTGCGCGAGGACGAGGAAAATCCGGCGCTGCTGTTGGAGTGGAAGCGCTTCGTCAGCGACACCTGGGCCGACTATTCGCGCAACCAGATCGACGCGATCCGCCCGCATGCCGATCCGCGCCAGTTCATCACCACCAACACCATGGGCTGGTTCGCTGGTTTCGACGCCTACACTGTGCACGACGTGCTCGACATCGCCGCCTGGGACGACTACGTCGCCGGCGAGCGCTATGACTGGGTCGACAACGCCGCGCGCCACGATCTGACCCGCGGCTACAAGCAGCGCAACTACTGGGTGATGGAAACCCAGCCGGGCTTCGTCAACTGGCGCGCGACCAACGTGGCGCTGCGCAAGGGCCAGGTACGCGCGATGGCGTGGCAGGCGGTGGCGCATGGCGCCGATGCGGTGTCGTACTGGCAGTGGCGTGCTGCGCCCAACGGGCAGGAGGAATACCACGGCACCCTGGTCGGCGCCGACGGCACGCCGGTGCCGGTGTATGCGGAGATCCAGCAGGTCGGTGCCGAGTTCGCCAAGGCCGGTCCGGCGTTGGCCGGCACCACGCCGCAGGCGCAGGTGGCGCTGATCAACGACTTCGACAGCCGCTGGGCGATCGGCTTCCAGAAGCACGCGGCCGACTTCGATCCGGTCGTGCAGATGAAGAGCTTCTACCGGCCGCTGCGGCAGCAGGCGCAGGTGGTCGACGTGGTCTCGGCGATGGCGCCGTTGGAGCGCTACAAGCTGGTGGTGGCGCCGGCGCTGAACGTGCTGACCGAGGCGCAGGCGCAGCGGCTGAAGGCCTATGTCGAACACGGCGGGCACCTGGTGCTGGGGCCGCGCAGCGGCATGAAGAACGTCGACAACGGCCTGCATCCGCAGCGCCAGCCCGGCCCGCTCGCGACCTTGCTTGGCGGCCGCGTGGAGCAGTTCTATGCGCTGGACAAGCCGATCCCGCTGGTCGGCGCGGGCGCCGACGGCAGCGCCAAAATCTGGGCCGAACAGTTGCAGGCCACCGCCGCCGACACCACCGCACCGCTGCAGTACGGCGCAGCCAATGGATGGCTGGACGGCGCGCCGGCGCTGCTGACCCGGCGCGTCGGCAAGGGCCGCATCAGCTATGTCGGCGGCTGGTTCGACGACGCCACGCTGGATCGTCTCACCGGCGACTGGTTGCGCGACGCCGGGGTGCAGGCGCCGCTGGCCGACGTGCCGGAGGATGTGGAAGTGGGCGTGCGCAGCGACGGCGCGCGCCGCATCGTGGTGCTGATCAACCACGACGCCACCCCGCACAACGTGCGGCTGCCGGCGCCGATGCGCGCGCTGCTGGGGCCGACGCCGAGCAACGACACGGTGCAACTGGCACCCGATGACGTGGCGGTGCTGGAACAGCGTCGCTGAGGACTGTCGCGGTGCGCTACGGCGCATTGCCGGCCACGCGATGACGGATCGGTGCGGTGGGTGCAGCTGTGCCGCGCTCGCCGTGGCCGCGTCGCGCCTGTGCGCCACGTGCAAGGACACGCTCTACAATGCACCTGCCAGCGGGCGTCGCCGCCGCCATCGCGTCGCGGCCTCGTTCCCGTCACTGGAGTTGCGTGTGTCCTTGTCTTCTTCCCGTCCGTTGTCGCCGGTGGGCCGGCTGTTCGCCGCTGCCGCCGTGTTCGAAGGCCTGACCTGGGCCGGCCTGTTGCTCGGCATGCTGCTCAAGTACGGCACCCAGACCACCGAGCTGGGCGTGTGGCTGTTCGGCCGTCTGCATGGCGTGGCGTTCCTGCTGTATGTGGTCGCCAGCCTGCTCGCGGCGTTGCGGTTGCGCTGGCCCTGGTGGGCGTGGGCGTTGAGCCTGCTGGCGGCGCTGCCGCCGCTGGTCACGGTGCCGCTGGAAGTGTGGTTCCGCCGGATCGGCCTGCTCGGCGCGCAAGCGCAGAGTGCCGTGGAATAGTGCAGGCGCGGTGGCGCAGGCGAGACATCTTGCCCGTGTGGTGCGCCGCATCGGTGGTGCGTTGTGACTGCATTCTCCGGCAGCGCTCTAGAATGCTGTCCCCAGTGCAGGCGAGGAGGCCATGGGCAAACGCAAACGACGACCGCCCCCGCCAATGCCGACACCCACGCGTCTGCAACGGCTGGTCGCGCGTCTGGAACGGCCGGTGTTGATGTTGATGGCGGCGGTCATGGTGGCGGTCGCCGCGATGAAGCTGTACCTGCTGGCGAAAGCGCTGCAGAGCGGCGTGTACATCGGCGTACCGAGAGCAGGGCCGAAACGGATCTATCAGCTGGCGACCGATCCAGGCCACTACTGGTTCTCGATCGCGTGGGACAGTGTGGTCTGCCTCGTGTTGCTGGCGCTGGCCATCGCAACGGGCTGGGCGCTGATGGCGTTACGCAAACCGAAGTAGCGTTGGGTCGGCGGATCGCCGCGACCGTCACCTGGCCAGGCAACGCTGCCAACGCTCGGCCACGCGCTGCGCGAACCAGGCGGTGGTGAGCTTGCGGGTGATCTTCGGGCTTTCCAGGGCGATGCCCGGCAGTACCGCGCGTGGCAGCGGCTTGCCGGCATCGCGGTCTGCCAGGGCGAACACCTGGCGATACAGCGCGCTGTCGCCGAAATCCGCCTCGCCGCCGCGCTGCAGTTCGCGGCGGATCGTGCGCGCGTCCATGCCCAGTTGCGTGCCCAGGCTGCGTGCGGCGCGCTCGGTGGCGCCGGGGGCGTCGAGGTCGGCGCCGGGCGTCAGCAGATCGCCATCGAGGGCGAGCGAGAGGCCGCTGGCGCGCGCCAGCGCGGCCTGGAATGCGGCATTGCGGCTGGCGTACCAGCCCGCATTGAAGTCGGCGAAGCGGTACAGCATCGCCGCCGCGTTCGGGTAGCCGAGCAGGTGGCGGGTGCCGAACCAGATGCCGCCTCGGCGAGTGAACACCGCGTGGCGCACGCCGTCGCTCAGCGGATACGGATAGCCGTCGGTATGCGCCTGCGCGAAGGCGATGCTCACCTGCATCGGCCCGGCGGTGTGCACCGGGTTGAGGTCGCCGAACAGGCGCTGGCCCAGCGGCACACTGCCGGCGATGTCCTCGAAGATGGTGCTGAGATCCTGCTCGGTGCGCGCGGCGGCCAGGCGCTCGGCATAGCTGCGCCCATCCGGCCCGCGTAGCTTGAGCGCCGCATCCAGCGCGAACGCCGGCACATGCACCGCCGCCGCGCGCCGCTGCAGTTCCGCCCGGGCGATCTTGCCCAGACCTGGCACCGGTGGATTGGTCTGGTAGGTCGATTCCTGTTCGATCACCGCCAGGACCGCACAGATGTTCTCGGCATTGGTGCCCAGACTCTGCGAGGCCAGGGCCACGTAGACGTCGTCGGCCCAGCCGCGGCGATCGGGTACCGTGGCCGGGATGCGCCGGGCGATGTCGGCCTTGACCTCGCTGGGCGTGCGCTCGGGCAGGCGTGGCGCCTGCGTGGCGCAGGCGCCGAGCAAGGCGGCGCTGCACACGGCGAGCAGGCGCACGAAGACGGCGGTGGACATCGGCGCGGCGGTTCCAACGGAGTGGCGGTCGCCTGCATCCTACAGGTGCGCTGTCGGCGCCGCGCCTACGTCGTCGGCGTCGACGCTGTGCGGTCGGAGGTCGCCGCCGCTTGCGTGTCCGCGTCGAGCACATGGATGCCGAAGCCGCTGCGGCCGGGTGCGAACTCATCTCGCAGGGTCAGCGCCGGAATCGCATAGTCGCCTGCGTTCTGCTTGCGGAACGCGATCGGCGCGGTACTGAACAGCGTGTCCAGGCGTTCGCCCAGCGCCGTGCTGGTCTGCGCGAAACGCGCCGCATCCATGCGTCCGCTGCGGTATACCACGAACGGCGGCAGCACCTCGAAGCCGGGGTAATGCAGGATGCCGTGCTGGATCGGGAACAGCAGGTCGTCGATGGGGCCGTTGATACCGCGCGGTGCGTAGTGCGATTCCCAGCCGCCGGCGGTGACGATCAGCATCGCGCGCTTGCCGGCCAGCGTGCCTTCGCCGTAGCGGTCGCCCCAGTGCGTGTCGGAGTGTTCGCCGACGCCGTAGGCGAAGCCGCAGGCATACACCCGGTCCACCCAGCCCTTGAGGATGGCCGGCATCGAGAACCACCACAGCGGGAACTGCAGCAGCAGCGCATCGGCCCAGCGCAGCTTGTCCTGCTCGGCGGCGATGTCCGCGCGCTGGCGGCCGCTGGCGAAGGCGCGCTGCGAGTCGCGCGAAGGATCGAAGCGCGCGTCCGCGGCGCCGTCCAGGCTGTCCTGCGCGTCGACGGTGGTTTTCCAGTCCATCGCATACAGGTCCGACACCTGCACGCGATGGCCGGCGGCCTGCAGGCGGTGTACCGCGATCTGCTTGAGGGCGCCATTGAGCGAGGCGGGTTCGGGATGGGCATAGACCAGCAGCACGTTCATGCGGGTTCTCGGTGAGGGAAGGCCTCCACGCTAGGCCGCGCTTCGCTATAGTGGAAATGAATTGCCTTGATAGTCGCTATTGCCATGGTTGATCTGCGCCGCCTGGACCTCAATCTGCTGCTGACCCTGGACACGCTGCTCGACACGCACAACGTGACCCGCGCCGCGGCGCGTCTGCATCTGTCGCAGCCGTCGGTCAGCGTGCACCTGGCCAAGCTGCGCGAGGCGCTGGGCGATCCGTTGCTGCTGCCTGGGCCGCGCGGCATGCGCCCCACCGCACGCGCCGACGCGCTGCGCGTCCCGTTGCGCGAGGCCTTGCAGGCACTGCAGCAGGCGGTGGCGCCGGACGCGCCGTTCGATCCGGCGCGCGCGCAGACGCTGTGGCGGGTGGCGGCCAGCGACTACGGCGCCTCCACCGTGCTGCTGCCGGCGATCGCCGCCTTGCGCCGGGTGGCGCCGGGCACCCAACTGGCGGTACTGCAGTTGGCGCCGCCGACGATCGCGCAGCAGGCCGAACAGGGCCAGATCGACCTGGCCCTGCACACCGTCGCCGACGCGCCGCCCGGCCTGCGCCGGCGCACGCTGTTCGCCGAACACTATGTGCTGGTCGGTCGGGCCGGCCATCCGCGGTTGCGACGTCGACCGAGCCTGGCGCAGTTCTGCGCGCTCGAGCATGTCATCGTCTCGCCCGACGGCGGCGGCTTCAGCGGCGCTACCGATGCGGCGTTGCGGACGCGCGGCCTGCAGCGCCGGGTGGTGCTGTCGGTGCCGCACTTCCAGTTCGTCGTTGCCGCGCTACAGCGCAGCGACCTGGTGGCGATGCTGCCCGAGCGCCTGGTGCGCGACCAGCCCGGTCTACGGGTGTGCGCGCCACCGCTGGAGCTGCCCGGCTACGAAATGGCCATGCTCTGGCACGAGCGCGTTCACCGCGATCCGGCGCATCGCTGGTTGCGCGAGCACCTACTGGCGTCGCTCTGACGCGGCGGAGGCGATCTCGCTTCAGCGGCGCGTGCCCAGTACCCCGTCCAGCGCCAGTTGCGCGGCGAAGCCGGCCTTCTCCAGGCGCCTGGCCACCTCGCGCGGCACGTCGCGGCCGCTGGTGAGCTTGTTCGGGCTGCCGGTGTAGTGGAACAGCCGGCCGCCGCGGCGCAGCACCCGCGCGAGTTGGTCGTAGAAGGTTTGCGCGTAGAGTTCGCCGGCGATGCCGAAGCGTGGCGGGTCGTGCAGGATCGCGTCCATCGACGCATCGGCGATGCCGCCGATGGCGGCGCCGACATCGCCATGCGTCAGCTGCAGGCGGCCATCGCTGGTGGCCGGATCCGGCGACCACGGATTGAGCGTGCGCAGCCACAGCACGTCGGCGTTCTTCTCGAACGAGTGCAGGCACGCCACCCCGGCCTCCAGCGCGCAGGCGGCGAAATAGCCGAGGCCGCCGCAGGTATCCAGCACCTGCTTGCCGCGCGGTTCCACCAGCGCCACCTTGCGCCGCGCGTCCTCGAACGGCGACAGCTGCGCGCTGGGCAACATCTTGATGCCGTCGATCTCGAACGTCGGCGCGCCCCACTCGGTCGGCACCAGCTTGATCAGCGCACCGCCGAAGCGCGACACCGCGGCGAACTCGTCGCCGTCCCAGTAGTACAGCGTGCGGTCCTTGAGCTTGCCCGGATAGGGATAGTCGTGTCCCTGCCATTGCCAGCTTTCAGCGCCAAGCAACGCCTGGCCTTGGCTGCGCTCCAGGTCGAGCGACCCGGACCAGGTGGCGGCGCCGGCATCGCGCGCGGCGAGCAGCGCGACGGCGAGCGGACGGGTGAGCAGGGGGCCGGAATAGCGGGTCACGGGGGATCTGCCGGCGGCAGGGCGCGGCATGGGGCTCGGATGCGGGAGCGCATCGTAACCGATGGCTCCATGCACCCGCATCGCCGGCGCGCATTGCCGCGTGCCTGTTCCCGAAGGAAAGTACGTGCCGCGTGGCGGCAAGCTGCAGCGATCGAAAGTTCGTCATTTTCATTGCCAGCGCGGCGGCAGCGCCACGACAAAAGAGGGATACTGACCATCCCCCCCACGTACGCCGTCGCAGCGCCGCTGCCGGCCAGGATCGTCCATGCTCAAGGGTGTGCTGCTCGGTTTCGCCTGTTACGCCGCCTATTCGATCAGCGATGCCTTCGTGAAGGGGCTGGAGGGGTCGCTGCCGGCCTACGAGGTGGTGTTCTTCGGGGCGCTGCTGATGCTGTCGGCGCTGCCGTTCCTGAAGAAGCCGGGCGATCGCTGGCGCGAGGTGGTGGTGGCGCAGCGGCCCAGCATCTGGCTGCTGCGCGCGTTCACCGGCGCGGCCGGCAATCTGTCCGCGGTTACCGCGTTCACTCTGTTGCCGATGGCCGAGGCGTTCGCGCTGATCTTCCTGATGCCGATCTTCGTCACCGTGCTGTCGGTGCTGCTGCTCAAGGAGGAGGTGCGCTGGCGGCGCTGGCTGGCGGTGATCGTCGGCTTCATCGGCGTGCTGGTGGTGCTGCGGCCGGGCTTCCGGCACCTGGGCCAGGGCCATGTCGCGGCGATCGTCTGCGGGCTGGTGGGGGCGGTGTCGGTGATCAGCCTGCGCATGGCCGGGCCCGGCGAGAAGCGCCTGACCCTGTACGGTGCCGGCGTGCTCGGCCCGCTGCTGATGGGTGGCCTGCTGATGCTGCCGACCTTCGTCTGGCCGACCTGGCAGCAATGGATCCTGCTGGCCGGCTACGGCCTGCTCGCCGGCCTGGCCGCGATCTTCATGATGTACGCCTCGCGGTCGGCGCCGATCAGCGCGGTGGCGCCGACCCAGTACAGCCAGATGCTGTGGGCGATCGGCTTCGGCTACTGGCTGTTCCACGATCACCTGGACTGGCCGATGGCGGTGGGCATCGCGCTGATCCTGGGCGCCGGGCTGTTCACCCTGGTGCGCGAGGAGAAGGTCACGCGGTGGTGGCGGCGCACCAAATTGGTGTGAGCGCGGTCGCCTGAGCCGATCTCGGTCGCCGCACCGGCGCCGATCAGGAAATCGCCGATACGGCCGCGCACGCAGCGCGGCGATGCTGCCGGCTCACGGACGAGGCAGGGCAGCGGCGCGTGGCCGCGAGGGAGCGCAGCGGTCGCCGCGCCATCGGACTTTCCTTATCAAGATCGGAGAACGGCATGACGAACAATGCGATGGGGCAGTTGCTCGACGCCGCCGCCCATGCGGGCGCGGCGGGTGTGCGGGTGGTGGCAGGCGTGGTCGGCGCGGACGGTGCGGTCCGCAACGGCGCGGGGTACACGGTGGCGCATGTGAGCACCGGCCACTACCTGGTGAGCTTCCAGCCGCCGTTCCAGGCGCTGGATGGCGTCTCGGTCACCCAGATCTATTCGGGCGACGGCAGCACCTGCGACAACGCGGTGATCATCCGCCTGGATGCGGGCCAGGTGCTGCTGAAGACCGGCGATGGCGGCGGCAACCAGTCCGACCGCGATTTCAGCTTCGTCGCGATCGGCCAGGGCGGCGCGCTGGCCTGAGCGACGGCACCCGCGGCGGCGCGGACGGCATGCGGCGCCGTCCGTGCCGCCGCGGGCGCCACCCGGCGCACGCGCGGCTGGCGCGCGCTGCCGCCATCTTCTATGTTTGCAGGCTAATCCCTCGCGATGGCCTGCGCCCATGACCGATCCGTCCGCCCAGCCCGACCACCTGCAGCGCAGCCTGTCCAACCGCCACCTGCAGTTGATCGCGATCGGCGGAGCGATCGGCACCGGCCTGTTCATGGGCTCGGGCAAGACCATCAGCCTGGCTGGGCCGTCGATCCTGTTCGTGTACCTGATCATCGGCGTGATGCTGTTCTTCGTGATGCGCGCGATGGGCGAGCTGCTGCTGTCGAACCTGGAGTACAAGTCGTTCATCGACTTCTCCACCGATCTGCTGGGGCCCTGGGCCGGGTTCTTCTGCGGCTGGACCTACTGGTTCTGCTGGATCATCACCGCCATCGCCGACGTGATCGCGATCGCCGCCTACGCGCAGTTCTGGTTCCCGACGCTGGCGCCGTGGATCCCGGCGATGCTGTGCGTGCTGTTGCTGCTGGGGCTGAACCTGGTGACGGTGAAGTTGTTCGGCGAAATGGAATTCTGGTTCGCGCTGATCAAGATCGTGGCGATCTGCGCGCTGATCCTCACCGGCGCCGGGCTGGTCGCCTGGGGCTTCCAGTCGCCGTCCGGGCACGTGGCCTCGCTGGCCAACCTGTGGAACGACGGCGGCATGTTCCCGATGGGGCTGGGCGGGTTCTTCGCCGGCTTCCAGATCGCGGTGTTCGCCTTCGTGGGCATTGAACTGGTCGGCACCACCGCCGCCGAGACCGCCGACCCGCGCCGCAACCTGCCCAAGGCGATCAACTCGATTCCGGTGCGCATCCTGGTGTTCTACGTGCTGGCGCTGGTGGCGATCATGGCGGTGACGCCGTGGCGCGAGGTGGTGCCGGGCAAGAGCCCGTTCGTGGAGCTGTTCGTGCTGGCCGGCGTGCCGGCCGCGGCCAGCCTGATCAACTTCGTGGTGCTGACCTCGGCCACGTCCTCGGCCAACAGCGGCATCTTCTCCACCAGCCGCATGCTCTACGGCCTGGCCGAGGAGCGCCACGCGCCGCGCGGCTTCGCCCGGCTCTCGCGCGCGGCGGTGCCGGCGCGCGGGCTGCTGTTCTCCTGCGCCTGCCTGCTCGGCGGCACCGTGCTGATGTACCTGATTCCGAACCTGGTCACCGCCTTCACCCTGGTCACCACGCTGGCCGCGGTGCTGTTCATGTTCGTCTGGTCGCTGATCCTGTGCGCCTACATCGCCTACCGGCGCAAGCGCCCGCAACTGCACGCGGCCTCCGCGTTCAAGATGCCCGGCGGGGTGGTCATGTGCTATGTGTGCCTGGCGTTCTTCGCCTTCGTGCTGGCGCTGCTGACTCTGCAGGCCGACACCCGCCAGGCGCTGTTCGCCAGCCCGGTATGGTTCCTGCTGCTGGGCGTGGGCTATGCGTTGAAGCGCCGCAGCGCCTGAACCGGTGCGCGCGGCGGGCGTTGACGCTCCGCGCGCGCTGACGGATGCTCGCGGCCTTTCCTGCGCGAGCCAGTCCCGATGATCACCATCCACCGCCTCGGCGGCACCTCCGACACGCCGGTGTGCTGGGTGGACCTGTGCCGGCCGAGCGAGGCGGAGCTGGCCGAGGTCGACGAGAAGGTCGGTTTCGCGGTGCCGACGCGCGCGGCCATCGGCGAGATCGAGTTCAGCAGCCGGGTGCGGGTGGAAGGCGATGTGCTGTTCCTCAACGTGCCGCGCTTCCAGGACGAGGACGGTCCGACCGCGCCGCTCGGTTTCGCGGTGTCGCCGCGGGTGCTGGTGACCCAGCGCGAGCAGCCGATGGCCTCGCTGGATGCGGTGGCCGCGCAGTTGCAGCAGAGCCCCTGCCGCAGCAGCGACGACCTGCTGCTGCGCCTGCTCGACGAACTGGTCGGGCGCCTGGCCGACCGCCTGGAAGCGCTGGAGGCGCAGATCACCGAGACCACGCGCGCGGCATTCGCCAAGCCGCATGCGCGGCACAAGTCGCGGCACCTGGAGCGGATGCTGCACGACGTCGGCGACATGGGCCGGCGCCTGGGCGGCATGCACAACGCCGGCCACGGTCTGCTGCGCCTGGCCACCTACCTGGACGATGCGGCGCCGAACTGGTTCGGCGAGGACGCGGCCAAGCGCATCGGCCTGTTGCACAAGGATCTGGCCACCCTGATCGAATTCGAGCAGCACCTGGACGACCGCATCGAGTTCCTGCTCGACAGCGTGCTGGGCATGATCAACGTCGACCAGAACAACGTGATGAAGGTGATGGCGGTGGCCTCGGTGGTCGGCATCCCGCCGACGGTGCTGGTCGGCATCTGGGGCATGAACTTCGCGCACATGCCCGAGCTGAAATGGCACGACGCCTACTACTGGGCGCTGGGCGTGATCGCGCTGAGCATGCTGCTGCCGCTGGCCTGGTTCCGCCGGCGCGGCTGGGTCTGAGCCAGCTGCGCGCGGCGCCGGCCGCGCAGGTCACGCCGCGAGGCTGTCGGCCTCGGCGGCATGCTCCTCCGTGTCGCTTTCCTCGCCGCTGACGTGCTGTACCGCGGCGATGTCCCACGACACCGTGTCCGGATCGATCAGGGCGTGGATCGCCGCGCCCTGCAGTTCGCGCATCAGCCGTCGTGCCGAGGCGGTGCCGTGCGCGACGCTGTCCCACAGCACCATGTCGACCACGCTGCCGTCGCGGCGGCGGGCGATGCGCCGCGAGCGGAAGCCGGGCTGGCACTGCAGCCAGGCATCGACCTCGGCATTGGCGCGCAGGAAGGTGCGCCAGGTGCAGTCGAGCAGGCGGAACGTGGCGATTTCCAGGGCTTCGGTATGGGGATGCATCGGTCTCTCCTGCGGTCTGCGTCGCCCGCATGGCACGCTGGCGGCGACGCGGCAGCGCGACGAGGGGCATGGGGGAAGGGACAGGGCCGAACGGCCGGAACAGGCGGGCGGGGGCGGGCGTTCCGGGACGGCGCCGGTGCGGGAACCGGCCGACACAGGATGCTGGCCCGCGCCGCGGGCGCGTTAGCGCGATCCAACGGAATTCTTGTACGATCCTGCAAGCCGCGTCGCGCCGTGGTCCGTGCCGGCGCAGCATCGTGCAAGCTTGCCTTCCCCCTCCGCACGCTACGGCGCCCTTGCCGATGACCGCGCTCGCCCACCGTTACCAGGAAATGGCCGCCCTGGTTGCCCGATTGGCCGTCCCCGATGGCGACCACGACACCGCCATCGACGGCTTCTTCTGTTCCTACCGCTCCGCGCCGTCGCCGAAGACGCATACCGCGCAATGGCCGGTCTTCGCGCTGGTGCTGCAGGGCGAGAAATCCCTGACCCTGGGCAACGAGGAGTACCACTACGGCGTGGGCACCTTTCTGCTGGTGACGCTGGATCTTCCGGTGGTCTCGCGCATCACCCAGGCCAGCCCGGAACAGCCGCTGCTGGGCGTGGGCATGTCGATCCGGCCGGACCGGCTGCGCGAACTGCTCGAGCGCATTCCGTTGCCGCCGCAGGTGGGCGCCGAGCGCCCGCGCGGGGTCTCGGTCAACACCGCCTGCCCGGACCTGCTGGACGCGACGCTGCGCATGCTGCGGTTGCTGGAACGCCCGGCCGACATCGCGGCGATGGCGCCGCTGATCGAGCAGGAGATCCTGTATCGCCTGCTGGTCGGGCCGTGCGGGCCGAACCTGCTGCGCATCGCCCAGGAGGACAGCCCCAGCAACCGCATCGCCAAGGCCATCGCCTGGCTGCGCCAGCACTACGCCGAACCGCTGCGGATCGAGGATCTGGCGCGCCAGGTCAACATGAGCGTGTCCTCGCTGCACCACCATTTCAGCGCGGTCGCGGCGATGACGCCGCTGCAGTACCAGAAGCAATTGCGCCTGCGCGAGGCGCGGCGGCTGATGGTGGTCGAACGCATGGACGTGGGCGCGGCCGGCTACCGCGTCGGCTACCAGAGCCCGTCGCAGTTCAGTCGCGAATACAGCCGGCTGTACGGGCGGTCGCCGCGCAGCGACCTGGCCGAGCAGCTGGGCCTGGCCGGCTGAGCGGTACCGGCACTGCGCGCGCCGCCTTGTGCATCTGACGTGCTGCTTGATCGACCAAGGGCCTCTCTCATCACTCCGAGGCACGTCCCGTAGGGCGGCGTCAGCCGCTACGCGCGTTACCGGGAAAGCTCCGTCGCGACTGAAGTCGCTGCCACAGGGGCTTGCGGCGAGTCCGCCGGGTGCACTGTGGGAGGGACTTCAGTCCCGACGCATTGCGCCATCGGAACGCACACCACATCGCGCGTCGCGGCTGCATGACACTTGACTCCTACAGAGCAAGCCGCATCCGGCTTGCGTGTCGCCGGATCAAGCGATTCGAGGTGCTGCAGGCAGCGCGTTGGTGTGCTTCGGCGCCCGTGCAGGACCGCTGCGGTCCTGCACGGGCGGCACGCACTACTGCAATTGCTTGAGCCGCGCGACGATCTCCTGCGCGTGGCGCTCGATCAGGCCTTCGGAGGTGCCCCAGGCGGTGCTGTTGGTCGATTCCACGTCGAACTGCGCGGCGGTCTTGCCGTTGGCATCGGCGACGGTGACACGGCTCTTGATCTTGTCGCGCCCGGCCATGATGCCGGCCCAGAAGCGCGCACCGTTGCTGCGCATGTAGTAGTGATCGATGACGATGGTCATCTTGCGCGCATTGGCCTGGCCCTGCGTGCCGTGCAGGTGCGCCGCGTCCAGTTGCGCGTCGAGCTGGCGGCGGAACATGGTCAGGCTCTCGGCATCGGTGTCGTCGTTGCCGGTGAGCTGGTACCAGTAGGTTTCGGCGGTGGTCGCCTTGTAGCTCTGGTGCACCACGCTGTTGGTCGCGCAGCCGGTGGCCAGCAACATCACGCTCACCAGCGCGAGCGTTTTCCATTGCAGTCTCATGCTCTCTCCTTGTTGAATCCCCATGCCGGGGCGAACGCCGCCGGCCGCGGCAGCATAGCGGCTGCGCGCGGGCAGGCGGGAGGCCTAGCGCGTTGTCTCCGGATCGCCGAGCCACGCGGCCACGATCCGTGCATAGGCGCCGCTGGCCTTGCTCAGGTGCAGCCACTGGTCGACGTAGGCCTTCCAGGCCATGTCGTCGCGCGGCAGCAGGAACGCTTTCTCGCTGTACTGCAGCGGCTGCTCCGGCGCCACCGCGCACAGGCCGGGCACCTGGCGCTGCTGGAAGCGCGCCTCGGAGGCGTCGGTGATCATGACGTCGGCACGACCCTCGCGCAGGTCGCGGAAGATGGCGGGGTTGTCGTCGGACAGGCGCAACTGCGCATGCGGCAGTTCGCGGCGGGCGAACGCCTCGTTGGTGCCGCCGCGCGGTTCGATCACCCGCACTTCGGGCCGGTCGATCTGGGCGATGGTGCGGTAGCGCGTGCGGTCGGCGCAGCGCACCAGCGGGATCTTGCCGTCGACCTCCAGCACGGCACTGAACCAGGCCTGGCGCTGCCGCGGCAGCGACACCGAGATACCGCCGACGGCGATGTCGCAGCGGTCGGCGAGCAGGTCCGGCAGCAGGGTCGGCCAGCGCGTGGGCACCCATTGCAGCTTGACCTCCAGGCTGTCGGCCAGCGATTGCGCCAGGGCGATGTCGATGCCTTCGTAGGTGCCGTCGCGGCGCAGGCGGCTGTAGGGCGCGTAGTCGCCGGTGGTGCACACGCGCAGCACGCCATCGCGAAGGACGCTGTCCAGGTGCGAGGGCGCGGCGTGTGCGGGCAGCGCCAGCGCGGCGCCGAGCAGGCCGGCGGCCAGGCGTCGGATCATGCGGTTCTCCTGCGGCAGGGTGGGCATCGGTGCCCGTTGGCTGTACGCCGGCTGTCGCGCCGGCGGTGCGCGTCACCTTAGCCGTTTTGCGCATGCACCGACGCAATCCCTGACGCGACAAGGCCTTGCGTGCACCGGGCGGGCGCCGGTGACGCCATGTTGCCGCTTGCCGCGCGCGGCGGCACGCGCCGGCAACGGAACTCGCGGCACGCTGTACCGGTCCGTCCCCCACATTCGTCCTCGCCGCTTGCCCATGGATCCTCGACCGTCGTGACCCCCCTTCCTGCGCAAGACCGATGGCTGCAGCTGTGGGCGGCACTGGCGACGGCGATGATTCTGGCCTTGCTGGGACGCCTGCTGTGGGGCACGCCGTCGGCGCCGCCGCGTGCCGTGGCCGAGGACGCGCTGCGCCTGGTGTTCCTGCCGCGGCAGCCCGCGCAGCGTGTTCCGGCCCCGTCGCCGGCGTCCGCGCGCGCGCCGGCCGTGGACGCGCGCATGCTGGCCGGGGCACGGCCGCCGCGCGGCGCCGCCGCGCCGCCGTCTTCGCCCTCGCAGACGCCGACCGCGCCCGCCGCGGCCGCCGCGGCCGCGACCGGCATGGCGGCGATGCTGTACACCGGCGATGGCCATCCGCGCCTGCCGGATGGGGTGGCGGTGGATCCGTTCGCGCAGGCGCAGGGCACGCCGCCGGGGACGCTCAATCCGCGCGACGTGGCCAAGTCCAAGCGCCTGCTCGAACGGCCCAACCCGATCGACTACCGGTCGACCCGTTTCGACAAGGATTGGGCCAGCGACGGCACCCTCGGCGACGTCGCCGTGCAGGGCATCGACCGGGCGATCAAGCAACTGTTGCCGAAGAACACCCATCAGTCGGCGGTGGCGCGGCCGCCGCCGGACGTGCGTTTCAACCCGGCGCTGCACGAGCGCGCCAGCGACCTCGGCAGCGAGGCCACCGGCGATGCCTACAAGGCCGCGCCGATCGCCTTCGAAAAGGCGCCCGGGTTGGAGGGCGAAGCCAGTCGGCGGATTCGCCAGGCCCTGGCCGATCTGCAGCAACGCCGCGGCGCCTGCCCGGCGGCGCAGCGCGCGCGCCTGCTGGCGCCGGTGCAGCAGCACCTGGATGCGCTGCTGCAGGTGGAAACCGCCATGGCCAAGGGCGCCGACCCGATCCGCGCGCAGCAACTGCTGCCGCGCGAGGCCGACAGCGCCTACGACCTGGCGCGGCGCGCGCTGTGGTACGCCGATCAGAAGCTGGCGGCGTGTGCGCCGTAGGCGGGCGTGCAGGTCGGAGGACGCATGCAATGGTCGTCGCTGCTTGAAGCGCGAAGAGCGGAGGCCGCGAGCGATTCGACCTTGGCAGCAGTCGGGACTGAAGTCCCTCCCACAGTGCGCCCAGGCCGTGTGCTGCACGTTCTTGTAGGAACGGCTTCAGGCGCGACGAGCGAAGGCGGTGCGCTATCCGGCCGCTGAAGCAATCGGGTCCAAAGACCCGCCCACGATGTTCCAGCCAGCGTACCGCATGCCCCTGTGGGAGGGACTTCAGTCCCGACCCGTGGAGTCTGGTGCCATCGTGGTGTGCAGGAGCCTGGTCGCGGCTGAAGCCGCTCTTATCCAGACCCGTGTCGGAAACAGCGCCGGGCGACAGGCCGTCACCTGCGTCCACGCGCGCTGCGCGATGATGCGCGCCCGCCCCATCCGAGCGTGTCGCCGATGCCGCTTGCCCGTGCCGTGCTGTGCCTGCTGCTGTGCTGTGGCGTCGTCGCCGACGCGGCAGCACGCACGGTGTACCGCTGCGTGCGCGACGGCACGGTCAGCCTGGCTACCGCGCCGGAACCGGGTTCGCGCTGCACCCCCAGGGAACTGGACGATGCGGCGATCGCCACGCCCAATCTGTGGGGCAACCTCGGCGTGTTCAGCGGCACCCTGTACGAGCGCGAGCAGGACGGGCAACTGGTCTACTCCACGCGCAACCTGCCGGGCTCGCGCCCGTACCTGCGCTTTACCGCGGTCACGCCGCCGGGAGAGGTGGCGCATCCCGGACTGGGCAAGCTCGGGGCGCCGCAACTGCAGGCGCATGCCAAACAGTTCCGCGCCGCGGCGCGCGCCACCGGGGTCGACGAGCCGTGGCTGCGCGCGATCGCGCATGCCGAGAGCGGCTTCTATGCCGCCGCGGTCTCGCCCAAGGGCGCGCAGGGGGTGATGCAACTGTTGCCCGAGGTCGCCAGGGAGTACGGCGTGCGCGACCCGTTCGCGGCCGACCAGTCCATCGACGGCGGCGCCCGCTACATGCGCGCGTTGCTGCGCCGCTACGCCGGCGATCGGGTGCTGGCCGCGGCGGCCTACAACGCCGGCATCGGCGCGGTGGCGCGCTACGGCGGCGTGCCGCCGTACGCGGAGACCCGCGCGTACATCGACAAGGTGATGGCGCTGTACCAGCGCTACCGCCTCGCGATGGGGATGGCCGTGGAGACGCCCGCGCAATAGCGGCGGCGCCCACCGCCGGCGTCGACGGGGGGGCAGGCGGACGCGGCGTGGCCGCGGTGCCGCCCGCGGCGGCTCAGAGCGCGACGGCCTCCGCCTCGGCTTCGGTCGTTGCTTGCGCGTGCGGCGCTGTCGGCGCCGCGGCCGGCGCCGCATACAGATCCAGCAGCAACAGGGTCACGCCATTGGTCCAGCCGAAGCCGTCCTGCAGCGCGTACTCGCCGCCGCCGCCGCCCTTGGCCTGCGCGTCCACGCCGTACTTCTCCACCAGCTTGTGCTGCTGCGCGAACAGCGCCTGCACCCGCGCCAGGAAGCGGCTGCCGATGCGCTGCGCCAGCGCGTCCTGGCCGTAGCGGCGCAGGCCGTCCACGGCGATCCACTGCAGCGGCGCCCAGCCGTTGGGTTCGTCCCACTGCTGGCCGGTGTGCAGGCGCGTGGTCGCCACGCCGCCGGGGCGCAGCAACTGCGCCTGCACGGTGTCGGCGCTGCGCTTGGCCCGTGCCGGCGAGGCGACCCCGACGAACAGCGGGTACAGCGCCGCGGCGGTGACCTGGTCGCGCAGCCGGCGCTGCTGCCAGTCGTAGTCGGCGTAGTAGCCGGCATCGCTCCACAGGTGCTTGTCGATCGCGGTCTTGCGCGCGCTGGCCAGGGCCGCGTAGTCGGTATCGCAGCCGGCCGCGCCGGGGTTCTTGGCGCAGGCCAGGGCCAGGGTGCTCTCCAGGTGGTAGAGCAGGCTGTTCAGGTCGACCGGGACGATGGCGGTGGTGCGGATGCTGGCCAGGGTCTTGCGGTCGCCGAGCCAGCGGCTGGAATAGTCCCAGCCGCTCTCGGCGCCGGCGCGCAGGTCGCGGTAGACCTCGGCGGCGGGGCGGTCCTTGGCCTCGGCGGCGGTGCGCACGTCGTGCAGCCAGGCTTCCGGGCGCGGCGTGTCGCGGGCGTCCCAATAGCGGTTGAGCAGGCTGCCGTCGGCCAGCCGCACCACGTGCGCATGCGCGCTGCCCGGGGCCAGGGTCTGCGCGCCTTCCATCCAGTACGCGTATTCCTTCTGCAACTGCGGCAGGTAGCGCGCGTAGGCGGCATCGCCCTCCACCTTGGCCTGCAACTGCACCATGTGCGAGAAGAACGGCGGCTGCGAGCGGCTCAGGTAGTAGGTGCGGTTGCCGTTGGGGATGTGCCCGTAGGTGTCGATCAGGTAGGCGAAGTTGTCCAGCATCTGCCGGCTGCGTTCGTGTTCGCCGCTCTCCACCAGGCCGAGCATGGTGAAGTAGGAATCCCAGTAGTAGACCTCGCGGAAGCGCCCGCCCGGCACCACGTAGGGGTGCGGCAGCGACAGCAGGCTGCTGTAGGGCGGAACGTCGACCTGGCGGCGCACCAGCAGCGGCCACAGCGCGTCGATGTGCTCGCGCAGGCCGGTGTCCTGACGGATCGCCTCGGTCTGCACCGGGCCGGATTCCTCGAAGTTGGCGGCGACGAAACGGCGCAGGTCGAAGCCCGGCTGCTGGCGCTGCGCCAGATAGTCGGCGTTGATCAGCGCCGGGTCGCGCAGCGGCAACGCGTCGACGAAGTGCTTCTGGTCGTCGAACAGCTCCTGCTGCTGCACCGCCTGGAACAGTTCCGGGTAGGCCAGGTCGGGCGTCTGCGGCGGCGGTGCCGGCGCGGTCAGCGTGGTCGCGGGCGCGGCCTCCGCCATGGCGGTGTCGGCGGTGCCCAGCAACAGGCCGAGCGACAGGCTCAGCAGCGGGGTGCAACAGGGAGGAGCGGCATGGCTCATGTCGGGTCCAGAGCAGGATGCGTGCGGCATGGTAAACGACCGAAGCGGAGACGGGGGCGCGCGGCCGGATCCGGTGCGTGCCCACCCGATCCTGCCCTGGCGGCCGCGCGCCGCCCGGCTCGTACCGGTGAGGGACCGCAACGCCTGGGGGCATGCAAGAACGGGGCCGCTAGGGCGGCGTGGCTGCTCGTCACCGGGTCAGCCGGAGCACGTCATCTGCAGAATGGTTGGCGCCGCTCGCCCAGAGCGGGGCGGCTGGGCGTTCAGCGCGTCGCCAAGGCCGGTGCGCGTAGGTGCTTGCCCGCTGCGGATCAGGGAGCTGGGGCGTCAGCGCGCCACGTGCGCCGGCGGTCGCCGGTCGGCGATCCGCCCGCAGGTCAGGCCGACTGATGCGGCCGCTGGCGGTCCTTCTCCGCGCTGAGCGCGGCTTCGGCGCGCAGGAACACCTGCCCGATCGGCTCGTCCGCCCGTGTGGCCTGGGCGTCGCCGACCAGTACGGTCAGCCCGAGCGCCTGCTGCCGCGCGGCGATCTCGCGCAGGCCGCGCAGCTTCTGCTCGGCGTCGGCGCCGTGCAGCATGACGATGAATTCGGCGTGCTCGGTGGCGCGGTCCACGGTATCGGCGCCGCCGTCGTGCACGTAGCTGGCCAAGGTGCGGTCCAGTTGCTGCAGGCTGCTGCCCAGCAGGCGTTCGCTCTGCCGCTCGGCCAGCGCGGCCAGTTCCTGCACTTCCAGGATCACCAGCCGATAGCGGCCGTCGGCACCGGTGCCATGGGCATCGGCGGCGTGCGGATGCAGGATCGCCTCGCGTTCGCGCTGCAGGGCGTTGCGGCGTTCGTCGAGCAGGCGCATGGTGGTGCGCGCGAGGGCGCGCAGGCCGTCGCGTTGCGCATTGCTGAGCTGGCGCGGTGCGGTGTCCAGCACGCAGACCGTGCCTAGTGCGACGCCGTCGTCGGTCACCAACGGCATGCCGGCATAGAAACGTGCGCCGGTGTCGCCGCGGACCACCGAGATATTGGCGAAACGCGGATCGTCGGCGAGGTCGGGCACTTCCAGCAACTGCTCGGGCTCACGGATCGCGTGATCGCACACTGCCTGGCTGCGCTCGGTCTGCGGCAGGTCCAAGCCCAGGCGGGCCTTGAACCACTGCCGGTCGCGGTCCAGCAGCGAAAGCAGCGCGATCGGCGTGTCGCACAGCGCGGCGGCGATCTGCACAATGTCCTGGTAGGCGGCCTCGGGCAGGCTGTCGACGATGCGGTAGCTGTCGAGGACACGCTGGCGCTGGGCTTCATCGGTCATGGGCGGCGTCGGGTCTGGCGCGGATCGCGAGGCGCAGCACCATACCGCAGGGCGTGGCGACGTCGCGTGGACGATGTCGCAAGCGTGACGCCGTGCACGTGCGAATCTTGCGCGCCTGGCCCGGCGCCGCCAGCGATGACGATCCGCCCGATGGCGTCGGATCCGGAAATTCACCGTGATAGCATCCGCAGTCTGACGGTTCGCAGTTCAGCTGAGCCGGAGTGACGCGTTTGCGCCAGCATCTGTAATGGCCGTGCTGCGTGCCTCCGGATGCCGCTGGATGCATGCTTCGGCGCCGGCACGCGCCACCACTTCGCAAGGACGACCACCATGGCTCTGCTGGCTCCCCGCCGTTCCCACACGCTCGCCGCTGTTTTGCTTGTGCTCTGGCTGCCGACCGGCCTGGCGTCCGCCAGCAGGGTGACGGGAACGATCAAGGATCTCTATGTGCGTTCGACCGACGGCGTGCACTACGTCGTGGTCAACGGCACGCCTAGCCAACGCCCGACCTGCGCCGGCAACACGACGTACTACATGATCCGCGATGAGACGTCGGACGTCGGCAAGGCGCAGTTGGCGATGCTGCTCTCAGCCTACATGGCCGGGAAGCCGGTTTGGATCGAAGGTACCGATGCCTGTACCCGATGGAGCGACGGAGAGGACATCCACAGCGTGGCTTTCCACTAATCCGCCGCTACTGCGCCGCGTTGGCCGGCGAGCCCGGCAACGCTCCATCCGCGCCGGCTGCTGCAGTACCCGAGGGGACTACCCGCGTCTTGGGCGCTTCCACGCCGAGCGGTCCAGCCCTCGGGGCCTGCGCGCGCTTGTAGGTGGCCGGTGCACCGATGTGCTGCAGCACAGCGGCCGTGAGTCGGACGAGGCCGCGCCGCGCTGCGATGACCTCGCAGCCGTGGCGCGGCGGGCCGTGGCCGATCAGCGCCTGAGCGGCTGACCGTCGCTGTCCAGCACCCGCACCTCGCCCAGCTTCGGCGCTCGCGCCGGCGGCTTCGATCCGCTTGAGGTCGCGGCTGCCGCCGCTTCTACAGCATCGGCGAATGCCGGGCTGGTCCCCGTCGGAGGAGCGGGCTTGTCCGCACATCGCGGGAATCGGCGGGGTGTGGCGGTCAGACGGCGGCGCCGGCGCCGAGCGCGCGCAGCTGCGTCTGCAGCGTGGCGGCGTTGTCGAGGGCGTGGCCGAGCGCGGTGTTGTCGAAGATCACCCAGGCTTCGCCCGTGCGTGGCGTGGCGGCGACGACGCGCTCGGCCAGGCCGCGCAGCGTGTCGTCGGCGTAGGCGCTGTAGTAGAGGCGCGGTGCGCCGTGCCAGCGCCAGTAGGCCGGCGCCGCCGCACCTGCTGGCTGCGCGGCGTTGGCGTTGAGGGCCGGGTCGGCGGCCACGCGCGCGATGTGGTGGCGCTGCCACAGCGCCTCGGCGCGTGCGTCGAACCAGCTGGCGTGACGCGGTTCGCAGGCGATGCCGCCGTGCCAGCGGCGCCGCAGCATCGCGAAGAAGGTGGCGGCGGTGCGCGCGTCGAAGGCCAGGCTTGGCGGCAGTTGCACCAGCAGGCAGCCGAGCCTGTCGCCGAGATGGCCGACCTCGTCGAGGAAGGTCTGCAGCAGCGGCCCGACGCTGGACAGGCGCGCGTCGTGGGTGATGGTGCGTGGCAGTTTGGCCGAAAAGCGGAACTCCGTCGGCACGCTGTCGGCCCAGCGCTGGTAGGTGCTGGCGCGGTGGGCGCGGTAGAACGTGGAATTGATCTCGACCGCGTCGAAGCTAGTGGCATAGCGCGCCAGCTGGCTGGCGCCATCGCCGACCAAGCCGCGCTGCGTGCTGGCGATCGACCAGCCGGCGCAGCCGATGCGGATGCGGGGGGCGACGACGCAGCGGGGAGAAGCGGTCGGCATCGGCGGTGGCAGGCCAGGACAGGCCTTGCGGATACCAAGCGTTGCGACCAGGCGCCGTGAAGGACAGGCGCGGCGCGCCGCCTTGGCGATCCATGCGCGACCCGCGCGCATGCCAGGGACGGTCGATGCCTGCAGCCTGCGCGTTCACTCACTGTCGTCGCATGTCGCATCGCGCGTTGGCGATGCGTTGCGATGGCGCCGGCGCCCATGCTGGCGCCGGCGCGTGGCGCATGGCGGGGCAGCCCCGCCATGCGTGTGCGGCGTTACGGCTTGGCCTTCGCCTTGACCGGCTGGCCGTCGCTGTCCAGCACCTGCACCTCGCCCAGCTTCAGCGCACGCACCGGCGCTTCGATCTGCTTGAGGTCGCCGACGATCACCCAGGTCATCGCCTGCGGCGCCACGATCTCCTTGATCGCCGCTTCCGCCGCCGGCTGGTCGACCGCTTCCAGGCGCGTCTTCAGCGTCTGCACGTAGTCGTCCGGGCGGCCGTACTGGACGATGCCTTCCATCGCGCCGAGCACCGCACCGGTGGTCTCGAAGCTGCCCGGCAGGGCGCGCACGCGCTGTTCCTTGATCTTGGCGATCTCGGCGGCGGTCAGCGGCTTGTCGCCGACCACGGCCTTGGCTTCCTTGAGGATCTCGGCGGCCGATTCGGCGGTCTTGTCGGTCTGCACCGGGGCGAAGAACAGGAACGGGCGCTGGCCGATCGCGTCGATCATGAAGCTGTTGGCGCCGTAGGCCCAGCGCTTGTCCTCGCGCAGGTTCATGTTCAGTCGCGAGGTGAAGGTGCCGCCGAAGGCGCCGTTGGCCACGCCGATCGCCAGGTTGTTCGGCGCCTTGGTCGAGGGTGCCAGCAGGCCGGCCAGGATCAGCGACTGCGGGGCGTCGTCGCGGTTGATCAGGAACACGCGCGGCTTGGGCTGCGCGGCCACCTGCGGCAGGCTCTTGGTCGGGCGCTTGCCGGCCGGGGCCTGCCAGTCGCCGAACGCGGCATCCAGCTGCGGGATGATCTTGGCCAGGGTGGTGTCGCCGGCGACCAGGATGCGCACGTTGTCCGGACGCAGCCAGTTGTTCTGGAACGCGCTCAGGTCGCCCGCAGTGAGGCTCTTGATCGCCGCCTCGGTGCCGGTGCCGGTGAGCGGCACGCCGTACGGATGGGTGGGGCCGTACAGCAGCGGCGGCAGGGTGCGCAGCGCCAGGCCCTGCGGCTGGGTCTTCTCCTGCGCGATCGAGGCCAGCCACTGGCCGCGGATGCGCTCGATGTCGTCGGCCTTGAACGCCGGGTTGCGCACGATGTCGGCGAACAGCTCCAGCGACGGCGCCAACTGGTCGTTGAGCGCGTTGAGCGAGGCGTCGCAGCTGTCCAGTTCGCAGGACACGCTGGTCATCGCGCCCAGGCGCTGGCGGCGCTGCGCCACGTCCACCGAATCCAGGTTGCGGGTGCTCTCGTTCATCAGCGCCGCGGTGAAGTTGGCGGTGCCGAGCTTGCTGCCGCGGTCGGTCGCGTAACCGGCATCGAACAGCATCTGGATCTGCGTGACCGGGATGGTGTGACGCTCGGCCAGCACCACCTCGATGCCGTTCTTGAGCTTGCCGCGCTGCAGTTGCGGGAAGCTCAGGCTCGGGAACTGGCTGGTCTCCGGCACGCCGGCCGCGCGGTCCACCTGCGACTTGCCGACGCTGTAGTTGCCCTTGGCCGGCACCTTCGGCGCGGGCTTGCCCGGGGCCGCCGGCAGCGGCTTGACCGCCTTGTCCTCGGCCGCCGGATCGAAGCCTTCCGGCGCCGGCAGCACGGTCAGCAGGTAGTCGCCCTTGCCGAACCAGGTGTCGGCGGCCTTGCGCACGCTGGCGACGGTGGCGTCCTGTGCGCGCTGCAGGTCCTTCTTGTAGGCGCCCGGATCGTTGCGGTAGACCTGGCCCTCGGCCAGCACCGTGGCCTTGCCGCCGAAGCCGCCGACCTTCTCCAGGCCGCGCACGAAGCCGGCGCGGTAGCCCACCTGCGCGCGCTGCAGTTCGTCGGCGGTGGGGCCTTCGGCCAGGAACTTCTGCAGTTCGTCGGCGATGGCGGCCTCGACCTTGGCCGGGTCCACGCCTTCCTTCACGTCGGCGGTGATCTGCAGCTGGCTGGCCAGCGCGAACGACTGCAGGCCGGCGGAGACGTCGTCGGCCAGCTTGTCGCGGTAGACCAGGCGCTGGTACAGGCGGCTGGTCTTGCCGCCGCCGAGCACGGTGGTGGCCAGGTCCAGCAGCACCGCGTCGTCGGTGCCCAGTTGCGGCGCCACCCAGGTGCGGTAGATGCGCGGCTGCGCGACGTGGTCGTGCTGCACGCCGCGGGTCTGCTTGGCCAGCGGGGTGATCCACGGCTGCTGGCGCGGCACCGGGCGGCCGGCGGGGATGTCGCCGAAGTACTGCTCGGCCTTGGCCTTGGCCTGCGCCACGGTGATGTCGCCGGCCAGCACCAGGGTGGTGTTGGCGGCGCCGTAGTTGTCGTGGAACCACTGTTTGACGTCGTCCAGCGAGGCCGCGTCGAGGTCGGCCATCGAGCCGATGGTGTCGTGCTGGTACGGATGGTTGGCCGGGAAGATGTTGGCCAGGATGTTCTCGTCGACGCGGCCGTAGGGGCGGTTCTGGCCCTGGCGCTTCTCGTTCTGGACCACGCCGCGCTGGGTGTCCAGTTCCTTCTGGCCGATCGCGCCGAGCAGGTGGCCCATGCGGTCCGATTCCATCCACAGCGCGGTGTCCAGCGCGGTGGTCGGCACGGTCTCGAAGTAGTTGGTGCGGTCGAACCAGGTGGTGCCGTTCATGTCGGTGGCGCCGACCTTCTCGAACGGCTGGAAGTAGGTGCCCTTGTGGTTCTCCGAGCCGGAGAACATCAGGTGCTCGAACAGGTGCGCGAAGCCGGTCTTGCCGGCCGGCTCATCGCCCGAGCCGATGTGGTACCAGATGCTCACCGCCACCACCGGCGCCTTGTGGTCCTCGTGCACCACCACGGTCAGGCCGTTGGGCAGGGTGAAGCGGGTGTAGGCGATCTCCGGCGCGGTCGCCTGGCCCGGCGTGGCCGCGGCCAGGGCCGACGGCGCGGCGACCAAGGCGGCGCCGGTGCCGAGGGTGAGGATGCTGGAGATCAACAGCGACAAGGGACGGAGCATGGGCCGGGCCTGAGTGTGGACAGTGCGCCAGCATAGAGGGGCGGCGGCGGCCGCGGGAACGTGACTGATGGCACACCGCGCGGCGCCGCGTGGGCGGCCGGCCTCGCGCACGGCCCGCGCGGGAGAAGGGCCGTGCGGGTGGCGTCAGGGACGCAGCGGCGCGCTCAGCGTGCGGCGCAGAAGCCGAACTCGGCAGTGGCGCCGGGGGCCAGGGTCTTGTTCCAGTCCACGCCGCTGGCGCTGAGCGTGGTGCCCGACTGCGTCCAACTGGCGTTCCACAGGTTGTTGACGGTGCCGCTGATCGACAGGGTGACGCTCCAGTCGCCGCTGCTGCCGCCGGTGTTGGTCACCTGCACGCGGTTGCAGTAGCCGGCGTTCCAGTCGCTGTCGACCAGCACCTTGGTGCTGAAGCTGCTGCCGGACGGCGGCGGCGTGGGCGTGGTGCCGCCGCCATTGCCACCACCGTTGCCACCGCCACCGTTGCCACCACCGCCACCGCCACCGCCCGTGCTGCTGCCGTCACTGTCCCACAGCTTCTTCAGCAGGGTCACCTTGTCGGTGCGCACCGTGCTCCAGTCGTCGTTGAGGATGCCGCCGGTGTCGCCGCTGTTCGGGTTCCACGACCAGTAGAAGCCGCTGTGGATGCCCTTGCCGATCAGGTAGTCGACCAGCGCGTTCTGCCACTGCACGTCCAGCGGATTGCCCTGGCCGTACTTGCCGCCGAACTCGCCCAGCAGCAGCGCGTGGCCGGCCTGGGCGAACTGGCCGAAGTGCTGCTCCCAGATCGCCGGCATGTTGGCCGGGAAGTTGGACGCGCTGAAGTACGGCTGCATGTAGACGTCCGGTCCGTACACGTGCGGGGCGAGCAGCAGGCGGTTGGCCGGGATGGCCAGCGGGGTGCAGGCCAGCGGTTCCAGGTTCTCGCCCCAGAAGTGGGCGGTGTCGCTGGAGCAGGTGGACGTGTTGGAAATGCCTTCGACCACGATCAGCCAGTTCGGCGCCGCGTTCAGCACCACCGCCGACGCGCGTTCGGCGGCCTTGTTCCAGGCGGTGGCGGCATTGCCGCTGCCCCAGGTGGCGGCGCCGTGCGGCTCGTTCTTCAGATCCAGGCCGATCACCCCCGGCACCGACGCGTAGCGCTTGGCCACGAAGCTCAGATCATTCAGCCATTGCTGCTCGCTGTAGCTGCCGGTGTACCAGAGTTCGGAGATCGCGTTGCAGTCCGGGGTGTGGTGGTCGAGCAGCACATACATGCCGCGGCTGCTGAGTTCGTTGATCACCTTGTCGAGCAGCTGCAGCGAGTTCAGGCCCTGCAGGTCGGGATTGCGGCTGTAGTCGATGCTGCCGGGCGATACCGCCTGCAGCGTCTGCGGGCAGAACGGCAGGCGCACGGCGTTGAAGCCCAGGCCCTGCATCTGCGTGATCATGTCCTTCCAGTTGCGCGCCCACAGACCGTGCACGGTGTGCTGCGAGGTCTCGAAACCGAACCAGTTGACGCCGCGCAATTGCACGGCGTTGCCGGCGTCGTCCACCACCTTGCCCTGGTCGATGGCATAGCTCCAGGCCGAGCCGCTGGCGACCACGAGCGCCGCGGCCAGCAGGCAGCGGGTAATGCGGGAATGCAGGGATCGGTTCATCGCGATGCTCCGAGGGTGGCCGGTGCGGAGTGCGCCGGCCAAGGGGGCGGATACTTGGCGGCGATGATCGGCAGTGTCCGCCATGGCGGCCGTGACTGCCGTTGCAGAAGACGGGCTTGTCCACGGATTGCGCGCGGGAGCTGTGGTGATGTCCACGGGCGTGCCGTCGCCTGGTGAAAACGCCAACGGCAGCGTCGTGGGACGCTGCCGTTGAGGTTGCGCCCCGCGCGCTGCGCGGGGCGATGGCGCCGTCTTCAGCGGGCGGCGCAGAACCCGAACTCGGCGGTGGCGCCGGGGGCCAGGGTCTTGTTCCAGTCCACGCCGCTGGCGCTGAGGGTGGTGCCCGACTGCTTCCAGGTGGCGTTCCACAGGTTGTTGACGGTGCCGCTGATGGACAGGGTGACCGCCCAGTTGCCGGTGGCGCTGCCGCTGTTGGTCACCTGCACGCGTTCGCAGTAGCCGGCGTTCCAGTCGCTGTCGACGATGACCTTGGTGCTGAAGCTGGCGCTGCCCGGGGCCGGGGTCGGCGTGGGGGTCGGCGTCGGGGTCGGGGTCGGCTCCGGGGTGGGCGTGGGCGTCGGAGTGGGTGTCGGCGTGGTGCCGCTGGTGTCGCCCCACAGCCGCTTGAGCCCGGTCATCTTCTCGGTGCGCACGGTGGTCCAGTCGTCGTCGAGCACGCCGCCGGTGTCGCGGCTGTTCGGGTTCCAGGCCCAGTAGAAGCCGCTGCGGATGTTCTTCTTGATCAGGTAGTCGATCAGCGCCTTCTGCAGGATCGGGTCCTGCGCCTGGTTGCGGCCTTCGTTGCCGCCGAACTCACCGATCATCATGGTGTAACCGAGCTGGGTCAGCTGGCCGAACTGGCGCTCCCAGATCGCCGGCATGTTGGCCGGGAAGCTGCTGTCGCCGAAGTAGGGCTGCCAGTTCACGTCCGGGCCGTACACGTGCGGCGACAGCAGCAGGCGGTTGGCCGGCACGTTGAGCTTGGTGCAGGTCAGCGGTTCCAGGTTGCCGCCCCACCAGTAGCCGTAGCTGCTGGAGCAGGTCGGGTTGTCGGTGATGCCCTCGACCACGATCAGCCACTTCGGCGCCACCTTCAGCACCGCCGCCGAGGCGCGCTCGACCGCCTTGTTCCAGTCGGTCTTGAGGTTGCCGGTGCCCCAGGTGTTGCGGCCGTTCGGCTCGTTCTTCAGGTCGATGCCGATCACGCCCGGCACCGACGCGTAGCGCTTGGCCACGAACGTCAGATCGCTGAGCCACTGCTGCTCGCTGTAGGAGTCGGTGTACCAGAGCTCGGAGATGCCCTGGCAATCGGGCGAGTGGTGGTCCAGCAGCACGTACATGCCACGGCTGCTCAACTCGTTGACCACCTTGTCCAGCACCTGCAGCGAATTCAGGCCCTGCAGGTCCGGGTTGCGGCCGTAGTCGATGCTGGTCGGCGCGACGCCGCGCAGGGTCTGCGGGCAGAACGGCAGGCGCACGGCGTTGAAGCCCAGGCCCTGCATCTGCGTGATCATGTCCTTCCAGTTGCGCGCCCACAGGCCATGCACGGTGTGCGCGCTGCCTTCGAAGCCGAACCAGTTGACGCCACGCAGCTGCACCGCGTTGCCGCGGTCGTCCACCACCGTGCCTTTGCTGACGGCGTAACTCCAGGCCGAACCGCTGGCGGCCAGCAGCGCGGCGGCCAGCACGCAACGGGTGATGCGGGTGAGAGGGGACATCGACATCTCTGCAGGTCTCCGGAAGCGGGCCGGCCCCGCAGTCGGAGCGGCCCAGATGAGGGTAGGGGCAACGGGCGCCGCGCCCGGCTCGGGTGGAAGCCGGGAGGCGCTCGCGGATCGGCGTGGCCACCGGATCGGCGCGGCCCCGTGATACGCGAGCGCGGCATTAGAGCATGTTCAGGTTCGTATTTGAGCGGTTTATCACAATAAATTTTTGCGACAGCGCACGTCTGGCGGGTGCCCGGCCCTCGCCGGTCCCGCGGCCGCCTCGCTACACTCGGCCGCTCATGCCTGCCGAGAGGGATCTTCGTGCAACGTCCAAACCTGTCCTTCGCGGTGCAGTGGCCCCATTGGCGCCCCGATTCCGCCTTCCGTGCGAGCCGCGGCGCCGACGCAGCGCGGCGCGCGTGAGTCGGGAACCGCTACCGCCGTCCGCAGCGCCGGCGCCTGCCCCGGCGGTTGCCGCCGGGGCCGCGGCGGCACGCATGGGCGAAGCTGCGGCGGTCGCTCCGGCGGACACCGCGACCGCTGCGCGCGCGCAGCCGGAGGGCGTGCCCCCGGGCAATGGGGCGCCGCGCTGGCTGGTCCGCAGCGGCGTGGTGCTGGCGTTCGCGATCGTCGCGCCGCTCCTGGGCACGCTGGTCGTCGGTCTGCCGTTGGCGTTTTCCTGGACATGGGGGCAGCCCGGCGGCTTCGGCGATGCGCTGCCGCTTCTCCTGCTCATGGCGTTGATGTCCTGCATCTTCGGCGCGTTGCCGGGGCTGTTGACCGGCCTGTTCGCCGCCTATGCCTGGCCCCGCCTGCGTGGCTGGCGCGCGCATCTGCTGGTGGGGGTGATCGGTGCCGCCATGTCGGCCGTCTGCGTCGGTGCGCTCATCGCCTGGATCAACAGCCATCGCGACGCGTTCCGCGAGCCCGGCGGCTGGCTGGGATCTTGCGTGCTTGCCGGGGGCGTCGGCGCCATGCTGCTCTCGCTGGCGCTGGACCGGCTGCGCGGACGCTGAGCGCTGCCGCGGCCCGGCCGGTGCTGGCCTGCGGCAGCGAGGGGGGCGCCAGCCGGCCCGCGGGCTCCAGCCACGGAAGTCCCGGGCGAGCGTCCATTTCCTCGCGCGTCCCTGCTACGCCCACGCGCAGCGGCACGCGGCATGCGCGGGGATGATGGCGCGCCCCACGACATCAGCGCTCGAACGACCGCGCGCGCCCAAACCGCCCCCGGCCCCTGCCGATCGCCTGGCCGCGCCGCTACACTCGAGGTTCTTTGTGTCTGCCGAGGGAACTCCGTGAAACGACCGATCGTGAGCCTGCTGGCGCTTGCGCTGTCCGGCGCCAGCCTGGCGGCACCGCCGCCCGCACCGACCTTCGACACCAAGCGCTTGTCCGCCGACGTCAAGACACTGGCCTCCGACGCCTACGAGGGCCGCGCCCCGGGCTCGGCGGGCGAGGAGAAGACCGTGGCCTACCTCAGCGCGCAGTTCCAGGCGGCCGGCCTGCAGCCCGGCGGCGACCTGCGCGACGGCAAGCGCCTGTGGACCCAGGCGGTGCCGCTGCGCCGCGCCGACATCGTCGGTACCCCGCAGCTGGCCATCGCCAGCGGCGACCAGCGCCAGGCCCTGACCCAGGGCCAGCAGATCGCCGTGCGCGCCGCGCTCGACGGCAGCAGCCAGGTGACCCTGGACGGCGCGCCGCTGGTGTTCGTCGGCTACGGCGTCAAGGCGCCCGAGCGCGGCTGGGACGACTTCAAGGGCGTGGACCTGAAGGGCAAGATCGCGGTGGTGCTGATCAACGACCCCGATTTCGAGACCGGCAAGGGCGCGTTCGACGGCAAGGGCATGACCTACTACGGCCGCTGGACCTACAAGTTCGAGGAAGGCGCGCGGCAGGGCGCGGCCGGCGTGCTGATCGTGCACGAGACCGCACCGGCGTCCTACGGCTGGGCCACCGTCGCCAACTCCAATACCAACAGCATGTTCGATGTGGTCCGCGACGATCCCAAGTCGGTGCACCCTGAACTGGAGGGCTGGATCCAGCGCGATCTGGCGGTGGACCTGTTCAAGCGCGCCGGGCTGGATTTCGATGCGCTGAAGAAGCAGGCGCAATCGCGCGACTTCAAGCCGGTGGAGCTGAAGGGTGAGCGCCTGTACGCCGACTACGCGGTGAAGTCGGAGGTGATCACCTCGCACAACGTGGTCGCGCGCCTGCCCGGCAAGACCCGGCCGGACGACACCCTCATCTACACCGCGCACTGGGATCACCTGGGCGTGGGCGCACCCGACGCCAAGGGTGATCGCATCTTCAACGGCGCGCTGGACAACGCCAGTGGCGTCGCCGCACTGCTGGAACTGGCCCGCGCCTTCGCCAAGGGCCCGGCGCCGCAGCGCTCGGTGGTGTTCATGGCGGTCACCGCCGAGGAAAAGGGCCTGCTCGGCTCGGAGTACTACGCCTCCAAGCCGCTGTATCCGCTGGCGCGCACGGTGGCGGTGATCAACATGGACGGCATGAGCCCGTTCGGACCCTCGCGCGATTTCGGCATCTACGGCACCGCCAAGCTGGAACTGCTCGACGACCTCAAGCGCGTGGCCAAGGGCTGGGACCTGCGCTACACGCCCGATCCGAAGCCGGAAGCCGGCTACTTCTTCCGCTCCGACCACTTCTCCTTCGCCAAGCGCGGCGTGCCGGCGCTGTCCTTCGCTGCCGGTCAGGACTGGGTGGACGGCGGCGTGGCGGCCGGCAAGGCCGCCTCGGACGACTACACCGCCAAGCGCTACCACCAGCCCGGCGACGAATGGCAGCCGAACTGGACCTTCGCCGGCGCCGCGCGCGACATGCAGGTGCTGTACACGCTGGGCGAGGAACTGGCCAATTCGACGCAGTGGCCGAACTGGAGCCGCGACTCCGAGTTCCGCGCCACCCGCGACGCCAGCACCGCGCAGCGCCAAGCCGCGCCCGCCAAGTGAGTCACGCCCCAGTGCCGCCTGCGCCGCAGGCGGCTGCGGATCCGCCGCCGGGCGCGGGCGCGGAAGGCGCCGATCCGATGGGCGCCGACGCGGGGAGCGATCCGCTGCCGCGCTGGCTGGTCTACCTCGGCGTGGCCGTGGCGTTCCCGCTGGTCGGGCCGCCGCTCGGGACCGTGGCGGTCGGCCTGCCGGTGATGGCAGTCGCGTGGCTCTGGGGCGGCGCTCACCTCGGTGACATCGGCGGCGGGCTGCTGATGCTGCTGGGGATCGCGCTGTATTCCTACCTGTTCGGCGTCTTGCCGGCCTTGCTGACCGGCCTGGTCGCAGTACGCGCCTGGCCGCATCTGCGCGGCT
Organism: Xanthomonas sp. LF06-19; assembly: GCF_034105425.1. Taxonomy (NCBI): domain Bacteria; kingdom Pseudomonadati; phylum Pseudomonadota; class Gammaproteobacteria; order Lysobacterales; family Lysobacteraceae; genus Xanthomonas; species Xanthomonas sp. LF06-19. Next base: position 147,753 of record NZ_JAXGGH010000002.1, on the reverse strand, counting down.
GGCGCGCGCATCTGCGCATCGGTCTGGTCGGCGCCGGGTTCTCGGCAGCGTGCATCGGCTCGGCGATCGCGCTGTTCGGCGATCACGCCGAGATCGGTGCGCTGGCCGCCGCGGCAGGGCTGTGCGCGCTGGCCGGCTTCAGCGGCGCCACGTTGCTGTCGCGCGCGCTGCAAACTTTGCGCGGCGGCTGAGCGCCGCCGCGGCTCAGCCGCCGCTGGCCTGCTGCAGCGACGGGGTGCGCCAGCCGGCACGCACGCCCCAGAAGTAGAAGCCCAGCGCGACCACGCCGACCACCACCAGGTCCGGCCCGTAGGACAGGTAACCGTGGCCGCCGAAGGTGGTGCTGCCGGCCCACGACAGCAGGGCGATGGTCGGCAGGTAGGCGATCAGCCAGCTGGCGCCGCGCAGGTGCCGGCGGAAATCCTTCCAGCCGTCGCGCTGCTGGTAGTAGGCGTACACCGGCAGAGCGACCAGCATCAGCAGGATGATCTCGCCGGTCAGCGGCCAGCGCGCCCAGTACAGCAGTTCGGTGGCCAGCACGAAGGCGGCGGCGGCCAGCACCGGCAGGCCGGCGATGCGCAGCGGGCGGTGCATCTCCGGCGCGTGCTTGCGCAGCGCCATCGCGCTGATCGGGCCGGTCAGGTAGGAAATGATCGTCGCCACCGAGATCACCGCCGCCAGCGTGCCCCAGCCGCGGAAGAAGAACAGGAACAGGTAGGACACCAGCAGGTTGAAGAACATCGCCGGGCGCGGCACGCCCCAGGTCGGATGGATCCGGCCCAGCACCTTGGGCATGGTGCCGTTGCGCTCCATGCCGTAGATCATCCGCGCGGTGGTGGCGGTGTAGGTGATGCCGGTGCCGCTGGGGCTGACGAAGGCGTCCACGTACAGCAGCATCGCCAGCCAGTGCAGGTTGACGATGATCGCCAGCTGCGCGAACGGCGAGCGGAAGTCGATGCCGTGCCAGCCGGCCTTGGCCAGCAGGTCCGGCGGCACCGCGCCCAGATAGGCGACCTGCAGCAGCACGTAGACCACCGTGGCCAGCGCGATCGAGCCGAGCACGGCGAACGGGATGCTGCGCCCGGGATTGCGCGCCTCGCCGGCCAGGTTCACCGGGCTCTGGAAGCCGTTGAAGCTGAACACGATGCCGGCGGTGGCCACCGCGGTGAGCACCGCGGCGAAGTCGATGGTGTGGCTGCCGCCGTGCAGGCCGACGCTGAAGTTCTCGCTGTGGAAGCCGCTGGCGATCAACGCCACGCCGGTCAGCGCCGGCACCACCAGCTTGAACACGGTGATCAGGCTGTTGGAGCGCGCGAACAGCTTGACGCTCCAGAAGTTCAGCAGGAAATACACCAGCACCAGCACCGCGGCGATGCACAGGCCGGGCACCGACAGCTCGCCGGCGCCGCCGGGCTGCTGCACGTACAGGTCCTGCGCCCACTGCCAGGGCCAGGACGCCATGTACTGCACCGAGGCCTCGGCCTCCACCGGGATCACCGACACGATCGCGATCCAGTTGGCCCAGCCGGCGATGAAGCCGACCAGCGAACCGTGCGAATAGTGGCTGTAGCGGACCATGCCGCCGGACTCGGGGAACATCGCGCCCAGCTCGGCATAGGCCAGGGCGATGGTGGTGACGATCGCCGCGCCCAGCACCCAGGCCCAGATCGCACCGGGGCCGGCCAGCCCGGCGGCGCGCCAGGCGCCGAACAGCCAACCGGAACCGATGATCGAACCGAGGCCGGTCAGCATCAGGGCGAACGGGCCGACATCGCGGCGCAGGGCGGTTTGGGTCATGGCGGGTCCGGCGGCGGCGGGAAGCGGGGGATGATCGCATAAAGCCGGGAATGGGGATTGGGGAATGGGGAATCGGAAAAGCGGCATGTCGTTGGCTGAACGTTCCCGGCTTGCGCTCAACGATTCTCCATTCTCCATTCCCGATTCCCGATTCCCGATTCCCGATTCCCGATTCCCGATTCCCGCCTTACGCAAGCTTTACGCCCCAGGCCCTCTTCCGCCATGGAACGCTTACGCGGCGCGCGCGCAGACTGCGCCACGTCCTTTCCGTTGGATGTGTTCCATGTCGATTCTGCTGATCCAGGGCCCGCATCGCGATGCGTCGGCCATCGCCGCGGCGCAGTGTCTGGCCGCTTCCCATGCCGCGCAGGTGGTGCCGGTGGCCTGTGCCGATGCCGCGCAGATCGTGGCGCGGCTGCGGCAGGGCGCGTGCGACGACACCGAGCTGGTGCTGCTGGATTCCGGCGAGTTGCCGGCATCAGAGCTGGCCGACCATGGCGCGCAGTTGTGCGCGGCGCTGGATGCGCTGGGCCATCCGTACATCGAGGTGCACGATGCCAGCGCGCAGGCGCTGGAACCGCTGCTGCATCCGCGGCACATGCCGTTGCTGACGGTGATCGCCAACGGTGCGCTCGCCGACAGCTACGCGATCGCCCTGGGCGTGGCGCAGCGCCGGCTCGGCGCGCGCGCGGCGCTGGCCAACTGAGGGCGCCGCCATGTCGATCCTGTTGCTCCGTGGCCCGGACTGCGTGGCCGGCCATCGCGGCCGCCCGGCCCGCATCGCCCCACCGGTGATGCGGCAATTGCTGGCCCATGCCGGCCGCGCCGGCAAGACCCTGGCCGTACGCGGCTGCGCCAGCGAGCGCGAACTGCTGCAGGCGCTGGCCCAGGCCGACCAGGCCGGGGTGGAGATGCTGTTGCTGGATCCGGGCGCGTGCTCGGACAGCGCCATCACCGCCGACGCGGTGGCGCACCTGCGCCGGCCTTACGTGGAAGTGCACGACGATGCCAGCGATCGCCGCGAAGCCTGCCTGTGCGCGGCGTCGGGGCAGCGCCTGGGCCAGGTCGGCGGCTACTGCGCGCAGGGCTACGCGCTGGCGCTGTCGATCGCGCTCGAACATCTTGGCTGCAACGGCTACGAAGGCGATGTCCACGTCGGCACCTGAGCGCGAGCGCCACTACCTGGCCGACTACGAGGCCTACAGCTTCGGCCAGCGCGTGGCCTGGGGCACCCTGGCGCACACCTGGGCCGAGCCCGCGCCGCTGGACCCGGAGCGGCTGCTGTGTCACATGCGGGCGCAGGCGGCGCAACGCCACGGCGTGGACAGCAGCGAGATCCGCATCCGCAGCGTGAGCCGGCTCTAGGGCGCGCTGTCGCCTGGAATGGCGCCGCCGCCTCGGCGTGCGGCTGGGCTGCGGTTTCGTCCTGCCAAGGCCAGGTCCCATCCTCGCCAGCGGCGGTTTCGTCGCACGCCGCTGGCGCCGTGCGACGCCGCGGCTATCCTCGCCGGAACTTCCCAGTCCCCGGCCGCCATGCTCGCCAGCCTGTTCTTCCTCGTTCGCCTGTTGTGCGCCTGGGCAGTGGCGGTGGTTGTCGCCGCCTTCGTCTGGGCCGGGTTGTTCTACGGTATGAATTCCGGACCGGGCTGGCTGTTCGGCCTGTTGGCGATGCTGTTGATGCTGTCGGCGCTGATCGCCGGCATCACCCACCTGCGCAAGGTCTGGCTGATCGCCGGGCGCCTTGACTGGGGCACCCTGGCCAGCCGCCAGCGGCGCCAGATCGAGATCCCGCTGGACACCCATGAGGCGTTCGCACTGCTGGATGCGGCGGTGCGCGAGCTGCCACGGGTGGAAGAGGTGGAAAGCACGCTGGACAGCCTGCAGGTGCGCGCCAAGGTGCGTCGCATCGATCCCTACAACGGCCGCCCGCCGTCGCGCTGGAACCTGGCCGCGCGCTTCGCGGTCAAGCGCAACCAGGTGGTGGCGACGGTGACCCCGGGCACCGGCACCAGCAGCCTGACCCTGCTGCTGGAGCCGGATGCCAGCGCCTGGATCGACCTGTTCGCGGTCGACGAGGGCAGCAACTACGAGAACGCCGAAGCCTTGGGTCGTGCGCTGGCGCGGCGCGTGGCCGAGCTGCGCCGCGACGAGCAGGCCGCCGCCACACAGGCCGCCACCGAGCAGGAGCTGACCGTGGCGCGGCTGAACCTGCTGCACGCCCAGGTCGAGCCGCACTTCCTCTACAACACGCTGGCCAGTGCACAGGTGCTGGCGCGGACCGATCCGCCGCGCGCCGACCTGATGCTGGGCTATCTGATCCAGTACCTGCGGCGTTCGCTGCCCAGCACCGAGGACGCGATGAGCTCGCTCGGCGACGAACTGGAACGGACCCAGGCCTACCTGGAGATCCTGCGCATCCGCATGGGCGCACGCCTGCAACTGCAGGTGCAGGTGCCGGAGACGATGAAGACGCTGCCGCTGCCGTCGATGATGCTGCAGACGCTGGTGGAGAACGCGATCAAGCACGGTCTGGAACCCAAGCCCGGCGGCGGCACCATCTGGATCCTGGCGCGCGCGGTCGACGACCACGTCACCCTGACCGTGGCCGACGACGGCCTGGGCTTCAACACCCAGTCCAGCGGCACCGGCATCGGTTTGAAGAACCTGCGCGAGCGCTTGCGCCTCACCTATGCCGGCGCGGCGAGCTTCGCCATCGTCTCCAACTTCCCCAGCGGTGTGGCCGCCACCCTCACCCTGCCGTGGCCGGCGGGGACGACGCCGCCACCGCCGGTGGCGACGCACACGGGAGCGCACCATGACTGACGCGATCGTCGCCGAGGACGAAACCCTGTTGCGCGATGCGCTGGTCGCGCTGCTGGGCGAGGTGTGGCCGGAGTTGCGCATCGTCGCCGAGTGCGAGGACGGCGCCAGCGCGCTGGAGCGGCTGGCCGAGTTGCGCCCGCAGGTGGCGTTCCTGGACATCCGCATGCCCGGGCTGAGCGGCATCGAGGTGGCGCGTGCGCTGGGCGAACTGAGCCCGCACACGCAGGTGGTGTTCGTCACTGCCTACGACCAGTACGCCATCGACGCGTTCGAGCATGGCGCGGTGGACTACCTGCTCAAGCCGATCGTGCGCGAGCGTCTGCAGGCCACGGTGCAGCGGCTGCAGGCACGGGCGGCGCAGGGGCCGGATCCGGCGGTGCTCGACGCGCTGCTGCAGCGTCTGCAGCAGCGCCCGGCCGCGCCGTCGGCGCCGCCACCGCTGGCCTGGGTCACCGCCAGCAGCGGCCGCGAGACGCGGCTGATCCTGCTCGACGACGTGCTGTATTTCCAGGCCGACAGCAAGTACACCACGGTGCTCACCCGGGATGGCGAGGCGGTGCTGCGCACCTCCTTGCGGGAGCTGCTGGACGTGCTCGATCCGGCGGCGTTCCGGCAGATCCACCGCTCCACCATCGTCAACCTCAAGGCGGTGGCCTCGGTGGTGCGCGACGACACCGGCAAGGGCCGGCTGAAGCTGCGCCACCGCGACGAGGTCCTGACCGTCAGCCAGCCGTACATGAGCCTGTTCCGCGGCATGTAGCCGCGCATTCCCTCGCTTCGCACTGGAACAAGGAATCTCCGCCATGCGTCTGCTCTCCGTGCTGTGGTCGTGCCTGCTCGGCCTGTTCGGCTGCCAGGGACATGCCGATCTCGACCTGTCCATGGGCGCCCGCCGCGAGACCGTGGTGCAGGCCAGCGAACGCGGCGTGCCGCTGCTCTTCAGCCGCACTACGTATCGCGGTGGCCTGGCCACGTTCCGTTGCATCGACAGCCGCAGCGGGCGCTGCCACTACCAGGTCTACGCCGCCTGCACGGCATCGCCGCAGGCTAGCGGCGGCGATGGCGCTGCCTGCAATCCGCGCGTGCTGCAGGCCTTCGATCTGGCGATCGGTCAGCGCCGCGAGATCGCCGGGCTGCCCCGCGACTTCCGCCAGTGCGTGGTGTCGGATGCACCGGCGTCGGCCTGCGGGCGCGAGTGAGAGGCGATAGCGAACGCTGGTCGATACGATCTTCCGACACAACCAGCGATGCACGATGGCCGCGGCTGTTGTGGGAGGGACTTCAGTCCCGACGCGTCTGCAATGGAGTTGCCGGATGGCGTCTTGCATCGCGACCGAAGTGGCTCCCACACGGGCATTACCGCGGAGCTGTCGGACGTCGCGCGTCGCGGCTGAAGCCGTTGAGAGGCATTGCCGCAGAGCCGTCGGACAGCGTCATGCGTCGCGGCTGACGCCGCTCCTGCGCGATGCCTCGTTGCGGTCCGAAGATCGGCACCGTCGGAGCGGCGTCAGCCGCGACCCGGATGCGAGGTCGACCGACGCATCGCGTCGCCGTATCCGCCCTTGCATCCGACTGTCGCAATCGGATCGCTGCCGTTGTGGGAGGGACTTCAGTCCCGACGCCTCCGCAACGGAGCCGCCGGATGGGCTCTCGCGTCGCGACTGAAGTCGCTCCCACAGAATGCTGTCCCGCGATCCCACAGCACGCTGGCACGAACGGCGTCGCGTCGTGCGCAATGACGCGCACCCACTCAGTAATCCACGCCCACCGAGAACAATAGCGTGCGCGGGTCGCCCAGGGCCACGGCGCGCTGCAGGCCGCCGGTGAAGTAGTCGCGGTCGAAGGCGTTCTTCAGGTTCAGCGCGTAGCGCCAATGGCCCTGGCGGTAGCCCAGGCCGGCATCGAATACCAGGTAGCCGGGAATGCGATGGCCGTAGGCGGTCTTCTCGCCTTCGGCGCGGGCGCCGCCGCTGACGCTCCAGCCGTCGGCCGCGCCGTGGGCGGTGTACTGCAGCCACACAGAACCGCTATGCCGCGGCACGTTGTTCAGGCGGCTGCCGACGCTGCTGACACGCTGGCCACCGTCGTCGGTGACCACCGCATCGGTGTAGGCGTAGCCGCCGAACAGGCTCAACCCGTTGCCCAGGTCGGCGGCGGCGTTGAGCTCCAGGCCGCGGCTGCGCTGTTCGCCCACGGCGATGCTGTAGCCGTCGTTGAACGGATCGGTCTGCAGCACGTTGCGCCGGCGCAGGTCGTACAGCGCCATGCTCAGGCTGGTGCCGCTGCCGACTTCCATCTTGACGCCCAGTTCCACCTGGCGCCCGCGCTCGGGATCGAACTGCGCGCCCTGCGCATCGACGCCGACATTGGGATAGAACGAGGTGGCGACGCTGACATACGGGCGCAGCCCGCCACCGGCGTCGAACATCAGCGCTGCCGAACCCGTCGTGGCACTGTTGTCGGTGCGCGTGTCGCTGCCGGCCAGCCGGTCCTCGCTGCGGTTGCGGCTGCGGTCGTGGCGCAGGCCCAGCAGCAGTTGCCAGTCCGGTGCGAACTGGATGCGGTCGCGCAGGTACAGGCCGCCCGAGGTCACCACGCTGAGGTTGTCGCGGGTGGGGCGTGCCGGGCAGGTCACGGCGCTGCCGTAGACCGGCGCGTACACGTCGAGATTGCCGACGCGGCAGGTCGACTGCACGTTCCATTCCCAGGTCTTGAACGCGTCCAGGCCGGCGGTGACGGTGTGCTGCCAGGTGCCGGTGGCGAAGCCGCCCTGCAGGTAGGTGTCCTGCACCCAGGTGCGTCCGTCGAACTGTTGCTGGGTGGCGGTACGGCGCAGGGTGCGCAGGTTGGCGGCCAGGCCGTTGTTGGCGATCAGGAAACCGTCCAGCCCGAAGCTCTGCCAGCGCGCGGCGTGGTGCAGGCTCCAGCCGTTGTCGAAGCGGTGATCGAGCACGTAGCCGATCCGGCTCTGGTGGCTGTGGTACGGCCGCTGCCCGGGTTCGCCGGTGAACAGCGCGCGGTCGATCCTGCCGTTGCGGTTGGGTTCGGCGCTGCCTTCCCAGGGCAGGCCCTGCTGGCGGATGTAGTCGCGTTCCTGGTAGCTGGTCAGCAGCACGAAGTCGGTGCGCGGGCCCAGGTCCAGCGACAGCGACGGGGCGATCCAGCGGCTGCGGAAGTACACGTGGTCGGTCGGGTCGTCGCTGTTCATCGCCAGCGCATTGAGGCGCAGTGCGACCTTGCCGTCGGCCGACAGCGGCTGGTTGAGATCGACGCTGCCCTGGCGCAGGCCGTCGCTGCCCACGCCCAGGTCGACCCGCCGCATCGGCTCGGCGCCGGGACGCTTGCTGATCAGGTTGACCAGGCCGCCCGGCAGCACCTGTCCGTACAGCAGCGAGGCCGGGCCCTTCAGCACCTCCACCTGCTGCACGCCGAACAGTTGCTCGGCCACGCGGTTGCTGTCGGCGGTGCGCAGGCCGTCGACGAACAGCGCGTCGGAGGCGGTCTGGCCGCGGATGATCAGGTCGTCCCAGCCGCGCCGGCCGTAGGTGTTGGCGACGACCCCGGAGACGTTGTGCAGGGCATCGGACAGGGTGCGCGCCTGCTGGCTGTCCAGCAGCGCGCGCGGCACCACGGTGATCGAGAACGGCGTCTGCGCCAGCGGCGCATCCGACTTGTCGGCCTGCACCGGTCCGGTGGCGCGGAAGCCGCTCTGCGCGTCGGCGCGCACCTGCACCGTGGGCAGGGCGGTCGCCTGTGCGGCATCGGCGCCGCTGTCGGCGTCCGAGGCGGTGTCGGCACTGGCGGCGTGCGCAGGCAAGGACAGCGCCATGCCCAGCAGGCAGGCGCACGAAAGGGGATGCAGTGTCATCGAGACCGTGAGGCGAAAGTTCTAATCGAGAATGATTATATTTCGCGAAACGGGCGTTGGGAATGCCCTGTGTCATCGCGGTCGGCCGACGCCGGCTGCGTCGGGTCGGTGCGGTTTGACTGGGGGCTGGCATCGCCGTGGCGTTGCGCCCTTGCGGCGACCGCGGGCTTGAGCGAACACGCTATCGGGCGCGCGGATCGCGACCGACTGTGCGCGTGTTGCGCCCGAGTCGCGCCCGCGCGTGATGTCGGATCGGCGGGCGCGCCGTCTATCGCAGACGGCGCGCGTGAGATGCGTGTGCCGCCGACTCAGCCGGCGACGCGGAACACGCCGGGCTGGCCGCCGGGTGGCGTGCCCTCGAACTGGATCAGCGAGGCGACCAGTTCGGCATGCAGGCGGATGCGGCCCATCTCGCGCATGATCCGGATGTCCTCGTGGCGCAGTTCGCGGTTGGCCACCACCTCGCGCTTGTAGGCGAGGATCTCCGGGTACTTGCGCGCCATGTTCAGCGCGTCGGCCACGCACTCCACGGTGTCGGCATCGGCCGACAGCGGTTCGCGGCTGTTGAACGCGGTGAGCCAGCGCTCGAAGCCGGCGGTGCGGTCGAACATGTTGGCGATGAACCAGATCACGAACAGGATCGCCACCCACGAGGTGACCACGATGACGATGCGCGAGAAGGTCAGGTGGTAGTCGTGCTGCCACAACTGCGCGGTGATCACGCCGAGCAGGATCAGCGAGATCGCCTGCCAGCCGATGATCGACGCCACCAGCCACTGCTGCTTGGCCTTGGCCAGCAACGCGACCTCTTCGCGGATCTGCGCCTCGCTCTTGTGCTGCCAGTGCGCGACCTGCTCGGGAAACGAGCGCTGGTGCAGCGCGTTGTCCTCGAGCAGCAATCCCAAGCCTTTGAACAGAGCGAGCATGACGGGCTCCTTGCAGATGCGGTGACGGACGCGGAACGTCGGTTGGCGATCTTGAGGCAGCTTCTTTCTAGCACAGCGGCCGCAAAGTGCATGCTGCGGTCGCACATGCGGCGCGGTAGCGGCGCGCCATACGCCATCGCACGGCGCTCGCGCCGCTTTCGCTACCATCGGCGCATGCCCCCGCTGCTACGCACCCTCTCCGCTCCGGCCACCGCGCAGATCCGCCGCTGGGTGCTGGGCGCGTTCCCGCGCGAGCGCGACGCCATCGACTACGACCAGCCGCTCGGCGATGTGGGCCTGTTCGGTCCGGACAGCGTCACCTGGCGCATCCATGCCGAGTTTCCCGGGATGCTGGCCGGCGGGCTGTGTGCGCTGCTGCTGCAGACCCTGCATCCGCTGGCGCTGGCCGGGGTCTACGACCATTCCAACTTTCGCGAGGATCTGGTCGGGCGCCTGCGCCGCACCACCCAATTCGTCGCCGCCACCAGCTACGCGCCCACCGACGCGGCGCAGCGCCAGATCGCCCGTGTGCGTGCGATCCACACGCGGGTGCGCGGCCACACGCCCGACGGACGCGCCTACGCCGCCGACGATCCGGCGCTGCTGACCTGGGTCCACGTGACCGAGGCCTACGGCTTCCTGCAGGGCTACCGCCGCTACTGCCGCGCGGTGCCGGCGGCGATCGCCGACCGCTATTACGACGAAGGCCGGCGCGTCGCCGAAGCGCTGGGCGCACGCGACGTTCCGGCCAGCGAGGCGGCGGTGCTGGACTATTTCGAGCGGCAGCGGCCGCTGCTGCGGGTGGATGCGCGCTCGCGCGAGGTGCTGGCGGTGCTGTCCGGCCTGCGCCTGCCGGTGCCGGCGCCGGGACTATCGCGCGAACTGTTCCTGGGCGCCGGCGCGGCCTTGCTGCCGCCATGGGCCAGCGCCCTGCTGCGGCAGGCACGGCTGCAGCGCACCGGCCCGACGGTGCCGGCCTGGTTGCTGCAGCAGGTGGCGCCGCTGTTCCGGGTGGCACTGCACGATGGCATCGCCGCGCGTGCGTGCCGACGGGTGGGGCTGACGACGCCGGCACTGGCGCAGTGGCCACAGCGGACTGAATGATTTATCCGCATCGCTGAACGCAGCATCGCGTCACGGGCGGTCAAGATCGCCGGTCCCAGGCCGCTGTATCCAGCATCTACGCCGCACTCCCGACCCTCGATGCCGCCGAATCCGCTCGCCGACAGGAAGCGTGACCGTCGCTTTCGGCACAGCCTGCGGCGCGTCACGCGCGCGCCGTTGCGGGCGATCGCGACCTGGGGCGTGGCGCTGGCGGTGCTGCTGGCCGCCGGCCTGGTGCTGGTGCTGGCGCAGGACCGCCACAACCGCCTGGCCGCAGCGCAGCGGCAGAGCCTGGCCCTGGCCACCGGCAGCGACCGCTTGCTGCAGTTGCAACTGGACAATCTCGGCCAGGCCCTGCATAGCGAGGGCCTGAGTGCGCAGGCGCTGCTGGCGGAGACGCCGATGCGGGCGCCCGAGCTGATCGCCGCCTCGCTGCACGGCCTGCAGGCGCGGCACCCGGAACTGCGCGACGTGGCCCTGCTGGATGTGCAGGGCCAACCCCGCTTCGGCGGCACGGGCGATCCGCAACTGCGCGCATGGATGCCGCGCGCGCGCTGCGGCGACCGGGTCTGCGTGAGTCCGCCAGTGCGCCTGGCCGATGGCGAGGCGGTGGTGCGCGTGGCGGTCCCGTGGGGGACCGATGGCTGGGTCGAGGCGCAATGGCGGGTGGCCGCGTTGCAACGCATCGTGCAGGGCACCGACAGCGGGCGCGACGGCATCGTCGCCCTGACCGACGCGCAGGGCGTGCTGCTGGCCGCCAGCCGCCCGCTCGCGGCCGGCCAGCCACGTCTGCCGATCGCGCTGGCGCAGCCGATGCCGCACGGCGGCGCCCTGGGGGTACGCCGCGATGTCTTCGACGGGACACCGCGGATCCTGGCGCTGAGCGGCGGCGGTGCGTATCCGTTGCTGGCGGTGGCCGGGGTGGGGCTGCGCGAGACGCTGTCCGGCTGGTGGTGGTTCGTCGCGGCGGCGGCGCTGGTGTACGTGCTGTACCTGCTCGGCCTGGCCTATCTGCTGGTCAGCCTGCGCCGCGCCGAGCGTCGCCAGCGCCACCTGCTGCAGCGCCTGCGGCGTGGCGACGAGGATCTGCGCCTGGCGCACGGGATGGGCGGCATCGGCACCTGGCGCGTCGACATCGCGCGGCGCGTGCTGCGCCTGTCCGAACCGACCGGCGCGATGTTCGGCCTGCAGCGCATGCAACTGCCCATCGAGGCGTTCCTGGCGCGGATCCACGACGAGGATCGCGCACGGGTGACGCAGCTGTACGAGGACGCTGCGCAAGGGCGCGCGGACTACAACACCGTCTATCGCATGCACCTGCCCGATGGACGCCTGCGCTGGCTGGCCGCGCGCGGCGCGCTGGTGCACACCCGCGAGGGCGTGTGCATGACCGGCGCGGTGCAGGATGTCAGCGACCGGGTGGCGGCACACGCGCGCCTGCTCGATGCCGAGCGCCAGTTCCGCCTGGTGTTCGATCGCAATCCGTTGCCGTACTGGGTGTTCTCCGTGGACAGCCTGCGCTTCCTGGAAGTGAACCAGGCCGCGGTGCGCCAGTACGGCTACAGCCGCGAGAAATTCCTGGCGATGGACCTGCGCGATCTGCGCCCGTCGGAGGATGCCGAGCGCTTGCTGCAGGACGTGCGCAAACCGCGCGAGGACTTCGACGCGCCGAGCGTGTGGACGCATCGGCGCAAGGACGGCAGCCTGCTGTCGGTGTGCATCCACAGCGCCGACCTGGAGTTCGGCGGCGTGCCGGCGCGGCTGATCCTGGCCGAGGACGTCACCGAGCGCCTGGCTCACGAACGCGAACTGGCCTATCTCGCACGCCACGAATTCAGCACCGGCCTGCTCAAGCCGCGGGCGCTGGCCGAAGCCCTGCGTGCGCAGCGCGGCGGCTATGCTATCGCCTACGTGCAGGTGCGCGGCCTGGCCCTGATCGGCGACACCCTGGGCCGCGCCGCCGGCGACGCGGTGCGCAGCGCGGTGGCCGGGCGCATCCGCACGCTCGGCGAGCGCTTCGGCCTGAGCGCGCACCAGCCGGCGCAGGACTTCGTGCTGGCGATCCTGGACCCCCAGCTCCTGCCGCAGGCTTTGCAGGCGCTGCAGGAGGCGCTGTACGCACCGGTGCAGGGCGGCGAATTCGCCCAGCAATTGCAGGCGCACATCGGCGTGGCGCTGTGTCCGGACGATGCCGCCGATGCCGACGAGGCGATCGGCAGCGCCGCGCAGGCCGCGCATGCGGCGCAGGCAGAGGGCCGCAGCCTGGTGCGCTTCGACCGCGCCATGGCCGCGCGCACCGGCGAACGCCGCGCCTGGCCGGGCGCATCCAGCAGGCGATCGAGCGCCAGGAGTTCGAGTTGTACTTCCAGCCGATCATGGATGCCGTCAGCGGCGCGCCGCGCGAACTGGAAGCCCTGATCCGCTGGCCGCAGCGCGATGGCGGTTTCATCGCGCCGGATGCGTTCATCCAGTTGTGCGAGGACACCGGGCTGATCCTGCCGCTGGGGCGCTGGGTGATGCGCGCGGCGGCGCGGGCGCGTCGCGCCCTGGTCGAGCACGGATGGCCGGACCTGCCGGTGGCGGTGAACGTGTCGGCGCTGCAGTTCTTCGACGGCGACCTGGTCGCCGACCTGGTGCAGGCCTGCGCCGAGGCCGGGCTGGCCGCCAACGGCCTGCAGTTGGAGCTGACCGAGAGCAGCCTGATGCGGCAGCCGCAGCAGGCCGGCGACGTGCTGCGGCAACTGCGCGCGCTGGCGGTGCGCGTGGCCCTGGACGATGTCGGCACCGGCTTCTCCTGCATGGCGTATCTGCGCGACCTGCCGCTGGACACGCTGAAGATCGATCGCAGCTTCGTCGCCGAGGTGGACCACGATCCACGCAACGCCTCGATCTGCCAGGCGCTGCTGACCCTGGGGCACTGCCTGGGGCTGGACGTGGTCGCCGAGGGCGTGGAAACCGAGGCGCAGCTGCGCTGGTTGCGCGCGCACGGCTGCGGCGGCGTGCAGGGCTATCTGCTCGGGCGTCCGGCCCCGTTGGCGGATGTGCTGCAGCGGCTCGGCGCGGTCACAGCATGAGTTCCACGTCGTGGCCGCTGCCCGGTGCCGGCAGCGGCTCGCCGTCCCAGTAACGCCGCAGCGGTTCGCGCACCAGGTCCAGCGCGGTGGAGGCACCGCGCGCGCCCGGATAGCGCTGCAGGTTGCGCGACTGCAACGCGAGCATGCGCCGGTCCTGTTCGCCGACCCGGCGCAGCAGCGGCCACACCAGCAGCCGCACCGCCCACGCCGGCGCCCAGCGCCCCTCCACGTGCAGGCTGGCGAAGACGTCGGTGCTGCGCGCGTCGAGCGGGGTGAAGTGCAGGCTGATCCGCACGCGGCCGCCGCGCGCGTAGCGGTACTCGATCTGCGCGCTGCCGGGGCCGGCGAAATGCGCGCGTTCCAGGATGCGCGGCGATTCGAACAACCGGTACAGCCAGCCGCTCTGCGCCGCGGCGCCGCGGTAGTCGACGTGGAAGCCTTCGTCGGTGTGGCGCAGCTCGGCGCGCATGGCGGTGCGCGCGCCGCCGCGCCGCACCAGCCCCGGATGCAGAAGATGGGTGTGCAACGGGTCCAGGAAGTTCTCCAGCGCATCGACCACGTGCGCATCCCAGCGCGTGCGCCACAGGAAGCGCCGCGCCGACGGCTGCAGCGCCTGCACCAGTTGCGAGGGCGCGTCCGCGCCTTCCGGGTCGGGACGCAGCCAGATCAGGCCGTCGTGTTCGCGCGCGGCGAAGGCGCGGACCCGCACCGCCGGCGGCGCCTGCCCGGGCGGCAGGCCGGGGATCTCGCGCAGGGCGCCGGCGCGGTCGAAGCGCCAGCCGTGATAGGGGCAGGACAGGCCGTCGCCGGTGGCGCAGCCGGCCGACAGCGGCGCGTGCCGGTGCGGGCAGCGGTCTTCCAGCGCCAGCAGGCCGCCGTCGGCGCAACGCGCGATCGCCGCATGCCGGTCCATCACCGATACCGCCAGCGGCTGGCGCCGCAACGCCGTGGCGGGGGCGACGGCGAACCACTGCCGGTACAGGGACGGATGCCAGGCGCTCATGCCGCCGGCGCCACGCGCGTGGTGTGCCGCGTGCCGCGCGCGTTCATGTGATGGTGGTGCCGGCGACCCGGTTGCGGCCGGCGCGCTTGGCCGCGTACAGCGCCTGGTCGGCGGCCAGCACCAGGGTCTGCCAGGACGCCTGTGCCCCGGGCGACAGGCAGTAGCCGATGCTCACCGTGCACACCAGCGGCGCCTCCGGCGCAGCATCGATCTGTTGCTGCTCGATCCGCCGCCGCAGGCGCTCGGCGAGATCGCGCACCGACGCCTCGTCGCCCTGCGGAATCAGCACCATGAACTCCTCGCCGCCGATGCGCGCCAGCAGGTCCGGCATGCGGATGTGCTGCGTCAGGGTCTGCGCGATGGCGACCAGCACCTGGTCGCCGACCGCATGGCCGAAGCGGTCGTTGATCGCCTTGAAATGGTCCACGTCGATCATCAGCACCGCGATCGACGCCCGCTTGCGTGCGGCATCGAGGGTCGCCGCCTCGCCGCGCTCCCACATCACCCGGCGGTTGGTGACCCCGGTGAGTGGATCCTGCGAGGCGTGCCGCCGCAGTTCCGCGTTCATTTCGCGGGTCAGCATCCACAGGAAGCCGGGGGTGATGCTGGCGGTCAGCACGATGCGCGAGAGCAGGCCGAAGTTGGTGGTCGGGTCGTAGCTGGTATCGACGTCGGGATGGACGGCCCACCAGACCACCCGCAGCCCGACCATGCCGGCCCACAGGAAATGGAAGACGGCCGTGAAGCGCGCCGGCGTGCGCACGGTGCTGTCGGCATGGCGCCACAGCGCCACCGCGGTGGCCAGGGTCAGCATGCCGCGCACCAGGCCGCCGAAGATCACCATGATGCGGTGATCGAGGCCTGTGTAGTGCAGGCTGTAGAGTTCCAGCGCGCAGAGCAGCGCGATCGGGACCAGCAATGTCCACTGCAGCAGCGGGCGTCGCAGGTAGGCGTTTACCGCCAACAGTGTCAGTGCGGTGGCCACGTCGAGGGTGACGTTGCCGGCGGGCGCGACCCAGACTTCCATGTAGTGCCAGGCCGGCGCCAGCAGGGTGCCGAAGCCCAGGGTGAACACGGCGTAGCTCAGCGTCAGCAGCAACAGACTGCGGGCGTGCCGTTCCTTGCGGCCGGTGACGTACAGCGCCAGGAACATCGCCGAGGACACCGCCGCGAGCAATGCGTTGACGATCAGCAAGGTGCCGGCATGGGCCAGATGCGCAATCCATTCCACAGATGTTCCGGGCCGCAGCGGCGATGAGGTGTTGCAGATGCAGCAAAGTATATGCCAGTGCCAGCGTCGGGCAGCCGACGCGGCATGCGCGATCGACGCTGAAAACGATTACGGCCCGCCTTCGGGCCCGGCGCTGCCTGGCCTCACAGCCGGTACTGGCGCATCAGCGGGACACCGATGCGCCGGGTCAGGGCGCCTAGCGCGGCGATCGGCTGGCGTCGCCGCAGCGGCAGGTGGCGCGCATCGACCGCGCTGTACTCGATGACCGGCATGCCGCCGCGCTGGCGCTTGAAACTGGCCGCGCCGGCGCTCTGGTTGAGGCGCTGGCCATACCGTCGCGCATGGTCGATGCCGCAGGCGGTGAGGGTGCGGTACAGCGCCAGCCGCTGCGACAGGTGCAGGTCGTAGCCGACGATCGGGGCGGTGACGGTGCCGCCGATGCCGAACAGGCCGGTGATGCAGACCAGTTGCCCGTCGCCATCGCGGAAGCCGTCGAAGCGCAGCAGCCCGGCGCGGTGCCAGGCACGCAGGAAGCCGGCGTGGTAGGCCGGATTGCAGTGCGAATATTTCTCCAGATACAGCTGCGCATACAGCGCGGCGATGCGCGCATAGTCGGCCTCGCCGATGGCGTCGTTGCCGCAGCGCTGCAGGTCGCGGCGCTCGACCAGTTTGAGGTCGCGGGCCAGGTCGCGATGGCGCAGCAGTCGCGGCCAGTCCTCGTACAGGTAGACCTGGCGGCTGGCGATCAGGGTGAAGCCTTCGGCCTGCAGCGCGTGCAGCCACTGCGGCGTATCCACCGCGTTGAGCGAGCGGAACCACAGCGCGTGGTCGGGCCAGCGCGCGCGCGCGACATCCAGCAACGCGCGCAAGCCGCTCGGCGGCAGCGGCGGGTACAGGTTGGTGGACAGCAGCCAGTTGTTGAGGGTGACCGCACGGTCGATCCGTGCCCAGTCCAGCCACGCGCCGATGCCGCCGCACAGGCCGCGCACCGGCGCGGCCAGCGTGCCCGGCAGCAGCCGTGCGGCTTCTTCGGCGGCGTAGTCGGCATAGGTGGTGCGCGGCGAGCACACCCAGGCGTTGCCGGGGTGGCGTTCGCCGACCGTCACCGGCAGCGCCAGGTCGCCCGCCTGCAATACCTCGATGCGCGCATGTGCGTTGTCGGCCAACTGCTGCGCGTCGCCGCCGGCGTGCAGCGCGGCGAAGCGTTGCAGCTTCGCGGCGTAGTCGGCGGCTGCGGCGTCGGCGCTGTCGGTACTCATGGCGGCGGCAGCGCTTCGCCGTCCCATTCGGTATCGCGGGTGGCGGCCTCGCGCACGCTGCAGCGCTGCGCCAGCGCCAGGCGCGCGTGGCTGCCCAGGTCGCACAGCGTGCCGACCAGCGGCCAGCGGTCGCCGCGCGGCGCCAGTACGTCCTCGGCGCGCGCGTAGTCGTGGCGCCACTGTCGCAGCCGGCCCTGGCCCAGCGCCGCCGGCAAGGCCGCGCCGAGCATCAGCATGCCCAGCATCGCTGCGCGGTCGTCGGCCGGGCGCAACGGCGCCGGCGCCGCGCCCGCGTCGCCGCACAGCAAGGCCACCAGCGGATCGGTCGCGGCGAACAGGTGCAGGCCGCTGGTCGCACGCGGATTGCATTCGATCACGCTGCAGCGCCCTTGCGCGGACACCATCCAGTCGAAGGAAATCTGCCCAGTGAAGCGCAGCGCCTGCACCAGTTGCGCGGTGAAACGCTCGATCTGCGGGTTCGGTGCGGCGTCGAAGTAGTAGCTGGAACTGCGCCGCAGGCGGTAGCGCGGGCGGTACACCGCATGCGCCAGCAGCACGCCGTCGCGCGCCAGCGCATACGAGCAGCGTTCCTCGCCCTCACAGTAGCGCTGTGCGACCCAGTCGCCCTGCGCGGGCAGCGGCGTGGCATCGGCGGTCACACCGTCCGGATAGAGCCGGACATGCACGCCGAATCGCGAGAATTCTGGTTTCAATACCAGCGGCGCGTCGCCGGCCCATTCGCGCGCCTGCGCCAGGCTGCGCACGCGCACGCTGGCGGGTACGTCGATGGCGCTGTCCAGGCTGCGCGCCAGTTCCATGAAGTGGTACTTGCTGTGCAGCGTGCGCAGCGTGTCGAAGTCGTGCAACGGCAGCTGCAACTGCGCCGGCAGCGCACTGCGATAGCGGGCCAGGTAGAACACCTCCTCGCAGGTCGGCACCAGCACGTCGATGCGCTGGCGCGCGAGCAGGGCGTTGAGATCGGCCAGCCAGGCGCGTGGCGCATCGCGTGCCGGTGCGATGCGGTGATGCGCGGCCACCGCGCGCGACCAGCCGGAGATGCGGCTGGCGACGCTGTCGGCCAGGTGCACCCGCCAACCCTGCGCGGCGAAACGGCGCGCCAGGTCCAGCGCGACCGGCGCGCGTGCGCCGGTGATCAGCACGCCGGGGGCCTCAGCCATGCGTGTGCTCCGCCGGTGCCGGCCGCCATTGCCGACAATGCGAGGGCACCAGGCGCAAGCCCGGCTCGGCCTGGCGCAGCGCCTGCAGCCGCGCCAGGGTGTCGCGATAGACGCGATGCTCGCCGAGCAGGTGGGTGACCAGCGCCGGCGGCGGCGTGCCGTCGGCGAGCGCGGCGCTGGACCAGGCCGCGTCGGCGATCAGGAACACCGGGCCGTGCGCGTCCTCGAACCACAGGCCGTAGTGGCCGGGCGCATGCCCGGGCAGCGGCACCAGCAGCACGCTGCCGTCGCCGAACAGGTCGCGCGGCGTGCCGAAGTCGCGCAGCGCGGCGGGCGACAGCGCCGCGGGCAGCGCCTCGATCCAGTGCATGCGCGGGCGCGCGCCGTGCAGCAGGGCCGGCAGGAAGCCTTCGCGCAGCGCGGCCAGCCGGCCGCGGCGCTGCAGATCGTCCCAGGCCTGCTGTGCGCAGGCCAGGCGCGCCTGCGGGAAATCGGCGACGCCGCCGACGTGGTCGCCATGGAAATGCGACAGCACGATCCAGCCGATGCGGTCCGCATCCACGCCGTCGCGGGCGAGTTGTTCGCGCAGCGATTGCCCGGGCGCCAACTGCACCGGGGTCAGCCAGCGGTACAGGCGCTCGGGGAAACGCGCGGTGGCGTCGAAGAAGTGCGGCGAATAGCCGGTGTCGAACAGCAGGTCGCCGTGCTGCGGATGCTGCAGCAGTGCCGCCAGCGCCGGAAACGGACACGGCGCCAGCGGCGCGCCGCGGCGCGTGGCGCGCTCCGGATGTGTGCAGTGGCCGGCTTCGTACAGCCGCCACTGCAGCCTGGGCGCGCTCATGGCCGCCCCAGCGCGGTCAGCCCGGCCTCGGTCGACAGCACGGGCGCATAGCCGAGTTCGCGGCGGGCGCGGCCGATGTCCAGCGTCTGCGAATAGCCGAGCACGCCGATACCGTAGCGGCTGAGCCGCGGCTCCGGCTGCCCGCGACGGCGCAGCGCGATCTGCTCGCCGAGCGTGGCCAGTGCCAGTGCCGGTCCGCGCGGCACCGGCAGCAGCCGCACGCGCAGGCGCAGCACCGCGAACAGTTCGGTCAAAAGGTCGCGCACCGCGATCGGCACGCCGTTGCTGATGTTGTAGGCGCGGCCATCGCCGATGTGCTCGGCGCGCAGCGCAGCCAGCGCCGCGGCCACCGCGTTCTCCACGCAGCACACATCGATCATCGCGCGGCCGCCGTTGACCAGCGGGAACCAGCCGCGCTGCGCCACCGCCAGCAAGCGCGGCACGATCGCGTTGTCGCCATGGCCGAACACCGCGCGCGGGCGCAGCACCACCGCCGGCAGTCCGGCCGCGGCGGCGGCGCGCACCTTTTCCTCGGCTTCCCACTTGGTCTGTGGGTAGCCGCCGATCCAGCGCGCCGGCGGGGTGAAGTCTTCGGTGATCTGGTATTGATCGGCGAAGCGGAAGTAGATGCTGGGCGAACTGAAGTGCACGAAGCGGCGCACGCGTGCGGCCAGCGCGGCGGCGAGCAGGCGTTCGGTGGCGACCACGTTGGCCAGGCGGAAGGTCTCGGCGCTGGCCCAAGGTGCCGACAACGCAGCGCAGTGGATCACCGCATCGCAGCCGCGCAGCAACGGCGCCAGGTCATCGCGACACAGCTCGGCGGGCACGACCTCGATCCGCGGATTGCCGGCGAAGGCCGCCAGCTTGGCGGCGTCGCGACCGCTGGCGCGCACCGCTACGCCGGCATCGGCCAGGGCGCGCACGATGTAGGCGCCGATGAAGCCGGACGCGCCGGTGACCAGGACGCGTGCCATGTCAGTAACGCAACACCGCGCCGCCGAACGCCAGCCCGGCGCCGGAGCCGACCAGGCCGATCAGGTCGCCGCGGACGATGCGGCCGCTGTGGATCGCCTGGTGCAGCGCACTCGGAATGGAGGCCGCCATCTGGTTGCCGCGCTGGCCGATCACCTCGATCAGCGCGTCCGGCGCCAGCCCCAGCGCCACGCGCAGGTGACGCAGCGCCTTGGCGCTGGCCTGGTGCGGCACGATCCGCCGCAGCTGCGCCAGATCGACCCCGGCCTGCGCCAGCAGCCGCTGCAGGAAACCGGGCAGCTTCGCCGCGGCGAGGCGATAGGTGGCGCGGCCGTTCATTTCGAATTGCGAACCGGCGCGCAGCGCCTCGACACCGTGATCCAGGCGCAGGCGGGTGCCGCCGGCGCGCACGCGGCAGTGGTCGATGCCTTCGGAATAGGTTTCCAGGCGCGCGGTCAGCAACTGCGAACCGCTGGCGCCGTCGTCGGCGCCGAGCACCACCGCGGCGGCACCGTCGCCGAACAGCGGCGCAGTGTCCGCATCGTCCGGATTGAGGCCGACGCTGGCGATCTCGCTGGAGACGATCAGCACGCGGCGATGGCGGCCGGCGGCGATCGCGCAGGCGGCCAGGTCGAGCGCGGCGATGAAGCTCAGGCAGGTGGCGTTGATGTCGAAGGCGGGGATGCCGCTTCCCTGCAGGCCCAGCCGCGCGTGCAGCAGCGCCGCGCTGCACGGGATCGCCTGTTCCATCAGGCTACAGGCGCTGATCACGCAATCGACCTCGTGCGCCTGCAACTGCGCCGCCTGCAGCGCCGCGCGCGCGGCGCGTTCGCCCATGAAGGTGGCCGGCTCGTCGGCGCCCGCGTAGTGCCGCGTGGCGACCCCGGTATGCCGCAGGGTCCAGCCGGCGGGCTTGCCCCAGCGCCGGTCGAAGGCCTCCGCCGGCACCTGCTGCGCGGGCAGATACTCGCCCGTGCCGAGGATGCGCAGCGCGATGGGCCTGCTGGTGTGGACGCTCATCCGTAAAGCTCGCACAAGGGGCGCGCAGCGTACTGCCAGCGGCTCGGCGCCGGCAACCGCTCTTGCGAAGATCGCGCCGCTGTCTGCGGCTGGCGACCTCAGACAATCCTCAATCGCGCAGCGACCTGGCGAAATACGTGGGCGCTTCGACAAAGCCTTCGCGCCGATAGAAGGCGTGCGCGCGTTCCCGCCGGCTGTGGCAGTGCACCTCCAGGCGGTCGCAGCCGCGCTGCCGCGCCAGTGCCTCGCCCTCTGCCAGCAAACGCTGTCCCACCCCGGCGCCGCGCGCGCGATCGTCGACGCAGAAATAGCTGATGCGGCAGATGTCGCCGGCCAATGCCAACTGCGGCAGAAAGTGCAGCGACAACACACCCAGGACGTCGTCCCCTGAGGCGGCCAACAGCAAGGCCGCGTCCGGATGTGCCAGGAGCTGCGCCAGGCGCGCCTCGATGAAGTCCTCGGTTCCGGCGTAGTCCAGTGCCGCCATCAGCGTCACGATCGCCTGCCGGTCCGCCATTGCCGCGTTCCTGATGTCCAGGGTGCCGTTCTCGCGCATTTGCAGGCAGTAGGAAGTCGCCCGCGTCGGGCGCAACCGCTTTGCCGACCCGACGCAATCTGTGCGGAAATGGGCGGCGCGTTAGCGCCCGCGACGCTGCCCGTACCAGAAGCCAAGTCCGTCGCGCGAGCGCAGCAGGCTGCGGCCGCGGCGCAGCAGGCGCAACAGCAGCCCCAGGTGCTCGCGCTTGCTGAAGCTGCGCAGCTTGCGGTCGGAGGTGTGCACCGGCTCGCGCAGGATCACGAAGCGTCCCTGCCGCGCCAGTGCGCGGCTCAGCGCCACGTCCTCGCCGGCGTAGTAGCGCTCGTCGAAGCCGCCGGCGGCGACGAAGGCGCTGCGCGTGCAGAACAGGAAGCAGCCGGGGGCGATGCCGGTGCAGCGGAACAGCCAACCGAACAGCGTCTGCGCCAGGCGCTCGTGCCAGGCGATGTCGCCGAGCAGGCGCACCTGCGCGCCGCCGCCGACCGCGCCGGTGCCGAGCGCGCGCAGCGCCGCGGCCAGCAGCGGGGTGTTGACCCGGGTGTCGGCATCGACGAACAGCAGATGGCGGCCGCGGCTGGCGGCGGCGCCGGCATTGCGCACGGCGGCGATGTGCCGCAGTTCCACCTCCAGCACCTGCGCGCCGTGCCGGCGCGCGATCTCGGCGGTGCCGTCGCGGCAGGCATCGGCCACCACCAGCGTCTCGCAGTCCAGCCGCAGCGCCTGCGCGGCGACATGCAGCGAGGCCAGCGTGTCGCCGATCAGGGCGGCTTCGTCGTGCGCGGGGACGATGAAGGAGATCACCCCCGCATCATGCGGGGCCGGCGCGGCGCGGGCAATCGACCCGCGCCGCGGCCGGGGGCGCGGTTCAGCCCTGCAGCGCGCCGCGCGAGGCGGCCGGGTAGCGATGGCCGGCAGCGGCGTCGGCGGGGAAGATCGCCTCGATCTGCGCCAGTTCCTCGGCGCTCAGCTTCACCTGCAGCGCGCCCAGGTTTTCTTCCAGGTAGGCCAGGCGCTTGGTGCCCGGGATCGGCACCAGGTCCTCGCCCTGCGCCAGCACCCAGGCCAGCGCCAGTTGCCCCGGGGTCACGCCCTTGGCCTGCGCCAGCTCACGTACCCGCTCCACCAGTTGCAGGTTGCGGTCGAAGTTCTCGCCCTGGAAGCGCGGCGAATGGCGCCGGTAGTCGTCGGCCTCGAAATCCTCCGGCGAGCGGATCGCCCCGGTCAGGAAGCCGCGGCCCAGCGGCGAGTACGGCACGAAGCCGATGCCCAGCTCGCGCACCGTCTCCAGCACGCCGTCGTGTTCCGGATCGCGCGACCACAGCGAGTACTCGCTCTGCAGCGCGGTGATCGGGTGCACCGCGTGGGCGCGGCGGATGGTGGCGGCGGCCGCTTCGGACAGGCCGAGGAAGCGCACCTTGCCCTGTTCCACCAGCCGCGCCATCGCCCCGACCGTGTCCTCGATCGGCACGTTCGGATCCACCCGGTGCTGGTAGTACAGGTCGATGTGGTCCACGCCGAGTCGGCGCAGGCTGGCCTCGCAGGCCGACTGCACGTACTCCGGGCGGCCGTCGATGCCGCGTGCGGCCGGGTCGTTGGGGTCGAGCTTGATGCCGAACTTGGTCGCCAGCACGACCTGGTCGCGGCGCCCGGCCAGCGCCTTGCCCACCAGCACTTCGTTGGTGTGCGGGCCGTACATGTCGGCGGTGTCGATGAGGCTGACGCCGTGCTCGATCGCGGCATGGATGACCGCGATCGAGGCGTCGTCGTCGCTGCGGCCGCCGTAGAACGCGCTCATGCCCATGCAGCCGAGGCCGAGGGCGGAGACGCGGGGGCCGTTGCGGCCGAGGGTGCGGGTTTGCATGGAGGATGCTCCTGAGGGGGAGGGGAGGGAAAGCGTGGCCGCCGGGCGGTTCGCTCAGGGTGAGGACGGGCCCAGCGCGTCGCGGGCGACGGCCAGGGCATTGAGCGCGGTGGGGAAGCCGACGTAGGCGTACAACTGGTCGAGCACGGCGAAGATCTCCGCACGGCTGGCGCCGGCCGCCTGCGCGGCGCGCAGATGCAGGCGCAACTGCGGTGCGGCGTGGCCGAGGCTGGCCAGCACCGCCACCGTGACCAGTTCGCGGGTCTTCAGGTCCAGCGCGCTGTCGGCGCGGTAGATCTCGGCGAAGGCGATGGCGGCGCCGCGGCCGCTCAGTGCGGTGTCTGCGTCGTCGGCCAGGGCGCGGATCGCCGCGCCCTGCTGCGGGCCCATCAGCGCGGCGATCTGCGCGATGCCGGCCGCTTCGGCCTCGGCCAGGGTCATGTTGCTCGGCAACGCGTTCGCGATGGATGCCATGGAATGGTGCTCGTGTACGAAGGGGCAGGACGCCGCGCTCAGCGCGGCTGGATGCGGGTGCCGCCGCTCAGCAGCGCCTGCGGGTTGGGCGAGGCCAGGAAGTCGTGCGGGAAGCCCAGTTCGATCGCGCTGGCGGCATCCAGCCGCTGCAGCGCCTCGGCATCCAGGTGCAGGGTGAGTGCGCCCAGGTTGTCCTGCAGTTGCGCCACGCTGCGCGCGCCGACGATCGGCATCGCCCCGCGCGCCAGCAGCCAGGCCAGCGCCACCTGCGCCGGCGAGCGCTGCAGCTCGGCGGCCAGCGCCACCACAGCCTCGGCCACTGCCAGCGCGTGTTCGTTGAAGGTGCGTTGCGAATGCGCGACCTCGGCGCGGCCCACGCCATCGACCTGCGCGCCACCGGAGGCGGCCGAGCGCACCCGCGCCAGATCGGCGGCGCCGTACTTGCCGGTGAGCACGCCCATCGCCAGCGGAGACCAGGCCAGCACCGACATGCCCAGCGCCTCGGCCATCGGCACCAGTTCGCGCTCGACGGTGCGCTGCGCCAGCGAGTACTCGATCTGCAGGGCGACGAACGGCGTCCAGCCGCGCAGGTCGGCCAGGGTCTGCATGCGCGCCACCTGCCAGGCGGGGGTGTCGGAGATGCCGGCGTAGAGGATCTTGCCGGCGCGCACCAGGTCGTCGAAGCCGCGCATGACCTCGTCGATGCCGGTGGTGCCGTCCCAGGCGTGCAGGTACAGCAGGTCCAGGTAATCGGTGCCCAGCCGCGCCAGGCTGGCGTCGACCGAGCGCAGCAGCGCCTTGCGGTGGTTGCCGCCGCCGTTGGGGTCGCCGGGAAAGGGATTGAGCGCGAACTTGCTGGCGATCACCAGGCGGTCGCGGCGGCCGGCGACGAATCGGCCGAGCAGGGTCTCGGCGCTGCCGTTGGTGTAGATGTTGGCGGTATCGAGGAAGTTGCCGCCGGCATCCACGTACAGGTCGAACAGGCGGCGCGCCTCGGCTTCGTCCGCGCCCCAGCCCCAGTCGGCGCCGAAGGTCATGGTGCCCAGGCACAGCGGGCTGACGCGCAGGCCGGAACGGCCGAGCAGGCGGTAGTGATCGAGGGCCATCGCGGCGGTCTCCGGAGTGAGGGTGCGGGCACTGTAGGCGCCATGTCGCAACGGATAAATCCAGGTAATCCGCATGTGCTTTGAAGCTGTGCTAAACAATGGCTGGTTCGCCCGCCGCGTTCGTCCTTCCACTGCCGCCCGTTCGCCATGCACCGTCCACCGCCGCTGTCCGCCGTCGTCGCCTTCGTCCGCGTCGCCCACCATGGCAGCTTCACCCGCGCTGCCGCCGAGCTGGGCGTCTCGCCCTCGGCGCTGTCGCAGACATTGCGCGCGCTGGAGGCGCAATTGGGCGCACGCCTGCTCAACCGCACCACCCGCCGGGTCGGCCTGAGCGAGCATGGCGAGCGCTTCCTGCAGCGGGTGGCGCCGGGCCTGGCGCAGATCGATGCGGCCTTCGCCGACCTGGATTTCCTGCGCGACCGCCCGGCCGGCACGCTGCGCATCAACCTGCCGCTGGTGGCCGCCGAGCAACTGGTGTGCCCGCAGCTGCCGGCGTTCCTGGCGCGCTATCCGGAGGTCAGCGTGGAGCTGTATTCGGATCGGACCCTGGCCGACATCGTCGCCGGCGGCTTCGACGCCGGCATCCGCCTGGGCGAGAGCCTGGCGCGCGACATGATCGCGGTGCCGCTGGGACCGCCGCAGCGGCAGACGGTGGTGGCCGCGCCGGCCTATTTCGCCGCGCATGGGACGCCGCACACGCCGGCCGAACTGGCCGAACACGACTGCATCCGCTGGCGCCGCACCGATGGCCGCCTGCAGGCCTGGGAGTTCACCCGCGACGGCCATGATTTCCTGGTCGAAGTCAGCGGGCGGCTGGTGGTCAACGACACCGCGGTCGGCCTGGATGCCGCGCGCCGCGGTCTGGGTCTGGGCCAGGCGTTCGAGTGGCAGGTGGCTGCCGACGTCGCCGCCGGCCGCTTGCAGCAGGTGCTGGACGACTGGCACGCGCCGTTCGCCGGCTGGCACATCTACTACCCGGCGCGCGAACACTTGCCGCCGAAGCTGCGCGTGTTCATCGATCATCTGCGTGCGGAGCATCCAGTGGGTGGCACGGTGTAGCGCGATGGCGCTGGCCGAGGGCCGGCACATGGCGAGATCGGGATGCAGAGAACACGCGGCAGCGCCGCAGCGCGAGGGCATTGTCCCCTCGAAGACGCGCCCGACCGGCAAGGCCGGGCGCCGCAGGGGCATCGCATCGCCCGGAGACGGCCGCGATCGCGATGCAGAGTGCCGCCCTTTGCGGGCGGCACCGCCTGGCTCAGCCCTTGAGCTTGGCCGCGAACTCGGCCACGCGCTTGCCGAGCAGGCGCGCGGTCTCCAGGTCGCCGCTGCGCGGCGCCTCGTCCGGCGAGGCGTCGGACGGCGAGATCGCCAGCGCGCCGCCGGAGCCGGCGGTCCAGTTCACGTCGTTGGGGCCGTGCGCCTTGGTGTTGGACGGCAGCAGGCCGGTGCCGACCCAGATCTGGCCGTGCTGCTGGGCCAGGGTCCAGAAGTATTCGATGGTGGCGAACTTGTCGCCGTTGACCGAGGCCGAGTTGGTGAAGCCGGCGGCGATCTTGTCCTTCCAGGCCTGCGCGAACCACGGCTTGGAACTGGCGTCGGCGAACTTCTTGAACTGCCAGGCCGGGCCGCCCATGTAGGTCGGGCTGCCGTAGACGATGGCGTCGGCCTGGCCGATCGCCTCCCAGGCGCCGTCGGGCAGGTTGCCGTCCTGGTCGATGCGGTACAGCGTGGCTTCGCCGACGCTGGCGGCGCCGGCGTGCACGGCCTCGGCCTGCTTGACGGTGTGGCCGTAGCCGCTGAAGTAGACGATCGCGATCTTGCTCATACGCGGACTCCTGAAGGTGAGGGGAAAAGCGCGGGCATTGTGCGCATGCGCGGCGGCCGCGATCAGCGTCATCGGCGGGATGTTGTGTCCGGTCCGCGCGCCGCGGTTCAGCTCTCGGCCGGGGAGCGCATCGTGCGGTCGATGCCCACTTCGACCAGGTAGTCGATGAAGCTGCGCACCTTCGGCGCCAGGTGGCTGCGGCTGGCGTACACCGCGTAGACGCCGATCGGCCCGATCTCATGGTCGGGCAGCACCCGCACCAGGCGGCCGTCCTCCAGCGCCGCTTCGGCCATGAAGTCCGGTTGCACAGTGACGCCCATGCCTGCGATGGCCGCCTCGCGCAGCACGTCGCCGCAGTTGGCGCGCAGGGTGCCGGCCACCCGCACCTGGGTCGCGCCGTCGGGGCCGTGCAGGGTCAGGTCGTCCTGCACGTAGCTGTAACTGAGGAAGGCGTGGCCGGCGAGGTCGGCGGCCAGCTGCGGGGTGCCGGCACGCGCCAGGTAGTCCGGCGACGCGCACAGGAACGCCTGCACTTCGCCGAGCTTGCGCGCGATCAAGGTGGGCGCCACCTGGCGGGTGATGCGGATCGCCAGGTCGTAGCCTTCCTCGACGATGTCCACCAGGCGGTCGGACAGCGACAGATCGAGGGCGACCTGCGGATAGCGCGCGCTGTAGCCGGCCAGGCGCGGACCCAGCCGGGCGACGCTGAAACTGAACGGTGCGTTGATCCGCAGCGTGCCGGAGGGCGTCAGCGCCTGCTCGCCGACCGCCGCCTCCATGTCGTCGAACTCGGCCAGCAGCAACTGGCAGCGCTGGTAATACGCCGCGCCGACACTGCTCGGGCTGACCCGGCGGGTGGTGCGGTTGAGCAGGCGCGAGCCCAGGCGCTGTTCCAGCCACGCCACCTGGCGGGTGACGCTGGCGGTGGAAATGCCCAGCGCGTCGGCGGCGGCGTTGAAGCCGTTGCGGTCGACCACGGCGACAAAGACCCGCATCGCCTCCAGCGTGTCCATTGTTTCGGTTCCTGAAATGGATCGTCGGCGGCAGGGTAATTTATTCCCGCAGATGGCGGAAATACCCTGGTCGCCTGCACGAACGCCCGGCGCTGGCCGCGCGCGCCACCGTGCCGCCCCCCACTGTGGAGACCTGCCATGGCGCGTTTGCCTTCCCTGTACATCTCGCACGGTTCGCCGATGACCGCGCTGCAGCCCGGCCTGGTCGGCACGCGGCTGGCCGAACTGGCGGCGACGCTGCCGCGGCCGCGCGCCATCGTGCTGGCCTCGGCGCACTGGCTGGGCAGGCGGCCGCTGGTCGGCGCCGCGGCGCAGCCGCAGACCATCCACGACTTCGGCGGATTCCCGCAGGCGCTGT
Organism: Xanthomonas sp. LF06-19; assembly: GCF_034105425.1. Taxonomy (NCBI): domain Bacteria; kingdom Pseudomonadati; phylum Pseudomonadota; class Gammaproteobacteria; order Lysobacterales; family Lysobacteraceae; genus Xanthomonas; species Xanthomonas sp. LF06-19. Next base: position 119,479 of record NZ_JAXGGH010000002.1, on the reverse strand, counting down.
ACGCGATGCAGTACCAGGCGCCGGGTGCGCCGGCCGTGGCCCAGCAGGTCGCCGAGCTGTTGGCGCAGGCCGGGCTGGCGCCGGTGCTGGACGAGCGTCGCGGGCTGGACCACGGCGTGTGGGTGCCGCTGTCGCTGCTGTACCCGCAGGCCGACATCCCGGTGGTGCCGCTGTCGATCCAGCCGGAACTCGGGCCGGAGCACCACCTGGCGCTGGGCCGCGCACTGGCGCCGCTGCGCGAGGACGGCGTGCTGGTGATCGGCTCGGGCAGCATCACCCACAACCTGCACGACTTCGGCCGCTACGCCGAGGGCAAGGAAGTGCCCTACGTGCGTCCGTTCATCGAATGGACCGAGCAGGCGTTGCGCCGCGACGACGTGCCGGCGATGCTCGACTACCGCCGGCAGGCGCCGTTCGCCGAGCGCGCGCATCCCACCGACGAGCACTGGCTGCCGATCTATGTGGCGATGGGTGCGGCCGGCGCGGACGGGCTGGGCGCGCAGCGCATCGATGCGGGGATCGACGCCGGCCTGCTGGCGATGGACATCTACCGCTTCGACGGCGCCGCAGCGCGCGTGGCGGCCTGAACGCCAGGAGATCGACCTGAGCGGTTCATCGCGGTGAAGGCCGCAGCGCATCCGCGTCTCACCGTTTGAGACGCGGACCCGGCATCGTCGGCCGGTGAATACCCTCGAAAAACTCGCCGTGCTCGCCGACGCGGCCAAGTACGACGCGTCCTGCGCCTCCAGCGGCGCCGACAAGCGCCATTCGCTGCGCAGCGGCGGCATCGGCAGCACCGAGGGCATGGGTATCTGCCATTCGTACACGCCCGACGGGCGCTGCGTGTCGTTGCTGAAGATCCTGCTGACCAACTTCTGCGTCTTCGACTGCGCGTACTGCGTCAACCGCGTGTCCAGCAACGTGCGCCGCGCGCGCTTCACCCCGGCCGAAGTGGTCAAGCTGACCCTGGATTTCTACAAGCGCAACTACATCGAAGGCCTGTTCCTCTCCAGCGGCATCATCCGCAACAGCGACTACACCATGGAGCAACTGGTGGAAGTGGCGCGGCAACTGCGCGAGGAGCACCGCTTCGCCGGCTACATCCATCTCAAGACCATTCCCGACGCGGCGCCGGAGCTGCTCGCCGCCGCCGGCCGCTACGCCGACCGGCTCAGCATCAACGTGGAGCTGCCGACCGAGCGCGGCCTGGCGCAACTGGCGCCGGAGAAGAACGTCGGCGGTATCCGCGCGGCGATGGGCGAGTTGCGCTGGCGCATCGAGGAGAGCAAGGAAGCACGCAAGGCCGAGGCGCGGGTGCGCGCCAAGCCGCCGCGTTTCGCCCCGGCCGGACAGAGCACGCAGATGATCGTCGGCGCCGACGGCGCGGACGATCGCGCGATCCTGCACACCAGCCACAATCTCTACGGCAACTATCGCCTGCGCCGGGTCTATTACTCCGCGTTCAGTCCGATTCCCGACGCCTCGGCCAAGCTGCCGCTGCTGGCGCCGCCGCTGCAGCGCGAACACCGCCTGTACCAGGCCGACTGGCTGCTGCGGTTCTACGATTTCTCGGTGGAGGAGATCGCCCCGCCTGCGGCCAGCGGCATGCTCGATCTGGACGTGGACCCCAAGCTGGCGTGGGCGCTGCGCAACCCGGAGCGATTCCCGGTGGATCTCAACACCGCCGCGCGCGAACTGTTGTTGCGCGTGCCGGGGCTGGGCACCCGCAACGTCGAGCGCTTGCTGCTGGCGCGGCGGCATGCGCGGCTGCGGGTCGAGGATCTGGCGCGGCTGCGGGTGCCGCTGAAGAAGTTGCTGCCGTTCGTCAGTGTGCTGGACCACCATCCGCGGCAGCGGCTGGACGATCCGCAGCGGCTGCGTGCGCAACTGGCGCCGGCACCGCGGCAGGGGGGCTTGTTTGATTGACGCGGTGGGGTGGGGTGTTGCCATGCTTGCTGCAACGGCAACGGCAACAGCAAAGGCTTTCGCGCCTACGGGCGCGAGTGACTTTTGTCTTGGCAAAAGTCACCAAAACCGCTCCCGCCTGACACGAGCCGGTGCGATACGGCCGCACCGGTCCCCTGCGCTCCTCGCGGCGAGCGGCACGGCGCCCAAACTCGCTTCGCTCAAACAAGGGCGCCTCTTCGGCCGCTCGCCACTCCGGTGCTCGGCTCGCTTTAAGGCGGGAAGTTTTAAAAGCAACATCACGAGCAACAGCAACAGCAACAGCAACAGCAACAGCAACAGCAACATCTGCACGCGCGGCGATGGTTGCGGATGCTGTGTTGGCGGTTGTGTTGCTGTGTTCTGCATTCGTTTCGGTGAGCTGATGCGTGGAGCGGTGCATGTTCCAGGCTGAGGTGGCGCCGCCGTGGAGCCTGGAGGCGTGGCGGGCGGTGGCGCGGGCGGCGTGGTGCGCGCAGGTGGCGCCGGAGACGCTGGCCTGGGACGGCGATGCGCAGGGTGGGCTGCTGGTCGGGACCGACGTCGCGATGTTGCCGGCGCAGGTGCCGCCGCCGCGGGTATCGGCCGAGTTCCTGGCGCTGGCCGGTGCGGTGCTGTGCCATCGCGATCCGCAGCGGCACGCGCTGCTGTACCGCCTGCTGTGGCGCATCGCCGGCGGCGAGCGCGCGCTGCTGCAGCGGGTCACCGATGCCGACGTGCACCGCGCCCAGCAATGGGCGCAGGCGGTGCGCCGCGACAGCCACAAGATGAAGGCGTTCGTGCGCTTCCGCGAGGTGCCGGGCGAGCAGGAGGCCTACATCGCCTGGTTCGAGCCGGAGCACCACATCGTCGATCGGGTGGCGCCGTTCTTCGCGCGGCGCTTCGCCGGGATGCGCTGGGCGATCCTCACTCCGTACCGCAGCGTGCGCTGGGACGGCGAGACGCTGCAGTTCGGCGCCGGCGCCCAGCGCGCCGATGCGCCGGCCGACGATGCGCAGGACACGCTGTGGCGCACCTACTACGCCAACATCTTCAACCCGGCGCGGCTCAATCCGACGATGATGCGCCAGGAGATGCCGCAGAAATACTGGAAGCACCTGCCGGAAGCGCAACTGCTGCCCACGCTGATCCGCGACGCCGGGCAGCGCGTGCGCGAGATGGCCGAGCGCGCGCCCGAGCCGGTGCGGCGGCGCATTCCCGCGCCGGCACCGGCGCCGGTGGTGGCCGCCGACGACAGCCTCGACGCGCTGCGCGCGGCGGCGCGCGACTGCCGCCGCTGTCCGCTGTGGCAGCCGGCCACCCAGACCGTGTTCGGCGAAGGTCCGCAGGATGCCGCGGTGATGGTGGTGGGCGAGCAGCCTGGCGACGAGGAGGACCTGAGCGGGCGTCCCTTCGTCGGCCCGGCCGGGCGCTTGTTCGACCGCGCGTTGCAGGAGCTGGGCGTCGAACGCGCAGGCCTGTACGTCACCAACGCGGTCAAGCATTTTCGTTTCGAGCAGCGCGGCAAGGCGCGGCTGCATCGCAATCCCGAGCGCGCCCATGTCGAGGCCTGCCGGATGTGGCTGGCCGGCGAACTGGCGCGGGTGCGTCCGCGCATCGTGCTGTGCCTGGGCGCGACCGCGGCGCGCGCGGTGCTGGGAAGCGGCTTCAAGCTGATGGCCCAACGTGGGCAATGGCAGGCGCTGGACGACGGCACCCGCGCCCTGGCCACCGTGCATCCGTCGTGGGTGCTGCGCCAGCGCGGCGGCGAGGCGGGCGTGGCCGCCTACCAAGGCTTTGTGGATGACTTGCGTGTGCTGGCAGCGCAGGTGCCGATGCCGCACGCAGGCGGTGCTGGCGACTGACGGTACGTGCGCGTGGTCCGGGCATTGTCGGCGTGGCGCGCGATCGCCGTTGGCTGCATGGACGTGCAAAACGGGGACGGCCGTAGCCGCCCCCGCGATGCCAATGCACCCCCCGACGCGTGCTTACGGCATCAAAACCTTGTCCACCACGTGGATCACGCCATTGCTCTGCATCACGTCGGCGGTGGTGACGTGCGCCGTGTTGCCCTTGCTGTCGGTGAGCGTGACCTTGCCGCCGCGGGTCTTGGCGATCAGCGTTTCGCCCTGCACGGTGGTCAGCTTGGCGCTGCCGCCGCCGGCCTTGATCTGCGCCAGCAGTGCCGCCGCATCGAGCTTGCCGGGGACCACGTGGTAGGTCAGCACCTGGGTCAGCTTTTCCTTGTTCTCCGGCTTGAGCAGCGTGTCGACCGTGCCGGCCGGCAACGCGGCGAAGGCGGCATTGGTCGGTGCGAACACGGTGAACGGGCCGGCGCCCTTCAGCGTGTCCACCAGGCCGGCGGCCTTGACCGCGGCGACCAGGGTGGTGTGATCCTTGGAGTTGACCGCGTTGTCGATGATGTCCTTGGTGGCGTACATCGGCGCGCCGCCGACCATCGGATTCGGCTTGGCTTCGCTCATCGCGGCGTGGTCGTGCATCGCGGCCTGGCTGGGGGCGGCCATGGCGGGCAGGGAGACGAGGCCGGCGAGGGCCAGGGACAGCAAGTGGATCTTCATGGGCTTGCTCCTTGAAAGGGATGCGCGGCCAGTCGGCCGTGCACCTGTCTTTACGCGGCCTGCGCCGCCGCGGTTGCATCACGCCGTCCAGATAATGCTGAACAGAAGAGTTGGCGGGTACCGCCGCTCGCATCCAGGGCGGTTCAGGCGAGTGCCCTGTCGCACGGTGGTGCAGCTCTAAGGTCGGGCAGCGCTGCGGCGAATGGTCTACCCGAGTGCAGGTAGTGCGTCATTGTCGGCCTGCATCGATGAGATCACCGACACTGAGAAGGGATGTCCATATCCTCGAATTGGGCTGCCAATGGCAGAACGCCAGCCTCAAACCTGGCGCCACGCAAGTCGCATTTCTTGAATTTCGCATCGGCAAAGATGCAGTTGATGAATGTCGATGCTCTGAATTCGACTCTGTCAAAGACAGCGCCGGTAAAATCGCAGTCTATGAATTTTACCCGGCGGCCGCCGTACTCCACTCCGCAAGATCCACCGGAAAATCTGGCTTTGACGAAATCGGTTTTTTCGCAGATCGCATCATCCATGTTGATCACAAGCTTGCTTTTTGAAAAGTTGCAGTTTTTTATTTCCGATCTGCACAAAAGGGCTCCGTTCAAGCTGGCACTTTCGAAGCTGACATTCATGAAGGAACTATCGTTCGCACTTCCCGATATTTTCGAGTAAGACAGGTCGGTGTTGCTGATCCTCGATTCGAAGAGATTTGCGGCTTTTAACTGCTCCAGGATGGCAGATGGGCCGATGCTGATGCCGGAAAGATCAGCGTCGCGAATGATCGGTCGTCCAGCCGCGATCGAATCGATGCTGTCGATGATGCTCGCCAGATATTCATGGTTTCGCCATTTGGCGGTTGTGTTTTTCATGGGTGGCCGCCTCGGCGATGAATTGGCGGCATGCTATCTGCCATGCCGTTATGGTTGAGCGCGGCTGCAGCTTCGGACGCGCCGCGACGTCCGCACCCTGAGTGGCTGTCGGGCTCAGGGTCCAGGACCGATGATCGGTGTGTCGGAAATGTTTGTCCTGTTGGTTGGCCGGGATCATCCCGGCGATGCCGTTCTCGGAACGTCGCTTTGCGCTGCCGGCACGCGCTGGAGGGCCAAGGCGCGCCGGCTCAGCGGCGCTGCAGCACATAGCTGTTCTCGAAGCCGTGGGCGCAGCCGAGCACATGGAAGTCGCCGAAGTAGCCGGCGGCGCGCAGCAGGTCCACCGCGGGACCGACCTCCGGCGAGTATTCCCAGTCGCCGTAGTCGTCGAACACCACGAACCCGCCGGAGACCACGCTCGGCCCGTACAGCAGGAAATCCAGCAACACGTTGCGCCCGGTGTGGCCGCCGTCGATGTGCAACAGCGCCACCTTCGGCTCCATGGCGTAGAAATGTTCGGCGCAGAATTCGGAATAGCCGCGGATGAAGCGCGCATTGGGCAGCAACTGCTGCCGATAGTGGTTGAATTCCTCGAACTGATTCGGCAGCGCGAACGGATCCATGCCGATCACCCGGCGCTGGCGGCCAGACACCTCGTTCATCAGCACCAGCGACTTGCCCTTCCACACCCCGATCTCCACCAGATCGCCCGGCACGCCCTCCAGCAGCAGGCACAGATAACCCAGCAGCCGCACATGGTCGTGGAAGGACAGCTCGCGTCGCTCCATCGCGTGCTCGGCCGGCAGGCCGGCCTGGGCTTGGACGAAGTGGTCGCCGATCAGGTCCCAGATCCGCGGAATGCTGCCTTCGGCCGCGTGTTCGTCGATGAAGCGGTTGAGTTCCTGGATGGTGAGCATGCGGTCTCCGGCCGAATGCGCCGGTCCGTCACCGGCGCTGCAGTCGGATAGTAGCTCCAGCGCTGCCCCGGACGCCGCCATTTTGCATATGTCATGCCGGCGAGTGCGCCAAGTGCTGCCGGAGCATCCTGTAGGCGACGCACGCTCATGCCCGGCAGGGCCGTCGCGAGCCGTCGCCGTTCACACTGACTGGCAGCGCGCTCCCCTACGCCGGAAGGGATCAATAGGGTGGGTATTGGCCACAAATCAGGTTTTGCCCGGCATCCCTTCCCTTGGCGACGGTCGATTCTGTGGGTGCGTGGCCTTCGCCAACCGCGATCCGGTCCTAGTCGATCAACTGGAAGCCGCTGGTTTCGCCAGTGCAACGCGATCGGCATCTGCCGTCGACCGGGATGCAAGGACATGCCAAATCAACCGCACGATCACATGTAGAGAGAGGATGACATGAAGTACTACCACTACGGCCCAATGTCGATTCTGAGCAAGGTGAAGCGACTGGGCGGCAGCAAGGGATGGGAGTTCATCGAAAGCGCGCAGGATCAGTCGGAAGGAAAGCCGAAAGCGTGCTATGTCACACGCCTTTCGCCGGCGCAACTTGCCGACAACAGTAACCCGGTGGCGCGGGTGCTGGGCCTGAAGGCGACGCCGGGCGATCGCTGGCTGTGCTTTGAGATGGACTTGCCCGATGCCTGGGAAGAAAAAGGGGCTGCCGTGCTGGTCACGCCCATCAAGGGGGACAGAGGCAAGCAGGGAATCGCCCTGTTTCTTACCAAGCAAAACGGCTACGACGCGAGTATCGATGAAGGCGTGGACCCACGTAGCGACTACATCTATATCAATCGTGCGTACTGCACGCAAATATGGACCATCAGTACTGGCACGGGGAAAGGCAAGGCATTCGAACCCTACAAGCCGTAGTCGATCCGGTTCTGCGCCTGCTCGCTGCGCACGTTTTCGGCACGATGCGTGCGTGCGCGCATTTTGCGGACGCAGGGAGCGATGTGCCGTCGTTCCGCACCTGTGTTGCGTCAGGGAACATGGACGGATCGTGCGCCGCTGGGCGCGATGCAGCCAGCGAGACAATGCGGCCGTGCGGCCACCATCGGTCGGTGACACACCGGGGGCGTCCATATCCGGACGGGATGGACGCTGCTTGGTCTGGGGCGAGCGCTGCTTACCTGGCGCGCCAGGTGGCGGCCACCCGTCCGGGCTGCAACATTGCGACATCAGCGTCCGGCTGCGCCGCACCACTGGACATCGCCGCCGCGGTGCGCTTTGCTTGCAGGCTCCCCCATTCATGGGCGGCGCCGCCGGCGTGGCGCCGCCGTCCGGACGAGCATGCATTCGATCGAAGTGGTCTTGGCGATGTTGCTGGCCGTGGTGGCCAGCGGCTACCTGGTGCGCGTACTGCCGTTTTCGCTGCCGTTGCCGCTGGTGCAGATCGGCCTGGGCGCGATCATCGCCGGCGTGTTCAAGAAGGGTTATGCGCTGGAGCCGGAGCTGTTCTTCCTGCTGTTCCTGCCGCCGCTGCTGTTCCTGGACGGCTGGCGCATCCCCAAGCAGGGCCTGTTCCGCGACAAGGGCGTGATCCTGGAACTGGCGCTGGGCCTGGTGGTGTTCACCGTGATCGGCGCCGGTTTCCTGATCCACTGGATGATCCCGACCATGCCGCTGGCGGTGGCGTTCGCGCTGGCCGCGGTGGTGTCGCCGACCGATCCGATCGCGGTGTCCTCGATCGCCGCGCGCGCGCCGATCCCCAAGCGGCTGATGCACATCCTGGAAGGCGAGTCGCTGCTCAACGACGCCTCCGGCCTGGTCTGCTTCCAGTTCGCGGTGGCCGCGGCGATCACCGGCACGTTCTCGCTGGCCGATGCCTCGCTGACCTTCCTGTGGGTGGCGCTGGTCGGCGTGGCCGCCGGCATTGCGGTGGTGGTCGGCACCAGCCTGGCGCAGCGCTGGGTGTGGCGCCAGGTCGGCGAGGAGCCGGGCGCGGCGATCCTGGTCAACCTGCTGCTGCCGTTCGCCGCCTACCTGCTGGCCGAGGCGATCAACGCCTCGGGCATCCTCGCCGCGGTCGCCGCCGGCATCGCCATGAGCTACGTGGAGCTGAGCGGCCGCGCGCCGGGCAGCATGCGCGTGCAGCGCTCGGCGGTGTGGGACATGGTGCAGTTCACCCTCAACGGCATCATGTTCGTGCTGCTCGGCGAGCAGTTGCCGGGCATCGTGCAGGGCGCCATGCACAACATGGACGAAGCCGGCCACCTGGACCCGTGGTGGCTGCCCGCCTATGCGCTGGCGATCTACGTCGGCCTGCTGCTGCTGCGCTTCCTGTGGGTGTGGCTGTCGCTGCGCTGGACCCTGCTCAAGGCGCGCCGTCGCGGCGAGGACCGGCAGAGCCCGCCGTGGCGGATCGTGGTGGCGACCTCGCTGGCCGGCGTGCGCGGCGCGATCACCCTGGCCGGCGTGCTGACCCTGCCGCTGGCCCTGCCCGGCGGCGCCGCGTTCCCGGCGCGCGACCTGGCGATCTTCCTGGCCAGCGCGGTGATCGTCACCTCGCTGCTGGTCGCCAGCATCGGCCTGCCGCGGTTGCTGCGCGGCCTGGAGTTGCCGGAAGAGCCGACCGATCGCCTGGAGGAAGACCTGGCCCGCCGCGAGTCCTCGCGCGCGGCGCTGGCGGCGGTGGAGAAGCTGCGCCAGCGGCTGGTGCAGGACAGCGAGCACGCCGATCTCTACAACGAGGCCGCCAACCGGGTCAGCGCGCTGTACCAGCGCCATCTCGACCATGGCGAGGCGATGGAGAGCGATCCGGAGGAGGCGCGGCGCCTGGACGCGGTGCTGCGCCAGCTGCGGCACGCCGGCCTGCAGGCCGAACGCCAGGAACTGTTCAAGCTGACCCGCCAGCGCAAGATCTCCGACGAGATCGCCCGGCGGCTGATCCGCAACCTGGATCTGCTGGAGGCGCGGCGCAAGAGTTGATCGACGGCCGGGAATGGGGAGTCGGGAATGGGGATTCGTGAAAGCGGCTTCCTGGCGTCGTTTTGGGCTCGCCGCGATGCCACTTTCGGCGCGCGCCGGTTCACTGCTCGTCGCTTTCTACCCGCCAGGGGCGCACGCCGGCCTGCGCCCCTGGCGCTGTGTGGTCTGTTGCAAGCCGCGTGGCTAGCGCATCGCGCTAGGCGTCCTCGGCCAGCGGCGGCAGCCGTCGCGGCACCGGGGTCGACTTCACGATGGCGGAGTTGGTTTCGGCGCGATCGGAGACTTTTGCCAGGATGCTGTCCAGGTGCGCGATGTTGCGCAGGTACAGCCGGCAGATGAAGCAGTCCTCGCCGGTCACCTTGTCGCACTCGACGAATTCCGGGATGCGCTGCAGCAGTTCCTCCACCAGGTGCAACTGCCCCGGCAGCGGTTTGACCCGCACGATCGCCTGCAAGGTGTAGCCCAGCGCGCGCGGATCGAGCTCGACCGTGAATCCGGCGATCACGCCCTGGTGCTGCAGCCGGCGCACGCGGTCGGCGGTTGCCGGGGCCGACAGGCCGATCTGCCGGGCCAGTTCGCTGGTCGCCATGCGCGCGTCTTGCGCCAATGCAGCCAGGATGGCGCGGTCGATCGCGTCGAGTGGGGCGATGGCGGGAGGGGAAAGGCGGGTTTGCATAGCGGCCTTCCTTTTTTAGGTGAATTCCGTAATTCGCCTAAGTTTAAGCATATATTCGCGGAATTTCGGTTTCTACAATGACGGCTGTTCGCAGCATTGAAAGGAACCGGGATGGCCTCGAACGAGATTCGCCGTGGTGCGGCCGAGATGGTCGTGGCCATGCTCATGTCCGGCACGATCGGCTGGCTGGTGGTGTCGTCGCGGCAGTCGCCGGTCAATGTGGTGTTCTTCCGCTGCCTGTTCGGCGCCGCCACCCTGCTCGTGCTCTGCGCGGCGCTGGGCCTGTTGCGGCGCAAGGCGTTCTCGCCGCGGATGCTGGCGCTGGTGCTGCTCGGCGGGATCGCGATCGTGGGCAACTGGCTGCTGCTGTTCGCCGCCTACGGCCGCGCGTCGATTTCGATGGCCACCGCCGTCTACAACACGCAGCCGTTCATGCTGGTCGGGCTCGGCGCGCTCGTGTTCCGCGAGCGCATCAGCGCCTCGACCGTGGGGTGGCTGGCGGTGGCGTTCGTCGGCCTGGTGGGCGTGGTGCGCATCGCGCCTGCGGTGCTCGCGGTGCCGGGCGAGTACCTGCAGGGCGTCGCCCTGGCGCTCGGTGCCGCGTTTCTGTACGCGGTGTCGTCGATCGTCACCAAGCACCTGAAAGGCACGCCGCCGCATCTGCTCGCGCTGCTGCAACTGGGCATCGGCATCGTGTTGCTGGCGCCGTTCGTGCATTTCGATGCCTTACCTGCCCGTCCCGGCCAGTGGCTGGACCTGGTCGTGCTCGGCGTGGTCAACACCGGGGTGATGTACGTGCTGCTGTACGGCGCCATTCAGGCGCTGCCCACCGCGATGATCGGGGCGCTGTCGTTCATCTATCCGGTGGTGGCGATCGCGGTCGATCGCATCGCCTTCGGGCAGTCGCTGGCGTGGACGCAGGTACTCGGGGCGCTGCTGATCCTGCTGGCGGCGGCCGGGGTCAACTTCGGCTGGCGCGTGCTGCCGTGGCCGCGCCCTGCGCGACCGGCCGTCGTCGACGTCGACACCGGACAAGGCTAACCAGGCGTCGCCACGGCCAAGACGGTCACGTTGCCCTGCGTGTGCAGGCACTGGCCGACGTACTGTCCCGCACGCGGGAGAGTGCTTCCGCCGGATCGGGATTTATCCATCACGAGCCGGCTTCTACCCTGGGGGCCGTTTCCGCAGCCGCCGCGCGCCCAGGGAGTTCCCGTGTCGCCGATCATTTCCGTACAACACCTGACCAAGACCTACGCCGGGGGTTTCCAGGCACTGAAGGGCATCGACTTGGAGATCCATCGCGGCGAGATCTTCGCCCTGCTCGGTCCCAACGGTGCCGGCAAGACCACGCTGATCAGCATCATCTGCGGGCTGGTCAATCCCAGCAGCGGCCGGGTGCTGGCCGATGGCCACGACATCGTGCGCGACTACCGCGCCGCGCGCGGCAAGATCGGCCTGGTGCCGCAGGAACTGGCCACCGATGCGTTCGAGACGGTGTGGGCGACGGTGCGCTTCAGCCGCGGCCTGTTCGGCAAGCCGCGCGACGACGCCCATCTGGAGCGGGTGCTGCGCGAGCTGTCGCTGTGGGACAAGCGCGACAGCCGCATCTCCACCCTGTCCGGCGGCATGAAGCGGCGCGTGCTGATCGCCAAGGCGCTGGCGCACGAGCCGTCCATCCTGTTCCTGGACGAACCCACCGCCGGGGTCGACGTGGAGCTGCGCCACGACATGTGGCAGATGGTGCGGCGCCTGCGCGAGCAGGGCACCACCATCATCCTGACCACGCACTACATCGAGGAAGCCGAGGACATGGCCGACCGCGTGGGCGTGGTCAATCGCGGCGAACTGGTGCTGGTGGAGGACAAGCGCACGCTGATGCGCAAGCTCGGCAAGAAGCAACTGGCGCTGACCCTGCAGGCACCGCTGCACGCGTTGCCGCCGGCGCTGGCGGCGCAGCCATTGGAGCTGTCCGCCGACGGCACGACACTGACCTACACCTACGACGCGCAGGCCGCGCAGACCGGCATCGGCCCGCTGCTGCGGCAACTGGAGGCGCAGGGCGTGGAGATCAAGGATCTGCAGTCCAGCGAGAGTTCGCTGGAGGAGATCTTCGTCAACCTGGTGCGGCCGGCATCGGCCACTGCGGAGGTGCGCGCATGAACCTGCACGCGATCGCCGCGATCTACCGCTTCGAGATGGCGCGCACCTTCCGCACGCTGACCCAGTCCATCGCCTCGCCGGTGCTGTCGACCTCGCTGTACTTCGTGGTGTTCGGCGCGGCGATCGGTTCGCGCATGGGCGCCATCGACGGTATCAGCTATGGCGCCTACATCATCCCCGGGCTGGTGATGCTGTCGCTGCTCAGCGAAAGCATCTCCAACGCCTCCTTCGGCATCTACATGCCGCGCTGGGCCGGCACCATCTACGAGGTGCTGTCGGCGCCGGTGGCGTGGTGGGAGGTGGTGATCGGCTACGTCGGCGCGGCGGCCAGCAAGTCGGTGCTGCTGGGCCTGCTGATCCTGCTCACCGCACGCGCCTTCGTGCCGTACGAGATCGCGCATCCGCTGTGGATGTTCGGCTTCCTGGTGCTGACCGCGCTGACCTTCAGCCTGTTCGGCTTCATCATCGGCGTGTGGGCCGACGGCTTCGAGAAGCTGCAGGTGATCCCGCTGATGGTGATCACGCCGCTGACCTTCCTCGGCGGCAGTTTCTACTCGATCAACATGCTGCCGCCGCTGTGGCAGAAGATCAGCCTGTTCAACCCGGTGGTGTACCTGGTCAGCGGCTTCCGCTGGGCGTTCTACGGCAAGGCCGACGTGCACATCGCGGTCAGCCTGGGCATGACCCTGGCGTTCCTGGCGCTGTGCCTGGGCGTGGTATGGGCGATCTTCCGCAGCGGCTATCGGCTCAAGCCCTGAGGCGGCAGCGGGGGCCGCGGCGTGCGGCCGTGCGTCGCAGCAACATGCCGGCAGGCGCGGCGCCTGCCGGCGGTCGCGATTACTTGGCGTCGAGCCAGAAGGCTTCGACCGTGCCCTTGACCTTCATGGTCATCGGGTTGCCGCGGCGGTCGCGCGCCTTGCCGACCTGGACGCGGATCCAGCCTTCGCTGATCGAGTACTCCTCGACGTTGTCGCGCTCCACGCCGTTGAAGCGGATGCCGACGCCGCGCGACAGCGTCTCGGCATCGTGGAAGGGGCTCTGCGGGCTGACCGCCAGGCGGTCGGGGGGCGTGTCGGACATCGTGGTGGCTTCGCGTGGCGGCGGACAGCGCCGTCTTCCGGGCTGCGAAGGATAAACGCCTGCGGCGCCGTTGCCGAGTTCCGTGCGCTTCCGTCGCCGCGGCGGGCACGGCACACTTGCACCTTCCCTTCCATCCGCCGGCTCACGCCATGCCCGACAACAGCACCGATTACGACGATCCCGACGATCTGCACGACGAGCTCGACGACGATCCGGACACCCAGCAAGGGCTGATCTGGAACCTGCTGCTGCTGATCAATCCCGGCGACGAGGAAAGTGCGCTGCGTCAGTTCAACGCGTTCCGCGAAGCGCGCGCCGAGCACGAGGGCGAAGAGAACGACGGCTGGTTGTGGACGCTGAAGGATGCCATCGACTGGAGTGCCGGCTTCTACGTGGACTGGAAGGACACCGAGTCGCTGATCGGCGCGATCGACGAACTGGCGACGCGCTGGAACCTGCGCATCGATTGGGGCGGCGACGTGGACGACGAGGACTTCCTCGACAGTCATGACGTGCCGGCGCTGCTGAACGTGGCCTACGACCGCCTGCGCGAACACGGCTACACCCTCTGGTGCTGGGACACCGAGGGCGATGCGTACGCCGGGTGGATGGCGCTCAGCCGCGACGACGAGGACATGCGGCGCCTGGCGGCGCTGCTGGACATCGAACTGCGCCCGGGCAGCGATCCGTTCTAGGCGGACGTGGCGCCACCGTTCACGGCGCCTCGCCGCGCGCCTGCGCACGTGCATTGCGGATCAATGCTTTCAGCAGCTCGCGGTCGCTGTGTCGCGAGACCGGCACCGCGCCCAGACGGATCGCGTCGTCGCGCAGGGCGGCGGGCACGTCGTAGTGCGCGCCGCTGAGCTTGTTCTGGAAGGCGCGGCGGGGGATGCCCAGCCGCGCCGCCATGGCGTGCAGTTCGTCCAGCGTGTCGGCGAGCAGGTGGCCCCAGCGCTGGCCGCGCCAGGGATGCACCGCATCGTCGATGTAGACCGCCACGCGCCAGGTCAGGCCGGCTTGTGCGTGCCGTCGGCGTCCGCCGCGGGTTCCGCGGTGGCGCTGCCGTCGGCCTCGGCCGGAGCGGCATCGCCCGTCTCCGCCGCGGCGTCCGCGTCGGCCCCGTCCTCGTCCGCATCCTCTGCCGCGCCATCGCCCGCGGCGAACTCGGCAACCAGCGCGTCCAGGTACTCGGTCGGGGTCTGGCCGGCCTCGGCCGCCAGTGCGTCGATCATCTGCTGCAGCTGCGTGGAGTAGTCCAGGGTGATGGTGTTGCCTTCCTGCTCCTGCAGGTTGGCCAGGTGCTTGAGCATCGCCAGCATCGGCACCGGATTGTCGGCATTGCCCATGGTCTGGCCACCGACCGACAGCAACCACTGGCGACCCTGCAGGCCGATCGCGGCCAGCACGCGGCCGCTCTCGTTCTGCAGCACGGCGTGGTTGGCGATGGGCTGCTCGCGGCCCAGGCGGGCGAAGGGGCGCGGCGACTGCTGCTTCTTGCGCTTGTCGCGCTTGGCTTTGGATTGCTTGGACACGGCGGTCTCGTTGGCGAAGTGGCGGCCATTGTAAGCGCCGCGCCGTGTGCGGTCCCGCCGGGCCGGTGCGGCGCGGTCGTCGCCCGCGCCTGCGCGGCCGCTGGCGGCGCGCGCGGTGGCGCCGCGGTCAGCGCGTGTTGGCCGCTGCCGGGGTCCCGCCGGGGGCGGCGGTGCTCGCCACCGGTGCGCTGCCGTTGATGCTGCGCAAGGCATCGCGCGCGGCGGCGGCCGCGGCTTCCGGCGAGGTCGTGCGCGGCTCGGCGATTTGCACCGAGGCCTTGCCCGACGTCGCGGCCGGCGCCGTCGGGGTAGCGCCGTTGCTGGCGGCAGGCGCCGCCGCGGGCGCGCCCTTGCCGGTGGTCGGCGCGGCGGCCGCGTCCCCCGCCGCGGCGCTCAGGTCAGGCACCTTGGTGTCGGCGTCGGGCTGCACCGTGCCCAGGGCGACGCTGTGATCGCCGTCGGCGGTGGCGGCGTCCTCGGCATCCTTGGTCATCACCACGATGCTGATGCGGCGGTTGATCGGATTGTTCGGCACCTGCTTGTCGAACAGCACCGAGGAGGACAGCCCGACCACGCGCGAGACCTTGTCCTCGCCCATGCCGCCGGCGACCAGTTCGCGGCGCGCGGCGTTGGCGCGGTCCGCGCTCAGTTCCCAGTTGCTGTAGCCGTTCTTGCCGCTGTACTGGGTGACGTCGGTGTGGCCGGTGATGCTGATGTGGTTGGGCACCTGGTTGATGAAGCCGGACAGCTCGTGGAGGATGCCGCGGGTGTAGGGCTTGAGCACCGCGCTGCCGAGGTCGAACATCGGCCGGTTTTCCTTGTCCACGATCTGGATGCGCAGGCCGTCCGGGGTCAGGTCCAGCAGCAGCTGGTCCTTGAACGGTTCCAGCGCCTGGCTCTTGTCGATGGCTTCCTTCAGCTCCTGCATCAGCGTTTCCAGGCGTTGCTTCTCCTTCTCGCGCTGCGTGGTCTTGCTGTCGTCGCCCTTCAGGCTCTTGCTGCCGAACGGATCCTTGTTGTTGCCGCGCTGCATCTCGCCGGCGCCGCCGAGCTTGATCATCGAGGTGCTGGCGCCGCCGGGGCCGGCCATGCCGGGGCTCGGCGCCGGGCTCTTGCCGGCCAGCGGGCTGGGATTGCGGAAGTATTCGGCGATCGCCGCGCGCTGTTCCTTGGTGGTGGCCGCCACCAGCCACAGCACCAGGAAGAACGCCATCATCGCGGTCACGAAGTCGGCATAGGCCACCTTCCACGCGCCGCCGTGGTGGCCGCCGCCCTGGACCTTCTTGACCCGGCGGATGACGACGGTGGATTTGGTCTCGGCCATGACCGCGTTACTTGATCGTCTTCAGATGCGATTCGAAGTCGGCGAAGCTCGGCCGCACGTCGGTCGGCAGGGTCTTGCGCGCGAATTCGAGGGCGATCTTCGGGTTGTAGCCGCGCAGGCAGGCCAGCAGCGCGGTCTTCACCGATTCGAAGATGCGGCTGTCCTGCTCGGCGCGCGCTTCCATCGCCGCCGACAGCGGCGCGACGAAGCCGTAGGCCAGCAGGATGCCGAGGAAGGTGCCGACCAGCGCCGCGCCGACGTGGTGGCCGATCTCTTCGATCGGGCCGCCGATCGAGCCCATGGTGATGACGATGCCCAGCACCGCGGCGACGATGCCGAAACCGGGCAGGCCGTCGGACACCTTGCTCAGCGCATGCGCCGGCGCCATCGCCTCGTGGTGGTGCTTCTCCAGCTCCAGTTCCAGCAGCGGTTCCAGTTCGTGCGGCTCGATGTTGCTGCCGATCATCAGGCGCAGGCAGTCGGTGATGAAGTCGAGCAGGTGGTGGTCGGCCAGCACCTTCGGGTAGTTGCCGAAGATCGCGCTGTCGGCCGGGCGCTCGACGTGGTCTTCCAGGGCCATGAAGCCGTCGCGGCGCGCCTTGTTCAGCAGTTCGTAGATCAGGGTCAGGGTGCTGCGGTAGTCGTCGGCCTTGTACTGCGGGCCCTTGAACACGCCCAGCACGCCGGAGAGCGTCGCCTTGACGATCTTGCCCGGGGTGCTGACCAGGAACGCGCCCAGCGCCGCGCCACCGATGATCATCAGCTCGTAGGGCTGCCACAGCGCGCCGAGTTTGCCGTGCGACAGCACGTAGCCGCCGACCACGCTGATGATGACGACGATGAAGCCAACGATGATGAGCATGGCGGGGCAGCCTGCGGGCCGAAGCGGGGACGCTCTAGATGTCGGCCCCGCCGCGCCATTCTGAAGGTGTGAACTGTGCCGGGTTTTTGGCGGCGGCCGCGCCCGCGCCGGTCTTCAGCCGGTCATGCCGCTGTCGTGGCGGACGCATTTGAGGGTCTCGCCCAGGCCGGCCAGGGTCAGTGTGGCCTGGTCCGGCTGCGACTGCCAGAAGGTATTGCCCAGGGCGTCGGTGTAGCGCGCGCCGGTGGCGCCGCCGGCATCGGTGCGCTGCATGTCCAGGCGGGTGCCGCGCACCTGCAGGGCCAGGCGCTCGCGCGCCGGATCGGCGGCCGCCTGCACCAGTTCCTCGCCGCAGCGCCACTGCATGGGCAGGGCATCGGCCTGCAGGCCGGGCGCGGCGGCCGGTGAGACCGCCGCCGCGGGGGCGGCCTGCGCGGGCGGGGTGGGGCTGCGCTGACAGGCGGCCAGGGCCAGTGGCAGGAGCAAAAGGGGAAGCAACGGAGTTCGACGCATACCGGTGGTCTCCCTGTGGCGGCGCGGCTGCGCCGGAATCAGGCCGGTTCGGTCTCGCCGCCGCTGCGGTGCAGCGGGTTGGGCAGCGCCTGGCCCTGTTCGGTGAACTGCAGCGACACCGAATTCAGGCAGTGGCGCTCGCCGCTCGGCGGCGGGCCGTCCGGAAACACATGGCCGAGATGGCTGTCGCAGCGGGCGCAGACGATCTCGGTGCGGATCATGCCGTGGCTGGTGTCGCGTATCTCGCGCACGTGGTCGGGGTGGTAGGGCGCGAAGAAGCTCGGCCAGCCGGTGCCGGAATCGAACTTGGCGCTGGAGCGGAACAGCGGCAGCCCGCACATCCGGCAGGTGTAGACGCCCTCCAGCTTGTTGTCCAGGAACACGCCGCAGAACGGCGCTTCGGTGCCGTGCTGCAGCAGCACCCGGCGTTCCTCCGCATTCAGTCCGCCGATCAACTGCTCGCGCTCGGCAGCGGTAGGAGGCGTGAGGTCGAATCGGCTCATGGCGGGGCCCGTGGCTGGAGGAGGGGAAAACAACATGAGGGCTGTACGGGGTGGATCAAGCGCGCCGCGCCGCGTCGACGCCGAGTTGGCGATGCGCTAGCGTGGAACGCTCTCTTGCGGCCCGTCGATGGAGCCACCGTGAAGCGCCTGCTGCCCTGCGTTGCCATCGCCCTGCTCGTGCCGGCACTCGCCGCCGCGCAGAGTCTCCAGCCAGTCCCCGGCGCACCGGCCGGCAATCGCGACGCCAACACCCTGCAGTCCGCGCCGCCGCCGGCGCCCTCGGTGGCCAGCCGCCTCGACGAGCGTCCTCCGGCATCGGCCTCCGCTCCCAAGACGACGCCAGCCCCCTCCAACCTGGACGACCGGCCGCAGGGGCAGGCCAAGCGCAAGCACCCGGCCAGCCAGGCGGTGCCGGCGGCCGCCGCGCTCGCCGACCCGTCCGCACGCCGCCCGGTCCGCCTCTACGACCGCCGCGGCCAGCTGGTGCCCGGGGCGATGCAGGTGGGGCCGAACCGCGCGCTGGATACCCGCACCGGCCGTTACTACGACACCGTGCCCAGCGGCGACGGGGTCCGCATCCAGGACTGAGCGCCTGCGCCCCGGCGGCGAACGCGCGGCGAACGCCGCGTGGCCGCCATCCTCACGAATCGGTTCCTAGACTGACGGACCGGCCGCGACTGCCGCGGCGCCATGTTTTCGCAGGAGAACCGATGAGCAAGCTTCCCGACAACACCCTGATCGTCGTCGCCGACCGCACCAGCGCGCGCCTGTTCCGGGTCAATCTGGCCGGCGAGACCGCGCTGCTGGAGCAGACCGAAGTGCTGAACCCGACGCCGATCGAGGGCGTGGAGGACGGCGACCGGCCGATGACCATGGATGAAGCCGGGTTCGTGCGTCAGATCGCCGAGCGCCTGTACCAGGACGCGTTGCGCGGCGATGTCGAGCACCTGATGCTGGTCGCCGACCCGCACACGCTGGGCCAGTTGCGGCCGCTGCTGCACAAGGAGGTCCAGAAGCGGGTGGTGGCCGAACTGGCCAAGAATCACGCCAATTCCTCGCGCGACGACCTCGAGAAGCTGCTGGTCTCCTGACCCGCCCCTCGCGCGGAACGCTCAGTCGGCGATCGGCAGGCTGAGCGTTTCCTTCACTTCCTCCATCACGATGTAGCTCTTGGACTCGCGCACATGCGGCAGGGTCAGCAGGGTGCTGCCCAGCAGCTTGCGGTAGGACGCCATCTCGCTGATGCGGGCCTTGAGCAGGTAATCGAAGTCGCCCGAGACCAGGTGGCACTCGAGCACGTTGGGCAGCTTCAGCGCGGCGCGGCGGAACTCCTCGAAGATGTCGCCAGACTTGTAGGCCAGGCTGATCTCCACGAACACCAGCAGGCTGGCCTTGAGGTAATGCGGGTCCAGCCGTGCGTAGTAGCCGGTGATGGCGCCGTCGCGTTCCAGCCGGCGCACCCGCTCGGTGCACGGGGTAGTGGACAGGCCCACCCGCTCGCCCAGTTCGGTGAAGGAGATGCGCCCTTCCTGCTGCAGGATGCGCAGGATCTTGCGGTCGATCTTGTCCAGTTCGCGGAGGCGTGCGGCCATGCGGGGCGGTCTCAGGGGTTTGGCCTGCCGGGTCGGCAGAAGTCAGGGGAAAATCCTGGGTTCTGCTGCCTATACTGCACCGAACTTCTGCCCTGGCGCCATCCAGCCAGGGAATTGATCCGAACGGAGTAGGCGCATGCGGGTTCTGGTTCTCGGCAGCGGTGTGATCGGCACGGCCACGGCGTGGTATCTGGCCCGCAGCGGCTGCGAGGTGACGGTGGTCGACCGCCAGCCGGCGGCCGGGCTGGAGACCAGTTATGCCAATGCCGGCCAGGTCTCGCCCGGCTACGCCTCGCCGTGGGCGGCGCCCGGGGTGCCGCTGAAGGCGCTGAAATGGCTGTTCCAGCGCCATGCGCCGCTGGCGATCACCCCGACCGCCGATCTGCAGCAGTACCTGTGGCTGGCGCAGATGCTGCGCAACTGCACCGCCGAGCGCTACGCCATCAACAAGGCGCGGATGGTGCGCCTGTCCGAGTACAGCCGCGACTGCCTGGACCAGCTGCGTGCCGAGACCGGCATCGCCTACGAAGGCCGCCAGCTCGGGACCACCCAGTTGTTCCGCACCCAGCAGCAACTGGACGGTGCGGCCAAGGACATCGAGGTGCTGCGCGAGTACGGCGTGCCCTACGAGCTGCTGGACCGTGCCGGCATCGCCCGGGTCGAGCCGGCCCTGGCCAGCGCACCGGCGACCCTGGTCGGCGCGCTGCGCCTGCCCAACGACCAGACCGGCGACTGCCGCCTGTTCACCCAGCGCCTGGCGGCGATGGCCGCCGCGGCCGGCGTGCAGTTCCGCCAGGGCGAGACCATCGAGGCGCTGCAGGCCGATGGCGACTGCATCGATGGCGTGCGCATCGGCGGGCGGGTGGAGCGGGCCGACCGCTACGTGGTCGCGCTGGGCAGCTATTCGCCGGGCCTGCTGGCGCCGCTGGGCATCCGCCTGCCGGTGTACCCGCTGAAGGGCTACTCGCTGACCCTGCCGATCCGCGACGCGGCGCTGGCGCCCACCTCTACCATCCTCGACGAGAGCTACAAGGTGGCAATCACCCGCTTCGACGATCGCATCCGCGTCGGCGGCATGGCCGAACTGGCCGGCTTCGATCTGTCGCGGCCGGCGCGCCGCCGCGCCACCCTGGAGAAGGTGGTCAACGACCTGTACCCGCGCGGCGGCGACCTGGTCGCGGCCGAGTTCTGGACCGGGCTGCGCCCGGCCACCCCGGACGGCACCCCAGTGGTCGGCGCCACCGGCTACCGCAACCTGTTCCTCAATACCGGCCACGGCACGCTGGGCTGGACCATGGCCTGCGGCTCCGGTCGCTACCTGGCCGACCTGATGGTCTCGCGGCAGCCGCAGATCAGCGGCGAGGGCCTGGACATCTTCCGTTATTCCCGCGGTTCCGCCGCGTCCGTCGCCGAGGCCGTCGCGTGCGCCCAGCCCGTGCATTGATCGATCTCGACGCGCTGCGCCACAACTACCGCCTGGCCCGCCGGCTGAGCGGCGGCAAGGCGCTGGCGGTGGTCAAGGCCGATGCCTACGGGCACGGCGCGGTGGCCTGCGCGCGCGCGCTGGACGGCGAGGCCGACGGCTTCGCGGTGGCCTGCATCGAGGAGGCGCTGGAATTGCGCCAGGCCGGCATCGCCGCGCCGATCCTGCTGCTGGAAGGCATCTTCGACGCCGACGAACTGCCGCTGGTCGCCGAACACCGGCTGTGGTGCGCGGTGGCCTCGCCCTGGCAGGTGGAGGCGATCGCCGCCTTCGCCGCACCGCAGCCGCTGTGCCTGTGGCTGAAGCTGGACAGCGGCATGCACCGGCTGGGCCTGGCGCCGGAGGAATTCCGCGCCGCGCACGCGCGCCTGAGCGCGCTGCCGCAGGTCGAGCGGCTGGTGCTGATGAGCCACTTCGCCCGCGCCGACGAACTCGATAGCGCGCGCACCCGCGAGCAGGTGGAGGTGTTCCGTCAGGCCACCGCCGGCCTGGCCGGCGAGACCAGCCTGTGCAACTCGCCAGCCCTGCTCGGCTGGCCGGAGCTGCGCAACGACTGGGGACGGCCGGGACTGATGCTGTACGGCGCCGACCCGTTCGCCGCCGCGGCCGCGCTGCCCGGCGAACTGCGTCCGGTGATGACCCTGCAGTCCAGGATCATCTCCGTGCGCACTATCGCGCCGGGCGAGCCGGTCGGCTACGGCGCGCGCTTCGTCGCGGCGCGTCCGACCCGGGTCGGCGTGGTGGCGATCGGTTATGCCGACGGCTATCCGCAGTTCGCGCCCAACGGCACCCCGGTGCTGATCGACGGCGCGCCCGGCGCACTGATCGGGCGCGTGTCGATGGACATGCTGACCGTGGACCTGACCGACCACCCGCAGGCCGGGCTCGGCAGCGAGGTGCAGTTGTGGGGCGAACAGCCGCGCATCGACGCGCTGGCCGGGCGCTGCAGTTCCAGCGCCTACCGCTTGCTGTGCGGCCTCAAGCGCGCGCCGCGCGTCTATCTCGACGCGTAAGCCAATGGCTGACGGCGCCGGCGCGATACCGGCGCCGCGCGTGCGGCCTCAGCGCTCGGCGACTGCGCTGTCCTTGTTGCGGAACTGGCGGCGCAGCCAGTCGTCGAGCATGCGCTTTTCGTAGCGCAGCGGATCGGTGCTCAGGCCGACCGAGCTGTTGTACAGATAGCTGGGGTCCATCAGTTTCGGCTGGCCCTGCGCGATCACTTGGCCGTCGGCGCCGTACAGGGTGAAGTCGAGGCTGATCCGCGGCGGGTACAGGTCGCGCATCACCCGCACGTCGTTCCAGTTCGGGCCGTGCCACGGCTCGAAGTCGCCGGCGCGCTTGATGTCGGTCAGCTTGATGTCCAAGCGCTGCCCGGGCTGCAGTTGCTTGGCGGCCTGCTTCTGCAGGTAGGCGGCCAGGTCCTGCACCCAGTCGCCGCGTTCGGCTTCCCAGCGGTTGCGGCTCTGCCGCAGTTCGCTGAAGGTGGACGGGTCGGCCCAGCTCACCTGCACCGGGCCGTCGCTGACGAGGCTGCGCGGCGCTTGCGGGTCGGTGACGTTGCGGATCTCGGCGGAGGCGCCGCCCGCCCACAGGCAGGCAAGCGCCAGCGCCGTCCAGGCATAGCGGATCTTCATGGCGGATCTCCAGGAGGCGTGCGTCCAGTGTGTGCCTGTGCCGGCGTGCCCGCAATCGCGGCGAGGCGTGCGGCGACGACCGTTGGCCGCCGATTCATCCGCTCCGGCGTGACGGGCGGCTCACATCGCCTCGCCGCCTGCTTCACGGCGCGCGCGGGAGCATGGCCGCCACTCGAGCACGACGGGGATCGCATGAAGACGCCGCTGTTCCACCAGGCCCACACCGGCAGCGATGTGCGCCTGCAGTTCATCGACTGGGCCAAGCGGCATGGGCACAGCCCGGCCAGCGGTGCGGCCGCGTTCGTCGAGCACCAGGCCAACCTGGACGAGGCGGCGCGGCAGTTGCGCCTCAACCCCGGCGACGACGTGCGCCATCTGCTGCGGCGCTACCTGGTCTCGCTCGGCGAGGCGCAGGACGTGGCCGTGCAGTTCCCGCCCAGCTACCACTACCGCAGTCCGCAGGGGCAGAGCTTCCGCTACACGCTGACCCTGGTGCTGGCCGAAGACGGCGTGGAGTGGAAGGCGCGGGTGTGGACCGGCCTGGAGTACCTGGGCCTGATCGTCGGCCGCGGTGCCGGCCCGCGCGCCAACTACACGCGCCTGGCGCGGATGGCGGTGGAGCACGAGCTCGCCGGTGACGCGCCGCGTTTCACGCTCGGCTGAGCAATTCAGGAACGTTGTGATGTCCGTCGTCAGCGCACCCGAGCGATCCGTGGTTCCCGAAGAATGCCGCCGGCAATGCCGGCAGCTGGGGCCGGCACGCGTGCAGCAGTTGCTGGAATCCTCTTCGCCGCCGCCGTGGCGCGAGGAAGCCGAGCGTTGGCTGGAAGAGCAGGCCTTGCGCAGCGCGCGCCTGACCCAGTGGATGGTGCTCGCCGGCATCGGCCTGTCGTTGCTGGGCATCGTGCTGGTGATCGCGTTCTTCTGGTGACATCGTTCGGGCAGGCGCAGCACAGGCGCTGGCTTGACGGCGGCGGAGTGGCTTAACAAGATGGGGGTTTACGCCTTGCCGCTCCTGGCGCATCGTCGTTGCGCCGCGGATGCCGGGCACCGTCTTCATCCGTTGCCGTAGGCCGCTTCCAGAGCTAGTCCGTCATGCATGCCAGTCCAGACTCCACCGCTTCCTCGTTCGCGCAGGCGACGGACCTGCAGTACCGCGAGATCTTCGACAAGATCGATTCCGGCTTCTGCGTGATCCAGATGCTGTTCGAGGGCGAGCGCGCGGTCGATTACGTGTTCCTGCAGGTCAATCCGGCCTTCGAGCGCGAGACCGGCCTGCGCGATGTGGTCGGGCGGCGCATGCGCGAGATCTCGCCGACCCACGAGGAGCACTGGTTCCAGCGCTACGGCGCCGTCGCGTTGACAGGCCGTCCGGACAAGTTCGAGAACTTCGCGACTGCGCTGGACCGCTGGTGGGCAGTGGATTCGTTCCGCGTCGGCGCGCCGGAACTGCGCCAGGTCGCCGTGCAGTTCCTCGACATCACCGAGCGCAAGCGGATGGAGCGCGACCTGGCCGAGAGCGAGGCGCGCTTCAGCGCGCTGGCAGAGGGCCTGCCGATGCCGGTGTGGGTGCTGGACGCCCAGGGCGAAATGCGCTTCACCAACACCGCCTATGCAGAATTCTTCGGCATCGATCTGGACACCGATGCTGCGCGCCCGGGTTGGGGCGACGTGCTGCATCCGGAAGACGTGGGCGTGTTCGCCTACGAATTGCGCAACGCGCTGCACGACCAGCGCAACCTGCGCGCGCTGGTGCGCGCGCGCCGCCACGACGGCGAGTGGCGCTGGGTGGAAATGACCGCGGTGCCGCGCTATTCCGCCGAGGGCCAGTTCATCGGCCTGGCCGGCAGCAGTCCGGACGTCACCGAACGCCGCGACATCGAACTGGCGCGCGAGCAACTGCTGGAATCCGAGCGCAGCGCACGCAACGCCGCCGAGAGCATGGCACGGCTGAAGGACGAATTCCTGGCGACGCTGTCGCACGAACTGCGCACGCCGCTCACCACCATCCTCGGCTGGAGCGACCTGCTGCTGCAGCGGCTGCCGCCGGGCGACCCGAGCAGCAAGGGCCTGTCGGTGATCGCCAGCAGCGCGCGCGCGCAGCAGCGGCTGATCTCGGACATGCTCGATCTCAGCAGCATGCTGCTGGGCAAGGTGCAGTTGGAAGTGGAGGCGCTGGACCTGGCCGAACAGGTGCGCGAGGCGATGCGCGCGCAGGAGCCGGTGGCCGAAGGCAAGGACCAGGCGCTGACCCTGCAGGCGCCGTCGCAGCAGTGCATGGTGCTGGGCGACGCCACGCGCCTGCAGCAGGTGTTCTGGAATCTGTTGTCCAACGCGATCAAGTTCACGCCCGCGCACGGGCGCATCGCCCTGGCGATCGCGCTCGACGACGATGGCGAGCACGTCAGCGTGGCGGTGCGCGATTCCGGCGACGGCATTCCGCCGGAGTTCCTGCCGCATCTGTTCGGGCGCTTCCGCCAGGCCGACAGCACCACCACGCGCCTGCACGGCGGCCTCGGCCTGGGCCTGGCGATCGTGCAGCAACTGGTGGAAATGCATGGCGGCCAGATCAGTGCGGCCAGCGAAGGTCGCGGCTGCGGCTCGGTCTTCACCGTGCGCCTGCCGCTGCACCGCGATGCGCCGGGCTCGCGCCCGTTGCGCGAAGTGCGCGCGTTCGCGATGGCCGAACAGGTGGTCGAGGCGTATTCGCTCAAGGGCGTGCGCCTGTTGGCGGTGGAGGACCAGCCGGACATGCTCGACTACCTGCGGCGCCTGCTCGAGGAGCAGGGCGCGGAGGTGGTCGCGGTGGGCTCGGCCAGCGAGGCGCTGGAGGTGCTCGACGGCGGCGGCCATGCGGCGATCGACGTGATGGTCACCGACATCGGCATGCCGGGCATGGATGGCTACGGGCTGATCCGCACCGTGCGCGAGAACATGGGCCTGGGCGCGGACGAACTGCCGGCGGTCGCGGTGACTGCGCTGGCGCGTGCCGACGATCGCCAGCGCGCGCTGCAGTCCGGCTTCCAGGAACACCTGGCCAAGCCGTACAGCGTGGCGCAGTTGGTCTCGGCCGTGCGCTTCGCGCGGCAGCGTTAGCGCGGTCTTGCCCGCCGGCTCACGCGGCCGGCGTTAGGGTGCTGCGGTTCCCCCTCAGGAGTCCGCCGATGACCCAGTTTGCCGAGCGTATCCACACCGACCAGGCGCAGATCCAGGCGCTGGAAGCGTTGATCCTGCAACTGCCCGGGCAGGCGCATGTGCGCATCGAATTGCACGACGGCAGCGTGTGCTTCGGCACCGTGTCGGTCCGGCCCAGCATCCAGCAGTTCCGCGACGCCGATGGCAACGAGGGCAGCAATGCGCAGGTGCGCATCGACGACCTCGACGATCCGGCCCGGCACCGCTACCTGTGGCTGGACGAAATCCGCAGCGTGCGCCAGTTGCCGGCACGGCCCTGGGAGACCGATCCGCGCGGCGACGCCTCTTGACGCATCTTTCACTTTTTTCGCGTCGGGGCTGTGCATCATCGGCGTTCCCCCGTGTTCCCGGATATCCAAGACACATGGCCATGTCTTCGCCGATTCGCGCCCGTTGGGTGTTGTGTGCGCTCAGTGCTGCCCTGCTCGCCGCCTGCGGCGACACCGCCAAGCACGCCATCGAGGAGGGCATGGGGCCGGATCCGGTGTTGCCCGATCCGGTCAAGCGCATGATCCCCACGGTCAAGGTCGCGGAGGTCAAGCGCTGGGCCGATGGCGCCGCACCGATGCCGGCCGCCGACCTGGCGGTGCAGGCCTTCGCCCGCGACCTGGACCATCCGCGCTGGCTGTACGTGCTGCCCAACGGCGACGTGCTGGTCGCCGAGACCGCCGAGCCGCCGACACCGGAAAAGGAGAGCAGCGGCCTGCGCGACAAGATCCAGGGCGCGATGATGGCCAAGGCCGGCGCCGCCGTGCCCAGCGCCAACCGCATCACCCTGCTGCGCGACGCCGACGGCGATGGCGTCGCCGAAGTGCGCACGCAGTTCCTCAAGGGACTGTATTCGCCGTTCGGCATGGCCCTGGTCGGCGACCGTCTGTACATCGCCAATGCCGATGCCCTGGTCAGCTTCCCGTACAAGGACGGCGACACCCAGATCACCGCCGCGCCCAGCTTCGTCGCCAACCTGCCCGGCGGCATCAACCACCACTGGACCAAGAGCCTGCTGGCCAGCCGCGACGGCAAGAAGCTGTACGTGGGCGTCGGCTCCAACAGCAACGTCGCCGAGAACGGCATGGAGCAGGAACTCAACCGCGCCGCGATCCTGGAAGTGGACGCCGCCAGCGGCGCCACCCGCGTGTTCGCCAGCGGCCTGCGCAATCCGGTCGGCCTGGCCTGGCAGCCCGGCACTGACACGCTGTGGACCGTGGTCAACGAACGCGACGAGATCGGCAGCGACCTGGTGCCGGATTATCTGACCTCGGTGCGCGAGGGCGGTTTCTACGGCTGGCCGTACAGCTACTACGGCCAGCACGTGGACGAGCGCGTGCAGCCGCAGAACCCGGAGATGGTGGCCAGCGCGATCAAGCCGGACTACGCGCTGGGCGCGCATACCGCCTCGCTGGGCCTGGCCTTCTACGAAGGTGCGCTGCTGCCGCAGCCCTACCGCGGCGGTGCCTTCATCGGCCAGCACGGCTCCTGGAACCGCGACCCGCCGTCGGGCTACAAGGTGATCTACGTGCCCTTCGCCAACGGCAAGCCCAGCGGCAAACCGCAGGACGTGCTGACCGGCTTCCTCGACGCCGAGGGCCGTGCGCAGGGCCGCCCGGTCGGCGTGGCGGTGGACAAGCCGGGCGCGCTGCTGGTCGCCGACGACGTCGGCAATGTGGTGTGGCGGGTGACGCCGAAGCCGGGGAAGTGAGCGGTCTGGTTAGCCGCGTGTTT
The DNA here is from genome assembly GCF_034105425.1 of Xanthomonas sp. LF06-19. Taxonomy (NCBI): domain Bacteria; kingdom Pseudomonadati; phylum Pseudomonadota; class Gammaproteobacteria; order Lysobacterales; family Lysobacteraceae; genus Xanthomonas; species Xanthomonas sp. LF06-19. Next base: position 91,936 of record NZ_JAXGGH010000002.1, on the reverse strand, counting down.
CCGCATCGATCGTAGGGGTGGCTTCGGTCGCGGCGCGGGTTCATGGTCGCGATGCGGGATTGATGGCTGCGACGTGGGCTTCATGGTGAAGCCCGATCGCGGCTTAGGCCGTTCCTGCAAAGGACCACTGCGGCGGTGTGGCGCGTGCCCCCAGGGCTGCTGCATCGCGCATCTCATTGCGCGGCCGCGTGCTTCGAAAAACGGGAAAACCACGACCGCAGCCGCTTCCTGGAAGCCGGCCTTGTTTGCTGCAATCGAAAATCGCGCGAGTGAGCACGAGGGCAACTCCATCTCTGCTGACGCGTGCAGGAGCGGCGTCGGCCGCGACCGGGATGCGCCTGACAAGGCCCGGTCGCGGCCGACGCCGCTCCTGCATGTCTGATTGACCGAGCCGAAAGCCTGGCGTCAGTGCTCCACAGGCGCCGGTTCCACACCGAAGCGGCGGGCGTAGCCGCGTTCGTTGAAGACGCGCTCCACTTCGGTATCGCCCAGCTCCGGGGCGGCGTAGACGGCATACACCACGCTGCCGTCGTCGCGTGCGCCGCGCTGGTGCAGGCGGTAGCGCGGACGGCCGGTGCCGGTGTTCTCCGGGTAGTGCAACGGCGGCTGGCTGCCATCCAGGTCCACTTCGCTGTTGTCGACGACGCCGCCGATGAACACTGCGCGCATGCTGCCTCTCCGGTCATTGGGTACCTTGCAGACTAGGCGCGGCGATGTTGCCGAAACATCAATGATGCGTTGGATTCGCGCAAAACCGGGGTCGCCGCGCACTGCCGGTAGAATGCGCGTCCCTGTTCCGATGACTCACGCCCGATGCCGGCTGCGCAAGACGCCCCCCTCGACACCCTGTTCCTGCCGTTCGCCCAGGGCGTGCTGCGCTGGCCTGCCGGCAAGGTGCTGTTCCTGCGCGCCCGCGACGGCTGGGCGCTGCGCCAGCACGCGCAGCCGCCGCAACTGGTCTGCGAGCAGGACTACCGGCCGTTCGCCAGCGCGCTGCAGCAGGGCGGCTGGACGGTGCGTGCGGAGCAGGACGGCGCCGCCGACACCGGCGGCTACGCGCTGGTGCTGGTGCTGCCGCCGCGCCAGCGCGAGGAAGCGCGGGCGCTGCTGGCGCGCGCCGTGGCGCTGGCCGCGCCGGGCGGCATGGTGGTGGCCTGCCAGGCCAACAACGAGGGCGCGCGCTCCGGCGAGGACGATTTGCAGCAACTGGCTGGACTCGGCGGCAAGCTGACCAAGCACCACTGCCGGGTGTACTGGACCGCGCCGTTGCAGGGCGGCCACGACGCCGCGCTGCAGCAGCGCTGGGCGACGCTGGATGCGGTGCGGCCGATTCTCGACGGTCGCTTCCGCAGCCGCCCGGGCGTGTTCGCCTGGGATCGCATCGACCCGGCCTCGGCGCTGCTGGCCGAGCACCTGCCCGCCGATCTGCGCGGCCGTGCCGCCGATCTCGGCGCCGGCTACGGCTACCTGTCGGCCGAACTGCTGGCGCGCTGCCCGCAACTGATCGCGCTGGATCTGTTCGAGGCCGACGCGCGCGCGCTGGCGCTGGCGCGCGCGAATCTGGCGCAGGCACCGGCCGTCCCGACGCTGGGTTTCCACTGGCACGACGTGACCACCGGACTGCCGGGGCAGTACGACGTCATCGTCAGCAATCCGCCGTTCCATGCGCCGGGGCGGATGGAGCGGCCGGACATCGGCCGGCGCTTCATCGCGGTGGCGGCGCAGGCGCTGGCGCCCGGCGGGCGGCTGTTCCTGGTCGCCAACCGGCATCTGCCCTACGAGGCGGTGCTCGACGCCAGCTTCGGGGAGACCGAGGTGCTCGCCACCCGCGACGGCTTCAAGCTGATCCACGCGGTGCGCAGCCGTGCCGGAGCGCGCCGATGAAACTGGTCAAGCACCTGGCCAACCTGGGCTACGGCAGCCGCAAGCAGGTGGCGCTGATGTTCCGTGAGGGCCGCATCACCGACGCTGAGGGCGAGGTGCTGTATGCCGACGACCAAGTGCCGCACGCCACGATCCGCGTCGACAGCGAGCCGCTGGACCCGCCGCCCGGGCTGATCCTGGCGCTGCACAAGCCGGTGGGCTACACCTGCTCGACCAAGGATCCGGGGCGCATCGTCTACGATCTGCTGCCGCCGCGCTTCCGCCTGCGCTCGCCGCTGCTGTCCACGGTGGGGCGGCTGGACCGCGACACCAGCGGTCTGCTGCTGATGACCGACGACGGTGCGCTGCTGCATCGCATCGTCTCGCCCAAGGCGCGGCTGGCCAAGGTCTACGAGGCCACCCTGGCCGAGGACCTGCGCGGCGACGAGGCCGCGCAGTTCGCCAGCGGCACGCTGATGCTCGACGGCGAGACCACGCCGCTGCTGCCGGTGCAACTGGAGACGCTGGGGCCGCGGCAGGTGCGCGTGGCCCTGCACGAAGGCCGCTACCACCAGGTGCGGCGCATGTTCGCGGCCGTCGGCAACCACGTGGCCGCACTGCACCGCAGCCGCATCGGCGGCTTCGGCCTGGACGATCTGCCCTCGGGGCAGTGGCGGGTGCTGGAGGCGGCGGACGTGGCGGTGCTGTTCGAGGGCCGGGATTAGGGAGTCGGGATTGGGGATTGGCAAAAGCGCGTGGCGCCACGCACCGTCGCAAATCCCGCTTCTACGAATCCCGAATCCCAAATCACGAATCCCGCTCCCCAACCGCCCGCTTCCAGCCCTCCAGCCCCAGCGTCTCCAGGGTCTGCAGATTGCGCTCGACGATCACGTCGGCGTCGGGGAACGCGGCCACCGCGCGCTCCACGCTGTCCTCGCGCAGCAGGTGCAGGGTCGGGTAGGGCGCGCGGTTGGTGTAGTTGCCGATGTCGTCCGCCGCGGTGCCGGCGAACTGGTACTGCGGATGGAAGCTGGCCACCTGCAGGATGCCGTGCAGGTCCAGCGCCTCGACCGCGGCGTCGGCGTTGTCGAGGAAGTCGTTGTAGTCCAGGAAGTCCTGCAGCACGTCCGGATGCACGATCAACGTGGTGTCGATCTGCTCGGCCGGGGTGTCGCGCAGCAGCACCAGTTCCTCGGCCAGCTGTTCGAGCAGTGCCTCGGGCGTACTCGCATCGCTGAGCACGAAACGCACCTGCTGCTTGACGTACACCGCCTTGGCGAACGGACACAGGTTCAGCCCGATCACCGCGCGCTCCAGCCATCGGCGGGTCAGGGCGATCGGGTCGTCGGAGGCGGGGGCAAGCGAGGTGGGAGGCATGGCGTCGGCGGCGGCGAAGGGGCGGCGCGCGTGGGCACGGGGCCGCGCGCGGCGGCCAGTGTATGCCGGATAGGCGCCGGTGGCCGGGGTTACGGTGCGTTCCAGCGGTTGTAGGACACGTCCAGCCACGGCGGATGCTCGGCATACATCTCGCGGATCAGTTGCTTGGTCAGTTCCACCAGGCCGGAGTCGTCGTTGCGGCGATAACTCATGATGATCGGCGAGGTGGCGTGTTCGTCGTCGATCAGGCGGTAATGCAGGTCGCTGCGCATCGACCGCGCCGAGGCCGGGATCAGGCAGATCCCGCTCTCGGCCGCGACCAGGCCCAGCGCGGTCTGCAGCTCGCGCACCTCCTGCAGTTCGCTGGGATGCGCGCCGTGATCCTGCAGCAGCGACAGCACCTGATCGGCGAAGCTGGGGCGCGGATGGCTGGGATAGAGCAGCAGCCGTTGCCCGGCCAGCGCCGCCGGCGGCAGCGGCGCGTCCTCCGCGGCCAGCGGGTGTTCCATCGGGATCGCCGCGACCAGGCGCTCCTCGCGCAGGACCAGGCGTTCGACATGCTGGTCGCTGCTGCGCACGCGGCCGAAGCCCAGGTCGATGCGGCCTTCCTTCAGCGCTTCCACCTGCTGGCTGGACATCAGCTCGACCAGGCGCACTTCCAGGTCCGGTCGCGCCTGGCGCAGGCGCCGCACCACCGTGGGCAGACCGCCGTACAGGGTGGAGGCGACGAAGCCGATCGAGGCCACGCGGCGCTCGCTGCGGCCGAGCCGGCGCGCGGCCTCGGTCATCTGCTCGACCCGGCCCAGCACCTGCAGCGCTTCCTCGTAGAACAGCCGTCCGGCGTCGGTGAGACGCAGCGGGCGGCTGCGCCGTACCAGCAGCGGCACGCCCAGTTGCTGCTCGATCTGCTGGATCTGCCGGCTCAGCGGCGGTTGCGCGATATGCAGGATTTCTGCGGCACGGGTGAAGTTGCGTTCGCGGGCGACGGCCACGAAGTAGCGGAGTTGACGCAGATCCATAGACGCTCGCTGTGGCGGAAAGTTACATGACATTCAAAGTATGCTGTGCTGCAGCAAATCATGAACGTCTAGGTTTCCCGCCATACTATATCTTCAGGGTATGAAATGGTGCTGCATTCAGTCTTGGACGGCAGTGCCGTGCCGGGCCAAGAATCGGCGCCATGTCACCGCACCCCACCACCGCCACCGTCGAACGCGTCGAGACGCTGCTGCTCGACCTGCCCACGATCCGCCCGCATCGCCTGTCGATGGCGACGATGCGCGGGCAGACCCTGATGCTGGTGCGCCTGCATTGCAGCGACGGCGTGGTCGGGCTGGGCGAGGGCACCACGATCGCCGGTCTGGCCTACGGCGCGGAGAGCCCGGAAGGCATGCAGTTGACGATCGACCGCTACATCGCGCCGCTGCTGGTCGGGGCCGATGCCTGCGCGGTGCAGGCGCTGATGCAGCGGATCGGCGGCCTGGTCAAGGGCAACCATTTCGCCAAGTGCGCGATCGAGACCGCGCTGCTCGACGCCCACGGCCAGCGGCTCGGCCTGCCGGTGTCCGAGCTGCTGGGCGGGCGCCTGCGCGATCGCCTGCCGGTGGCGTGGACGCTGGCCTCCGGCGACACCGAACGCGACATCGCCGAGGCCGAACGCATGCTCGCCGAGCGCCGGCACAACGTGTTCAAGCTGAAGATCGGCACGCGCAGCGTCGCCGAGGACGTGGCCCACGTGGCGGCGATCAAGCGCGCGTTGGGGGCGCGCGGCGCGGTGCGGGTGGACGTCAACATGGCCTGGAGCGAGACCGAGGCGGTGCGCGCGCTGCCGGCGCTGGCCGACGCTGGCTGCGAACTGGTCGAACAGCCGGTGGCGTCGCTGGCGGCGATGCGGCGGCTGATGCGGCGCTTCCCGATCGCGCTGATGGCCGATGAGATGCTCAACGGCCCGGACAGCGCCTTCCAGGCCGCCCAGCAGGGCGCCGCCGACGTGTTCGCGGTGAAGATCGAACAATCCGGCGGCCTGTTCGCCGCGCAGAAGGTCGCCGCGATCGCCGATGCCGCCGGCATCGGCCTGTACGGCGGCACGATGCTGGAAGGGGCGATCGGCAGCATCGCCTCGGCCCATGTCTTCGCCACCTTCCCCCATCTGCAGTGGGGCACCGAACTGTTCGGGCCGCTGCTGCTGACCGAAGAGATCCTCGCCGAGCCGCTGCGCTACGAGGATTTCCATCTGCACGTACCGCGCGCGCCGGGCCTGGGCATCGCCCTGGACGAGGCGCGGGTGGATGCCTTCCGTCGCGACCGCCGCCGCGTGGCGGTGCCGGTCGCGCCCAGCCAGGAGCCATGACCATGCTGTTCCACGTGACCATGGAAGTGAACCTGCCCGGCGACATGCCGCCCGAGCGCGCCGAGCAACTCAAGGCGCAGGAAAAGGCGCGTTTCCAGGAACTGCAGCGCAGCGGCCAGTGGCGGCACATCTGGCGGGTGGTCGGGCAATACGCCAACGTCAGCATCTTCGACGTGGCCGACAACACCCAGTTGCACGCCCTGCTGCTGTCGCTGCCGCTGTTTCCCTACATGCGTATCGCCGTCACGCCGCTGTGCCGGCACCCGTCCTCGCTGTACGAGGACGATCGCTAGAACCGAAGCAACGACGCTTCCCTGGGGAGGGGAACGTCTCAAGGCAGCCAACGCCACCATGAGCAAAGAAGGGACCATACGATGAGCGTCAAGATTTTCGAGACTGCGAACGTGCAGGCATTTCTGCGGTCGGTCTGCGGTTTGGACCAGGCCGGCGGCGACGCACGGGCGAAGCAGATCATGCACCGGTTGTTGTCGGACCTGTTCAAGGCCATCGACGACCTGAACGTCACCCCCGACGAATACTGGACCGCCGTCGCCTGGCTCAACGACCTGGGTGCGGCCGGTCAGGCCGGGCTGATCTCGCCCGGGCTGGGCGTTGACCACTTCCTGGACCTGCGCCTGGACGCCATCGACGCCGAACTGGGCATCGACAATCCGACCCCGCGCACCATCGAAGGGCCGCTGTACGTGGCCGGTGCGCCGGTGGCGCACGGCTTCGCCCGGCTCGACGACGGCAGCGACGAAAACGGCCATACCCTGATCATGCACGGCACCGTGTACGCCGCCGACGGCCGCCCGCTGCCCGGCGCCACGGTGGAGGTGTGGCACTGCGACACGCGCGGTTTCTATTCGCACTTCGATCCCACCGGCAAGCAGGCGCCGTTCAACATGCGCCGCACCATCGTCGCCGACGACAACGGCCAGTACCGTTTCCAGAGCATCGTGCCCAAGGGCTACGGCGTGCCGCCGGGCAGCCCGACCGAACGCCTGCTGTTCGCGCTCGGCCGCCATGGCCAGCGTCCGGCGCACATCCACTTCTTCGTCGGCGCCGACGGCCACCGCAAGCTGACCACGCAGATCAACATCGCCGGCGACCCGCTGGTCAACGACGACTTCGCCTACGCCACCCGTGACGGCCTGGTGCCGGCGATCGTCGAGCACAGCGACGCGGCCAGCATCGCCGCCAATGGCGTGGACGGTCCGTTCGCCGAGATCCATTTCGACTTCCGCCTCACCGCGCTTGTCGACGGCGTCGACAACCAGGCCAACCCGCTGCGCCGGCGCGCCGCCGCCTAGGCGTCTGCTGCGCCAACCGCGTCCGTCGTCGTCGCGGCGGCCTGCCGCCGCGCACGGCCGCCGCCTTCCCCCAGGAGACAACGCCACATGTCCGCCGTCATCGACAAAGCGACCGCGCTCGACGACCTGCTCGCCAGCGCCGTGCAGGACGACCATGCCGAAGGCAGGTTCCGCTGCCGCCGCGACATCTTCACCAACGCCGACCTGTTCGAGCTGGAGATGAAGCACATCTTCGAGGGCAACTGGATCTATCTGGCGCACGAGAGCCAGATCCCCGCGCCGAACGACTACTACAGCACCTACATCGGCCGTCAGCCGGTGGTGATCACCCGCGACAAGCACGGCGAACTGCACGCGGTCATCAACGCCTGCGCGCATCGCGGCGCGATGCTGTGCCGGCGCAAGCACGGCAACAAGGGCAGCTTCACCTGTCCGTTCCATGGCTGGACCTTCTCCAATACCGGCAAGCTGCTCAAGGTCAAGGACGAGAAGACCACCCAGTACCCGCCGCAGTTCGGCCAGGACGGCAGCCACGATCTCAAGCGCGTGCCGCGCTTCGAGAGCTACCGCGGCTTCCTGTTCGGCAGCCTGCGCGAGGACGTGGCGCCACTGCACGAGTTCCTGGGGCAGACCCGGATCATCATCGACCAGATCGTCGATCAGGCGCCGCAGGGGCTGGAAGTGCTGCGCGGCAACTCGTCCTATGTCTACGACGGCAACTGGAAGCTGCAGATGGAGAACGGCTGCGACGGCTACCACGTCAGCACCGTGCACTGGAATTACGCCGCCACCATGAGCCGGCGCAAGCAGGAAGGCACCCCGGCGGTCGATGCCGGCAGCTGGAGCAAGAGCGTCGCCGGCGTGTACGGCTTCGAGAACGGCCACATCCTGCTGTGGACCAAGACCATGAACCCGGAAGTGCGCCCGGTGTACGCGCAGCGCGAGGAACTGGCGCAGCGCCTGGGCGCCGACCGCGCCGCGTTCATCGTCGAGCAGACGCGCAACCTGTGTCTGTATCCGAACCTGTTCCTGATGGACCAGTTCTCCACGCAGATCCGCGTGGTCAGGCCGCTGGACGTGGACAAGACCGAGGTCAGCATCTTCTGCTTCGCGCCCAAGGGCGAAAGCGCGCGCGACCGTGCGCTGCGCATCCGCCAGTACGAGGATTTCTTCAACGTCTCGGGGATGGGCACCGCCGACGACCTGGAGGAGTTCCGCGCGTGCCAGGCCGGCTACGCCGCCGGCGCGGCGCCGTGGAACGATCTCAGCCGCGGCGCGCCGTTGTGGATCGACGGCCCCGACGAGAATGCGCGGCGGATGGGACTGGCGCCGCTGCTGTCGGGCGAGCGCAGCGAGGACGAAGGCCTGTTCGTGCGCCAGCACGCGTACTGGGCGGAGGCGATGCGCGAGGCGATCGCACGCGAACGCGAGGGTACGGCATGAGCACCGACTACCAGACCATCTGCGCCTTCCTGTACCGCGAGGCGCGCCTGCTCGACGACCGCCAGTGGGACGAGTGGCTGACCCTGTACGCCGAGGACGCGGTGTACTGGATGCCGGCCTGGGACGACGACGACCGCCTCACCGACGATCCGCAGTCGCAGATCTCGCTGATCTACTACGCCGATCGCTCCGGGCTGGAAGACCGCGTGTTCCGGATCAAGACCGAGCGCTCCGGCGCCTCCACGCCGGAGCCGCGCACCAGCCACAACCTGAGCAACATCGAGGTGCTGTCCGAGCACGGGCAGGACATCGAGGTGCGGCACAATTTCCACACGCTCAGCCATCGCTACAAGGTCACCGACCAATTCTTCGGCACGGTGACGCTGACCCTGCGCCGGCAGGACGACGCGCTGCGCATCGCGCGCAAGACCATCGTGCTGAAGAACGATTACATCCGCCAGGTCGTCGACGTCTACCACGTCTGATCGGCACGCACCTGCGAGCAACCGCCATGTCCTATCGCATCGCGCTGAATTTCGAAGACGGCATCACCCGCTTCATCGACTGCAACGACGGCGAGACGGTGCTCGACGCCGCCTTCCGCCAGCGCATCAACCTGCCGATGGATTGCGCCGACGGCGTGTGCGGCACCTGCAAGTGCCGCGCCGAACGTGGGCGCTACGATCTGGGCGAGGACTACATCGAGGACGCGCTCAGCGCCGATGAAGCCGCCGCCGGCATGGTCCTGACCTGCCAGATGCGGCCGCAGTCGGACTGCGCCGTGGCGGTGCCGGCGACCTCGCTCGCCTGCAAGACCGGGAGCGTGCACTTCCAGGCCACGGTGGCGGCGGTGGTCGCGCATGCCGACGCCGCGCTGGAACTGACCCTGGAGACGATCGGCCCGGCGCCGGCCTTCCTGCCCGGCCAGTACGTCAACATCGCCGTGCCCGGCAGCGGCCAGTTGCGCGCGTATTCCTTCAGTTCCGCGCCGGGCGCGTCCACGCTGACCTTCCTCATCCGGCGCGTCCCCGGTGGCCTGATGAGCGCCTACCTGGACACGGCCACGCCGGGACAGGTCCTGGACCTCAACGGCCCGCTGGGCAGCTTCTACCTGCGCGAGATCACCCGGCCGCTGCTGTTGCTGGCCGGCGGCACCGGCCTGGCGCCGTTCCTGTCGATGCTGGCGCAATTGCAGGCCAGCGGCTGCGCGCATCCGGTGCATCTGATGTACGGCGTGACCCGCGGCGCCGATCTGGTGCTGCTGGAGCGCCTGCAGGCGCTGGCCGAGCAGGCCGACTGGTTCACGTTCGATACCTGCGTGGTCGATCCGGCGGCGGCGCATCCGCGCACCGGCTACGTCACCGAGCACCTGCCGGCGCACGCCCTGCACGGCGGCGACGTGGACGTGTACCTGTGCGGACCGCCGCCGATGGTCGAAGCGGTGCGCACGCATTTTTCCGGCATCGGGCTGGTTCCGGCCGCCTTCCACTACGAGAAGTTCACCCCCAGCGCCGTGGCGCCGGTGCAGGAACGGGCCGCATGAGCGCGCGTTTCGCCGGCAAGGTGGTGGTGATTACCGGCGCGGCGCAGGGCATCGGCCTGCGCGTGGCCGAGCGTGCCGCCGCCGAGGGCGCACGGCTGGTGCTGGTGGACCGCGCCGACCATGTCGCCGAACTGTCCCAGGCACTGGCGCCGGCCGAAGTCGCCACGCTGGTGGCCGACCTGGAACACTACGAGGAAAACGCGCGGGCGATGCAGTTCGCGCAGGCGCAGATGGGCCGCATCGACGTGCTGGTGAACAACGTCGGCGGCACCATCTGGGCGCAGCCGTACCAGGAATACACCCCGGCGCAGATCGAGGCCGAGGTGCGGCGCTCGTTGTTCCCGGCGCTGTGGGGATGCCGCGCGGCGCTGCCGTACATGATCGCGCAGGGTGGCGGGGCGATCGTCAACGTCTCCTCCATCGCCACCCGCAGCATCCATCGCGTGCCGTACGGCGCGGCCAAGGGCGGGGTCAACGCGCTGACCGCGTGCCTGGCGTTCGAGCACGCCGCGCATGGCATCCGCGTCAACGCGGTCGCCCCGGGCGGTACCGAGGCGCCGCCGCGGCGGGTGCCGCGCAATGCCGATGCGCAGAGCGCGCAGGCGCAGGCCTGGTATCAGCAGATCGTCGCGCAGACCGTGGAATCGAGCCTGATGAAACGCTACGGCACGCTCGACGAGCAGGCCGCGGCGATCCTGTTCCTGGCCTCGGACGAGGCTTCCTACATCACCGGGACGGTGCTGCCGGTGGGCGGCGGCGACCAGGGATGATCCACCCGCCCGGCCCGCCGTGCGCGCGTCGCCGCGGCCTGCCGCCGCGCACCGGCGGCGCCCACTGACCCCCGTGTCCTCACCTCTGTCCTTTCCTGGAGCGAACGCCATGCAGTCCCCTCTCTTCGACCCTTCGCGGCTGGCGCCGGACGTGCTGGCGGTGTTGCAAGGCATGGCCGCCAGCGGCGCGCCCCCGCTGGAGACCCTGCCGATCCCGCAGCTGCGCCAGGCCTACGGTCAGATCGGCGCGCTGCTCGGCGGCACGCCGTTGCCGGTGGCCGAGGTCCGTGCGCTGACCGCCACGGGGCCGGCCGGTCCGATCCCGCTGCGCCTGTATCGGCCGGTCAGCGCGCCGCAGGCCACCGCGGCCATCGTCTATCTGCACGGCGGCGGCTGGAGTGCCGGCGATCTGGACACCCACGATCCGGTCTGCCGGCGCCTGGCGCAGGCGGCCGCGTGCGCGGTGGTGGCGGTGGACTACCGGCTGGCGCCGGAACATCCGGCCCCGGCCGGCCCGCAGGACGTGGTCGCGGCGATCGCCTGGCTGGCGGCGCATGCCGGCGAGCTGGGCCTGGATGCCGGCCGCCTGGCCGTGGCCGGCGACAGCGCCGGCGGCAGTCTGGCGGCGGTGGCCTGTCAGCAGTTGCGCGGCAGTGCGGTGGCGCTGCGCGCGCAGGCGCTGTTCTATCCGAGTACGGATCTGTCGCCGGCATCGCAGGACTTTGCGGCGCGCCACGAGAACGCGCATGTGCCGCCGCTGACGCTGGCGGTGATGCAGGCGATGTCGGCGCCGTTCGTGGCCGAGTACGACCCCAGCGACAGCCGGCTGTCGCCGCTGCGCGCGGCCGATCTGCGCGGACTGCCACCGGCCTTGATCTACACCGCCGCCTGCGACGTGCTGCGCGACGACGGCCGCCACTACGCCGATGCCCTGCGCACGGCCGGGGTGGCGGTGGAGTACGTCGAACTGCCGGGCATGGTGCACGGCTTCGTCGAAATGGCCGGCGTGCTGCCGGCCGCCGTGCGCGCCATCGAACATGCCGCCGCCTTCCTGAGCGCGCGACTGGCATGACCGGCAACCCCGATTCCCAGGAGAACACCCGCATGAACGATACGCTTTTGCTGCAGCACGATTTCTGGCACGGAGCGCTTTTCACCGGTCAGTGGCAGGCCGCCACCGAGAGCGCGGAGGCGATCGCGCCGGCCAGCGGAGAGCAGCTCGGCCGCGTCGGCCTGGCTGGCCCGGCGCAGGTCGCGGTCTCGGCCGCCGCCGCTGCGCAGGCGCAACGCGGCTGGGCCGCGGCGCCGTATGCGCAACGCGCGCAGGTACTGCGCCAGGCCGCGCAACTGGCCGAGCGGTTCCAGCAGGAGATCGCCGATTGGCTGGTGCGCGAGAGCGGTTCCACCCAAGGCAAGGCCGGCTTCGAAGCGGCCCTGTGCGCCACCGCCCTGCACGAAGCGGCGGCGCTGCCGTCGCGCAGCGCCGGCGAGGTGCTGCCCTCCGCGGCGGGGCGCCTGAGTCTGGCGCGGCGCCGTCCGCTGGGCGTGGTCGGCGTCATCGCGCCGTTCAATTTCCCGCTGTACCTGGCCATGCGCGCGGTGGCGCCGGCGCTGGCGCTGGGCAACGCGGTGGTGCTCAAGCCCGATCCGCGCACCGCGATCTGCGGCGGCGCGGTCATCGCGCGGCTGTTCGAACTGGCCGGCCTGCCGGCCGGCGTGCTGCACGTGCTGCCCGGCGATGGCGGCGCCGGCGCCGCACTGACCGCCGATCCGCACGTGGCGATGATCCAGTTCACCGGTTCCACCGCGGCCGGGCGCAAGGTCGGCGAGGCGGCCAGCCGTCATCTGAAGAAGGTGTCGCTGGAGCTGGGCGGCAAGAACTCGCTGATCGTGCTCGACGATGCCGACCTGGATCTGGCGATCGCCAACACCGCCTGGGGCGCGTATCTGCACCAGGGCCAGATCTGCATGTCCGCCGGCCGCGTGCTGGTGCAGCGCGCACTCTACCCGCAGTTCGTCGAGCGGCTGGCGGCCAAGGCCAGGAGCCTGAGCGTCGGCGACCCGGCCAGCGGCGAGGTCGCGCTCGGCCCGTTGATCGATGCGACCCAGCGCGATCACGCCGCGCGCCTGGTCGCGGCCGCGCGCGAGGCCGGTGCCACCGTCGCCGCCGGCGGCGGCTACCGCGACCTGTTCTTCGAGCCCACCGTGCTCAGCGACGTCACCCCCGACAACCCGGCCTTCCGCGAGGAGATCTTCGCTCCGGTGGCGGTGGTGGTGCCGTTCGACACCGACGCCGAGGCCGTGGCCCTGGCCAACGACACCGAATACGGCCTGTCGATGGCGGTGCTGTCGGCCGATGTGGGCCGCGCGCTGGCGCTGGGCGAGCAGTTGCGCACCGGCCTGCTGCACATCAACGACCAGACCGTCAACGACGAGGTCATCAATCCGTTCGGCGGCGTCGGCGCGTCGGGCAACGGCAGCAGCATCGGCGGCCCCGCCAACTGGGAGGAATTCACCCAATGGCAATGGCTGACCGTCAAGGGCGCAGCGCCCGCCTATCCGCTTTGAACCCCAGGAGACAGTGCGATGAACGCAGCAACCGATAAACGCGAGATCACCGTGGCGGTCGCGCACGCGCCGCAACAGCCCTTCACCATCGAGCAGGCGCGCATCCGCGCGCCGCAGGACGACGAGGTGCTGGTGCGGGTGGTGGCCACCGGCCTGTGCCACACCGACCTGATCGTGCGCGATCAGTACTATCCGGTGCCGCTGCCGGCGGTGCTCGGCCATGAGGGCGCCGGCGTGGTCGAAGCGCTGGGTCCCAACGTCAAGAGCCTGCAGGTCGGCGACCACGTGGTGCTCACCTATGGCGCCTGCGGCCACTGCAATCCCTGCGATGGCGGGCATGCCGCGTATTGCCAGGAGTTCTTCCCGCGCAACTTCGGCGGTGCCGACGCGCATGGCCATACCGCCATCGAGGATCTGCACGGGCAGCCGCTGCACGACCACTTCTTCGCCCAGTCCTCGTTCGCTACCTATGCGCTGGCGCGCGAGAACAATGCGATCAGGGTGTCGCGCGAGGCGCCGCTGGAACTGCTCGGCCCGCTGGGCTGCGGCATCCAGACCGGAGCCGGCGCGGTGATCAATGCGCTGAAGGTGCGTCCTGGCAGCAGCTTCGTGGCGATCGGCGCCGGTGCGGTCGGACTCAGCGCGGTGATGGCCGCGCACGTGGCCGGCGCCGCCTGCATCATCGCCGTGGACGTGGTGCCGTCGCGGCTGGCGCTGGCCAAGGAACTGGGCGCCACGCACGTGATCGACAACCGCGAAGGCGATCTGGTGGAAGCGGTGCGCGCGATCACCGGCGGCGGCGCCGACTTCGCGCTCGAATCCACCGGGCGTCCGCAGTTGCTGGAGGCGGGCATCGAAGCGTTGGCCAGCCTGGGCACGATCGGCGTGGTCGGCGCACCCAAGCTCGGCACCATGGCCGGTTTCGACGTCAACAACCTGCTGCTGGGCGGACGCAGCATCCGCGGCATCGTCGAGGGCGACAGCGTGCCGCAGGTGTTCATTCCGCAACTGGTGACGCTGTACCAGCAGGGCCGCTTCCCGTTCGACAAGCTGGTGAAGTTCTATCCGTTGAGCGACATCAACCAGGCCGCCGCCGACAGCAGCAGCGGCATCACCCTCAAGCCGATCCTGCGCATGGCCAGCTGAGCCTTGCGCTGGCGACGGCGCTGCCGTCGCGCGTGTCCCCGCAGCAGGCGTCGCGCCTGCCTCGGCACCGACGTCGCCACACGCTGCCGTGGGCGATGCCGGTGCCGTTTTTTTTGATCGGGCCCTCGCCGTGCGCGTTCGCCGGCATCCTGCCTGCCTCGGCCGAGACGCGGGAGGCCGGCGCGCGTGCCAGGCTGCGCCGCAGTGCAGCGCCTGAGCGGTGTCTGCGTTGCCCACCTTGCGTTGCCGGACCGCACCGCCGCAGCGCGCGTGCGATGGCGGCGCGCCGCCGCCCGATGAAGCCCGTGCCGTGTAGCGCCGCGCGCCGCGCGCCGCTGCGCTGCGCGTGCGTGGCTGTCTGCGCGCTGCGGCGCGCGGGGTGTCCAGTGGCATGCAGACACTGGCATGCGCAACCTTGCCGAGGCGGCGCAGAGCGCGTGTGCGTGCGCGTCCAGGCGTTGGCGTTTGCGCAAGCGATGCGGGCGTGCGCCTGCGGCGACGCTGCCGCTGCGTCGGCATGCACGCCATCGAACGCGCATGTTGCATCGCGGAAGATCCAGTGCTAGCGCGCATCGCGCGATGAACATACCAGCAGGGTATGAAACGAGACTGACATGGTCTTGGACGCCTGGTGTGATGCGGGGCAGTGTCGGACGCATGGATGCATCGCCGAGGTCAGTCGTCTCCTGCTTCGATCGTCGCGAGCGTCCGTACCGGTCGCGCGCACGGTCTTGCGTTCGCGTCGTACCGCGTCGCCGTGTCGGCCGACGCGTGCACAAAGGATGAGTGCCGTTTCCAACATCCCGCGCTGCCGGTCGTCACGACGGCAGTGCGGACCCCGCGTGCCGCCGGTCGGCGGCCGCACCCACGCATCGGCTCGGAGGGAGGGCTCGATCATGCAGCAGTTCGCACATCCAATGCGCCGCAGGGCGCAACGACAGGGCACGCCACGCTGGACCACGCTGCTGTGGACCGTGGCGGCGGTTTCGGGTGGTGCCGCCGCCAACAACGGCGTCGCCTTGCCCGGCTACGGCGCGCAGACCCAGGGCCTGGCCGGCACCTCGATCGCGTTGCCGCTGGACGCGGCGGCGTCCGCCAACAACCCGGCCGGCATGGGCGCGGTCGGCGACCGCATGGACGCCGACCTCACCTTGATCGCGGCGCCGGTGCGCGCGCAGGTCGGCCCCAACCGCTACGGCGACGATGCGCTGGTTCCGGTGCCCACCGCCGGCTACAACCATCAACTCAACGACGACCTGAGCCTGGGGGTGTCGGTGTTCGGCCACGGCGTCGCGCTGGACTACGGCGCTCCGGTGTATGGCAGCCACAACACCCTGTCCAAGCTGCAGCAGGTGGTGTTCGCGCCGACCCTGGCCTGGCGCGTGGGCGAGCACCAGTACCTGGGCATCTCGCCGCGGCTGGCCTACCAGCGCTTGCACGTCGCCGGCCTGGAGGGGGTCGGCTTCCAGTCGGCCGGGGCCGATGCGGCCTACGGGTACGGTGTCGCCGTGGGCTGGTACGGCCAGCTCGCGCCGCGCCTGAGCGCCGGCGTCACCTGGTCCAGCCGCATCCGCTTCGGCCAGATGCAGCGCTACCGTGCGCTGCTGCCGGAAGGCCGTCTGAACATGCCGCAGCAGGCCGGTGTCGGTCTGGCCTGGCAGGCCAGCGATGCGCTGACCGTGGCGGCCGACTGGCTGTGGATCGACTGGGCCGGCGAGCGCTCCTACGGCAATCGCGTCGATGAGGGCGGCGCGTTCGGCGATCCGAACGGTCCGGGCTTCGGCTGGCGTAGCCAGCGCGTGTTCCGCCTGGGTGCCGACTACCGCCTCAACGATGCCTGGTCGCTGCGGGCCGGCTATTCCCGCGGCAGCCGCCTGATCCCCGACAGCCAGGCGCAACTCGCGGTGCTGGCGCCGTTGGCGCAGTACCGCCACTACGCGCTTGGCGCGACCTGGCGGCTGTCGCCGCAGCTGTCGCTGACCGGCAGCGTCACCCACGCACCGGGCGGTTCGGTCGCCAGCGGCGGCGTGCAGGCCGGGACCCGCGACCTCACCTATCTCACTTTCGGCCTCGGCTGGACCTTCCGCTGAGCCACACGGAGACGACCCCATGCAAACCTATCTGTTGCTGCACGGTTCCTGGCACGACGGCCACGCCTGGGACGGCGTCGCCGCCCATCTGCGCGCGCACGGCGTGCAGGTGCACGCACCGACCATCGCCGGGCATGGCGTGGGCGCCGACAAGCGCGTCTCGCACGCCGACTGCGTGGCCTCGGTGGTGGACTACGTGCGCCGCCACGACCTACGCGACCTGGTCGTGCTCGGCCACAGCTGGGGCGGCAGCATCGTGCAACGCCTGGCCGAGGAGGAGCCGGAGCGCTGCAAGCGGCTGATCTTCCACAACGCCTTCGTGCTGCGCGACGGCGAGGCGCTGTTCGATCTGTTGCCGCCGCACTATCAGGCGCTGTGGAAGAACGCGGTCGATGCCGACGGCGGCATCATGCTGCCGTTTCCGATCTGGCGCGACGGCTTCATCGGCGACGCCGACCTGGCGCAGGCGCAGCAGGCGTACGCGCAGTTGAGTCCGACCCCCGCGCGCAGCCATTTCGACGCGGTACCGCTCAAGCGTTTCCACGAGCTGCAGATCCCGCGCAGCTGGCTCTATGCCACCGACGATGTGGCACTGCCGCCGGGCGAGTACGGCTGGCATCCGCGGCTGAGCGCGCGCCTGGGCGGTTACCGTCTGGTCAGCCTGCCGGGCAGCCACGAAGTGTGTTTCAGCGCGCCTGCGCTGCTGGCCGAGAAAATCCTGCTGGCTGGCCGCGACTGACATTCCCCACCGGAGACTCCAGATGAATCCTGCATCCCCCCTGCGCATCGGCATCGTCGGCGGCGGCATCGCCGGCGTCGGTCTGGCCCTGGGCCTGTGCCGGCACCGCCATCTCGACGTGCAACTGTTCGAATCGGCGCCGGCCTTCGGCGAAATCGGCGCCGGCGTCTCGTTCGGCCCCAATGCGGTACGCGCGCTGGCCGGCCTGGGCATGGGCGAGCCCTATGCCGAACTCGCCGACCGCACCCCCGCCCCATGGCAGGACGTCTGGTTCGAATGGCGCCGCGGCGAGGACGCGCGGCTGCTGGGCCAGACCCTGGCGCCCGGCGTCGGCCAGTCGTCGGTGCACCGCGCCGACTTCCTCGATGCGTTGGCCACCCGCCTGCCGTTCGGGCTGGCCAGGTTCGGCAAACGCGCAGTCGCCGTGGACCAGGACGCCGACGTGGCGCGCGTGCGCTTCGCCGACGGCAGCCAGTACGAAGGCGACGTGCTGATCGCCGCCGACGGCATCAAGTCCGCCATGCGCGGCGAAGTGCTGCGTGCGCTCGGCCATGCACCGGCCGAACCGCGTTTCACCGGCACCTGCGCCTATCGCGGCCTGATCGACGCCGCGCGGCTGCGTGCCGCTTTCGCCGCCCGCGGCGTGGACGCGCACCTGGTCGACGTGCCGCAGATGTTGCTGGGCCTGGACGCGCACATCCTGACCTTCCCGGTGAAGCAGGGAAGGCTGATCAACGTGGTTGCCTTCGTCTCCGACCGCAGCGAGCCGGCGCCGCAATGGCGCGCTGGCCAGGCCTGGGTACGCGAGGCCAGCCGCCGCGAGATGCTGGAGGCGTTCGCGCACTGGGGCGAGGCGGCGCGTACGCTGCTGGAGTGCATCGACACGCCCACGCACTGGGCGCTGCACGATCTGGCCGAGCTGCCCGGCTATGTGCATGGGCGGCTGGCGCTGATCGGCGATGCCGCGCACGCGATGTTGCCGCACCAGGGCGCCGGCGCCGGGCAGGGCCTGGAGGATGCCTATCTGCTGGCGCAACTGCTGGCCACGCCTGGCCTGACGCGCGGCGATCTGCCGGCCCTGCTGCAGGTCTACGAGCGCCTGCGCCTGCCGCGCGCCTGCCGCGTGCAGCGCACCTCGCGCGAGGCCGGCGAGCTGTACGAACTGCGCGATCCGCAGGCCGGCGCCGACGATACGCGGCTGGCGCAGACGCTGGCGCAGCGCTTCGACTGGATCTGGACGCACGACCTGGAAGCCGAAGTGGCGCAGGGGCGGAGAATGCTGGCCGCGGGCGTCACCGCGGGTGCCTAGCAAGAAATTGCGGCGCTAGGCGTCCGCGTCCCGGCGCGGAGGCGGGAGTGCCGTTGCGTGGTGTCGTCTCGTTCCGATGCGGAGTGCGTCGCTTTCGCATGGGCTGCAATGGCCGGGATGCGCTCGCGTGGTCATGCCGGCATGCCTGCTTGCGCAGGCCGGACGGCATGCGCAGGTCGCGACATGGGCGTATCGCCTGTCTGCCGTGCCGCCCTGCAAGGCGAGGCGATGCGCAGCCGTGTGCACTCACGCAGCGTGGCGACGATATCGCGCGGTCGACTGCAGAACGACCATCGCCACGCGGTGGTCGTCCTGCACCCTTGCACCGGCATGGCGATGACGCGCGAGGCGTTTGCGCGGCGGCTTCAGTCGCGGAAATTGTCGAACTGCAGCGGTAGCTCGAAATCGCTCTTCTTCAGCAGCGCGATCGCGTCCTGCAGGTCGTCGCGCTTCTTGCCGCTGACCCGCAGCTTGTCGCCGTTGATCTGGGCTTCCACCTTGAGCTTGGCTTCCTTGAGCGTGGCCACGATCTTCTTGCCCAGCTTCTGCTCGATGCCCTGCTTGACGGTGATCTTCTGCCGCGCGCCGGCGAGGTTGGTCTCCACGTCGCCGAATTCCAGGCAGCGCACGTCGATGCCGCGCGCCAGCAGGCGTGCGCGCAGGATGTCGGTCATCTGCTTGACCTGGAAGTCGCTGGGCGCCGATTGGGTGATGACCTGCTCGTCGAGCGCGAACTTGGCGTCCACGCCCTTGAAGTCGAAGCGCGTCGACAGCTCGCGGTTGGCCTGGTCGACGGCATTGGTCAGTTCGTGCTTGTCGACTTCGGACACGATATCGAAGGAAGGCATGGGCAAGTCCTCGGCAAAGATGCCTATCGTAAGACGTGCGGGCGAGGAGTGGGGCGCGGCAGGTGGGAAGTGGCAGCGCAGGTGTCGCAGGGGCTGGCAGGTGCAGCGTGGAATGGATGTCGGTTCCGGCGCGTTGCGCAATGTCGTGCGTTGGTGGGCGCCGCGCGTCGCGACTGAAGTCGCTTCCACAAGAAGCGGCATCGGCCGGTGCGCCGGCTGGAGTCATGTGGGAGGGACTTCAGTCCCGACGATCAGGAGATGTCTTGAAGTCGCTCTCACAGAAGGCTGTGTCAGCCGATGCAGCCGGGGCTGGAGCCATGTGGGAGGGACTTCAGTCCCGACGCGATGAGCCCCGGCACCACGCACATCGCCGATCGCGGCGATAATGCGCCGATGCCCAACTCCCGTTCCAATGCCGCCGCCGCGTGGATGATCGCTGCGGTCGCGTTCTTCTCGCTGATGGATGCGTCCATGAAGCAGCTCAGCACGCATTATCCGGCGCTGCAGGTCGCGGCATTGCGCGGTGGGGCTTCGCTGCCGTTCGTGCTGGTGTGGGTGCTGGCCAGCGCCGGGCCGCGCGCGATCTGGCCGGTGCGCTGGGGCTTACACCTGCTGCGCGGCGTGCTCGGCATCGCCATGATCGGCTGTTTCGCCTGGGCCTTGCGCAGCCTGCCGCTGTCCACCGCCTACACCATCTACTTCGTCGCGCCGCTGCTGGTGGCGGCGCTGTCGGTGCCGCTGCTCGGCGAATACGTGGGTCCGCGGCGCTGGGCGGCGATCGGCGTCGGCCTGGTCGGCGTGCTGGTGGTGCTGCGCCCGGGCATGGACGGGTTCGTCTCGCTGCCGGGGCTGATGGTGCTGCTGGCGGCCATCGCGTATGCGGTGGCCTCGGTGCTGGTCAGCCTGCTGGCGCGCACCGACACGTCGCAGTCGCTGGTGGTGTGGTTCCTGCTGATCATGGCGCTGGGCGCCGGCGCGTTGGCGTTACCGGAGTGGACCCCGCTGCGCCCGGCCGACACCGGCTGGATCGCCGGCATGGGCCTGGCCGGGGCGCTGGGGCAGGTGGCGCTGACCCAGGCGTTTCGCCGCGGCGACGCCTCGCTGGTCGCGCCGCTGGAGTACAGCGGCCTGTTGTGGGTGATTCCCTGGGACTGGCTGCTGTGGCGCAAGCTGCCCGACGCCTGGACCTGGGTGGGCGGGGCGATCATCGTCGCCAGCGGCCTGTACCTGCTGCACCGCGAGCGGATCCGCGCGGTGGCGCATCCGCCGCCGCAGGCACGCCCCTAGGCCCCGCGATGCGCGCCTACGTTAGAATCGAATGGAATAACGCACGCCATCCTGGCCTGCTAGGCTTTGCGCCCCCCGTCGCTGCCGGTCCCGCGCGTTGATCCAGTTCGAGCGCCTGCACAAGTCCTATTCCGTCGCCGGCCAGCCGGTCGTGGCGCTGCATCCGCTCGACCTGCGCATCGAGGCCGGCGAGGTGTTCGGCATCATCGGCCATTCCGGCGCCGGCAAGTCGACCCTGATCCGGCTGATCAACCGGCTCGAGGAACCCAGCGGCGGTCGCCTGATCATCGACGGCGAGGACGTCACCGCGCTGGACCGCGCCGGGCTGCGCACGCTGCGCCAGCGCGTGGGCATGATCTTCCAGCACTTCAACCTGCTGTCCTCGCGCACGGTCGCAGGCAACGTCGCGTTCCCGCTGGAACTGGCCGGCACGCCGCGCGCGGAGATCGACGCGCGGGTGGCCGAGCTGCTGGAGCGGGTCGGGCTGGCCGCGCATGCCGGCAAGTACCCGGCGCAGCTGTCTGGCGGGCAGAAGCAGCGCGTCGGCATCGCCCGCGCCCTGGCCACTCGCCCGCGGATCCTGCTGTGCGACGAGGCCACCAGCGCGCTGGACCCGCAGACCACCGCCTCGGTGCTGGCGCTGCTGGCGCAGATCAACCGCGAGCTGGGCCTGACCATCGTGCTGATCACCCATGAGATGGAAGTGATCCGCCGCGTGTGCGATCGCGTGGCGGTGCTCGATGCCGGGCATCTGGTCGAGAGCGGGCCGGTCACCGAGGTGTTCCTGCACCCGCAGCATCCGACCACCAAGCGCTTCGTGTCCGAGGCCGAGCACGTCGACGAGGCCGAGCTGTACCGCGATTTCACCGCCGTGGACGGGCGCATCCTGCGGCTGACCTTCCTCGGCGCCGACACCTACGCGCCGCTGCTCGGGCGCATCGCCCGCGCCACCGCGGTGGACTACAACATCCTGTCCGGGCGCATCGACCGGATCAAGGACACCCCCTACGGCCAGCTGACCGTGGCCCTGGTCGGCGGCGACATGGATGCGGCGCAGGCCGCCTTCGTCGCGGCCGGCGTGCATGTGCAGGAGCTGCGCCGATGAGTCCGATCGCCACCGCCGCCACCGGCTTCTTCCGCAATCTCGATGCCGGCAAGTGGAGCGAGATCGGTCGCGCCACCGTCGATACGCTGCTGATGCTCGGCGGCTCGCTGCCGCTGACCCTGCTGATCGGCCTGCCGCTGGGCGTGCTGCTGTTCCTCACCGGCCCGCGCCAGACCCACCAGAAGCCGCTGCTGTACGGCAGCCTGGCGCTGGTCATCAACGTGCTGCGCTCGGTGCCCTTCATCATTTTGATGATCGCGATGATCCCGCTGACGCTGTGGGCGATGGGCACCTCGCTGGGCGTGCGCGGCGCGATCCTGCCGCTGGTGGTGGGCGCGGCGCCGTTCTACGCGCGGCTGGTGGAGACCGCACTGCGCGAAGTGGACCGCGGCGTGGTCGAGGCCAGCCTGGCGATGGGCGCGACCACCTGGCAACTGGTGACGCGGGTGCTGCTGCCGGAAGCGCGGCCGGGCCTGATCGCCGGCGCCACGGTGACCACCATCGCCCTGATCGGCTTCACCGCGATGGGCGGCGCGATCGGGTCGGGCGGCCTCGGCGACCTGGCCTACCGCGACGGCTACCAGCGCTCGCACGCCGACGTGGCCCTGGTGACCGTGGTGATCCTGCTGCTGCTGGTGCAGGCGCTGCAGATGCTCGGCGACCGCCTGGTCGCGCACTACAGCCGGCGCTGATGTCCTGCGTACCGCGGTAGGAACGGCTTCAGCGCGCCCCTGACCGGTGGAGCGGTCGCGGCTGAAGCCGTTCCCACGCGCATGGATCGCCC
Organism: Xanthomonas sp. LF06-19; assembly: GCF_034105425.1. Classification (NCBI taxonomy): domain Bacteria; kingdom Pseudomonadati; phylum Pseudomonadota; class Gammaproteobacteria; order Lysobacterales; family Lysobacteraceae; genus Xanthomonas; species Xanthomonas sp. LF06-19. The sequence goes on along the minus strand of NZ_JAXGGH010000002.1, from coordinate 69,401 downwards.
CGCCTGCACGGCCGTCTGCTAGCGTGCACGCATCGCGGCCGCGGGTCGCGCTCCTCCACTCCCCCCGTTTCTCCGGATACCTGCCATGACCCGATTCCCGTTCCGCCTTCTGCTCGCCAGCGCTGTGCTCGTGCTCGGCGGCTGCGGCAAGCCCGATGCCGGCGCCGCCGGCGACCATCTCAGCGTCGCCGCCACTGCGGTGCCGCACGCCGAGATCCTGGAGGTGGTCAAGCCGATGCTGGAGCAGCAGGGCCTGACCCTGGACGTGCGCGTGTTCAACGACTACGTGCAGCCCAACGACCAGGTGGTGCAGAAGCAGATCGACGTGAACTACTTCCAGACCGAGCCCTACCTGCAGGCCTACAACCGCGACCGCAAGAGCGACCTGGTGACCGTGGTCGGCGTGCACATCGAGCCGTTCGGCGCCTACTCGCGCCGCTACAAGTCGCTGGACGCGCTGCCGCAGGGCGCCGACGTGGTGATCCCCAACGATCCCAGCAACAACAGCCGCGCGCTGATCCTGCTGGACAAGGCCGGGGTCATCAAGCTCAAGGACCCGAGCAATGCGCTGTCCACCCAGCGCGACATTGTCGCCAATCCCAAGCAGCTGAAGTTCCGCGAGCTGGATTCGGCGATGCTGCCGCGGGTGCTGGACCAGGTCGACCTGGCGCTGATCAATACCAACTACGCGCTCGACGCCGGCCTCAACCCGACCCGCGACGCGCTGGCGATCGAAAGCAAGGATTCGCCGTACGTGAACTTCCTGGTCGCGCGTCGCGACAACAAGGACGATCCGCGCGTGCAGAAGCTGGCCAAGGCGCTGACCAGCCCGGAAGTGAAGGCCTTCATCCAGCGCAAGTACCAGGGCGCGGTGCTGCCGGCGTTCTGATCGGCCACGCGCATGCCGCTGCTGCTGGCCATTCCGCTGGCGATCGTGATCGCGCTGGCGGTGACCGCGGTGCTCTTGCCGCTGTCGCTGCTGCAGCGGTTCCGCGTGGGCACGGCGCGGCGTCAGGCGCGCGGTTGGCTGGTCGCGGTGCAACTGTGGTCGGCGCTGCTGTCCAGCGTGGTGTTGCTGGTCTTCGCCCTGATCGCCGCGCACTGGTGGCCCGGTGCGGCCACGCATGCGCTGGCCGGCTGGGGCATCGGCGTACCGCTGGGGGCGCTCGGCATCGTCGCCACCCGCTTCGAGCCGTTGCCGCACGGGCTGCACTACACGCCGAATCTGTGGCTGGTCTTGGGCCTGACCGCGCTGGTGGCGGTACGCATCGGTGCCGGGCTGTGGCAGGGCTGGCGCAGTCTGGCCGATGGTGCGGCGTGGCCGACCGAGGGCTGGATGAGTCATGCCAGTCTGCTGGCCGCCGCGGCCTTGCTGCTCGGCTATGCCTGCGCCTACGCCTGGCTGCTGCGGCGGCGCCTGCGCCGGTTCGACCGCTACCGCGGTTTCGATCGCTCGCCGCGCTGAAGGCGGCCGCGCCCGCGTGCACGCGCACTGCGGTTTTCGCTGGTCGCGCGCTCGATCCGGCGCACGCACAAAAACAAACGGGCCCTTGCGGGCCCGTTTGCGCAAACGCTGGAGACGGAACGCTTAGAAGCGCGCGCCGACGCCGAAGCTGAACAGCCACGGATCCAGCTTCAGGTCTTCGCCGGTGCCTTCGCCGGCCACCTTCAGCTCCGGACGCGAGTGCATGTAGCGCGCATCGGCACGGGCGAACCAGGTGGAGTTGATGTTCATGTCCACGCCGACGGTGCCGATGGCGCCCTTGGCGGTGTCCAGGCTGATGTGCTGGTCCGGGTTCAGGCCAGCCAGCTTCTCGTTGCTGAAGTTGGACTCGTAGTAACCGACGCCGACGAACGGACGGAACACGTTGTCCGCCTGGCCGAAGTGGTACTGACCGCTCAGCGCGATCGGCTGCTGCTCGACGGTACCGACCTTGCCGATGCCGTCGGCCTTGACGCGGTGGTTGAACTTGTCGGCAGCGCCCCACAGTTCGACCGCCCAGTTGTCGTCGATCAGCCAGCTGGCGCTGATGGTGGGCGCCGGGCCGCCATCGACGTCGAGGCCGGCCGCCGGCTTGGAATGCGGGTCGAGCAGAGTCGCGCTGCCGACGACGGAGAAGTGCTTGCCGGAAGCGGTATCGGCATCCTGTGCGAATGCGGCGGGCGCAAACGCAAGGGCGGACACGACAGCCAGGCTCAGGATCTGAATGGACCGCATGGGGTATCTCCTCATCTTTTTCTTGTGGGGCCACGGGAGTGGGCGCGCACACCGTATCGATGAGAAGATGAATCGGCGCCGACCCTCGCCGGACGAATGCAGGCGACGTTCAGGCACTTGCGCCCGATGCTTGAAATAACGAGGTTTTAAGGCTTTTGGCTGTTCATCCAGGTGCGCGCGACGTGACGACGCAGCCGCTGTTGCAGGGCCTGCCCGCGCGGATTCGCGACGATTGCCGCGTGCTTGTGCTCGGCTCCATGCCCGGTGCGGCGTCGTTGCAGCAGGCGCGTTACTACGCGCATCCGCGCAACCGGTTCTGGCCGCTGATGGCGGCGCTGTGCGGCTTCGATGCGGCACTGGACGCCGAAGCGCGGATGCAGGCGCTGCACGCGGCCGGCGTGGGCCTGTGGGATGTGATCGGCCAGTGCCGACGCCGCGGCAGCCTGGACGCGGCGATCGTGCGCGGCAGCGAAATTCCCAATGCCTTGCCCGAGCGCATCGCGCAATTGCCGCAGCTGCGCGCCATCGCCTGCAATGGCGCGGCGGCGGCGCAGGCGTTCGCGCGCTTCGTGCAGCCGCACCTGCCGCTGCGCGATCCGCCGCTGGTGCTGCTGGCGCTGCCGTCCAGCAGCCCGGCCAATGCGGCGTTCGCCTGGCCGCGGCTGCTGCAGGCGTGGTCGCCGCTGCAGCAATGGCTGCGGGTGCCGATGGCTGGCGATTGACGGGTGCCTCCAATCACGCGCGAGGCACACGCGCAGGGGCGGCTTCAGCCGCGACGCGGCGATCCCGACAGCGCTGGCGCGGCCGAAGCCACTCTTGCGAGACAGCGCGATGTGGCAAAAACAGGTGATTGGCGGCGCGCTGGCGTTGCGTCCATGGATCAGCGCCGCGCGCGCAGGCGCAGCCACAGGGTCTGCAGCGCCAGCACCGCGGCGAGCAGCAAGGCCACCCACGCCGCAGTCTGCGCACCGGCCAGCGTGCTGGCGGCCTGTTTGGCGTAGACCGCGGCCAGCGCCCACAGCGCCGCCGCCGCGTAGGCGAGGTTGCCGCGCATGGCCCGGTTCATGCCCAGCAGCAGCACCGCCGCCAACGCGAACAGCACCAGGCTCCACGGCAACATCCGCTCGGTCGAGAGCCAGCGGTAGGCCACGATCACCTGCGCGGTGTTCAGGAATGCCGCCAGCGACAGCCAGCCGGCGTGCAGCGACAGCGGCAGCCAGGCCCACAGGGTCTGGCCGGATTCGGGGGAGGGGTCGCGCGACAGCCGCAGCGCGGCCAGCAGCATCGCCGCCAGCGCGGTCCAGATCACCGCCAGCGCCAACAGGAAGTGCTGCTGCGAGAACACCGGCATCCACGCCGCCGTCAGCGCGAAGCCCAGCGCCGCCGGCGCCCGCACCTGCGCCAGCGCGCTGATGCGACGGCGCCGCGCGCTGGATTGCCACAGGCCGAAGGCCAGGTCGAGCAGGAAGATCACCCCCCAGATCGCGAAGGCGTAGCCGGCGGCGACGATCAGGGTCGGGTAGCGGTCGGAGATGGCGCCGTTGGTCGGGCCGAACGCGCCGCGTTGCGAGAACCAGGCGACCAACGGCATCGCCAACGCCATCAACAGCACCAGGATCCGCATGCCTGCCCTCCGGAAATCTGCGGCGAGCCTAGCCGTGGCGCCGTGAAGGCGGTGCACCGGCGATGGCTGTGCAACATGCGCCGGCGTACTGTCCGCCGGCAGTGGCGCCCCCTGCAGGCGATCGGGCTTTTTTGCCCGCCAAAGGTTGGCGCTGCGGCTGCGGGCCGCCACAATAGGGGTTTCCCCCTCATTAGTTGCCGGAGTTCCCCGCATGGCCGAAATCAAGGAAGCACTTGTCCCCGATATCGGTGACTACAGCGACGTCCCGGTAATCGAAGTGCTGGTGGCCGTCGGCGACACGGTGAAGAAGGACCAGAGCCTGGTCACCCTGGAATCGGACAAGGCGACGATGGAAGTGCCGTCGCCGTTCGCCGGTGTGGTCAAGGAGATCAAGGTCAAGGTCGGCGACAGCCTGTCCGAGGGCAAGGTGGTGGCGCTGATCGAAGTGGCCGAGGGCGGCGCCAGCGCCGCAGCCGCCGCGCCTGCGGCCGCCAAGGCCACGCCCGCGCCGGCCCAGCAGGCCGCCGCTCCGGCCGCGGCGCCCGCGCAGAGCGCGGTCAAGCCGGCCCCGGCCGCGCCCGCCGGCGTGGTCGAGGCCCGGGTGCCGGACATCGGCGACTACAGCGACGTGCCGGTGATCGAAGTGCTGGTCGCGGTCGGCGACACGGTCAAGAAGGATCAGGGCCTGGTCACCCTGGAGTCGGACAAGGCGACGATGGAAGTGCCCTCGTCGGTGGCCGGCGTGGTCAAGGAACTCAAGGTCAAGGTCGGCGACAGCCTGTCCGAGGGCAAGCTGGTGGCGCTGATCGAGGTGGCCGGCAGCGATGCCGACGCGCCGGCCGCGTCCGCGGTCCAGCCCAGCGCCGAGACCGGCGGCGGCGTGGAGCCGGTGCCGGCCTCGTCCGCGCCGGACAAGCTGGCCCAGCGCGAGATCGCCCAGGTCCAGGCCACGGCGCCGGCCAAGGCCGCCGCGCCGTCCGCCACCCAGAGCAGCCCGCCGGTGGCGTTCGACGCCGACAGCGTGCTGCCGCAGAAGGTGCCCTATGCGAGCCCGGCGGTGCGCGTGTTCGCCCGCGAACTCGGCGTGGACCTGTTCCAGGTCAGCGGCTCGGAGCAGGGTGGCCGCATCACCAAGGACGACGTGCAGCGCTACGTCAAGGCGGCGCTGTCCGGCGCCGCGCCGGCCGCCGCCGGTGCCGCGCCCGCCGCGGGCGGCAATGGCCTGAACCTGCTGCCGTGGCCGAAGGTGGACTTCGCCAAGTTCGGCGAGGTCGAGGTCAAGCCGCTGTCGCGGATCAAGAAGATTTCCGGCGCCAATCTGGCGCGCAACTGGGCGATGATCCCGCACGTCACCCAGTTCGAGCAGGCCGACATCACCGACCTGGAAGCCCTGCGTGTGGCGTTGAACAAGGAGAACGAGAAGGCCGGCATCAAGCTGACCATGCTCGCCTTCCTGCTCAAGGCCAGCGCCGCGGCGCTGAAGCAGTTCCCCGAGTTCAACGCCTCGCTCGATGCCAGCGGCGAGAACCTGACCCTGAAGAAGTACTTCCACATCGGCTTCGCCGCCGACACCCCGAACGGGCTGGTGGTGCCGGTGATCCGCGACGTGGACAAGAAGGGCGTGGTCGAGCTGGCGCGCGAGAGCGGCGAGCTGGCCAAGAAGGCGCGCGACGGCAAGCTCGGCCCGGCCGACATGAGCGGCGGCTGCTTCTCGATCAGCTCGCTCGGCGGCATCGGCGGCACCGCCTTCACCCCGATCGTCAATGCGCCGGAAGTGGCGATCCTGGGCGTGTCCAAGTCGTCGATCCAGCCGGTCTGGAATGGCAAGGAATTCGCGCCCAGGCTGATGCTGCCGCTGTCGCTGAGCTACGACCACCGGGTCATCGACGGCGCCGCCGCCGCGCGCTTCACCACCTACCTGAGCCAGGTGCTGGCGGACATGCGCCGCGTGCTGCTGTAAGCCCTGTCGTCACGGCGCCGCGTCCGTCGCGGCGCCGGTTTTCCCCCACCTGCGCGCGCCGCCTGTTTGCGCGGTCGCGCCGACGAACTGCAAACGCCCCTCGCCGCGGCGAAGGGCCACAGGAGAAGCTGCATGGCGGTCATTGAGGTCAAGGTCCCGGATATCGGCGACTACAGCGACGTTCCGGTCATCGAGGTGCTGGTCGCCGTCGGCGACACGGTGAAGAAGGACCAGGGCCTGGTGACGCTGGAGTCGGACAAGGCCACGCTGGAAGTGCCGTCCGCGGCTGCCGGCGTGATCAAGGAACTGAAGGTCAAGCTCGGCGACACCCTCTCCGAGGGCGCGGTGATCGCGCTGCTGGAGACCGCCGATGGTGCCGCCGCCGGCGCGCCCGCCGCGGCCCCGGCCGAAGTGCCGGCCAGCAAGCCGCCGGTGGCGCCGTCGCACCGCGCCCCGGCCGAGCCGCCGGCACCGAAGCCGGCGCTGGCCAGCGGCAAGCCCGCCGACATCGAATGCAAGATGGTGGTGCTCGGCGCCGGCCCCGGCGGCTACACCGCCGCGTTCCGCGCCGCCGACCTGGGCCTGGACACGGTGCTGATCGAGCGCTACGCCAGCCTCGGCGGCGTCTGCCTCAATGTCGGCTGCATCCCGTCCAAGGCGCTGCTGCATGCGGCCGCGGTGATCGACGAGGTCGCCCATGCCGGCGATTTCGGCGTGGACTTCGGCAAGCCCAAGATCACCCTGGACAAGCTGCGCGAGTACAAGGAAAAGGTGGTCGGCAAGCTCACCGGCGGCCTGGCCAGCATGGCCAAGCAGCGCAAGGTGCGCACCGTCACCGGCGTGGCGTCGTTCGTGTCGCCGAACGAGCTGGAGATCGTCGGCGCGGACGGCAAGACCCAGTTGCTGCGTTTCGAGCACTGCATCGTCGCCGCCGGCTCGCAGGCGGTGAAGCTGCCGAATTTCCCGTGGGACGACAAGCGGGTGATGGACTCCACAGACGCGCTGGAACTGCAGGAGATCCCCAAGACCCTGCTGGTGGTCGGCGGCGGCATCATCGGCCTGGAAATGGCCACCGTGTACAGCGCGCTGGGCAGCAAGGTCACCGTGGTCGAGTTCATGGACCAGCTGATGCCGGGCGCGGACAAGGACCTGGTCAAGCCGCTGGCCGACCGCTTGAAGAAGCAGGGCGTGGAGGTCCATCTCAAGACCAAGGCGGCCGAGGTCAAGGCCGATAAGAAGGGCATCACCGTGACCTTCGAAGCCGCCACCGCGGGCGAGACCCCGGCGCTGGCCGCCACCACCTACGACCGCGTGCTGGTCGCGGTGGGTCGCGCGCCCAACGGCAAGAAGATCGGCGCCGACAAGGCCGGCATCAACGTCACCGAGCGCGGTTTCATCCCGGTCGACCGGCAGATGCGCACCAACGTGCCGCATATCTTCGCCATCGGCGACATCGTCGGTAACCCGATGCTGGCGCACAAGGCCACCCACGAGGGCAAGCTGGCCGCGGAAGTGGCCGCCGGCGAGAAGAAGGAGTGGGTGGCGCGGGTGATCCCGTCGGTGGCCTACACCAACCCGGAAATCGCCTGGGTCGGCGTCACCGAGACCGAGGCCAAGGCCAAGGGGCTGAAGGTCGGCGTGGCCAAGTTCCCGTGGGCGGCCAGCGGCCGCGCGATCGGCATCGGCCGCACCGAGGGCTTCACCAAGCTGATCTTCGACGAGGAGACGCACCGCATCATCGGCGGCGCGATCGTCGGCGTGCACGCCGGCGACCTGCTGGCCGAGATCGGCCTGGCGATCGAGATGGGCGCGGAGGCCGAGGACATCGGCCACACCATCCACGCGCATCCGACCCTGAGCGAATCGGTCGGCATGAGCGCCGAGGTCTACGACGGCACCATCACCGACCTGTACATCCCGAAGAAGAAGTGACGCCGCCCGGCGCGACCGTGCCGCTGCGTGCGGTGCGGTCGCGGCCGTGGTGAATCCACGCATGGAGGTTGCCGTGGGGCAGGGCACCCTATGTCCCGAACTGCAGGCGCTGCTGCAGCGCGAACTGGCCAGCGGCAACCGCATCGCCGAGCCGCCGCGCCGGACCGACTGGCCGCATCCGGGCTCGGTCTTCGTGTCGCTGAAGCGCGACCTGCGCAGCGACGTGGCGGCGCTGCCGGCGACGGTGCAGCATGCGATCTGCACCGATCCGCACTACGGCTGGCACGACGAGTGCTACTGCTCGACGCACCAGCATCTGCTGGTGGCGGGAGCGACCAAGCCGCCGTGAGCCTGTGTCGGCTGCCGCAGTCGCTGCCACCGCCTCTGCGATCTGCCGCGCACCCCGTTGAACGACAAAACCCCGCATCGCTGCGGGGTTCTGCATGGAACCGCTCGCGGGTCCCGGGTTCCGGGTCCCGAAAGATCAGAACGCGAAGGTCACGCCCGCGACCGGACCCTTGAACTCCTGCTTCAGGCCGATCGCGGCGTTGCCGCCCTTGCGGTCCACGTCGAGCTTGAACCAGTCGTAGCCGGCAAAGATGCCGAAGTTGCGGGTGAAGCGATACTCGGCGATGGCGTTGGCGCGGCTCAGGTCGCCGTCGTATTTCTTGAAATCGCCCCACTTGGTGTTGACGTACTGCCCCTGCACATTGAACAGCCAGTGTTCGTTCGGGTGCGCGGTGAAGCGCAGGCCGACCACCGGCGCGGCGCCGTCGTCGCTTTCGTCGACGAAGGTGCCGGTGTACAGCGGGCCCAGGTCGGCATAGGCCTTGCCGTTGACCTTGGCCCACTCGGCACCGAGCTGCAGGCCCATGCTGAACTGCGGCGTATCGATCACCGAGTAGTCGTACACCAGGCTGGCGACCTGATATTTCAGTTGGCCCTTGACGAAGCTGCCCGACGGCACGGTGACGCCGCCATAGCTGACGTCCTGGCCCAGCTCCTCGCGGCGGTCCTTGTCGTACTTGAAGTAGTCGAAGATCAGGCGCTGGCGGGTGCTGATGCGGAACACGCCGTCCACGCGCGGCTCCCACTCCTTGCCGCCCAGCTTGAAGTCCTGCGACCCGGAGATGGCATTGCCGTTGATGACGGTGTTGCCGCGCAGGGTGTTGTTGTTGTCGACGTTCATCGCGCCCAGGCGCAGGGTGAAGCGGTCGTCGCCGTCTTCGGCGTGGGCGGGCAGCGCATAAGCGGCGGCGAGCGCGCACGGCAGTGCCAGGGCAAGCAAGTGTTTCATGGGGGGGCAAGCTCCGTCGTCTTGGGATTTTTTTGGATGGGGCGTCGATGGCAGGGCCACCGCGTGCCGTCACTATCCTTAAATTCGCGTCCACCATTCGTGAAGGTATGGTGGCGCGGGCCGCCACGCCCGTCCCAGAACGCGCAACGAAAAGAGCCCCGGGAGGACCGGGGCTCGGTGGGTCTGCGCTGTGGGCCGACGAGGATGGGCGCAGTCCCTGTCCGATCAGACAGCGCAGTGGACAGAAAGTTCCTCCGCAAAGGCGTGCTGCAACGCCGCATTCGGCGCCGGCGGCGGGCGGTGGCCGTGTTATCGTCTACGGGCGGATGGGCATTCGGACGCGGCCAGGACCCCTGGCGGTTGTCTCGCAAATTGTCCCATTGCTATAATTCCGCGGCTCGACGGACGCGAAGACGTCCTCAATCCACCACCAATTGCAGGATTTTCTGTGCTGAACTCCGTTGATGCGGGTCGGCGGCTGATGCTGCGCGCAGCGATTTACCCGCTGGTGGCGGTGGCCGTGGTGTCCCTGCTGTTCCTGCTGCTGGGACCGAAATACGCGATGGGCGCCGCCGCAACCGGGCTGGCGACCGTGGCAGGGGGATGGCTGGCCGCACGCACCGCGCTCAATGGCGGCGTGCAGGCGGCGGGTTCGGCGCTGGCGCGGTTGATCGTGGCCATGGTGCTGAAGTGGGTGTTGGTGTTCGCGGTGCTGGCGCTGGGCTTTGCCTGGTGGCGGTTGCCTCCTCTGGCCCTGTTGGCGGGTATCGCCGTCGGGCTGATGTTCCAGGTTCTGGCTCTGGCCAGGCGTTGATCGAATCAAGAAAAGGCTCAGGACTCATGGCGGGCGAGGCAGAAACCCCTACCTCCTACATCCAGCACCATCTGCACAACCTCACCTTCCAGGTGCAGGAAGGCGGGTTCTGGCAATTGCATGTCGACACCCTGGTGATGTCGCTGCTGATGGGCCTGCTGATGGTGTTCGGCTTCTGGCTGGCCACGCGCAAGGCCACCGCGGGCGTGCCCGGCAAGTGGCAGGCGTTCGTGGAAATCATGCTGGAGTTCGTCGACCGCCAGGCCAAGGACACCTACCACGGCACCAGCAAGCTGGTGACCCCGATCGCGATCACCCTGTTCTTCTGGATCCTGTTGATGAACCTCATCAAGATGATCCCGGCGGACTTCCTCGCGATCCCGCTGGGCTGGGTCGGCGTGCACTACTGGAAGCCGGTGCCCACCGCCGACGTCAATGCCACCCTGGGCATGTCGATCAGCGTGTTCTTCCTGATGCTGTTCTTCTCGCTGCGCTCCAAGGGCGTGGGCGGGATGACCAAGGAATTCCTCACCGCGCCGTTCGGCAAGTGGATGCTGCCGTTCAACCTGATCCTCAATATCGTCGAATGGCTGAGCAAGCCGGTGTCGCTGGCGATGCGACTGTTCGGCAACATGTTCGGCGGCGAGATCGTGTTCCTGCTGATCTGGGTGCTGGGCGGTGCCGGCATCCTCGGTGCGCTGGCCGGCGGCGCGTTCGGCTTCGGCTGGATGCTGTTCCACCTGCTGGTGATTCCGCTGCAGGCGTTCATTTTCATGATGCTGTCCATCGTGTACCTGAGCCTGGCGGAAGACAGCCACTGACGTTTCTGTTTCACGCGTTCTAAGCAACCCTTCGTTCGATTCACCATCCTCAAGCAACTTTGTTCCTGGAGAAAACCATGTACTTCGCCGTCCTGACCAACCTCGCCCAAGTCCAGAGCTCCACCGTCCTCGCCGTCGGCATCATGATCGGCCTGGCCGCGCTGGGCGCCGGCCTCGGTCTGGCCATCATGGCCGGCAAGTTCCTGGAATCGGCCGCGCGCCAGCCGGAACTGATCCCGGTGCTGCAGGTCCGCATGTTCATCACCGCCGGCCTGATCGACGCCGCGTTCATCATCAGCGTCGCGGTCGGCCTGCTGTTCGCGTTCGCCAACCCGATGATCGGCGAGTTCGTCGCGCGTCTGCCGCAGGGCGGTTGATCCCGTCGTACCGGCGTGCGGTCGCCATCGGCGGCCGCCGCTACGGATGAAGGTTCGGACGCGTCGCCGTGCTGGCGGCGCGTCCACCCCGTCACCATTGGCTGAGCGTACCCCATGAATATCGGTCTCACCCTCTTTGCCCAGGCGCTGGCGTTCGCCGGTCTGATCTGGATCGTCGCGACCAAGATCTGGCCGCCGCTGATGCAGGCCATCGAAGAGCGCCAACAGAAGATCGCCGAAGGCCTGGCCGCCGCCGATCGCAGCCAGAAGGATCTGGCGCAGGCGCAGGAAAAGGTCAACGAAGCGTTGAAGGATGCCCGCATCAAGGCCAACGAGATCATCGATCAGGCCCATGCGCGCGCCAACCAGATCGTCGAGGCGGCCAAGCACGAGGCGATCGTCGAAGCCACCCGGCAGAAGGAACTGGCCCAGGCCGAGATCGACGCCGCGGCCAACCGCGCGCGCGAAGACCTGCGTCGCCAGGTGTCGCTGCTGGCGGTGAGCGGCGCCGAGAAGCTGCTCAAGCGCGAAATCGACGCCAACGCCCACAAGGCGCTGCTCGACGAGCTGGCGGCGGAGATCTGAGATGAGCCAGGCCCTCACACTGGCGCGTCCCTACGCTCGCGCCGCGTTCGCCGCGGCCAGCGACGCCGGCAAGCTCGCGCCCTGGTCGCAGGCGCTGGCGTTCTCCGCCCAGGTCGCCGCCGACCCGCGCGTGGCCGCGCTGCTGCACAACCCGCTGCTGCAGCGGGAGCAGGCGGTGTCGCTGCTGGCGCCGGAAGCGGCCGATGAGCAGTACCAGCGCTTCCTGAGCCTGCTGGCCGAAGGCCAGCGGCTGCCGCTGCTGCCGGAGATCGCCGGGCTGTACGACCAGCTGCGGGCCGAGGCCGAGCGCGTGGTGCAGGCCAACGTGACCTCCGCGACGGCGCTGAGCGATGCCGAGGTGGCCTCGCTGAAGGTGGCGCTGAAGCAGCGCTTCGGCCGCGAGGTCGAGATCACCACGGCGGTGGACGCTTCGCTGATCGGCGGCGCGGTGATCGACGCCGGCGACGTGGTCATCGACGGTTCGTTGAAAGGCAAGCTGTCGCGTCTGCAATCCGCACTGGCCCACTAAGAAACGGGAATGGCGAATAGAGAGGAGAGAACCCGGCCCGGCGGCGACGCCACCCGCGATTCCCGATTCCCCATTCCCGATTCTCAAAGAAGCTAACCACACGTCGCCATCCGCCGCTGCGCGATGGACGATCCGAAGGAAACCAAGATGGCAACCACGCTCAACCCCTCCGAAATCAGCGAACTGATCAAGAACCGCATCGAGCAGGTCAAGCTGGCCGCGGAGTCGCGCAACGAAGGCACGGTCACCAGCGTGTCCGACGGCATCGTGCGCATCTTCGGCCTGGCCGACGTGATGCAGGGCGAAATGATCGAACTGCCGAACGACACCTACGCCCTGGCGCTGAACCTGGAGCGCGACTCGGTCGGCGCCGTGGTGCTCGGCGACTACGAGAACCTGCGCGAAGGCGACGTGGCCAAGACCACCGGCCGCATCCTGGAAGTGCCGGTCGGCAAGGAATTGCTGGGCCGCGTGGTCAACGCGCTGGGCGAGCCGATCGACGGCAAGGGCCCGCTGGGCACCAGCCAGACCGCGCCGGTGGAGCGCGTGGCGCCGGGCGTGATCTGGCGCAAGTCGGTCGACCAGCCGGTGCAGACCGGCTACAAGTCGGTCGACGCCATGATCCCGATCGGCCGCGGCCAGCGCGAGCTGGTCATCGGCGACCGCCAGACCGGCAAGACCGCGCTGGCCATCGACGCGGTGATCAACCAGAAGAACACCGGCATCAAGTGCGTGTACGTGGCGATCGGGCAGAAGGCCTCGACCGTCGCCAACATCGTGCGCAAGCTGGAAGAGAACGGCGCGCTGGCGCACACCATCGTGGTCGCCGCGACCGCTTCCGAATCGGCGGCGATGCAGTACATCAGCGCCTACGCCGGCTGCACCATGGGCGAGTACTTCATGGACCGCGGCGAAGACGCGCTGATCGTGTACGACGATCTGTCCAAGCAGGCCGTGGCCTACCGCCAGATCTCGCTGCTGCTGAAGCGCCCGCCGGGCCGCGAAGCCTACCCGGGCGACGTGTTCTACCTGCACAGCCGCCTGCTGGAGCGCGCCGCGCGCGTGTCCGAGGAGTACGTGGAGCAGTTCACCAAGGGCGAGGTCAAGGGCAAGACCGGTTCGCTGACCGCGCTGCCGATCATCGAGACCCAGGCCGGCGACGTGTCCGCGTTCGTGCCGACCAACGTGATCTCGATCACCGACGGCCAGATCTTCCTGGAAACCGACCTGTTCAACGCCGGCATCCGCCCGGCGGTGAACGCCGGTATCTCGGTCTCGCGCGTCGGCGGCGCCGCGCAGACCAAGATCATCAAGAAGCTCTCCGGCGGCATCCGCATCTCGCTGGCGCAGTACCGCGAGCTGGCGGCGTTCGCGCAGTTCGCCTCGGACCTGGACGAAGCCACCCGCAAGCAGCTCGAGCGCGGCCAGCGCGTCACCGAGCTGATGAAGCAGAAGCAGTACATGCCGATGTCCATCGCCAACCAGGCGCTGTCGATCTACGCGGTCAACGAGGGCTACCTCGACGACGTGCCGGTCAACAAGCTGCTGGCGTTCGAAGAGGGCCTGCACGCCCACTTCGCCAACACCCAGGGCGAGCTGATCGCCAAGGTCAACGACACCGGCGACTGGAACGGCGACATCGAGGCCGCGTTCAAGAAGGGCATCGGCGAGTTCAAGACCACGGGCAGCTGGTAAATCAGTTGCCGGGAATCGGGAATAGAGAATAGGGAATCGTAGGAGCGGGATCCGGGCTTGCCCATTCCCGATTCTCCATTCCCCATTCCCACGAAGCGAGCAAAGCGAGCGAGAGCATGGCAGGCGGACGCGAAATCAAATCCAAGATCAAGAGCGTGCAGAACACCCGCAAGGTGACGCGCGCGCTCGAGATGGTCTCGGCTTCCAAGATCCGCAAGGCGCAGGATCGGATGAAGACCTCGCGTCCGTACGCGCAGGCGATGAAGCAGGTGATCGGGCATCTGGCGCAGGCCAGCACCGATTACACGCATCCGTTCCTGGTGCAGCGCGAGTCGGTCAAGCGCGTCGGCTACATCGTGATCTCCTCCGATCGCGGCCTGGCCGGCGGCCTGAACAACAACCTGTTCCGCAAGATGCTGGGCGAAGTGCGCCAGTGGCAGGACCAGGGCGCGGGCGTGGACGTGGTCACCATCGGCCAGAAGGCCTCGGTGTTCTTCCGCCGGATCAAGGTGGACATGGTCGGCAGCGTCAGCCACCTCGGCGACCTGCCGCAGCTGGAGCAGTTGATCGGCGTGATCAAGGTGATGCTGGACGCGTTCACCGAAGGCAAGCTGGACCGCGTGTATCTGGTCTACAACCGCTTCGTCAACACGATGACGCAGAAGGCCAGCTTCGACCAGCTGCTGCCGCTGCCGGCGGCCGAGAGCCAGGTCGCGCACCACGACTGGGACTACCTGTACGAACCCGATGCCGCGACCGTGCTCGAACACGTGATGACGCGCTACATCGAGTCGCTGGTGTACCAGGCGGTGCTGGAGAACGTGGCGTCCGAGCATGCGGCGCGCATGGTCGCGATGAAGGCGGCCAGCGACAACGCCAGCAAGCTGATCAGCACCTTGCAGTTGGTCTACAACAAGGCGCGTCAGGCCGCGATCACCCAGGAAATTTCCGAAATCGTCGGCGGCGCAGCCGCTGTGTAGCCGGGAATGGGGAGTGGAGAAACGGGACTGGTCGAAGCAGCAGCGCTTGATCTTCCCACTCCCGATTCCCCTTTCCCCATTCCCGACACCAGATTCGCATAGACATTAGTGGAGCTATCCAAATGAGTCAGGGCAAGATCGTTCAGATCATCGGCGCGGTCGTCGACGTCGAATTCGCGCGGGCCGATGTGCCGAAGATTTACGACGCACTGAAGGTCGAAGGCACCGCCATCACGCTGGAAGTGCAGCAGCAGCTGGGCGACGGCATCGTGCGCACCATCGCCCTCGGTTCCACCGACGGCCTCAAGCGCAACCTGATCGCCACCAACACCGGCCGCGCGATCTCGGTGCCGGTCGGTGCCGGCACGCTGGGCCGCATCATGGACGTGCTGGGCCGTCCGATCGACGAAGCCGGCGACGTGCAGGCCAGCGATCACTGGGAAATCCACCGCGCGGCGCCGACCTACGAAGACCAGTCCTCGGCCACCGAGCTGCTGGAAACCGGCATCAAGGTCATCGACCTGATGTGCCCGTTCGCCAAGGGCGGCAAGGTCGGCCTGTTCGGCGGCGCCGGCGTCGGCAAGACCGTCAACATGATGGAACTGATCAACAACATCGCCAAGGCGCACTCGGGTCTGTCCGTGTTCGCCGGCGTGGGCGAGCGTACCCGCGAGGGCAACGACTTCTACCACGAGATGAAGGACTCCAACGTCCTGGACAAGGTGGCGATGGTGTACGGCCAGATGAACGAGCCGCCGGGCAACCGCCTGCGCGTCGCGCTGACCGGCCTGACCATGGCCGAGTACTTCCGCGACGAGAAGGACGCCTCGGGCAAGGGCAAGGACGTGCTGCTGTTCGTCGACAACATCTACCGCTACACCCTGGCCGGTACCGAAGTGTCGGCGCTGCTGGGCCGCATGCCGTCGGCGGTGGGCTACCAGCCGACCCTGGCCGAGGAAATGGGCGTGCTGCAGGAGCGCATCACCTCGACCAAGTCCGGCTCGATCACCTCGATCCAGGCCGTGTACGTGCCCGCGGACGACCTGACCGACCCGTCGCCGGCGACCACCTTCGCCCACCTCGACGCCACCGTCGTGCTGTCGCGTAACATCGCTTCGCTGGGTATCTACCCGGCGGTGGATCCGCTCGATTCGACCAGCCGCCAGCTGGACCCGAACGTGATCGGCCACGAGCACTACGACACCGCCCGCCGCGTGCAGTCCACCTTGCAGAAGTACAAGGAACTGAAGGACATCATCGCGATCCTGGGCATGGACGAACTGTCCGAAGAGGACAAGCAGGCCGTGTCGCGCGCGCGCAAGATCGAGCGCTTCTTCAGCCAGCCGTTCCACGTGGCCGAAGTGTTCACCGGCTCGCCGGGCAAGTACGTGTCGCTGAAGGACACCATCCGCGGCTTCAAGGCCATCGTCGACGGCGAGTACGACCACCTGCCGGAGCAGGCCTTCTACATGGTCGGCGGCATCGAGGAAGCGGTCGAGAAGGCCAAGAAGATGGCCGAGAAGGCCTGATCTGGACGCCGGCCGCAGGCGGCCGGCATCCGGGAATGGGGAATCGGGAATAGAGAATCGTCAAGGCGGGACAACTGGAATCTGATGCATCGCGTACTGGTTGAGAGAAGGCAGACTGCTTCTCCCCATTCCCGATTCCCGATTCCCGATTCCCGCCTCACCCAGTGAGGCACCATGAGCACCATCCGTTGCGACATCGTCAGCGCCGAGCATGAGATCTACCACGGCGACGCCACCCTGGTGGTCGCGACCGGCGAGCTGGGCGAGCTGGGCATCGCGCCCAAGCACGCGCCGTTGATCACCCGGCTCAAGCCCGGCAAGGTGGTGGTGACCACCGCGAGCGGCGAGCAGCTGGATTTCGCCATTTCCGGCGGCATCCTCGAGGTGCAGCCGCAGGTGGTGACGATCCTGGCCGACACCGCGATCCGCGCGCAGGACATCGACGAGGCGTCGGTGCGCAAGGCCAAGGAAGAAGCCGAGCGCCTGCTCGCCAACCGCGGCGAAGGCATGGACGTGGCCGAGGCGCAGGCCAAGCTGGCCGAGGTCACCGCGCAGCTGCAGGCGCTGGAGCGTCTGCGCAAGAACCTCAAGCACTGAGTTCACCGCCCCGCGGCCTGATGGCCGCATGCGCGACGACGACGCCGGCGTTTGCCGGCGTTGTCGTGTCTGGGAGATGGGGGTCTCCTTCGCACGCCGCCTCCGCGTGCATGTGGGGGATCACCTCGCGGATCCAGCTTGCCGCACTCTGTGACGCGCAGGCGCATTGGATCGCCGCGAAGATCGCATTCCTGCGGCGCAGCCCGAGATCGAGCTGGACTGCGACGCAGCGCACGGCGCTGGCTTGCTGGTCGCTGACTCGGCCGCGCTGGCATGCGACAAGACGCGGGTGCGGTCATCGTGCGGTCGGTGGACTGCGGCAAGATGGCCGCCCGATCTGCGGTTCATCCCCCACCCGCAGACGGTTACCGGAGAACCGAGATGAGCCTGTCCGCTGCCGTTCCTCGTCCCTGCATGCATGCGCTGACCGCCGTGCTGGCCGGCGCCCTGTTGATGGGATGCGCATTGCCCGCACGCAGCGCCACCCCACTGGAGCCGCTGCTGGATCGCATCGTCGAGCGCAATGCGATCGGCGACCAGGTGGCGCTGAGCAAGTGGGACAGCGGCAAGCCGGTGCTGGATGCCACGCGCGAGGCCGCGGTGCTGGCGAGCGTGCGCGATCAGGCGCCGGCCCACGGCGTGGATCCGGACGATGCGGCGCGTTTCTTCGGCATGCAGATCGAATCCAACAAGCTGGTGCAGTACGAATTGCTGTCGCGCTGGCACCTGCGCGGCCGCGCGCCCAACAGCCCGCGCCCGGACCTGACCGGACTGCGCGCGCGCCTGGACCAGCTGCAGGGCGAGATGCTGGACGCGTTGCAGGCCAGCGCGGCGGTGCGCCAGGCCCCGGACTGCCCGGCCACGACCGCGCGCGCGGCCGAGGCCTATGCGCTGCGCTGGCAGCTCGACCAACTGCACCGCACGGCGCTGGTGCGCAGCCTGGGCGATTTCTGCCACTGAGTTGTCAGCCGCCAGCGCCAGCGGCGCGCTGGCGGCGCCCGAAGCGGCACCGGAGCCGTTCGGGCGCTCTGCAGGCCCGAGCATGCTGGCCGTCCAGGCTGCGCTCGTCGCAACTCATCCCACAAAAGAGGACAAGAGTCGCTCCCACAAGAACGTGCGGCGAACGCGCCGGATGCACTGTGGGAGGGACTTCAGTCCCGACGCATTGCGCCATCAAAAGCAAGCCACTTCGCGCGCCGCCGCCGCATGACAGGCGACCCACCCAGCATCCGCCGGACCCGTGTGGGAGCCGCTTCAGCCGCCGTCGCGATGGACGCCGATCGCGTAGATCGGTCATGCCCGATTGCCGCCACGCGTGCCAGCGCTAGCGATACACCAACTGCCGTCCCAGGAAGAACGACACCACCGCCAGCATGCCCTCGACCAGCGGCTTGGCCAGCCAAGCCAGGCGCAGGCCCAGGGCGTGGGCGCACAGCGCCACCAGCCAGGTGCTGAGTGCGGTGAGCACGAGCCACATGGCCATGAAGCGGCCGAAGCGGCGCCAGCCCAGGCGTGCGGCGTCGTCGCTGGCGAAGGTGATGCGGCCGTTGAGCCAGAACCCGAGCAGTGCGCCGCAGACGCGGCCCAGCACGTTGCCCGGGACCGTCGGCATGCCGGCCGCGGTGGCGGCGACGAACACGCTCCAGTCGATCAGCAATTGCAGCAGGCCGATCAGCAGGAACTGGCTGCCCTGGCGCAGGAGACCCATGAACATCCACAGGAGAAGACGATCGCGCATGCTAGCGCCTGCGGCGCCGATGTGCAGCCCGCCGCGTGTGGCGCGGTCGTGACGGCAGGCGTGGCCGGCAGCCTCTAGAATTCGTCGTCCACCCGCAACGGAACCGCCCCATGAGTCTGCCCCTGCACGTCGTGATCCTCGCCGCCGGCGCGGGCAAGCGGATGAAGTCGGCCAAGCCCAAGGTGCTGCAGCCGATCGCCGGCCGGCCGATGCTGGCGCATGTGATCGAGACCGCGCGCCACTTGCAGCCCGATGCGATCCACATCGTCCATGGCCACGGCGGCGAGGCGGTGCTGGCGGCGTTCGCCGACCAGCCGGACCTGCTGTGGGCCGAGCAGGCGCAACAGCTGGGCACCGGCCACGCGGTGCAGCAGGCGATGGCGGCCGTGCCCGACGCGGCTACGGTGCTGGTGCTGTACGGCGACGTGCCGCTGATCCGCGCCGAGACCCTGACCCGCTTGCTGCATGCGCCCGGTCGCGTCGCGGTGCTGGTGGCCGAGCCGGAGGATCCCACCGGCTACGGCCGCATCGTGCGCGATGCCGCCGGCAAGGTCGCGGCGATCGTCGAGCAGAAGGATGCCGACGACGAGCAGCGGCGCATCCGCACCATCAACACCGGCATCGTCACCGCCGAGTCCACCGCGCTGAAGCGCTGGCTGGCGCAGTTGCGCAACGACAACGCGCAGGGCGAGTACTACCTGACCGACGTGTTCGCCGCCGCTGCCGCCGAGTTCACCCCGGCCGAGATGGTGCTGGTGGCCGACCCGATCGAGGCCGAGGGCGCCAACGATCCGTGGCAGCTGGCGCAACTGGAACGCGCCTGGCAACTGCGCGCGGCGCGTGCGCTGTGCGAGCAGGGCGTGCAACTGATCGACCCGAACCGCCTGGACCAGCGCGGCCGCGTGCGCGCCGGCCACGATGTGCGCATCGACGCCAACGTGATCCTGGAAGGCGAGGTGGAACTGGGCGACGGCGTCAGCATCGGCCCGTTCGTGC
This sequence comes from Xanthomonas sp. LF06-19, assembly GCF_034105425.1. Lineage (NCBI taxonomy): Bacteria > Pseudomonadati > Pseudomonadota > Gammaproteobacteria > Lysobacterales > Lysobacteraceae > Xanthomonas > Xanthomonas sp. LF06-19. Next base: position 49,709 of record NZ_JAXGGH010000002.1, on the reverse strand, counting down.
GCTTGAAGGACGTGGTGCTGGGGCCGGGTACCGAGGTGCGTGCGCATTGCGACCTGGAAGGCGTGGTCGCCGAGGGTGCGGTGCAGATCGGCCCGTTCGCGCGGCTGCGCCCGGGCACGGTGCTGGCCGACGGCGTGCACATCGGCAACTTCGTCGAGACCAAGAAGGCGGTGCTCGGCGTCGGCAGCAAAGCCAATCACCTGACCTACCTCGGCGACGCGACCATCGGCAGCGGCGTCAACGTCGGTGCCGGGGTGATCACCTGCAACTACGACGGCGTCAACAAGTCGCAGACGGTGATCGGCGATGGCGTGTTCGTCGGCTCCAACAGCGCGCTGGTGGCGCCGCTGGAGATCGGCGACGGCGCCACCATCGGCGCCGGCTCGGTGATCACCCGCAGCGCGCCGGCCGGCAAGCTGAGCGTGGCACGGGTGCGGCAGGAAACCGTCGAAGGCTGGAAACGCCCAGACAAGCGCGACTGAGGCATGGCCGGCCGCATTCGTCTGGCGCGCGCGCAGGAGTTGGCGCGGTTGCAGGAGATCGAGCAGCGTGCCGGCGCCCTGCTGCAAGGGCATCCGGCGCAGGCCGTGTTCGCGGCGCACGCGTTGGAGACGCACGCCCTACGTGCCGGATTGGCGCGCGAGCAGTTATGGGTGACGCTGGACGAGGACGAACGTTGCGTCGGCTATCTGCTCGGCGGGTGCCTGGACGGCGGCTTCCACGTGCAGCAGATGGACGTGGATCCCGATGCCGGGCGCCGCGGCCACGGCCGTGCCCTGCTGCGGCATGCGCGCGCCGCCGCGGCAGTTGCTGGTTTCCAATGCATGCTGCTGACCACCTTGCGCGACGTGCCGTGGAATGCCCCGTTCTACGCCAGCGAGGGCTTCGTCGCGCTGCCGCCTGCGCAGTGGGGACCACAGTTGCGCGCGACCTGGCGACAGGAAGCCGCACTCGGTTTCCCGATGCACCTGCGGGTGGCGATGCGTTGTCCGCTGCCGTCGCGCTGAGCCTCGCGGCCGGGTCGTCGATGCTGCCGGGGTAGCGCTGATACTGTATACAGATGGAAGCGCGGCAATGATGCCGTGACGGTCCAATCCAGGGGAGATCATGAAGCGACTTGTCGTGGCGTCAGTGCTGACGCTGCTGAGTTTTCAGGCGCCGGCGTTTGAGCGCGTGCATGCAAAGGTCAGCAAGTTATATTCGGAATCCAATCGATTCACCCTCGTCGTCGCCGATAGCGACATTCCGCAGCAATGCGGCGGTGTGTTCTATGAGGTCTACCGCGACGAAGCGACGCCCCACTTCAAGGAACTGTATTCGCTCGCCCTGGCTGCGTTCACCAGCAAGGCCAATGTCGAGATCGTGGTCAAGGGCTGCGCCGACGTCGATCGCGCCGTGATCGACCACATGGCGATCTACTGAGCCACTGCGCCCGACGTGTCCTGTGTGCGCGCCGCTGAACCGCAGCGCTTTTGCTTGAGCGGAACGTAGCGCGACGGTCACGGCTTGGCTAGGTGCGCTCATGCTCTTCGGGTCCCGGGTCCCGGGTCCCGGGTCCCGGCGCTCAATCCCCAATCCCCAATCCCGAAAAAAATCAGCCCCGCTCCCCCTGCGGCAACTGCACCGTCACGCACAGCCCGCCTTCGTCGCGGTTGTGCAGCGACAGGCGGCCGCCGTGGGCTTCGACGATCTCGCGGGTCAGGGCCAGGCCCAGGCCGGTGCCGTTGCGCTTGGTCGAGTAGAACGGCATCAACGCGTTGTGCAGCACCGCCTCGTTCATGCCGCTGCCGCGGTCCAGCACTTCCAGGCGCAGCCAGTCCGGGCGGGTGGACACGCGCACGCGCACGCCATCGGCCGGCGTCTGCCCCTCGGGCAGGGATTCGTGGGCGTTCTTGACCAGGTTGAGCAGGGCCTGCTGCAGTTGCGCCGGATCGACCCGGCTGTGCAGGTCCGGCGACTCCAGGTCCAGCGCGAACGGAATCTGCTGCTGCAGCCCGGCCAGGAATTGCGCCCAGTGCACCGTCTGCAGTTGCGGCTGCGGCAGCTTGGCGAAGCGCGCATAGCCGCGGATGAAGCCTTCCAGGTGCCGCGCGCGCTCCTCGATGGTGCCGAACACCTCTTCCAGCCGCTCCACCTTCTGTCGTCGTACCAGCTCGGCGCCGGAGTGCGCCAGCGAGGCGATCGGCGCGAGCGAGTTGTTGAGCTCGTGGCTGATCACCCGGATCACCTTCTTCCAGGTGTGCACTTCCTGGCGGCGCAGTTCGGCGGTGAGCAGGCGGATCAACAGCAGTTCGTGCGGGCGGCCGTTGAGATGGAAGCGGCGCTGCGACAGGTGGTAAATCTGCTCCTCCTCCGGGTCCTCGTCGCTGCCTTCGATGGCGAACAGGCTGTCGCCACCACGCGAGATCGCTTCGCGCAGCGGCGCTGGCACACCCAGCAGCAGGTCGTCCAGGCGCTGTCCTTCCAGCTTCCAGCCGCTGTGCAGCAGCTTGCGCGCAGCCAGGTTGGAGAACACCACGCGGCGCAGGCCGTCGCCGCCCTTGGAGGTGAGCAGCATCGCCACCGGGGTGTTCTGCACCATGGTGTCGAGCATCAGCTCGCGCTGCGCCAGGCCCTGGCGCTGTTCGCGCAGGATCTCGCCCAGTTGCGCGTGCGCGGCGACCATCTCGCCCAGTTCGTCGTCGCCGCGCCAGTGCACGCCGAAGTTGTATTCGCCGTCGCGGTAGCTGCTGACGGTGCCGGCCAGGGCGCGGAACAGCGACCGCATCGGCGCGGTGGCGCGGCGCAGCGTCCACCACATCAACAGCAGCAGGGCCAGCGCCGAGGCGGTCACCACTTCCCAGCCGCGGTCCATCCAGTAGGCCAGCAGCCACGGCAGGGCGGCGGCCAGCGCCAGCACCGGCAGCAGGCGCAGGAACAGCATGACGGTGAAGGAGCGGCGCAGTTTCATTCGCGCGGGATGCCGTAGCGGTCCATGCGCCGGTACAGCGCCTGCCGGCTCATGCCCAGTTCGGCGGCGGCCTGGGCGATGACGCCGTGCGCACGGCTCAGCTCGGCCACGATGCGCTCGCGGTCGGGTTCGGCGGCGGCGGCCGCGCGCGGGGCGGCGGGCTTGGGCAGGTTGAGGTCGGCGGACTCGATCTGTGCACCGCCGGCCAGCAGTTCGGCGCGCTGCACCACGTTGCGCAGTTCGCGCACGTTGCCGGGCCAGGCGTGGCGCTGCAGCGCCTGACAGGCGCCGGCCGACAGCGGCTTGTCGCCGGAGAGGAAGTGTTCGGCCAGCGGCACGATGTCGCCGGGGCGCTCGGCCAGCGCCGGCAGCGACAGTTCCACCGCGTTGAGCCGGTAGTACAGGTCCTCGCGGAAGCTGCCGTCGCGGATCATCGCGGTCAGGTCGGCATTGGTGGCGCTGATCACCCGCACCTTGACCTGCCGTTCGCGGTTGGAGCCGAGCCGCTCGAACCGGCCGGTCTCCAGCACCCGCAGCAGCTTCATCTGCCCGGCCAGCGACAGGTTGCCGATCTCGTCCAGGAACAGCGTGCCGCCGTCGGCGGCCTCGAACTTGCCCTCGCGCACCTTGTTGGCGCCGGTGTAGGCGCCGGCCTCGGCGCCGAACAGTTCGGCCTCGATCAGTTCGGCCGGGATCGCGCCGCAGTTCAGCGCCACGAACGGGCCGCGCCGCACCGAGGAGTTGGCCTGGATGATCTGCGCGATCTTCTCCTTGCCGCTGCCGTTGGGGCCGGTGATCAGCACCGGCAGTTCCGAGCGCGCCACTTGGCAGGCCAGGGCGATCGCGCGCTCGCTGGCGGGATCGGCGAACACTGCGCCGCACAGGTCGTAGCGCTGCGCCAATTGCTGGCGATGGCGGCGCTCGCCGTCGCGGCGGCGTTCCAGTTCGCGTCGTGTCTCCGACAGCTCCAGCAGGTTGTTGACGGTGGTCAGCAGCTTGCGGTCGTCCCAGGGCTTGGCCAGGTAGTCGGCGGCGCCGGCCTTGACCAGCTCCACCGCACTGCTGAGCTGGGTCCAGGCGGTCAGCAGGATCACCGGCAGGTCCGGATGGCGCGTGCGGATCGCCTCGAACAGGGCCACGCCTTCCTCGCCGGAGGTGGTGTCGGCGGTGAAGTTCATGTCCTGCAGGACCAGGTCGATGTCGCCCTCGCCCAGGCGCTGCAGGCCGGCCTGCGGGCTGTCGGCATGGACGGTGTCGATGTCGTGCAGGGAGAACAGCACTTCCAGCGCGGTGGCGACCGCAGGGTTGTCGTCGATGATCAGCAGGCAGGGCATCGTGCACCTTGGGCGCGGGATGGCGCGCCGTCGAAGAAAAACGGACCAGGCGGCATCATCGCAGCCCGCGCGCGGCTTGTCGTGCCTGCGTGCATCGGCGGCTCAGACACTGCGCGTGGCCACCGCCGGCGGCACCGCTGCGGCGCGGCGCGCGGGCGGCAGCACCGCGAGCTGGCCGAGCAGCCACAGCACCACCGCGCCGACCGGCAGGTACCACAGCGGCAGCCGCGGCAGTTCGTAGGCGCTCATCAGGTACAGGTTGGCGGCGTAGGCCAGCAGCATGCCGAGGACGATGCCGGTACTGGCGAGCAGGAAATTCTCCAACTGGAAATGCCGCAGGATCTGCGTGCAGGTGGCACCGAGCGCGCGGCGGATGCCGATCTGCTTGGTGCGCTGCTGCACCCAGAAACTGGTCAGGCCGACGATGCCCAGTGCGGTGACCAGCAGCAGCGCCACGCTCACGCCGACCAGCAGCCAGGCCATCGCCTGGTCGTCGCGGTAATAGGCCGCGCGTGCCTGCTGCAAGGTCCGGGCGCCGTTCACCATGCGCCGTGGACCGTTTTGCGACAGCGTCGCCTTGGCTTGCCGCAACACTGCCTCGCGCTGCGCCGGATCGCGCACGCGCAGCAGGTAGGTGCCGCGATCGTAGGCGACGTTCACCGGGAACAGCATGGTGTCCTCGTACTGGCCGACGTTCCCTTCTTCGCGGGGTTGCACCAGGCGTTGCACCACGCCGACGATGCGGTGTTCGCCGTAGACGTAGATGGTGCGGCCCACCGCGTTCTGGCCGGGGAACAGGCGTTGCGCCAGCGACTGGCTGAGGATGACCGAGGGCGGGATGCGCTTGGCCACCGGATCGCGCAGTTGCGCGTCGTCGATGAACTCGTCGTCCGCGAAGCGGCGCCCTGCGACCAGATGCAGCCCCAGTGTATCGAGCAGCCGCGCGTCGCCGAAGTACTGCACCGCGTGCAAGGTGCTGCGTTCCTGGTCCGGGCGCAGCGACACGCCGCTGTAGCCGAGCGAATCGCCGAACAGCGGCTGGTTGATGATGCTGGCCTCGCGCACACCCGGAATGCGGCGCAGCGCGTCCAGGTCGGCGCGGGTCTGCGCGGCGCTGTTGCCGTCGCTGACCACGCTGCGGCTGCGCAGTTGCACCAGTTCCTGCTCGGCGGCGCCGCTGGGCCGCTGCATGCGCTCGAGCCGCTGATCGATCAGGAACAGCGCGTTGCAGACGACGGCGCAACTGAAGGCGATCTCCAGCACGATCAGGCCGGCGGCGACGCGGTGCTTGCGCAGACTGGAGAGGATGGGATGGAGGGACACGGTGGGAGTTCCTGGCGGAGAGGGCGCGCGCGGCGCGTCATTGCGACTTGAGTTGCAGGGCGGTGGACACGCGCATCGCCTGCCAGGCCGGCAGCAGGCCGGCGAGCAACGCGCTGCCCAGGCTCATCGCCAGGGCGAGCAGCAACATGCGGCTGTCCAGGTGCGCCAGCGCGGCGTAGTCGGCCGGCTGCTGCCGTACCAGCCAGGTGCCGATCCAGGCCAGCAGCAGGCCGCCGGCACCGCCGGCCAGGCCGATCGCCGCCGCTTCGATCAGATGCTGGGCGAAGATCGTCCGCCGCGAGGCGCCGAGCGCGCGGCGCACGCCGATCTCGCCGCTGTGGCGCAGGAATTTGGCCAGCATCAGCCCGGCGGTGTTGAGCAGGCAGATGCCCAGGAACGCCAGTGCCAGCCCCACCTGCAGACGCACGTCGGAGGGCACGGCGTGGTTGCGGTCCAGCCAGGTCATCACGTCGCTGAGGCGGATGTCCGGCGGATGGCGGAAGCGTCCCGCGTCGCGCTGCTGCCGCGCATAGGTCTGCAGCGCGTCCAGGTAGGCGGCGCGCTTGCCGGGGCTGTCCAGTTCCACCCAGTACTGGATCCAGGCGCAGGGGGCGTTCGCGCTGGTCCTGTTGCCGGCATGGTCGCCCCAGCAGGACATCGAGCCGCTGACGTCCAGGTCCAGGTCGCGCGCGGTGGAGAACGGCACGAACACGTCCTCGCTGTCGCCATATTCGGTGTTGGTCAGGTCGTAGAAGCGCGGGTTCATGTCCCAGACGTCGATCACCCCGACCACCCGCAGCACGGCATCGCCAAGCTGGAGCTGGCGGCCGACACTGTCCACGTCGTCGAACAGCTGGGTATTGAGTCGCCGCGAAATCACCGCCACACGTGCGCGCCGGGCATCGTCGTCCGCGGTCCAGGCGTGGCCGTAGCGCATCGGCACGGCGAACATCGGGAAGAAGTCGGCGCTGGTGTAGCGCGCTTCGGCGCCGAACGGGGTCAGCTGCGGCTGCGCCGGCACCACCGTCACGCTGCCGGCCGACATCATCGCCTGGCGGTCGCCGCGCCGGTCGCGCAGCAGCGCCTCGGCATCGCGGCGGGTCAGTTGCTGCGGGTCGGTGTCGTTCGGATCGTAACGGTCGTCCGGTTCGACGTTGAGTTCGACGTTGAACAGCTGCCCGCTCTTGCCGGGAATGGGATCGGCCGCCAGCACGTGGAACACGGTCAGCGTGGTCATCGATGCGCCAATGCCGACCGCGATCGCCAGCACCATCAGGGCGGTCAGCAGGCGGTTGCGACCGAAGCTGTGCAGCGCCAGTTTGCAGTAGTAGCCGAACATCGTGGCGTCCTGGAGAAGGGGGCGGTGGCGGGCGATGGAAGGACGGGATCAGAGGCTGCGGGTGGCCACGGCCGGCGGCACCGCCGCCGCGCGCCGCGCCGGCGCGAGTACCGCGCACTGGCCGAGCAGCCACAGCGTCGCTGCGCCGAGCGGCAGGTAGGACAGCGGCAGCCGCGGCAGTTCGTACCGGCCCATCAGCCACTGGTTGATCGCGTACGCCAGCAGCATGCCCAGCGCGATGCCGGCGCTGGTCAGCAGGAAATTCTCGGCCTGGAAGTCGCGCAGGATCTGGCTGCGGGTGGCGCCGAGGGCGCGGCGGATGCCGATCTGCCGGGTGCGCTGCTGCACCCAGAAACTGGCCAGGCCGACGATGCCCAGCGCGGTGACCACCAGCAGCGCCACGCACACCGCGCCGAGCAGCCACACCATGGTGCGGTCGCCCTGGAAGTAGGCGTCGCGGATCTCGCTGTAGGTCTGCTGATCGAGCACCAGCCGGCTGCTGTCCACCTGCATCAGCGCCGCGGTCGCCGCGGCGAGCACGGCCTGGCGTTGCGCCGGGTCGCGCACGCGCAGCACGTACAGCCCGTCGGTGTAGGGCATGCGCAGCGGAATCAGCAATGCGTAGGGCGCCTGCGCCGGGCCGACCAGGTCCGGGTTGGGGCGGGCCAGGGCGTCGACGATGCCGACCACCTGCGCCGGCACGGTGCCGCGGTAGACGGTCCTGCCCAGCGCGTTCTGTCCGGGGAACATCTTCTCCGCCGCCGCCCGGTTGAGGATGACCGCGCCGCCGGCGTTGCGCAGGCGCTCGTCGTTGCGCAGGGCGTCCAGGTCCAGGTATTCGTCGGCGCGGAAATCGCGCCCGGCGATCAGGCGCAGGCCCAGCGTGCGCAGCGTGGCGTCCTCGGCCTTGTACTGCGCGGCATTGAGCGTGGGCCATTCCTGGTCGGGGGTCAGATTCAGGCCGACGTTCCAGGCGGCGTCCCCGAAGGTAATCTGGTTGACGACGGTGGCGTTGCGCACGCCGGGCAGCGCGCGCAACGCGGCCAGGTCTTCGCGGGTGCGTGCCGCCGCGTCGACCTGCCGGCCGATGCCGCCGAGGGCGATCGTCACCAGTTCCGCTTCGGCGACGCCGCTGGCGCTGCGCAGGGTCGCGATGCGGTTGCCGATCAGGAAAAGCGCGTTGCAGACGATCGCGCAGGCCAGCGCGATCTCCAGCACGATCAGCGTCGCCGCGGTGCGGTGCCGGGACAGCGTCGAGAGCATCGGGCCCAGTGCCATGGCGGCGACGCTCAACGGTCGCGCCGCACCGACGCCGCCGGGCCGATCGGGCACGGCTGCGGCCACGCAGGCGCGTGGCGCAGGAGACCGGAGGACGGCAGTGGGCGATGGTTGCGGGGCATGGCGCGCTCGATGAAAAAAGGCCGGCCGGAGCCGGCCAAGGGGATGGATCAGGTGCTGCGGGTGGCGACGGCCGGCGGCACGTCGGCGGCGCGGCGCGCCGGCGCGAACACCGCCAGCTGGCCGAGCAGCCACAGCGCCACCGCGCCGATCGGCAGGTAGGACAGCGGCAGCCGCGGCAATTCGTACTTGCCCATCAGCCACTGGTTGATGGCGTAGGCCAGCAGCATGCCGAGCACGATGCCGGTGCTGGCCAGCAGGAAGTTCTCGGTCTGGAAGTAGCGCAGGATCTGCCCGCGGGTGGCGCCGAGCGCGCGGCGGATGCCGATCTGCTTGGTGCGCTGCTGCACCCAGAAGCTGGCCAGGCCGACGATGCCCAGCGCGGTGACCACCAGCAGCGCCACGCACACCGCGCCGAGCAGCCACACCATCGCGCGGTCGCCCTGGAAGTAGGCGTCGCGGATCTCGCTGTAGGTCTGCTGCTTGAGCACCAGCCGGCTGCTGTCGACCTTCATCAAGGCCGCGGTCGCCGCGTTCAGCACTTCCTGGCGCCGCGCCGGGTCGGTGACGCGCAGCACGTACAGGCCGTCGGTGTAGCTCAGGCGAAACGGCAGCAGCATCGCGTAGTCGATCTCGGCCAGGCCGCTGGCGGCGGTGGGCCGCGCCAGGGTCTCGACGATGCCGACCACGCGGGCGCCCACCGGCCCGGTGTACACGGTCTTGCCCAGCGCGTTCTGCCCCGGGAACATCTTTTCCGCGGTGGCGCGGTTGAGGATGATCGCGGTGCCTTTCTCCTGGATCCGCTTGTCGGTCTGCGCCGCTTCCAGATCCATGTACTCGTCGGGGGCGAAATCGCGCCCGGCCACCAGCTTCAGGCCCAGGGTCTTCAGCGTGCCTTCCTCGGCCATGTACTGCGCCGCGTTGAGGGTGGGCCGCTCCTGGTCCGGGGTCAGCGACAGGCTGGTGTTCCAGGAGTAGTGCACGAACGGCACCTGGTTGAGCAGGGTGGCGTTACGCACGCCGGGTACGGCGCGCAACGCGGCCAGGTCCTCGCGGGTGCGCGCGGCGGCGTTGACCTGCTGGCCGATGCCGCCCAGCGAGATCGTCACCAGTTCCGACTCGGCGATGCCGCTGGGCCGGTGCAGGGTCTCGATGCGGTTGCCGATCAGGAACAGCGCGTTGCACACGATCGCGCAGGCCAAGGCGATCTCCAGCACGATCAGCGCGGCGGCGGTCTTGTGCCGGCGCAGGGTGGACAGGATGGGGCGGATATCCATGGCGATGACCTTGTGAGAATGCGTGGAAGGCGCAGGGCGCGCAGGATCAGGACTTGAGTTGCAGGGCGGGGGCCACCTGGATGGCGCGCCACGACGGCAGCAGGCCGGCGAGCAGGCTGGCGCCCACCGCCATGGCGAAGGTCAGCGCCAGCATGCTGGGATCCAGATGCGCCAGCTTGGCGTAGCTGGCCGGCTGCTGGCGCACGGCCCACAGCCCGAGCGTGGCCAGTCCCAGGCCGGCCACGCCGCCGGCCAGGCCGATGGCGCCGGCCTCCACCAGGCATTGCGCGAAGATCGCCCCGCGCGAGGCGCCGAGCGCGCGACGCACGCCGATCTCGCCGCTGCGGCGCAGGAACTTGGCCAGCAGCAGGCCGACGGTGTTGAGCAGGCACACCAGCAGGAAGCCCATCGCCAGCCACAGTTGCAGGCGCACGTCGCCGGGCACCACTTCGTTGTGGTCCAGCCACTGCATGACGTTGCGCAGGCGCACGTTGTTGGGGCGCTGGAAGCGGCCGGCGGCGCGTTGCTGGGCCGAATAGTTCTCCAGGTAGGCCTTGTAGTCGGCGGCCTGCGCCGGGCTTTCCAGTTCCACCCAGTACTGCACCCAGGTGCAGGGCGCATTGAGCGCGGTCTGGTCGCCGTTGCTGTCGCCGAAGCAGTTCATGCTGCCGTTGCGGTCCATCTTCAGGTCCATCGCCACCGAGAACGGCAGGTAGGCCTGTTCGTCCGATCCGTATGTGTTGGTGAGGTCGTAGAAGCGCGGCTTGGCCTCCCAGGCGTCGAGCACGCCGACGATGCGGAAGGTGTTCTGGTCCATGCGCAGTTCGCGGCCCACGCTGTCGGCGCCGTCGAACAGCTTCTCGTTGAGCTTCCGGCTGATGACCACCACGCGGTCGTGGCGCTCGTCTTCGGTGCCGGTCCAGCCGTGGCCATACAGGAACGGCGTGTCGAACATCGGGAAGAAGTCCGCGGAGGTGAACCGCACTTCCGACTTGAACGGTTTCAGGCCGCTCTTGGTCGGTTCGATTGCCACGCTGCCACCGGTCATCAGCGCCTGGCGCTTGGCGCGCTTCTCGCGCAGCAGGGCCTCGGCATCGAACCGGGTGTTCTGCGAATCCGGTTCCTCGCCCGGCTGGTAGCCGGATTTGGGCTGCGCATCCACCTGCACGTAGAACAGGCGGTCGCTCTTCTGCGGGATCGGGTCGCCGGAGAGCACGTAGAACACGGTCAGCGTGGTCATGCTGGCGCCGATCCCCAGGGCGATGGCCAGCACCATCAGTGCGGTGAGGACGGTGTTGCGGCGGAAGCTGCGCAAGGCGAGGCGGACGTAGTAGCCGAACATGGGAACTCCGGGGTCAGGCGCTGCGGGTGGCGGTGGCGGGCGGGACGGCGGCGGCGCGCAAGGCGGGGCCGAGCACGGCGCACTGGCCGAGCAGCCACACCGCGACGATGCCGGTGAGCACGGTCGGCGAAGACAGCCGCTCCAGTTCGAAGCGCTGCATCAACCACTGGTTCATGACGTAGGCGAGCACGGCGCCGAGCAACGCGCCGCCGCCGACGATCAGCAGGTTTTCCAGCTGGAAGTAGCGCAGGATGTCGCCGCGGGTGGCGCCGAGCGCGCGGCGGATGCCGATCTGCCGGGTGCGCTGCTGCACCCAGAAGCTGGCCAGCCCACCAATGCCCAGCGCGGTGACGGTGAGCAGGATCAGGATGATCGCCAGCAGCATCCGCGCCACCGCGCTGTCGCTCTTGAAGTACTCGGTCCGCAGTTCCTGCATGGTGGCCACGCGCTGCTGCACATAGGTGGGGTTGGCGCGCTGCATCGCCGCCGCCGCGCGCGGCAGCACCTGCGCCAGTTGCCCGGGCGTGCTGCGGATCAGGTAGCCGCCGCCCCAGCCTTCGCTGCCGATGCGGATCTCGGTGAGCAGTGCATCGGCATCGTCGTCGTGGCCGGTGATGTCGCCGCGCACCGGCGCCATCACCCCGACGATGTCCAGGCGCACCGGCTGGTTGAAGGTGCTGGTGTAGAGGGTGCGCCCCAGCGGCGACGTGCCGGGGAACAGTTTGGCGCCCAGCGAGGGCGTGATCAGGGCCGGCAGGCGCCGCTCGATCTCCGGTGGCGCACCGAACAGGTCCGAGGCGCCGGTCAGTTCCGCGTCGCGCAGGTCGCGACCGGCGACGATGCGGATGCCCAGCGTGCGGTTCAGGCCCTGGCTGCCGAGGAACAGGCGCGCACGGGCGACCGCTTGCGTGGCCTGCGGCTGCAGGAACAGTTGCGCCTGCGTCGGGCCCCACAGCGGCGGCGTGCCGAACGCCGCCGCTTCCACGCCGGGCACCGCCTGCAGGATGTCCAGGCTGCGGCCGACGCTGCTGACGCTGCCCGGTTCGCCGACCACGCTGATGCTCTGGATCAGGCCGATGTCCTGTTCCATCACTCCGGTCGGGGTCTGCACGCGCTGGTAGGTGCGGGCGATGATGAACACCAGGTTGCACAGCACTGCCAGGGTCAGGGCGATCTGCAGCGCCATCAGCACCACCGCGGCGCGATGGCTGCCCAATGCGGACAGGATGGGACGCACGGGAGGCAGCGGGGTCATAGCGATTTCACCTGCAGGGCGGGGGCGATGCGCGAGGCGCGCCAGGCCGGCCACAGGCCGGCGGCCAGCGCCGAGAGCGTGGCCACGGCCAGGGCGATGCCGAGGATCGCGGGATCGGCATGCGCCTGCTGCGCGTACGCCACCGGTTGCTGGCGCACCAGCCACAGGCCGATCCAGGTCAGCGGGATGCCGAGCAGGCCGCCCAGGCAGCCGATCAGCGCCGATTCGGCCAGGCACTGCGCGAACACCGCGCGGCGGCTGGCGCCGAGCGCGCGGCGCACGCCGATCTCGCCGGCCTTGCGCATGAACTTGGCGACCAGCAGGCCCACTGCATTGAGCAGGCATACCAGCAGCACGCCGAAGGCGATCCAGGTCTGCATGCGCACCGTGGCCGGCACCACCCGCTTGTAGTCCAGCCAGTCGACCAGGCTGCGCAGGCGGGTGTTGGGGGCGCGTTCGAAGCGGCCGAGCTGGCGCTGCTGCGCGCTGTAGGCGTCCAGCGCCGCGCGATAGCGCCGCGCCTGCTCCGGCGTGTCCAGCCGCACCCAGTACTGCACCCAGGTGCACTGCGCGGCCTTGGGATCGTGCAGGCCGGCCTCGCCGTCCTTGCCCCAGCACTGCATCGGCCCGTAGCCGTAGTCCTGCGGCAGGTCCAGCCAGGTCTCGAACGGCATGTACAGCGCTTCCGGCGGCGTGTACGCGCCGGAGTTGAGGTCGTAGAAGCGCGGTTGCGCATCCCAGGCGTCGATCACCCCGATCACCCGGAACGGGCGGGTGGCGATGGTGAGGGTCTCGCCGACGCTGTCGGCGCCGCCGAACAACGCGTCGTTGAGCTTGCGGCTCAGCACCACCACCGGCGCGCGCTGGGTATCGTCGCGATGGCTCCAGCCGCTGCCGTAGAGGAAGCGCATGCCGAACATGCCGAACAGGTCGGCGGTGGCGGCGCGGGTGGTGAGCATGCGCAAGGGGCTGTTGGGCACGGTCTGGCGCACCGGCAGCCAGTTCGCGCTGGTCATGGTCTGCGCCGGCGCCGCCTGCGCCCGGTACAGCGCGGTGGCGTCCTGCCAGGTCAGCTCGTCCGGCGGCTCGGGGTCGGCGCTGGGCAGGTTGCGCGGACGCGGATCCAGCTGCGGATGGAACAGCGTGGCGCTGCGCCCGGGCAGCGGGTCGCCGGACAGCGTGTGCAGCACGGTCAGCATGGTCATCGACGCGCCGATGCCCAGCGCCACGGCCAGCACCATCAGCCCGGTGAGGATGCGGTTGCGGCCGAAGCTGCGCAGCGCCAGGCGAAGGTAGTAAGCGAACATGCGGGCTCCGGGTCAGGCGCTGCGGGTGGCGATGGCGGGGGCGACGGCGGCGGCGCGCAGGGCCGGGCCGAGGACGGCGAGCTGGCCCAGCGCGCACAGCAGCAGCGCGCCGACCGGCAGGTAGCTGGCCGGCAACCGTTCCAGTTCGAAGACCCGCATCAGCAGCACGTTGCCGCCGTAGGCCAGCAACATGCCCAGGGCCACGCCGGCGCCGACCAGCAGCAGATTCTCGGTCTGGAAATAACGCAGGATGTCGCGGCGGGTGGCACCGAGCGCGCGGCGGATGCCGATCTGCTTGGTGCGCTGCTGCACCCAGAAGCTGGCCAGGCCGACGATGCCCAGCGCGGTCACCAGCAGCATCGCGACGATGATCGCCACCAGCAGCCCGGTCATCGCCCGGTCGCTCTGGAAATACGTCTGGCGCAGGTCGTCCAGCGGCTTGCTGTTGGCGTTGTCCAGCACCGCCTCGGGCACCGCCCGTGCCACTGCGGCGCGCGCCTGCGCCAACACCCGTGGCAAGTCGCGCGGATCGGCACGCAGCACATAGGTGCCGGACTGCGCGGCCTCGCGCACCGGGATCACCACCGACCAGTCGCTGCCGATCACGCCATCCTCGCTGCGGCCCGGATCGGGGCGCGCCAGGTGCTCCAGCGTGCCGATCACCCGGAAATGGCCGCCGGACCAGAATTCCTTGCCCAGCGGATCCTGGCCCGGCCACAGGTGCGCGGCCAGCGCCCGCGTGATCCACACACCGGCCGCGGTCGGGATGCCGTTGTCGAGCGGCTGGTAGTCCGCGTCGCCGAACGCGCGGCCGCTGTCCGGCTGCAGCGCCAGTGCCGCGACGGCGCCCGGGCTGACCATGTAGAAGTGCGGCACGCCGCCGACCCGGGTGCAGTCCTGGTCCAGGCAAAGCCCGTTGTTGAACACCGGCGGCGCGAACGGGACGGTGTTGATGGCACCTGCCGCGCGCACGCCGGGCGTGCGGCGCACCGCATCCAGCGCGCGGGCGTTGACGTCGGCGGCGTTGCAGCCGTCGCAGCCGGACAGCGACACCAGGCCCAGCGCGGTCTCGTCGATGCCGCTGCGCAGGTGCACCAGCTCCAGACGATTGCCGATCAGGAAGAAGGCGTTGCACAGCACGGCGCAGGCAAGCGCCACTTCCAGCGCGATCAGCGCGGCGGCGATGCGATGGCGCGACAGCGCGCTGAGGATGGGCGTGATCTGCATGGTCGCGGGCCCCGGTTACAGACTCTTGAGTTGCATGGCCGGCGCGATACGGCTGGCGCGCAGGGCGGGGAACAGGCCGGCGGCGAGGCTGCAGGCGATCGCCAGGGCGAAGGTGCCGGCGAACGTCGTCGGGTCCAGATGCGCCAGGTCGGCGTAGGCGGTGGGCTGCTGGCGCACGCTCCAAAGGCCCAGCAGGGTCAGCAGCCAGCCGCCGGCGCCGCCGAGCAGGCCGATCACGCTGGCCTCGGTCAGGCACTGCGCGAAGATCGCGCGGCGCGACGCCCCCAGCGCGCGACGCACACCGATCTCGCCGCCGCGGCGCAGGAACTTGGCCAGCAGCAGGCCGACGCTGTTGAACAGGCACAGGCCCAGAAACGCCAGCGCCAGCCAACTCTGCAGGCGCACGTCGCCCGGCACCACGCGGTTATGGTCCAGCCATTGCGGCAGCGACAGCAGGCGCGCGGTGTCGGCGCGGCCGATGCGCCCGGCGGCGTGCTGCTGCGCGGCGTAGTCGGCCAGCAGCCGGCGGTAGTCGGCGACCTTCGCCGGCGTGTCCAACTGCACCCACAACTGCAGCCACACGCACGGCGCGCTGCGCAGGTCCAGGTTGGCCTCGGGCTTGCTGAAACAGGTCCACGGCTGGATGTGGCCGTCGTTGACCTCCAGGCTGCTGGACAGCGGCATGAACACGTCCTGCGGCCGTCCGTAGAAGCTGGCGGTATCGCCATGGGCGAAGCTGCCGCCGGCCAGCGTGTAGAACAGCGGCGACGGCCGCCACGGCGCCAGCACGCCGACGATGCGCACCGCCGTGCCGCGCACCAGCAGGCTGCGGCCGACGCTGTTGCGGCCCTGGAACAGCTTGGCGTTGAGGTCGGACGAGATCACCGCCACCCGCGCCCGGTCCTGGTCGTCGCGCGCGCGCCAGCCGCTGCCGTAGGCGAACGGCACCTGGAACATCGGGAAGAAATCGGCCTGGGTCATCAGCAACTGGGTCATGAACGGCGGGGTGGCGCCGTCCGCCGCGTGCACCTTGATCTCGCTCTCGGCGACCATGGCCTGGCGATCGGCGCGCCCGCGCGTCCACAGGTCCATGGCCGAGGGGTAGTCGAGCTTGTCGTACGGCTTCTGGTTGGCGCCGTTGCTGGGGCGCGGATCGAGTTGCGCGAAGAAGATCTGCTGGCTGCGCCCGGGCAAGGGATCGCCGGACAGCAACCGCATCACCGTCAGCGTGGTCATCGCCGCGCCGATGCCCACGGCGATGGACAGCACCATCAGCGCGGTGAGCACCGGGCTGCGGCGCAGGCTGCGTACTGCCAGTTGGATGTAGTAACGGAACATGGGGTCCTTGGCTCAGGCGCTGCGGGTGGCGGTGGCGGGCGGGATCGCGGCGGCGCGCCGCGCCGGCGACAACACCGCGCATTGGCCTAGCAGCAACAGGGCGAGCAAGCCGATCGGCAGGCAGGCGGCGGGCAGCCGCGGCAGCTCGTAGTGCTGCATCAACCAGAGATTGGCGATGTAGGCCAATGGCATGCCCAGGACCACGCCGCTGCCGATGACCACCAGGTTTTCCAGCAGGAAATGCCGCAGGATCTGGCCGCGGCTGGCGCCCAGGGCGCGGCGGATGCCGATCTGCCGGGTCCGCTGCTGGATCCAGAAACCGCTGAGACTGGCGATGCCGATCAGGGTGATGAGGGTGACCACCGCACTGGCGGTGCCGAACAGCCACACTGCGGCGCGGCGCGGCTGGAGCCGTTCGTTGCGCTGGGATTCGTAGTCGTTCGCACGGATCGTGATCCCGCGCAGCAGCGCGTCGCCGAACAACTGCTGCAGACGTTGCGGGATCTCGGCCATCACGGCCGCGCGCCGCTCCGGCGCGGTCCTCACCGCGTAGGTCAGGATCGGCGTCCCGGTGACTGTGCCCGCCGTCAGCATCGTGTACTCGGCCTTGCCGTCGTCCAGCGCGTCGAGCTGGTAGCGCAGCAGGTGGCGGACGATGCCGACCACGACGAAACGCTTGGTCGCGTTCGCCTGTCCGTTGGTGAGCACGCCGCCCAGCGCCGGGCGCGAGCCGAACAGCCGCTGCGCCAGCGCCTGGGTGAGGATGACCGCGGTGGTGCGGTCGGACGCGGTCGCGGCGGGCAGGTCGCCGACCCGCATTTCGTCGGCGCTGAAGTTGCGTCCGGCCACCAGGTCCAGGCCCAACGCATCGATCAGGTCGTCGCCGACCAGCAGGCTCACGCGCTCGGTCGCCGCAGGGCCGGCGACGCGGCCGACCATGACCATGGAGGAACTCATTGGCAGGCCGATCGTCGGCGAGACCGCGGTGACTCCGGGGATGCGGCGCAGCGTGTCGGTGCCGGCGCGGATCTGCGGCGCTTTCCAGCCGCCTTGGCCATTGATCACCTGGTCGACCAAAATGACCTCATCGCGGGCGATGCCGTCCGGGACCAGCATCGGCGCCAGCTTCTGCCACAGCAGGAACAGCACGTTGGTCAGGATCGCGCAGGCCAGGACGGTCTGCACGATCACCAGCAGCGGCATCAGCGGATGCCGCAACAGGGGTGAGAGATAGGGGCGCAGTGGCATCGACGGGCCCTCAGAGGCTTTTCACTTGCAGCGCCGGTTGCAGCAACGCTGCACGCCACGCCGGGAGCAGGCCGACCAGCAGGCCGGTGCCGATCGCCAGCGCCACCATCGCCAGGAACAGGCTGGGCTGGAAGCGTGCCAGGTCGCTGTAGGCCTCCGCCTGCATGCGCACGATCCACAGGGCGAACAGCGTGGCCGGCAATGCCAGCACGCCGCCCAACAGGCCGATCGCGCCGGCTTCGGTCAGGCAGCGGACGAACACCGCCGCGCGCGGGGCGCCCAGGACCCGGTGCACGCCGATTTCGGCGGAGCGGCGCAGGAAACGTGCGGCCAGCAGGCCGGCGACATTGACGATGCACAGCCCGAGCAGCGCGAGCGCCAGCCAGACGTTCAGGCGCACGCTGTCCGGGACCACGCGGTTGCGCGCAAGCCACTCGGCCACGCCGTACAAGGCGACCTGCGGCGCGCGCTGGAAAACCCCATCGGCATGGCGCGCTTGTGCGAACGCGGACAGCGCATCGCGGTAGGCGTTTACCTGCACGGGGGTGGACAACTGCGCCCAGAGCATCAGCCAGCGGCAGGCACCGAGGTCGAGTTCGTTGAAGCGCACGCCGGCGTGGCCGGTGTCGTCGCAGTCCTGGACGAATCCCGGCTTGGCGTCCGCGTCCAGGGCCGCCCGTGCCGGAACGAACACCTCCAGCGGATACTGCTGCCAGGCCGCTTCCGGCCCATTGAGGAAGTAGAAGGCCGGGCGCGGTCTCCAGTCGTCGCTGATGCCGACGACCTGGAACAGCTGCTTGCCCAGTCGGATCTGCCGGCCGACGCCGTTCTCGCTGCCCAGCAGCTTCAGGCTGAGCGCGTGGCTGATGATGGCCACCGGCGCACGGTTGCGTTCTTCTGCGTCCGTCCAGTAGCGGCCGGACCGCAGCGGCAGGCCGAACAGCGCCGGCATCGGTCCCAGCGCGCTGATCGCGTAGGCCTGCTGGTGGCGCGTGCGTGCCTGGTCGCTCACGTCGAACGTGCTCAGCGTCAGCGCCGCCTGCCGCACCTGCGGCAGCGTAGCCATGAATGCCGTGGCATCGTCCAGCTTCCACAGCGCCTGAGGCGGCTCGCCAGCGTCGGGGTCGTCCTGGCGGGCGATCTGCCGCGAGTCCACCCAGCCCAGGTACAGCTGCTGGCTGAGGCCGGGCAGTGGATCGGCGGACAGCATCGCCTGCAAGGTCAGCATCGTCATCACCGATGCCAGGCCCAGGGCGAGCGTGAGCACGGCGAGCAATACCGTGCGCGGATGCCGACGCATTCCACGCAATCCCAGTTCCACGGCATACGGCAGCGACATGGCAGGGCCTGTCTCAGCGGTGATCGTTGGCGGACGCCGCCGCCGCGCCGCCCTGCACCAGCACCGGTTCGCGCTGCAGGTCGGTGGCCTGGCCGTCGACGATGTGCACGTTGCGCTGCGCGCGCGCGGCCAGTTCCGGGTCGTGGGTGACCATGACGATGGTCGAGCCCTGCGCGTTGATCTCCTCCAGCAGTTCCATCACCCCGCGCGCCATCTGCGAGTCGAGGTTG
Organism: Xanthomonas sp. LF06-19; assembly: GCF_034105425.1. Lineage (NCBI taxonomy): Bacteria > Pseudomonadati > Pseudomonadota > Gammaproteobacteria > Lysobacterales > Lysobacteraceae > Xanthomonas > Xanthomonas sp. LF06-19. The sequence continues at coordinate 30,802 of NZ_JAXGGH010000002.1, read as the reverse complement.
CCGGTCGGTTCGTCGGCCAGCAGCAGGCGCGGGCTACCGGCCAGGGCGCGGGCGATCGCCGCGCGCTGCTGCTGGCCGCCGGACAGTTCGGACGGATAGTGCTTCATGCGCGAGCCCAGCCCGACCCGGCTCAGCGCCTCTTCGATGCGCTGCTTGCGCTCGGCCGCGCCCATGCCGCGGTAGCGCAGCGGCACGTCGACGTTGTCGAACAGGTTGAGGTCGGGGATCAGGTTGAAGCCCTGGAAGATGAAGCCGATCTTCTGGTTGCGCATGCGCGAGCGCGCATCGTCGTTGAGGTTGCTGACGTCCTGGCCGTCGAGCAGGTACTGGCCGCTGGTGAAGGTTTCCAGCAACCCGGCGATGTTGAGGAAGGTGGTCTTGCCCGACCCCGACGGCCCGGTGACGGCGACGAACTCGCCCTCGCGGACATGCAGGTCCAGCGAGCGCAACGCATGCGTCTCGACCTGTTCGGTGCGGAAGACCTTGGAGACGGAGCGCATTTCGAGCATGGCGTGAGTTCCTGTGGTGGTGGAGCGGGGATTGGGGATTAGGGATGTCGGGATTCGGAATCAGTGGCCAGGAAAGGAAAACGAGAGAGGCTTGCGAATCCCCAATCCCGATTCCCCAATCCCGGCTTCTAATGCACCGTCACCTGCGGCGCATCGCCGAACAGGTCACTGCCGGAGACCACGACCCGGTCGCCCGGCTGCAGGCCCGAGCGCACTTCGACCTCGCCCAGGCTGGTGACGCCCAGTTCGACCGGGCGGCGCACCGCCGAGTCGCCGTCCATGACGTAGGCGTAGCGGCCGCCGGACTGTTCGACGAACGGGCCGCGCTCGAGCTTGAGCACGTTCTTGCGGGTATCCAGCAGCACCCGCGCACTCATGCGCTGGCTCTGGCGCAGGCCCGGCGGCTGCTTGTCGGTGAAGCGGATGCGCGCGTTGACCTCGCCGTTGACCACTTCCGGCGACACCGCCGAGATCGCGCCGGCGAAGGGTTCGCCGGCACCGCTGGTCAACTGCGCCGGCATGCCGATCGCCAGGTCGCGGGCGAAGCTTTCCGGCACCTTGATCTCCAGTTCGAACTTGGAGAGGTCGACCACGCTCAGCACCGGTGCGTTGGCGGCGACGTTGGTGTGCTGCGAGACCTGCACCTGGCCGACCTGGCCGTCGAACGGCGAGCGCAGGGTCAGCAGGTCGACCTGGCGCTGCACCTCGGCCACCACCGCGCGCTGGCGCTCGGCGAGCAGGCGCTTGTTGCGCGCGTCCAGCGAGGCGCCCTGCGCCTGCAGGCCCGAATCCTTCTGCGCGTGGCTCATCGCGATGTCGGCCTTCTTCAGGGTGTCCTGGGCCTTGGCCAGTTCCACTGCCGGCACCGCGCCGCCTTCATAGCCGCGCTGGTAGCGCTCCAGGTCGCGGCTGGCCGCCTGCCGTTCGATCTGCGCCTGGTCGATCAGCTTGCTGGCGTTGGCACGGGCCAGGGTCGCGTCCAGGTCGGCACGGCCGGCCTCGGCCTGCAGGCCGGCCAGGGTGGCTTCTTCCTGGGCCAGCTTGCTGCGCAGTTCCGGGCTGTCGATCTCGGCCAGCTCCTGGCCCTGCTTGACCACGTCGCCGGCGACCACCTTCAGGGTCACGGTGCCGCCGGAGATCGCGTACAGGGTCGGGCTGTTGGCGGCGATCAGGCGGCCGTCGGCGGAGATGTCGCGGACCAGGTCGCCGCGGGTCACCGTGGCGATGCGCACCCGCTGCGCGTCGAACGAGCGGCTGCCGGCGATCCAGCCGCGTGCGGCGAAGGCGATGCCCAGCAGCACCAGCGCGGCGATCAGCCCGGGCCACAGCCAGCGGCGCCAGGCCGCGGAGCGGGGGCGGGCGAGAACCTGGTCCTGGGCGGAGGTGTCACGGATCATCGGACGGTCGTAGCGGTGAGGATGGGGACTTCACAGCACGATGCGTGCCAACTGCAAGTCATTGAATTGCATGGGTGCGGACGGCGCGGACAGGTGTCCGGGTGTCCGCGGACACGTTCGCGGACACCAGGGCGGGGGCATGCTCGGGAATGGGCGACACGCCCTGTGTCCGGCAGCGGACAGCGGCGAGACATTCAGCGGACTTCGCTAGAATGGCGGACTTTTCGGCGAAGGGCGTGGCTATGTGCGGTATCGTCGGTGCGATCGCGGATCGCGATGTGGTTCCGGTCCTGATCGAGGGGCTCAAGCGCCTGGAATACCGGGGCTACGACTCGGCCGGCATCGCCGCCATCGCCGACGGGCAGGTCCGCCGCGTGCGCCGTACCGGCCGCGTGTCCGAGACCGAGAGCGCCGCGCTGGCCGAAGGCCTGCACGCGCCGCTGGGCATCGGCCACACCCGCTGGGCGACCCATGGCGGCGTCACCGAGGCCAATGCGCACCCGCACGTCAGTCATGGCGACCTGGCGCTGGTTCACAACGGCATCATCGAGAACCACGAGCAGCAGCGCGAGCGCCTGACCGCGCTGGGCTACGTGTTCGAATCGCAGACCGATACCGAGGTCATCGCCCACCTGATCCACCACTACATCGCCCAGGGCCGCGACCTGCTCGGCGCGCTGCAGGCGGCGGTGAAGGAACTGACCGGCGCCTATGCCGTGGCCGCGGTGAGCAAGTCGCGCCCGGACCTGCTGGTGTGCGCGCGCATGGGTTGCCCGCTGCTGATCGGCCTGGGCGAGGGCGAGAACTTCATCGCCTCGGATGTCTCGGCGGTGATCCAGGCCACGCGCCGGGTGATCTTCCTGGAAGAAGGCGACACCGCCGAACTGCGCCGCGACGGCGTGCAGGTGTACGACGCGCAGGACCAGCCGGTGCAGCGCGAGCCGCACGTGTCCGACGTGTCGCTGGCCTCGCTGGAGCTGGGCCCGTACCGCCACTTCATGCAGAAGGAGATCCACGAGCAGCCGCGCGCGCTGGCCGACACGCTGGAGGCGCTGTTCGACGCCGGCGGCTTCGACACCACGCTGTTCGGCAGCAAGGCCGAGGCGCTGCTGGCCGACGTGGACGGCGTGCAGATCCTGGCCTGCGGCACCAGCTACTACGCCGGGCTGACCGCGCGCTACTGGATCGAGGGCATCGCCGGGCTGCCGTGCAGCGTGGAGATCGCCAGCGAGTACCGCTACCGCGATGCCTGCGCCAATCCGCGGCAACTGATCGTGACCATCTCCCAGTCCGGCGAAACCCTGGACACGATGGAGGCGCTCAAATACGCCAAGGCGCTGGGCCATACCAAGACCCTGTCGATCTGCAACGTGCCCGAGAGCGCGATCCCACGCGCCAGCGCGATGGTGCTGTACACCCGCGCCGGCGCCGAGGTCGGCGTGGCTTCGACCAAGGCCTTCACCACCCAGCTGGCGGCGCTGTTCCAGCTCACCTGCGTGCTGGCCAAGCGCCGCGGGCGGCTGAGCGCCGAACAGGAGGCCGAGTACCTGGAGCAACTGCGCTACCTGCCCGGCAGCGTGCAGCACGTGCTCAACCTGGAACCGCAGATCGCGGTATGGGCCGAGCGCTTCGCCGACAAGCACAACGCGCTGTTCCTGGGTCGCGGCCTGCATTACCCGATCGCCCTGGAAGGCGCGCTCAAGCTCAAGGAGATCACCTACATCCACGCCGAGGGCTATCCGGCCGGCGAGCTCAAGCACGGCCCGCTGGCGCTGGTCGACGCCAACATGCCGGTGGTGGTGATCGCGCCCAACGACACCTTGCTGGAGAAGGTGAAGTCGAACATGCAGGAAGTGCGCGCGCGCGGCGGCGAGCTGTTCGTGTTCGCCGACCAGGACAGCAACTTCAATGAATCGGACGGCGTGCACGTGATCCGCACGCCACGCCACGCCGGCGTGCTCAGCCCGGTGCTGCACACCGTGCCGGTGCAGTTGCTGGCCTACCACACCGCGCTGGCGCGCGGCACCGACGTGGACAAGCCGCGCAACCTGGCCAAGTCGGTGACGGTGGAGTAAGTCGCGGTATCGCTGGCTTGGCAGACGCCATGGCCGGCTGCCAGCGCACTGGCCCGGGTTATGCATAAGCTTCCTGCGAGGGTTCCCACCACGCAGGAGGACGCATGTACGAGTCTTTCAGACAGGGGGCGCCGGCCGAGCTGTGGCAGGCGCTGGTGCACGAGGCCGGGCAGCGCCTGGGCCGGCCGCTGGACGAATCGCGCGAGCACTATCTGGTGTTCGTACTGCTGCGTTACCAGCGCGACGCGCAGTTGCTGGCGCGCATCCAGGCGCTGGCCTGGCTGCATGCGCAGGAGCAGGTGGGGCGTGCGCGTGCCGACGCCTTGCGTGAGGTCGGCGACGGTTGCCTGCTGATCGCCGGGCTGTTCCCCGGCGTGGCGGCACGGCGTCGGGTCAGCGTGGACTACTTCATCGACCTGGGCCGCGGCGCCTATGCCGGAGTCGCCGAGAGCCGCGACAGCGATGCGGGACTGTTCGCACAGCTCGCGCGCAGCTACCGCGAACTGGTCGGCACGCTGGGGGCGCTGCGTCCGCCGCGGCACGAGGTGGCGGGGTTGCAGGCGGCGCTGCACGCCTAGCTGAAGCGTTCTTGCGGGAGCCGTGTTGTAGCAGCGGCTTCGGCCGTGGCGGGCATTGCCATGACGCCTGTCGTGGCCGATCCTGGAAACCGACAGCGCCGCGCTTGCGGGAGACTGCCGCACCGGCGCGCGCGGACGCGTCCAGGCCATCCGGCGCGCTCGCCCGCAGGCGCGGGCGCCCCTGGCATCGGCCCGCTGGCTACCGCACCGACGAAGGGGACGACGACGCGTCCTGCTGCAGTTGCTGTTGGCCATCGGGTACCGCCATCAGCACGCCCGCGATGGCGCCGACGTCGGCGCTGAGGCGCTCGGCGGTCTTCCCGGTCGGGACCCCCAACACGATGGCGCCGACGCGGTCGAGCGTGTACAGCAGCGGGGCATGCCAGCCCGCCGCCGCCGCGCTGATGCGGCGCTTGGTCTGCTCGACGTCGCCGCTGCGATCGAAGTAGACGATCACTGCCCTGGCCGCGTTGGCGTCCTGCGCGTCGGCAGCCGCGTGGGTGCCGTCCGGCAGCAGAGGGCGTTGCTGCATGGCGGTCGAACATGCGCAAGCGGCGAGCACGGCCAGGCAGGCGATGCCTGCCAGGCCGAGCCACCGGCGGGCCGCGGGAACGGCGGCGTTGGCGGATTCGTGCATCGAGCGGGTCTCCTGGGCGATCGACGGCGACAGCCCCGCGTGCGTGGTGCGCACAGGGCCGCCCGAACCCTCGCATGTACCGGGTGAACTGCGGCCGACCCTGGATGGGGAGAACGACCGTCGACGGACAGCGCCGCGCCGCGTTGCCGTCCGCTCAGAACCAGAACCGCAGGCCGGCGACCCAGCGCGTCTCGCGCGCCGCCTCGCCATCGGCGCGGCGCAGGTCGGTGGTGTCGCCGAAGCTGCGCACGTGCTCCACGCCGACATACGGTGCGAACCGGCGGGTGACTTCGTAGCGCAGGCGCAACCCGCCCTCCACGCTGGCCAGGCCGCTGCCGGTGCGATGCGCCGGATCGTCGCGTGCGGCCAGTTCCGCTTCCAGCCGTGGCTGCAGGATCAGGCGATTGGTCAGCAGCACGTCGTACTCGCCTTCCAGGTGCAGGCTGGCATGGCCGCCCTCGCCGACGTAGAGCATGGCCGACACCTCGAACTTGTACGGCGCCATGCCTTGCACGCCGAACGCGGCCGAGGTCCGCGCGCGGCCGGGCGCGAACGTCTGCTTGGCGCCGATCAGCATGTCCCACCAGGGCGAGATGGCGCGGCCATAGGCCAGTTCCAGCGTCGACGCCGTGGTGCGGCCGCCCTCGCGCTCGCCATCGCTGCGCAGCCATAGCCGATCGATGTCGCCGCCGTACCAGCCGCGCGCTTCCCAGGCCTGGCCGCTGCCGTGGGCGTTGTCCCAGCCTTCCAGGCGATCGACCAGCAGGTAGCCGGTGCGCGCCGCGCCGTGCGCCATGCCGTGGTCGCGCAGCACGGGGAATGCGGCTGCGCGATCGGCGTCGGTGATCGGCGGGATCGGCTCGCGTGGCAGCGACGTGTCGGCGCTCGCAGGACACTGGCATGCGCTCGCGCTCGCGGTCGGCGCGGGCGCGGTGGGCATCGCATGGTCCATGCCGTCGTGATGCATGCCGTCGTATGCGTGATGCGCGCGGTGGCTGTGATCGACCTGCGGCGACGGCGTGGCCGCGTGGTCCATCGTGGCGTGGTCCATGTGCGCGTGCGACAGGGCGTCGGCGTGCTGTGCGGCAGGCGTGTCTTGCATGGCCGGCGCGTGCGCGGCGTGCCCCATGGCTGCGTGGTCCATGGCGCCGTGCATTGCCGTGTCGGGCTGCGATGCCTCCGCAGCGCCCGCCATGGGTGTGGTGGCAGCGGCTGCCGGGCAGGCGCAGGTCGCGGCAGGGAGATCGGCGTCGCTGTCGGCCACGTGGACATGCTGTGCCTGCGCCACGGCGTGCGCCAACAGCAGCACCATGCCGGTCGCCTGGGCGAGCGGCGAGAAGTGGAGGCGGCTCATGCGTCCACCCGCACTTCGCGCATCATGCCGCCGTCCATGTGGTACAGCAGATGGCAGTGGTAGGCCCAGCGGCCCAGCGCGTCGGCGCGCACGCGGTAGCTGCGGCGCGTGCCCGGCGGCATGTCCACGGTGTGCTTGCGCACCTGGAAGCGGCCGGCGGCATCCTCGACGTCGCTCCACATGCCGTGCAGGTGGATCGGGTGCTGCATCATCGTGTCGTTGACCAGCACGATGCGCAGGCGCTCGCCATAGTTCAGCCGCAGCGGCTCGGCGCTGGCGAAGGGAATGCCGTCGAACGACCAGGCGAACTTCTCCATGTTGCCGGTCAGGTGCAGTTCGATCTCGCGTCCCGGCTCGCGTCCGTCCGGGTCCTCGAACAGGCTGTGCAGGTCGGCGTAACTCAGCACGCGGCGGCCGTTGTCGCGCAGGCCGATGCCAGGGTCGTCCAGCCGCGGCGCAGTGGCGGCGGACTGCATGTCCACCAGCGGATTGCCGCGTTCGCTGCGTGGATGCGTCGGCGCGGTGGCAGCGTGCGCGGCGTGCTCCATGCCCGACATGCCCGGCATGTGCATGCTCGCGCCGCAGCCGCCCTCCATGCCGTGCGTGGTCATGCCTGCGCTGTGCTCCATGCCGGCGTGGCCAGCCATCGCGTGGCCCATGTCCTGCATGCGCAGCAGCGGACGCGGATCGTTCGCCGGCACCGGCGCCTGCAGGCCTTCGCGCACGGCCAGGGTGCCGCGCGCGTGGCCGGTGCGGCCCATGTCCTGCGCGAACACCGTGTAGGCGTCCTGGCCGCTGGGTTCGACCAGCACATCAAAGGTTTCGGCCGCGGCGATGCGGAATTCGTCCACGCTCACCGGATGCACATACTGGCCGTCGGCGGCGACCACGGTCATCTTCAGCCCGGGGATGCGCACGTCGAAGTAGCTCATGCTGGAGGCGTTGATGAAGCGCAGCAGCACCTTCTCGCCGGGGCGGAACAGCCCGGTCCAGTTGCCGGCCGGGGTCATGCCGTTGAGCAGGTAGGTGTAGGTGTTGCCGTTGACGTCGGACAGGTCGCTGGGGGTCATGCGCATGCGCCCCCACATGCCGCGGTCGGCGAGGGTGGCGCGCAGCCCGTCCTCGCGCGCGTCGCGCAGGAAATCGCCGACGGTGCGCTGGTACAGGTTGTCGTAGGACGGCATCTGCTTCAGCCGCCGGAACAGCGCCGCCGGATCCAGGTCGGTCCAGTCCGACAGCAGTAGCACGTGCTCGCGGTCGTGGCGGTACGGCGGCGGCTCGCGCGGGTCGATCACGATGGCGCCGTACAGCCCGGCCTGCTCCTGGTGCAGCGAATGGCTGTGGTACCAGTAGGTGCCGGATTGGCGCAGGGCGAAGCGGTACTGGTAGGTCTCGCCCGGGTAGATGCCGTCGAAGCTCATGCCCGGCACGCCGTCCATGTTGGCCGGCAGCAGCAGGCCGTGCCAGTGCACCGAGGTCTGGGTGTGGCCGGGCAGGCGGTTGGCCACGCGGATGGTCACGGTGTCGCCTTCGCGCCAGCGCAGCAGCGGTGCCGGCACGCTGCCGTTGACCGCGATGGCGGGGCGCTCGCGCCCGGTGAAGTTGACCCGCGTACTGCCGATGCTCAGGTCCAGGTCTGTGCCGTGCAGCACGTAGGGCGCGGCGCCGTTGCGGGCCAGTGCGCTGGCGTGGGCGCTGCGCAGCGGCAGCCCGGTGAGGCCGGCGGCGGCGCCCAGCGCCAGCCCGGTGACGAAGCGGCGCCGCGACGGCAGCGCCGGCAGGCCGGAGGAAGATGGGTTCATGTGCGATGTCCGTCAGCGGATGCGATGCGCCGCGCAGTGCCGATGGGCGCTGCAGGCACGGACGCGGCAGCGCCTGTGCGCTGCCACCGGGAGACCGCCCAGCAGGCGGCCGCGCGCGCTCAGGCGCTGGGAGGGCGTTCCAGCCGCGGCAGGCCGGGCGCGCCGTGCGCGGCCTGGGGAGCGGCGGCAATCAGGGTGCGGGGCAAGCGTGGCAGCGCCAGCGGCATCGCCAGCAGGGCCGGCAGCGGCTGCGCGTGCGGGCATTGGCAGCCGGCCATGCCGCCGCAGCCACCGTGCTTGCCGGCATGGTCGTGGCAGTGGCCGTCGTGATCCGCCGGCGGCGGTGGCGGTGCGTCGTGACAGGGCATCGCCGCATGCACCGGCGCCGCGCTGGCGACCGTGGCAGCGGTGTCGTGCGTCGAAGTGCCGTGCGTCGCCATGCCAGGCATCGCCATGGCGGCCGCGGTGCCGTTGAGCAGCAGGCTCAGGCACAGCAGCAGGCGCAGCAGGACGGCGGAAGTCGGCACAGGCGGCAGCGTGGCGTCGGGAACGGAAGAGGATACCGAAGCCGGCGTGCGCGGCAAGCGACCGCCATCCGGCAAGGCTTGACTCTGGACCCGACTCCAGGGAGTAGGGTGTGCGCATGCGATCCGACCCCCCCACCGCCCGCTTCACCATCGGCGCGCTCGCCCGCCAGGCCGACGTCGCCATCGACACCGTGCGCTACTACGAACGCCAGGGCCTGCTGCCACCCGCCCCGCGCCGTGCCTCCGGCTACCGCGAGTACGACACCGCGGCGGTGCAGCGGGTGCGCTTCATCCGCCGCGCCAAGGAACTGGGCTTTTCGCTGGAGGAGATCGGCGAGTTGCTGGCGTTGCAGGACGATCGCGTGCACGGCGTGGAGGGCATCAAGCAGCGCGCCAGCGCGCGCCTGCAGGCGCTGGATCGGCGCATCGCCGAGCTGACCGAGATGCGCGAGACCCTGGCGGCCCTGGTCGAGGAGTGCCCCGGCCACGGCGCGCCGGACGCCTGCCCGATCCTGGGCGACATCCGCGGCGATGCCGCCGGCGAGCCGTCGCGATGAGCACGGGTCGCACCACCGCCTCGCTGACCTTGCCGGTGCAGGGCATGACCTGCGCCGCCTGCGCGGCGGGCGTGGAGAAGGCGCTGCAGCGCCTGCCCGGCGTGGCGGCGCAGGCCAGCTATGCCGGCGCGCGCGTGCAGGTGGACTACGACCCGCAGCAGGTGGATCTGCCGACGCTGCTGCAGCGCATCCAGCAGGCCGGCTACAGCGTGCCCACCGAGACCCTGACCCTGGAGCTCAGCGGCCTGCACTGCGCCTCCTGCGTGGCGACGATCGACGCGGTGCTGGCGAAAATCCCTGGTGTCCTCGCCGGCCACGCCAACCTGGCCTCGGCCAAGGCGCGGGTGGAGATCGTGCCTGGTGCGGTCGAGCCGGCGGAGCTGGTCGCACGGATCGAACGCGCCGGGTTCGGCGCGCGCGTCGCCCAGGCCATGGACCCGGCGCAGCTGGCCGAGCGCGAGCGCAGCGAGCGGTGCGCCTGGCGACGCGAGCTGGGCCTGTTCGCTGCGGCGGTGTTGCTCACCCTGCCGTTCTGGGGGCAGATGCTCGGCATGCTGGATGGCGACGCCCTGCGCGGCGCGCACGTCGAACCGCTGCCGCGCTGGCTGCAGTTGCTGCTCGCCACGCCGGTGCAGTGCTGGATCGGTGCGCGCTTTTACCGCGCCGGCTACCGCGCGCTGCGCAACGGCAGCGCCAACATGGACGTGCTGGTCGCGCTGGGCACCGGCATGGCCTATCTGTACAGCGCCGTGGTCACCGTGGCCGGCCTGCACGGCCAGCACGTGTACTTCGAGGCCAGCACCAGCGTCATCACCCTGGTGCTGCTCGGGCGCCTGCTCGAGGCCCGCGCCAAGCGCCGCACCACCGCGGCGGTGCGCGCGCTGCTCGACCTGGCGCCGACCACTGCGCGGGTCGAGCGCGACGGCGACATCGTAGAGGTGGACGCGGTGGAACTGGCGGTCGGCGACGTGTTCGTGGTCGCTGCCGGCGAGCGCGTGCCGGTCGACGGCGAGGTGCTCGAGGGCCATTCCAGCGTGGACGAGGCGATGCTGTCCGGCGAGGCCATGCCGGTGGCCAAGGCGCCGGGCAGTCGCCTGCACGCGGCCACGGTCAACCAGCTCGGCCTGTTGCGCGCGCGCGCCACCGGTGTCGGCGCCGACACCCTGCTGGCGCAGATCGTGCGCATGGTCGACGCCGCGCAAGGCTCGCGCGCGCCGATCCAGCGCCTGGTCGACCGCATCGCCGCGGTGTTCGTGCCGGCGGTGCTGGCGATCGCCGCCATCACCCTTGGCGCGACCTGGGCGCTGCGCGGCAGCTTCGCCGAGGCGCTGGTGCATGCGGTGGCGGTGTTGGTGATCGCCTGCCCATGCGCGCTGGGCCTGGCCACGCCGACCGCGATCATGGTCGGCACCGGTGTCGGCGCGCGCGCCGGCATCCTGATCCGCGACGCCGAGGTGCTGGAACGCGCCCGCGCGCTGACCGCGCTGGTGGTCGACAAGACCGGCACCCTGACCCTGGGCCAGCCGCAGGTGACCGCGGTGCTGGTTGCCGACGCGGCCGAGACCGCGCCGCTGTTGCGCCTGGCCGCGGCGCTGGAGACCGGCTCGGCGCATCCGCTGGCGCGCGCCATCGTGCAGCGCGCCGCCGAGTTGGGCGTGCGCGCGGCCGTGCCGGCACCGTCGGCCGAGGCGGTGCAGACGTTGCCGGGGCAGGGTGTGCGCGGCCGCGTGGACGGGCGCGAGGTGGCGCTGGGTGCGCTGGCATGGCTCGACGGCCTGGTCGCCGCGCCGGCCGACCCTGCGCTGCGCCGCCAGGCCGAGGCGGCACAGGCGCAGGGCCACAGCGTGGTCGGGGTGGCGGTGGATGGCGCGGTGGCCGGCTACATCGCCATCGCCGATCCGCTGCGCGAGGATGCCGCCGAGGCGGTGGCCCTGCTGCAGGCACGTGGCATCGCGGTGACCATGCTCAGCGGCGACAACCGCCACGCGGCGCAGGCGGTGGCCGCGCGGCTCGGCATCGAGCAGGTGCAGGCCGAGGTGCTGCCGCAGGACAAGGCCGCGCATGTGCGCCAGTTGCAGGCGGTGCCGGGCGCACGCGTGGGCATGGTCGGCGACGGCATCAACGATGCCCCGGCACTGGCCGCGGCCGACGTCAGTTTCGCCATCGGCAGCGGTTCGGACATCGCCATCGAGGCGGCCGACGTGGTGCTGATGCACGGCGACCTGGCCGGCGTCGCCGCCGCCATCGACCTGTCCGCGGCGACGGTGCGCAAGATCCGCCAGAACCTGTTCTTCGCCTTCGTCTTCAACGGCCTGGGCATCCCGCTGGCCGCGTTCGGCCTGCTCAACCCGGTGATCGCCGGCGCGGCGATGGCGCTGAGTTCGGTCTCGGTGCTGGGCAACGCGCTGCTGCTGAATCGCTGGCGTGCGCAGTGAGCACGCGTGCGATTTCTTCACTTTGGAGCATGACATGCACCATCTGGATCTCGTCGTCCATGGCATGAGCTGCGGTGGCTGCAGCGCGCGGCTGCAGCGCGTGCTCGACGCCTGCCCGGGCGTGGCCGCCAGCACGGTGGTGCTGGAAGGCGGGCGCGTCGGCATCGACTACGACCCCGCGCGCATCGACGTGGCCGCGCTGGAGCAGGCGATCGCCGACGCCGGCTTCAGCGTGGCCGCTGGCTGAGCGCCGCTCCGACGCCGCTCCGACGCCGCGCCACGCCAGGTGAACGCCGGCGTGGCGGCCGCTGCCGCGCATGGCCCGGGCGCGTGGCCGGGCGTGTATCGTGGGCGCGATTTCTCCGCTCCCGCACCGCCATGACCCATCGCGCTTGGGTGGCCGCCGCCATCCAGAAGATCGAAGCCGACTTCAACCGCTCGGCCGACACCCACCTGATCCCGCTGGACCTGCCCGGTTTCCCCGGCATCGACCTGTACTTCAAGGACGAGTCCAGCCATCCCACCGGCAGCCTCAAGCACCGCCTGGCGCGCTCGCTGTTCCTGTACGCGCTGGCCAACGGCTGGCTGCGCGAGGGGCGGCCGGTGATCGAGGCCTCCAGCGGTTCCACCGCGGTCTCCGAGGCGTATTTCGCGCGCCTGCTGGGGCTGCCGTTCATCGCGGTGATGCCGGCCACCACCTCGCCGGAGAAGATCGCCGCGATCGAGTTCCAGGGCGGGCGCTGCCACCTGGTCGGGCGCGCCTGCGACCTGCATGCCGATTCGGTGCAGCTGGCGCGCGAGACCGGCGGCCACTTCATGGACCAGTTCCTGTACGCCGAACGCGCCACCGACTGGCGCGCCAACAACAACATCGCCGAGTCGATCTTCCGGCAGATGCAGGAGGAGCCGCATCCGATTCCGGCCTGGATCGTGTGCAGCCCCGGCACCGGCGGCACCGCGGCCACGCTCGGGCGCTACGTGCGCTACCGGCGCCATCCCACCCGCATCCTGTGCGCGGACCCGGAGGTGTCGCTGTTCTTCGACGGCTACCGCGAGGCCCTGGCCGGACGCGACTACGCCGGCCTGGAAAGCACCGGCGGCTCGCGCATCGAAGGCATCGGCCGGCCGCGGGTGGAGCCGAGCTTCATCCCCAGCTGCGTGGATGCGATGGTCAAGGTGCCCGACGCGCTGAGCCTGGCGGCGATGCGCTACGTCAGCGCGCGCCTGGGCCGGCGCGTGGGCGGCTCCACCGGCACCAACTTCGTCGGCGTGCTGCAGGCGGCCACGCGCATGCGCGAGCAGGGCCGCAGCGGCGCCATCGTCACCATCCTGTGCGACAGCGGCGAGCGCTACGGGCACAGCTACTACCGGCCGCAGTGGTACGCCGAGCACGGCATCGACGTGGAGCAGGCCGATGCGCAGCTGGCCGCGGCGGTGGCCGGCGCCGGCCTGCCGCCGCTGCCTTGTGCTGCGCTGGACTGACCGCCATCTGCTTTTCGTGGCCGGCCGCGCCGGTCCTTCCCCCGCTACCGAGACTTCCGCGATGACCAATCCCCTGCTCGATTTTTCCGGCCTGCCGCGCTTCGATGCGATCCAGCCCGAGCACATCGGCCCGGCGATCGACACGCTGCTGGCGCAGGCCGAGGCCGCCGTGGCCGCCGCCGAGACGGTGGCGCCGGTGCGCTGGGACAGCTTCGTGGCGCCGCTGGACGATGCCACCGAGCGCCTGTGGCGCGCCTGGGGCCAGGTGAGCCACCTGCAGGCGGTGGTCAACACGCCGGCGCTGCGCGAGGCCTACAACGCCAACCTGCCCAAGGTGACGCGCTTCTCCAGCGCGCTCGGGCAGAACCTGGCGCTGTTCGCGCAGTACCGCACGCTGGCGCAATCGCCGGAGGCGGCCACGCTGACGCCGGCGCAGCGCAAGGTGCTGGACAACGCGCTGCGCGATTTCCGCCTGGGCGGCGCCGAACTGGGCGAGGCCGACAAGCAGCGCTTCGCCGCGATCCAGGAAGAACTGTCGGCGCTGTCGGCTAAGTTCTCGCAGAACGTGCTCGATGCCACCGACGCGTGGTCGCTGCTGGTCGACGACCCGGCGCGCCTGGCCGGCCTGCCCGAGGACAGCATCGCCGCCGCGCGTGCGGCGGCCGAGCGCGACGGCCAGGCGGGCTGGAAGCTGACCCTGCAGATGCCATGCTACCTGCCGGTGCAGATGTATGCCGAAGACCGTACGTTGCGCGAGACGCTGTACCGCGCCAACGCGATCCGCGCTTCGGAGTTCGGCGATGCGGCGCTGGACAACAGCGCGGCGATCGGGCGCATCCTCGCCCTGCGCGGCGAACTGGCGGCGCTGCTCGGCTTCGCCAGCTACGCCGAGTATTCGCTGGCGACGAAGATGGCGCAGGATCCGGCGCAGGTGCTGGACTTCCTGCACGATCTGGCCGCACGCGCCAAGCCCTACGCGCAGCGCGATCGCGCCGAACTGGAGGCATTCGCGCGCGAGCACCTGGGCCTGGACACGCTGGAAGCCTGGGATCTGGCCTACGTCAGCGAAAAACTGAAGCAGGCGCGCTACAGCTTCTCCGAGCAGGAGGTGAAGCGCTACTTCACCGAGCCCAAGGTGCTGGAGGGCCTGTTCGGCCTGATCCACGACCTGTACGGCCTGCGGGTGGAGGCCGACAGCGCGCCGGTGTGGCATCCGGACGTGCGCTTCTTCCGCCTCAGCGATGCGCAGGGGCGCCTGGTCGGGCAGTTCTACCTGGACCTGTACGCGCGCGAAGGCAAGCGCGGCGGCGCCTGGATGGACGACTGCCGCAACCGCCGCGAACGCGCCGACGGCGTGCAGACCCCGCTGGTGTACCTGGTGTGCAACTTCGGCCGCGGCAGCGACGGCAAGCCGGCCACCTTCACCCACAACGAGGTGACCACCCTGTTCCACGAGATGGGCCATGGCCTGCACCAGTTGCTGACCCAGGTCGGCGAACTGGGCGTGGCCGGCATCAACGGCGTGGAATGGGACGCGGTGGAACTGCCCAGCCAGTTCATGGAGAACTTCTGCTGGGAATGGCCGCGCCTGCAGGCGATGACCGCGCACGTGGACAGCGGCGAACCGTTGCCGCGCGCGCTGTTCGACAAGATGCTGGCGGCGAAGAACTACCAGAGCGGCATGTTCACCGTGCGCCAGCTCGAGTTCGCGCTGTTCGACATGCAGCTGCACCACGACTTCGATGCGCAGGCCGACAGCGTGCTGCAGTTGCTCGAGCGCGTACGCGACGCCGTGGCGGTGAACCGGCCGCCGGCGTGGAACCGCTTCCCGCACCAGTTCAACCACATCTTCGCTGGCGGCTATGCGGCCGGCTATTACAGCTACAAGTGGGCCGAGGTGCTCAGCGCCGACGCGTATGCCGCATTCGAGGAAGCGCCTGACCAGTTGGCGGACACCGGCGCGCGCTTCCTGCGCGAGATCCTCTCGCGCGGCGGCAGCCGCCCGGCGCTGGAGAACTTCACTGCCTTCCGCGGTCGCGTGCCGGAACTGGAGGCGTTGCTGCGGCACAGCGGCATGGCCGGATAAGCCGGGATTGGGGATTCGGGATGACAGCCTGCGGCTGTTGAAAGCCGGGATTCGAGATTTTCCTGCGCAGGCGTAGTGGTTGCGATTGCACTGTGGGAGGGACTTCAGTCCCGACGGGCTTTCCCGGGAAAGCCCGTCGGGGCTGAAGCCCCTCCCACAAAAGCAGCTGTTTTTTATCGGCGCACTGGATCGCTTTGCAGCGGTTGTACTCCGCGGACTACGCTGCCGTCCCGATTCCCGATTCCCGGCTTTCAACAGCCGCAGGCTGGTCATCCCGAATCCCCAATCCCGAATCCCAGCTCCTCTGTGCTAGAACACAGCACAGCGGCACGGCGATCTTCGCCGCCGCGATCGCGGCGCAGGGCACTGCCGCACTGCACAAGGAGGACCGCATGAAGCGAGCAGGGTGGTGGACGCCGTTGCTGTTGGGCATGGCCGCGCCGGCATTGGCGCAGGACGGCAGCGGCACGGTGCGCATCGGCGCCAGTCTGCGCGCCGGCCCGGCGCCGGAGTATCCGCGCGTGGCTACGCCGGCCACCGACGACGCGTTGCAGGTGCATGGCTGCACACGGGATTGGGCCTGGTGCGATGTCAGCTGGCGCGAGAAACGTGGCTGGCTGCCGGCTGGTGCGATCGACTTTCACGAACAGGGGCAGGGCGTCGCGCCCGGCGCCTCGCTCGGTGTGCCCACGGTCGGCTTCGCGCTGGACCGCTACTGGGACACGCACTATCGCGGCCAGCCGTGGGCACGCGAACGCGCGCGTTACCGCCCGCTGGAAAGCGCGGCGACTGCCGCTGGTCCAGCGCAGATCCCGGCACCGCTGCAGCGGCAGTTGGCGCCGCAATGGCGGGCGCCCCCTCCACCGCAGGCGTCCGCGTCCGAGGCCGTGAGCGCCACGCCGCCATGGACGCCGCCGGGCGAGCGGATGCATCGGATCCCGCCACCGGACGCGCTCAATCCCCGCTACAACAAGGAACTGGCGAAGGAACTGCAACGCCAGGACAGCGACCGCCGCCAGCGCGAATCGATGGGACTGCAACCGGTGCCGCCGTCTGCCTCCGCGCCGTCGGCATCGCCATCCTGGCCGCCGTCGCCGGCGACGATCCAGTGGGTCGAGCGGCATCCGCCGAAGCCGAGTTCACCACCGCCTCCACCGCCACCGCCACCGCCTCCGCCTTCAGCGCCACCAACCAAGCCGGAAGCGCACAAGGACGACGACGCCGGACGTCGCGACGTCCGGCAATTGGAGCGTTGACGCGCGGCACGCTGCCGTTGCCGGCAGTGGCGGAGCATGGCCTCACTCAGGCCTTGGCGAACACCAGCGCGGCGTTGGTGCCGCCGAAGCCGAAGCTGTTGGACATCACCGTGCGCAAGTCCGCGTCGCGGCTCTCGCGCACGATCGGGAAGCCCTCGGCGCGCGGATCCAGCGTGTCGATATTGGCCGAGCCGGCGATGAAGCCGTCGCGCAGCATCAGCAGGCAGTAGATCGCCTCGTGCACGCTGGCTGCGCCCAGCGAATGCCCGGACAGCGCCTTGGTCGAGGACAGCGGCGGCACCGCGTCGCCGAACACCGCACGCACCGCGTCCAGCTCGGTGACGTCGCCCAGCGGCGTCGAGGTGCCGTGGGTGTTGAGGTAGTCGATCGGCGCGTCCACGCCCTGCAGCGCCATGCGCATGCAGCGCACCGCGCCTTCGCCGGACGGGGCCACCATGTCGGCGCCGTCGGAGGTCACGCCGTAGCCGACCAGTTCGGCGTGGATGCGCGCGCCGCGCGCCATCGCATGGTCGTAGTCCTCCAGCACCAGCATGCCGCCGCCGCCGGCGATGACGAAGCCGTCGCGCGCGGCGTCGTAGGGCCGCGAGGCCACCGCCGGTGTGTCGTTGAAGCCGGTGGACAGCGCGCCCATGGCGTCGAACATCAGGCTCATGGTCCAGTCCAGCTCTTCGCCACCGCCGGCGAACATCACGTCCTGCTGGCCGTGGCGGATCAGGTCCGCCGCCGCGCCGATGCAGTGCGCCGAGGTCGCGCACGCGGCCGACAGCGAGTAGCTCACGCCCTTGATCTTGAACGCGGTGGCCAGGCTCGCCGACACCGCCGAACACATCGTGCGCGGCACCATGTACGGGCCGACCTTGCGCACGCCGCGGTTGCGCAGCAGATCCGCCGCTTCCACCTGCCAATGGCTGGAGCCGCCACCGGAGCCGGCGATCAGGCCGATCCGCGGGTCGCTGATCGCCGCCTCGTCCAGGCCGGCATCAGCCAGCGCATCGCGCAGCGCCAGGTAGGCGTAGGCCGAGGCGTCGCCCATGAAGCGCTTGAGCTTGCGGTCGATCGCCGCGTCCAGGTCCAGCTGCACATCGCCGCCGATCTGGCTGCGCAGGCCGGCCTCGACCGCCTGCGGGTTATGGCGGATGCCGGCGCGGCCTTCGCGCAAGGCGCGCGACACGCTGTCCAGATCGTTGCCCAGGCACGACGTGATGCCCATTCCGGTAATGACCACGCGCCGCATCAGAACGCCTCCGTCGACGTGAACAGGCCCACGCGCAGGTCCTTGGCGGTATAGATCTCGCGCCCATCCACCGACATGCGGCCGTCGGCCACCGCCATCGCCAGCTTGCGGTTGATCACCCGGCTGATGTCGATCTCGTACACCACCTGCCTGGCGGTGGGCAGCACCTGCCCGGTGAACTTCACTTCGCCCACGCCCAGCGCGCGGCCGCGGCCGGGCGCGCCCAGCCAGGTCAGGAAGAAGCCGGTCAACTGCCACATCGCATCCAGGCCCAGGCAGCCGGGCATCACCGGATCGCCGATGAAATGGCAGCCGAAGAACCACAGGTCCGGGCGGATATCCAGTTCGGCGCGGATCACGCCCTTGCCGTGCGCGCCGCCGGTCTCGTCGATGGCGACGATGCGGTCGAACATCAGCATCGGATCGTTGGGCAGGCGCGCGGCGTCGGCGCCGAACAACTCGCCGCGTGCGCTGGCGAGCAATTGCTCGCGCGAATAGGAGGACAGACGACTCATGAGCGGAACATTCCCAGGCGAGACAGTCGAGGCGCGCAAGAGTGCATGAGCTTCGCGCGTTCAATCAAACGTTTTATCCGTACGCACGCGTAGTGTCGGCAGCGGCGGTGGCGCGCGCACTGCGCCGGATCAAGGCGCGCATTCTCAGTCCGTGCGCAGCGTGGGGCTTATCATGCGCACACCGTTCGCAGGCGTAGGGTATGGGGTCGATGCGCAAGATCATTCACGTCGACATGGACGCGTTCTACGCGTCCGTGGAGCAGCGTGACGATCCTGCGCTGCGCGGCAAGCCGGTGGTGGTGGCCTGGCGCGGCATGCGCTCGGTGGTGTGCGCCGCCTCCTACGAGGCGCGCGTGTTCGGCGTGCGCTCGGCGATGCCGGCGCTGCGTGCCGAGCGGCTGTGCCCGGACGCGATCTTCGTGCCGCCGGATTTCGCCCGCTACAAGGCGGTGTCGCGGCAGGTGCGCGAGATCTTCCAGCGTCATACCGACCTGATCGAGCCGCTGTCGCTGGACGAGGCCTACCTGGACGTCACCGAGCCCAAGGGCGAATTGCGCACCGCCACCGAGATCGCCCAGACCATCCGCGCGCAGATCCGCGCCGAAACCGAACTGACCGCCTCGGCCGGGATCGCGCCGAACAAGTTCCTGGCCAAGATCGCCTCGGACTGGCGCAAGCCCGACGGCCAGTTCGTGATCCGCCCGCATCGCGTGGAAGCCTTCCTGACCCCGTTGCCGGTAAACAAGGTGCCCGGCGTGGGCAAGGTGATGGAGGCCAAGCTGGCGGAACTGGGCATCGCCACCGTCGGCGACCTGCGCGCGCGCAGCGAGGCGGAACTGGAGGCGCGCTTCGGCAGCTTCGGCCTGCGCCTGTACCAGCGCGCGCGCGGCATCGACGAACGCCCGGTGGAGTCGGACCAGCCGGTGCAGTCGATCTCCTCCGAGGACACCTTCGCCGAAGACCTGGCGCTGGAGGCGCTGGAGCCGGCGATCCGGCAACTGGCCGAGAAGACCTGGAACGCCACCCGCCGCACCGAGCGCATCGCGCGCACCGTGGTGCTGAAGCTGAAGACCGCGCAGTTCCGCATCCTCACCCGCAGTTTCACCCCGGAGCAGCCGCCGGACTCGCTGCAGGCCTTGATCGACATCGCCCTGGCGCTGCGCGAGCGGGTAGACCTGCCGGCATCCACCCGCTACCGCCTGGTCGGCATCGGCCTGTCCGGCTTCCACGAGCGCGAGCCGGGGCAGGCGCAGGGGCGCTTGTTCGGTTGAGGCGGTGGCGTCGCCTGGGATACTGCCTTCCCGGCTGATTGCATGGGAACGTGTGCCACGGGAGACTGTCGTACCCTCTATCGTCGCGCCCTGAGCGGTGCGTGGATTGAAACACCTGGGGTTACGGTGCGGCGACGGCGGGTCTGTGTCGCGCCCTTGCGGGGGCGTGGATTGAAAGCACATCGAGTCGGTCAGCAAGCACAGCGTAAGCGGTCGCACACTCTCGCGTGCGTGTGTTGAAACAACCATGGGATGTGGGTGCAGGCCGAGAACCTGGCCGTCGCTCCCGCGTCGGGACTGGAGTCCCTCCCACAGGGGCATGCTGCTCGGGTTGAAACAGCGACTTCATCCTCCGGCACGCGGATCGACCTGGTCGCGTCCTCACGGATGCGTGGATTGAAACATGGGTGGGGATCGCCAACCGGTGATGTTCTCGGGTGTCGTGCGCGCGAGCGCAGGGATCGAGCGGTTGACTCGGGCCGGGATGGATCGCGTGAGCGCGGTTCGCGCGCTCGGTCGCCGTCACGGCGCCGCCGCAGCGGTCGTGGCGTGGTCGCAATCGCGTGTCAGCGAAGGCAGCTTCCGCGCCGCGCCGCGCCGCGCGCGTCGCAACCGCGTCCGACATTGCGCCACCTACAATGCGCACTTGTTTCCCTGTGTTGGCACGACATGACATTTCCTTATGCATTGGTGGTGTTCGACCTGGACGGCACCCTGGTCGACAGCGGCGCCGACATCGCCGAGGCGCTGAACCGCACCCTGGCCGACTTCGGCCTGCCGCGCGTGCCGGAGGCGACCGTGCTGGGCTGGATCGGCGAGGGCGTGCGCAAACTCGTCGAGAGCGCCTGGCGGCATGCCGGCGACGCCACGCCGCTCGAGACGGTGATGCCGACCTTCATGCGTCACTACGCCGAATGCCTGTTGCGCAGTCCGCGGCTGTATCCGGGTGCGGCCGAGGCGCTGACGCAGTTGCATGCGGATGGCGTGACGCTGGCGCTGTGCACCAACAAGCCGTCGGCGATGGTGCCGCCGCTGTTGCGCCATCTGGGCGTGGCCGATCTGTTCTCTGCGGTGCTCGGCGGCGACAGCCTGCCCGAGCGCAAGCCCAGCCCGGCGCCGCTGCTGCACCTGGCGCAGCAGTTCGCGCAGCCGCCGGCGCGCTGCCTGATGGTCGGCGATTCGGGGACCGACCTGCAGGCCGGCCACGCCGCCGGCATGCCGGTGGCGCTGGTGCGTTACGGCTATCCGCGCGATCTGGATCTGGCCACGGCCGACGTGGTGTTGCTGATGGATGATTTGCGCGAGCTGCTGCAGTTGCCCTGACGCGATGCCGCGTAGCGCTTCGGTATAGCGCGAAGATCCTGGAAATGTGGTGTAGGCGCGGCTTCAGCCGCGCCAGGCTTTCCTGGGAAAGCCCGTCGCGGCTGAGGCCGCGCCTACAGCGCAGGACGCAGTAAGCCCCTCTCCCCCCGGGAGAGGGGTTGGGGTGAGGGTCCGGGCGCGTAGCGGTCGCTGAACTGTCAGGTTTGTGCCGCGGTGCATGAGCACGAGGGAGGCCGTTTGCGTTCGGCGGCCAGCAGCCTGATCGCGAGCGACCACGTGCGCGATGCGTCGCGCATGCCTGCTTTGAGACTGCACGCATCTACATCCGGTGTGGTCGCACATGCCGCCTCTTGTAGGAACGGCTTCAGCCGCGACAGGCTTTCCCGGGAAAGCCGATCACGGCTGAAGCCGCCCATACAAAAAAGGACGCGTGGTTTCTGCGCTTTCGTCCCGCGCTACGCCATCGGCGCAGCGCGGGACGCCGACTCAGCGCGCCGCCGGCGCGTAGCGCAGGGTCAGCGCGTACTCGCGGCCCGGCTGGTTGTACCAGTTCACCGTCTGGTAGTCGCGGTCGAACACGTTGCTGGCCTTGGCCTGCAGCGTCCAGTCCGGGGTGAACGCGTACTCCGCGCGCAGGTCGACGGTGCCGTAGCCCGCCAGGCGCACGCGGTTGGCCGCGTCGTCGAAGCGGTGGCCGCTGCCGAACACGCTGACGCCGAGCTTGACTGGGCCGATGCCGCGGTCCACGTCCAGGCGCGCGGTGTTCTGCGCGCGGCGCGCCAGCCAGTTGTCGCGGTTGCCGCCGTCGCTGCGGTTGCGCGGGTCGGTGTGGCTCAGCTGCGCCGACAGTTCCCAGCCGGCCAGCAATGCATAGCCGGTCAGTTCGGCGCCGCGGATGCGCGCCTCGTCCACGTTGACCGGCAGGAAGCTGACCGCGTCGTAGGAGATCAGGTCCTTCACCCGGGTCTCGTAGGCGTTGAAGGTCCAGTTCCAGCTGTCGGCATACTGCGCAATGCCGAGGTTGCCGCTCTTGGAGCGCTCCGGCTTCAGTTCCGGATTGCCGGCGAACGGGTAGTACAGGTCGTTGAAGGTCGGTGCCTTGAAGCCGGTGCCGACGCTGGCGGTGAGCTTGAGGCCATGCGCCAACGCCAGGCCCCAGCCGAGGCTGCCGGTGGTGTGCTCGCCGAACTGTTCGTTGTCGTCGCTGCGCACGCTGGCCTGCACCTGCTGCGCGCCGAAGCGGCCCTGGTACTCGGCGAACACGCCGGTGTTGTCGCGGCTGTCGACGTCGAAGGCGGTGCTGCTGGCAACGTGCTCGCGCTGCCAGTCGCTGCCGACGCTGAGCAGATGGCCTTCGGCCAGGGTGATGTCGCCTTGCAGCGCGGCGGTGTCGCGGCGGCTGTCGAAGGTGCTGACGAAGCTGCGGGTGCGTGCGCCCGGCGCACGGTAGTAGCTGTCCGCGTCGTCGACGTTGCGGCCCAGTTGCGCGGCCAGGTGCAGGCGATCGGAGGGCGTCCAGTCGAGCTTGCCGCTGAACACCTGCTGGGTGTTGTCGGCCTCGTTGCCGGCGAACAGCGCGTCGCCGTCGTACTCGTTGCGGCTGTCGATGTTCAGCGCCTGGCCTTCGATGCGCAGCGTGTCGGTCAGCGCGTAGCCGCCGCGCGCGCTCAGCGAGACGTTGCGGTAGCCGTCGCGGTCGGGCTGGTCGACGAAGCAGCCGGCGAACAGCGTGGCCGAGCCGTTGCAGGCATTGATGCCGTCGGTCTTCTGGTAGCCGCCCTGCACGGCCAGCCAGCCGCGCTCGCCGCGGTTGCTGAAGCCGGCGCCGGCCTCGCGCAGGCCGTGGCTGCCGCCGCCCAGGCTCAGGTTCTGCTGGAAGCCCTGGCCGCCGCGGCGGGTGAAGATCTGGATGACGCCGCCGATCGCGTCGGAGCCGTACAGGCTCGAGCGCGGGCCGCGCACGATCTCGATGCGCTCGATCTGGCTCAGCGGCAGGTCCTGGAACGCGGCCAGGCCGGCGCTGGCCGAGCCGATGCGCACGCCGTCCACCAGCACCAGCACGTGGTCCGACTCGCTGCCGCGCAGGTTCAGCGTGGTCAGCTTGCCCAGGCCGCCCTGGTTGGAGAAGCCGATGCCGGCGCGGCCCTGCAGCAGCTGCGCCAGCGAGGTGGCCTGGCTGCGCTCGATCTCGGCACGGTCGATGACCTGCGCTGGGACCACGCTGTCCTCCACCGAGATCTGGGTGCGGGTGGCGGTGACCAGGACCTGGTCGAGGTCGGTGGCGGCATCGGCGGCGTGGGCCAGCGCGGGCAGGGACAGGGCGGACGCGATCGCGACCGAAAGCAGGCGGGACGACATGGGTGGCAACTCCGGCGCGCGGCTGCGCGCTGTGACGGCAAGGGAGTCGCGAACGGAAGGTGCAAGCGGACGGCGCCGGACACGGCGCGGCACGCCGCGACGCCCTCCGCATCGCAACCAGTGAACTGCAAGGCCGGTCTCCGGGCTCGCGATCAGGGAGGCGGACCTCCCGGCTGCGACGCCTTCCCATGCCCAGGGCACAGTGGCGCAGGTCGTCAGCGCGGATCGCTTACCGTTGCGGGGGCAGCGCCGGCCTTGTCGCAAGACGCACCGGCTTCCCGTTTCAACCCGCTGGCCGGAGCCGGCGGGTCACCTTGAAGCGGCGCGATTGTACGCGATCGCCGCTGGCTGCGCGGCTCAGTCGGCGTGAGTGCCGTGGCCCTCGTCGTCGCCGTAGTGGTCGCCCATCGGCGTGTCGTGCGTGTCCTGCGCGTAGGCGCCGTCGGCAGCGTCGTCGTCGCGCGTGTCGTCGCGGTCGAAGTGCGTGGTCGCCACCGGCCCGGCGACCGGCAGGCCGCGCTGCGCCGGCAGCGCCGCCGTCGCGATCTCCAGTTCGCCCAGCAACTGCGCGCGGCGTGCCTCGGACAGTTCCTGCCAGTGGCAGCCGCTGAGCGCGCCTTCCAGCGAATACAGCAGGTTGAGGCTGGGCTTGAAGCCGGCGCGCTTGACCTTGACGAAGGCGCCGACCGCACCGGCCGCCTCCAGGTCCTGTTGCGTGCGCACACCGACCTGGCGCAGCCAGGCCGCGCTCTTGGGGCCGATGTTGCGCAGCTTGGTGGTACTCATCGCAGGCTGTCGACGAAGACCTGGGCGATCGCTTCCAGGCCGCGCTGGTCGTCGGCGTCGAAGCGGGCGAGGTCGGGGCTGTCCAGGTCGAACACGCCGACCAGCGCACTGTCGCGCAGCAGCGGCACCACCAGTTCCGACCGCGAGGCCGCATCGCAGGCGATGTGCCCGGGGAACGCCTCCACGTCGTCGATGCGCTGGGTTTGGCCGCTGCTGGCGGCCGCGCCGCACACGCCCTTGTGCAGCGGAATGCGCACGCAGGCGGGCAGGCCCTGGAACGGGCCGACCACCAGTTCCTTGCCGTCGTAGAAGTAGAAACCGACCCAGTTCAGCCGCGGCAGCGCGTGATACACCAGCGCAGCCAGGTTGGCGGCATTGGCGATGCGGTCGGGCTCCCCGGCGACCAGGGCACGGGCCTGGTCGAGCAACTGGGCGTACTGTTCCGGCTTGCTGCCGGTGAGCGAGGACGAGGCGAACATCGCGCGAGTCTAGCAGCGCGCTGCGTCCGCCGGCACCGCGGCGGCTGACGCGCGCGACGCACCCGGCTATCCTGCGCGCCGCCGCGCGTCCCGCCGGCCAACCGACAGGGTTTCGCATGGCTGTTCCCGCCTTCTACGTCACCGGCACCGATACCGGCATCGGCAAGACCATCGCCAGCACCGCGCTGCTGCACGCCCTGCGCGCGCGCGGCCAGCGCGCGGTGGGCATGAAGCCGGTGGCCAGCGGCTGCGCGCGCGAGGCCGACGGCTGGCGCAACGAGGACGCGCTGGCGCTGCAGGATGCGAGCGCGCCGCGGCCGGCCTATGACGATCTCAATCCCTACGCGCTGCCGCTGCCGCTGGCGCCGGAACTGGCCGCCGCCGATGCCGGCGTGCAGCTGGAGCTGGCGCCGATCGCGGCCGCGTTCGAACGCCTGCGCGCGCAGGCCGACGTGGTGGTGGTGGAAGGCGTCGGCGGCTGGGCGGCGCCGCTGTCGGCGACGCTGGACCAGGCCGATCTGGCGCGCGCGCTGCGGCTGCCGGTGGTGCTGGTGGTCGGCCTGCGCCTGGGCTGCCTCAACCACGCCCGGCTCAGCGCCGCGGCGATCGCCGCCGACGGCCTGCAGTGCATCGGCTGGATCGGCAACGAGATCGACCCGGCGATGGAGCGCATCGACGACAACATGGCGATGCTGCGCGCGCGGTTGCCGATGCCGTGCTGGGGGCGCCTGCCGTACCGGCAGCAACCGCAGGCCGAGCAGTTGGCGGCGGAACTGCAGCCGTGGGCGGGCATGTCGCCCGGCTGAGCAACTGCCGGTGGCACTGCGCTGCCGGCTTTTGTGGGAGGGACTTCAGTCCCGACGCCTGACCGATGCCGCGTCGGGGCTGAAGCCCCTCCCACAAGATCACGACGTCCAGGATCCGCAAGATGGGCTGATCCCGAATGCCGGGTTTCACTCCCGAAGCAAGCGCATGGAGAAGCCCGGTCGAAGAGGCGATCTACCGGCTCCTGGCAAAGCACCGGAGCTGAAGCCTCTCTCATCAGGAAAGGCAGGAACGCCAAGACGCACGCGATCGACCAATCCCCAATCCCCACTCCCGAATCCCGCCCATAAAAAAGGCCCGGTAGAGGGAGGGATCTACCGGGCCTTGGGTTGCACGGGGGGAGGGACCCATGCAGACCGAGCGTGCGTCGGGCGGCGAACCGCAGCGACGTCGAAAACTAGTGTTACTTGGCGGCGGGCTTGGCCTTCGGCGCGGCCTGTTCGGTCGCCGCTTCGAACTGGTGCTTGGCGAGCTGGCCGATGGCTTCGGAGGCCTTCAGGCCCAGGCCGAACACTTCCTGGTTGGCCGTGGCCAGCCGCTCGAAGTTGTCGCGGGCGATCTGCAGGCCCTTCGGCCACAGCGCCTGCACGGTGCCCAGATCGCGCGCCTCGGTCAGTTCGCCGAGGAAGCCGGTGGTGGCCGACACGTTCTTCTCGAAGGTCTTCAACTGCACGCCGAACACGCTCTCGGCGCTCTCCAGCGCCAGGCGGTTGGCACGCGCCGCGGCGGCGGCGAACTGCTGGGTGTAGCTGCTGAACTGATCGTTGAATTGAGCGGACATCATGCAACTCCGTTGGAATGCCGACTGCTGTTGCAGTGCAACATACGCTCATTCTGCTGCGATGCAACAAAATTTTCTGAAGCCGCTCAGGATTCGTTCAAACTGCTTTTCTGATCAATTACTTGGCGCAATTCCGCCAGCCCTTGCCGGACGCCTCTGCTGGCCTGGAAAGCGCCAGATGCGCGCAACGACGCAACGTGGGCAGCACGCAAACCCTCAGCCGGCGCGGTGCCGCTCTTACGATTCCCGAATCCCCATTCCCCATTCCCGGCCTTCTTCAACCCGGCCCGCGATAGCGACAGCCGGAGGTGCAGGTCTCGTGCACCACCACTTCGCTCAGCAGCGGCAACGCCGGCTTGAGCCGGTCCCAGATCCACACCGCCAGACGCTCGCTGGTGGGATTGTCCAGGCCCTCGATGTCGTTGAGGTAATGGTGGTCGAGCTGGTCGTAGAGCGGGCGGAACGCTGCCTTGATGTCGCCGAAATCCATCACCCAGCCGCTCTCGGCGCCGGGTTCGCCGCTGACGTGCAGCTCGATGCGGAACGAATGCCCGTGCAGGCGCGCGCACTTGTGGCCGGGCGGCACGTTGGGCAGGCGGTGCGCGGCTTCCAGGGTGAAGACTTTGAAGATATCCATGGGGAGCATTGTACGGTCAGGGGTGGAGCGGCATGGCGGGCTGCCGGTGCCGCGCGACGACAACGGCGCCGTCGTGCGGCAGGGCGTCGCGACATGCGCGATGCCGGGTGGAGCGGACAAAAAAGGCCGCCCCGAAGGGCGGCCTGAGTGCGTGCGCAGCGCGTGGCCGCGGACGGATCAGCGCGGCGCCGCGGGGCGGTTGCCGCCGCCGTTGCCGTGGCGGCGGCCCTGGCCCTGGCGGCGCGCGCCGTCGGCGTGGCTGCCGCCGGGCTTCTTGCTGCCGGCGTGCGCATGCGCGTGCGCCGGTGCATCGCCATGGCCGCGACGGGCGTGGCTGCCGCGACGCGGCGGGCGCTGGCCGCCCGGACGCTCGTCCGGCGGGTTGTTGTTGCCCCAGCGGATCGGCGTGACCGGCTCGAAGCCCGGCACGTCGCGGATGTCCATCTCGCGCTTGAGCATGCGTGCGATCGCGCGCAGCAGCTTGGCCTCGTCCTGCGCCACCAGCGAGATCGCCTCGCCGGTCGAGCCGTTGCGGCCGGTGCGGCCGATGCGGTGCACGTAGTCCTCGGCGACCATCGGCAGGTCGTAGTTGATGACCTTGGGCAACTGGTCGATGTCGATGCCGCGCGCGGCGATGTCGGTCGCCACCAGCACGGTGATGCGGCCGGCCTTGAAGTCGCTCAATGCGCGCAGGCGCTGGCCCTGGCTCTTGTTGCCGTGGATCGCCGCGGTCTTCAGCCCGGACTTGTCCAGGAACATGGTCAGCTTGTCGGCGCCGTGCTTGGTGCGGGCGAACACCAGGGTCTGCTTGCGCGAGTCGGCGGCCAGCAGGTGCAGCAGCAGTTCGCGCTTGCGCGCACCGTCCACCGGATGCACGCGGTGGGTGATGGTGTCGGCCACGGTGTTGCTCGGGGTGGCCTGGATTTCCTGCGGGTCGTGCATGAACTCGCGGGCCAGCTGCTTGATGCCTTCCTCGAAGGTGGCCGAGAACAGCAGGGTCTGCCGGTTCTGCTTGGGCAGCTTGGCGAGGATGCGCTTGATCGACGGCAGGAAGCCCATGTCGAGCATGCGGTCGGCTTCGTCCAGCACCAGGATCTCGATGCCCGACAGGTCCACGCTGCGGCGCTCGAGGTGGTCGAGCAGGCGGCCCGGGCAGGCGATCAGCAGGTCCACGCCGCGGCGCAGCGCGTCGAGCTGGTTGCCCATGCCCACGCCGCCGTAGATGGTGGTGCTGGGGATGCGCAGGTACTTGCTGTAGCCGCGCAGGCTGTCGTGGACCTGGGTGGCCAGTTCGCGGGTCGGTGTCAGGATCAGCGCGCGCGGCTTGCGCGGGCCGGGGCCCACCGACTGCGGCGAAGTGCCCAGGTGCTGCAGCAGCGGCAGGCCGAACGCGGCGGTCTTGCCGGTGCCGGTCTGCGCGCCGGCCATCAGGTCATGGCCTTCCAGGGCGACGGGAATGGCCTGCGCCTGGATCGGGGTGGGGGTTTCGTAGCCCTGCTCGGCCAACGCGCGCAGCAGGAAGGGCGCAAGGCCCAGGGATTCGAACGACATGAGAATGCTCCGGATAACGCGCCGACGCCGGGACGGACCCGGCGCGCAGACGCAAGTAGGTGAGGCTCGGAGCGTTCCCGTGAACCGCGCTGCGAGAGGGTGGATCAACCCGCAGCGCGAGGCTGGGGTTCGTCGGCACCACGAAAGGCGTCGGGCGGGGCGGGCGAGTCGGATCGTTGCGATCCTGGCCTCGCCGGCGATCCCTGAGGGAAACGGACGGCCGCATGCAGACCGGCGCAGTGTACCTGAATTGGCGCGCTGCACAAAATCCGGGTCCGTTTCAGTTGAAACCAAGCCGGCGTCTGGCCGTACAATCGCCGGCTCAGCCCCCAGCACTGGACGGACATGAAGCTAGGTTCTCTGAAGGAAGGCGGTCGCGACGGCACCCTGATCGTCGTGTCCCGCGATCTGACCCGCGCCGTGCGCGCCACCGGCATCGCGCCGACCCTGCAGCGCGCGCTGGAGGACTGGAGCAACCTCGCCCCGCGCCTGAACGCGCTGTCCGAGTCGCTCAACGACGGCAGCGCCGACGGCCAGTTCGACCTGGACATGGCCGCGCTGGCGGCACCGCTGCCGCGCGCCTACGAGTTCCTCGACGGCAGCGCCTACCTGCCGCACGTCGAGCGCGTGCGCCGCGCGCGCGGCGCCGAGGTGCCGGAGAGCTTCTACACCGACCCGCTGATGTACCAGGCGGTCAGCGCCGGCTTCTACGGCCCGCGCGATGCGGTCAAGGTGGTCAGCGAGGACTACGGCATCGACCTGGAAGCCGAGATCGTGGTGGTCACCGACGACGTGCCGATGGCGGTCAGCCCGGCGCAGGCCGCCGCGCACATCCAGTTGATCGGCCTGGTCAACGACGTGTCGCTGCGCAACCTGATTCCGCCGGAACTGGCCAAGGGCTTCGGCTTCGTGCAGTCCAAGCCGCGTTCGGCGCTGTCGCCGGTGTTCGTCACTCCCGACGAACTGGGCGAGGCCTGGCAGGGCAACAAGGTGCACCTGCCGCTGCTGACCCATATCAACGGCGCCTGGTTCGGCGCGCCCGAGGCGGGCGAGGACATGCAGTTCGATTTCGCGCAACTGGTCGCGCACGCGGCCAAGACCCGGCCGCTGGCGGCGGGCGCGGTGGTCGGCTCGGGCACCATCGCCAACCAGGACACCACGCGCGGTGCCTCCTGCTTCGCCGAACAGCGCACCGTGGAAACCCTGCGCGACGGCAAGCCGAGCACGCCGTACATGTCCTTCGGCGACGTGGTGCGGATCGAGATGCTGGACCGTGACGGAGTGAGCATCTTCGGTGCGATCGAGCAGCGCATCGAGCAGGCGCCGCTGCCCTGACCCGGCCGGCGGCGGTGCCGGGGCGACCGGCGGCGCCGCAGCCCGGGTGTCCACCGGTATCGTTGTCGATTGCGCAGACGGAGGCGGGCATGGACGAGGCACTGCAGCTCTACACCTACTGGCGCTCCAGCGCCGCGTACCGGGTGCGCATCGGGCTGGAGCTCAAGCGTCTGGCCTACCAGTCGCTGCCGGTGCACCTGGTGCGCGACGGTGGACAGCAGCACTCGCCGGAATATGCGCGGTTGAACCCGCAGGAACTGGTGCCGACCCTGTGCCACGAGGGCCAGCCGATCCGCCAATCGCTGGCGATCCTGGAGTACCTGGACGAGCGCTGGCCGGAGCCGCCGCTGCTGCCGGACGCGCCGATCGATCGCGCCCGCGTGCGCGGCCTGGCGCAACTGATCGCCTGCGACATCCACCCGCTCAACAACCTGCGCGTGACGCAGTTCTTCGAGAGCGCCTGGAACGTGCCGCAACCCGAGCGCGAAGAGTGGATGCGGCACTGGATGCAGACCGGCTTCGATGCGCTGGAGCAGTTGCTGGCCGAGTCGCCCGACACCGGACGCTTCTGCCACGGCGAGCAGCCGGGCCTGGCCGACTGCTGCCTGGTGCCGCAGCTCTACAACGCGCGCCGCTTCGGCGTGGATCTGCAGGCCTACCCGACCCTGGAGCGGATCGAGCGCGCCTGCCTGGCGCTGCCGGCATTCGACGCGGCGCGCCCGGAACACCAGCCCGACGCGCAGTAAGCTGGGACTATCGTCGCAGGAGCGGCTTCAGCCGCGACCGGGCATCCGCTGCTGCCAGTCGGCCACCGGCCCCTGCCGCGCCGGTGAGCATGAGGATGTGGGAGGGACTTCAGGGCACCTCGAACAACCTGCCACGACCTTGAGCCAGGGGTAGCATCTGTCGCAACGGCACCAGAGCGGCGCCTGATCGTGGTGGTTGGGAGGCTGAGGTGGCCGCTGGGCTACCTCAGCCGATCACGCTGGCA